>NZ_CAXOMR010000001.1:0-302429 GCF_964210535.1 Rothia mucilaginosa
TACTTAGTAATCGGCTCACCAAGGTTCTACCCCACAAAACGCAGGTTCACGCCATATAGCAGGTCTGTAGGTAGCCCTCACGATACGCTCGTATCACTGCCGGTTCTCGCCCATCAATGATGCTTGAGAAAGGTGAAGTCCATGGCAAAGAAGCCCTTCACACCCCTCGCCCTTATCGGTATTGCCTGTTGCCTGGGCGTATCGAGTTGCTCCACCACCGTTGAAGTTAAGCAAGACATTCGTAATGTCCTGGCAAGCTACGAGAATCCCTCCCCGGATATTAACGTGGCCCTCGTCAACGAGGTCAAAAAGTGCATGAGCGAGAAGTCCTTCACCTACTCCGGTAACCAGAATATTATTTACGGCGCCTCCGTTCATGAACTTGCGATGAGTGGCGCCCACTTCGCCAACGAAGAAGCGGCCACCCAGGGATACTGGTCCACCCGGCAGGGCAACGCTAGCTCCAGCAATGCACCCGCGATGGAAAACCCGGCATATCAGAAGGCGTTCCTGGGCGACCCTCAAGCCCCAGACAGTAAAACTATCACCATCACCATGAGCAGCGGTGCCCAGGTCGGCATGGCAACAGATTCATGCATCGGACGTGCGGCAGAAGCTGTCTTCGGCTCAGCAGAAAACTACCTCAAATACACCAACTTCGTTAACGAACTCATCACGGGCGGATCCAAAAACAACGCAGTAGAAGAAATGGGGAAATACTACCGTAATGACACCACCTACGGTGCCTGCATGAAAGAAAGCGGATACGCAGATATCCAGCACTTCGGAGATGCTCCCAGCTACGCAGAGAAAACCTGGGGTAAGTACAAGGCAACCAATGCAGCAGCCAACGCGGAAGAGCAGGCCCTAGCTCACGCCGACTACAACTGCCAGAAATCCACTGGGATTCTGACTAAGGCACAGAATATTTACTACGAAAAGGCCGCGACCTGGCTCAATGAGCATGAGCCGCTCATCCTTGAAGTACGCGATATTGAACGTCAGGCACAGGAGCGTGCCGCATCTCTAGTCAACGGCAACTAGCCAAGGGCAACTAGCCAACGGCAAATAGTAAACGCTGATTCCTCGTTGGACATTTTCTAGCGAGATTTTTCTACCGATCCTCTGCTCTCAACCGCTTTCACCCGCGGATGAGAGCAGAGGATACACCCCTTTATTCCGCCCCGTATTTCACCGTAGAAAGGTGAACCCATGAACACGCAGCAGAGTTCAGAAAACCCCCGCCGCACCGCCATGACGGCAACCGTACGCGCCTACCTGGTTCCAGTGCTCGTCATTCTGCTCGTCATCACCGGTGGGTTCTCCATCTACGCACTCAATACGGGGCTACGCACCAATGTTGAATCCAACGCGCAGCCGTCCCGCGCCGCGCAACTAACAACCCGCATCAGCACGCAGACTGTTACCCGCACCTACTCGGGAGAAGTTAGCGTGTCAGCCGCCCGAAGCTACACCGTGGGAACCCCTCAGGGAGTGGTGACCAGGGACGGTGCTAAAGCGAGTACTCGGCTGAGTAACGGCTCAATTATCACTACCGTTAACGAGCGTCCCATCATTGCGTTCAAAGGTAGCATCCCCGCCTACCGCGACCTTGCCGTAGGTGCCCGCGGCGATGACGTTAAACAGCTCCAAGAAGCTCTTGAATCACTCGGCTACAGCATCTGGGATGAGGAAGGAAACTACGGCGAAGCAACCGCCAACGCTGTCTACCGTTTCTACCTGGATCGTGGCTACTACCCTCCCGGGGATACTGACCGAACCGAAGAAGGACGCTACAGCACCGCCCTGCCGCTCTCTGAATACCTCTTCGCCGACGGCAATGAATACACAGTAGACAACAGCTGCGGCACCAAAGGCCAAACCTCAACTCCGGCGCTGTGCACCCTATCCGCGGGTGGATACCGTCTGGTACTCTCCGCGGACGGTAGCGCTCTCAGCAATGAACTCGCTGAGGGTCAGAAAGTCCAGATTCTTACCGACAACGGAAGCCCGCTCGAAGGCACCCTAGGCGCAGCCCTCACACCCGAAGGCTCAACGAATGCTGACGGCGGCGCTAACGCAGGTGCCTCCAACGGCGTGCAGAACAGCGCGCGACCTAACAGTGACACCTCCGCATCGGGAGCTACCGCCCGGAAGCGCTACCCCATCACAGTCGACTTGCCGGAAAACACCACGGCGTCAACGCGTTTTCAGGCAACCGTAACACTCAACCGAGGCGCTGAAAACGCCCTCGCGGTGCTCGAAGCAGCCGTCAAAACCGAAGAAAACGGAACGCACTCCATCACCCTGGATAACGGTCAGAGCGTTCCCGTCACCCTCGGTGTGTGCTCCGCCGGAATCTGCGAGCTCGTCAACCCCGCCGCAGAACTCAAGGCAGGTACCGTCGTGAAGCTGAAGGAGCGCTAAAATGCCTCATCACGAGACAGAACGTGCCCTCCCCGCGAGCGCTACCGCAACAAAACCTAATATCGAGTGCCGCAATATTGCGCGTTTCTTTCCGCCCTCCACCTGGGCGCTAAAAAACGCAACCCTCAGCATTCATGAAGGTGAATCGGTGGCTATTACCGGCGCCTCCGGAAGTGGAAAATCTACGCTCCTCTCCATCATCGGGCTGCTCGATCAGCCCTCTGAAGGTGAGCTGAAAATACTAGGTCAGAACATGGGCACCGCCAGCGACGCCGAGCGAACTGTGGCACGCCGTGAGCATATTGCTTTCGTCTTTCAGGCGTACCACCTTATCGCTCATCTGAACGCTACCGAGAACATTGCTCATACCCTCCGGATGCGCGGCGTACCGGGCCGTCAGGCACATCAGCGTGCGTTGCAGGCACTCGAACAGGTGGGTCTGGGGCACCGCCTGGAGGTTCTTCCACGCAACATGTCCGGTGGTGAACAGCAACGAGTCGCGGTTGCGCGTGCGTTAGCCTGCGCCCCGCGCATCCTGCTGTGCGATGAGCCTACAGGAAACCTCGACACTGAAAACTCTCACAAGGTGTTGGATCTGCTCCTCGCCGGTCGTGAAGAGAAGCAAAGCCTGGTCATTATCACCCATGAGCCCGATATTGCGGCTCGTTGCGACCGACAGCTACACATGGTCGATGGGATGCTCGTGAGCCCCGAACTCGCTAGTCCCGAAGACTCGGCCCACCAAGCGCTCAAAGAACCAGTAGTCAGGGGAGGATAGATGCTAAGGAACAACCTTCACTACGCTCTCCTCGCCGTTGTCCGCCGTTGGCGCCGCAACCTGCTCACGGTACTGGCAATGCTCGCGGGAACAACCACCATCATCATGCTGGTGGGTGTCAGCGAGTCGTCAGCGCTCAATACAAGCTCGCAGCTAGCCAGCTACGATTCCACCCGGCTCGGTGTGCGCCTCCAGCCGCAGACCTGGGATATACCGGAGGAAGAACTGCTCTGGCGCGTAAACCAAGTGCCAGAGGTCAAAGCTGCCGGTACAGTCACCATCGATACGCAAACAACGCGTCCGCAGGTCAACAGACCGGGACATGAGGGCCAACAGACGCCCCTCGCAGTTGTCTCGGAAGCAGGTTTGAAAGCACGAGGCGCGCACATTGTCGAAGGGCAATTTTCGGAGCCTGCCCGCGAACGCCCCGGTGAGCCTACCGTCTATCTGGGGGTTGCCCTCGCGAAAGAGCTGGGGGTCAGTACTGAGCCCGGGCGGAACATGATTGAGGTCAACGGAATGCGAGCCTACGTGCTCGGCATTATCCGGGACGGCGGTAAGAACGCGGCTCTCAGTAGCGCTCTTATCTTGCCGACCACCTCCACTTTCTTGCCGCAAGCCCACACCCTGCAACGCGGTATGGACGTCATCGTGAACCCTGGAAGCGCAGATACGGTTGCGGAACAGCTCAAGCAGGTACTTGATCCGCAACGCTCCCCCGTTGACACAAACATTGAGATTCCACCCTCACCGGTGACTCTTCGTGCTTCCCTGACAAAGGACAGTCGAGCTCTTACGACCATCATCCTGGCGGTTCTTATCGTTTCGACAAGCTTCGGCATTGTGATGACCATGCAGATTTCGGTCTGGGAACGCCGCCGGGAAATCGGCATCAACCGTGCCCTGGGATTGGGACGGCGAGATGTGGCGGTGAGCTTCCTGGCGGAGGCAGCTCTCCTCGGGGCCCTGGGCGCTCTTGGAGGCTTCATCCTCGGTATTCTCGGTTCCTGGGTTGTGTGCCTTCTCAACGGATGGGCGCTATCTCTGCCACCCCTTATCCTGGGGATTCCTTTCCTCGGCTTGGCTGTGGGTATCGTGGCGGGTGCATTGCCCGCCTACGCGGCGACGAAGGTTCAGCCGCTTGAGCTCCTGCAATAAGTGCCTAGCGATTAAAGGGCGGTGCCCCGGAAGACTGATCTTCCGGGGCACCGCCCTTTAGCTATTCAAAGACTTATTGAGCCTCAAAAATTGAGTTTAGAACTTCGTGCCGGTCAGACGCTCATACGCCTCAACGTAACGGGCACGAGTCTTCTCCACAACCTCCTCAGGCAGGTGCGGTACGTTATCCGAACCGTCCCAACCCGACTCCGGAGAACGCAGCCAGTCACGCACATACTGCTTATCGAAGCTCGGCTGCGGACGACCCGGCTCGTACTGCTGAGCATCCCAGAAACGCGACGAATCCGGGGTCAGCACCTCATCACCCAGGGTAATCTCGCCGCGGTACGAATCGGTACCGAACTCCATCTTGGTATCCGCCAGAATAATGCCCTGCTCACGAGCAATCTTCTCCGCAGTGGTGTACAGGCTCAGGCTCAGCTCCTCCAGGCGCTCACCCACCGGCTGACCCACCTCAGCGTACAGCTCCTCACGGGTCACCAACTCATCATGTTCACCCACCTCAGCCTTACCGGTCGGAGTGAAAATCGGGGTGTCCAGGCGGGAACCATCCACCAGGCCCGCAGGCAGCTTCACACCAGCAATCTCACCGGTCTCGTTGTACACAGTCAGACCCGAACCGGTCAGGTAACCGCGCACAATGCACTCCACCGGGAACATGTTCAGCGAACGACAAATCATTGCGCGGCCAGCCACAACATCCGGAACGTCAGTGGACAGCACGTGGTTCGGAACCTGCTTAAGCTGCTCAAACCACCACAGGGACATCTGAGTCAGAATCTTGCCCTTATCCGGGATCTCGGTGGGCAGAATACGGTCAAACGCGCTAATACGGTCCGAGGCAACAACCATGACCGAACCGGCACGCAGCTCAGCGTCATCATTGACGGTCAGGCCGGTAGCGTCAAAACGTTCCTCATTCGGAACGTACAGGTCGCGGACCTTGCCGGAATAAATGTGAGTCCAGCCCGGAATCTCCACGGGGTTAGAACGAGAAGTCATGAGAATTTCTCCTGATGAGGTGGTGTGATGTGGATGCAAAAAGTCTGTGTAATTACAATACCGCGACAGGCACGGCTCCCGATAGTGCCAATTGGGCATCAATACGGCACAATCTTGAGAACCCACCCTGCCCCGGCCGCCGTCAGCACTCCCGAGCCGAGGAAATGAACCAGGGAAAAGCTGAGACGGCGAGGAATAAAGAAGCGAGTGGCAAAGAAGCGACCGGCTCCCCCACCCTCAAGCGGGGAAGCCGGTCACCTTAGGTTTTAGCCGCGCGGGGCGGGAATCTGGATGCGGTTCTCCACGGCCTTCAGCGCGATATCGGTGCGGTACTGCGCTCCAGCCCAAGAGATAGCGCGAACGCCCTCGTAGGCGGCGTTACGGGCGGCAGCCAAATCATCGCCGAGAGCAACAACAGCCAGCACACGACCGCCAGCGGTCAGCACACCCTCCTCGGATGCGACAGTACCCGCGTGAATTACGTGCACACCCTCCAGGGCGTTCGCCTCATCCAGACCGGAGATGACGTCACCCTTGCGGGGAGTGTCCGGGTAGTTCTCGGCAGCCATAACCACGTCCACTGCGGTGCGGGGATCCCAATCCAGCTCGGTACCCTCAGAAATTTCACCGCGAGCAGCCGCGCGCAGCAGCTGACCCAGCGGGGTGCGCAGACGCGCCAGAACCGCCTGGGTTTCCGGGTCGCCAAAGCGGGCGTTGAACTCGATAACGCGCACGCCGCGGCTGGTCACAGCCAGACCGCAGAAGAGCACGCCCACGAACGGGGTGCCGCGCTCAGCCATACGTGCCACGGTCGGGCGGGCAACCTTCTCCACGACCTCCTGTACGAAGCCCTCGGGCAGCCAGGGAAGCGGGGTGTAGGCGCCCATACCGCCGGTGTTCGGGCCCTCGTCGTTGTCGAAAATGCGCTTGAAGTCCTGAGCCGGGGACAGCGGCAGAACGTTCTTACCGTCAGAGATGACGAAGAGGGACACCTCGGGGCCGTCCAGGAACTCTTCGATGACCACGGTGCCGCCAGCGTTGAAGCAAGCCTGAGCGTGCTCCAGCGCCGCAGCACGGTCCTCGGTCACCACAACGCCCTTACCTGCAGCCAGGCCGTCGTCCTTGACCACGTAGGGTGCGCCGAATTCGTCCAGTGCCGCCTGCGCCTCAGCGGCGTTCGTTGCCACGTAGGCGCGGGCAGTCGGCACGGAAGCCTCTTCCATGACCTGCTTAGCGAAAGCCTTAGAACCCTCCAGCTGAGCGGCAGCTGCAGAGGGGCCGAAAACATCAAAACCCGCCTCACGCAGTGCGTCAGAAACACCGGCGACCAGCGGCGCCTCCGGGCCAATAACGACCAGGTCAGCGTTCAGTTCGCGTGCCAGGGCGGTTGCCTGGGCGGGATCATTCGCATCAATTGCGTGGACGGGAACATCCTGAGCAATACCGGCGTTGCCGGGGGCGCTGTGCACCTCGGTTACCTCAGGGTCGCGCAGAAGCGCACGGATAATAGCGTGTTCACGGCCGCCGGGGCCCAGTACCAAAACCTTCATAGTATTTAGGGTACCCGGTACCCTCTCAAAAATGTGAGCTGAGCACACTAAAAATGCGGCTCTTCTCATGTAGCGGCACATTCATACGAATGCGCGCTGGGAGAAGAGCCGCACAGCTTAGCAGCCGAAGCTACCGAATCAAGCTAAAGCCTTAGATGAGGGCGGTAATAGCAGCCAGGCCACCGAAGACAATACCGGGAGCGTTCGCGATGATAATCGGAACGTCCTTCTTGGGGCGCCACAGACCGTACAGAACCCACAGGGTGCAGTTGATAGCCGCGACCAGAGGCTGAATCCAGTCGCCCTTGTGACCGCTCAGGTTACCGATAATCTGCGGGAAGTAGAAGACGTACATGAGCACTGCAGTCACAGAAGCAACACGGGCCAGGATGGGGAAGAACTTAGCGTGGAATTCAGATTCTGCGCTCAAACCGCCCTTGGGGGAAGAGTTCTGTGCGGAGGTAGAGGTGTTGTTCTGCTCTGCCATGGATGTACTCCTTTACGTAATTGTGTGCGCCGTATGAGCCACCTAGAAAAGTGGAGGGAAGTAACGGTGCAAAATCCCTGTAAGCCCCGAGTTCTAAACACTATGGCTTCGTACCGACATATTCACCTTAAGGGTGAGGTTTAGGGTGGGGGTGGCAAGCGAGCGCGTGAGGGCTCAGCGTACCGTTTAGGGGTGGGTAAGTGGAGAAAAAGCTCATATGCCGCTGCCTTGGTCTTCGCCATATATGTTGGGCGGTGACGTCTATACGTCGATCGGTCCTATGCGGTGCGCAGGGTTGATGCGGAGGCTACCTGTAGTGAGGGAATCGTGCGGGCTGTGCCTCGCTCACGATGCTTGCCTCAGAGCCACCTTTGAAGGTGTTCTGCGCGATGAGCACCCTACCATTATAAAAATGAGTGACTCATAAAATCAACCTTTTGAGGACTATACGCTTCCTCACATTGCTTATCAGGTACATATAAAACCCCGTTTTCAGCTACCTTTCACCGCACAAATAGGGCGATGCAATACGCCCCGTTTAAACTAGAAGAATGACCAACAGCACCACCTCACAGGCCACCACTCACACCACTAATCAGGGCAGCGCCTTCGACGTAGAACTGGCACAGCTCACCCGCAACAACTTTGTCGAGGCACGCCACCGCGGCCGCCTCATTCTGCTCGGCCCCGATGGCGAAATTCAGCTTGCCCTCGGCGATATTCACGAACCCTTCTACCTGCGCTCCGCCGCCAAACCCCTGCAGGCAATCGGCTCCATGAAGGCGGGCGCGCCCCTGCGCGGTTCCCAGGTCGCTATCGCCTGTGGCTCGCACTGCGGCACCTTCGAGCAGATGCGCGCCGTACAGGACGTACTCACCCAGGGCAGCACCGAAACCAACCCGCTCACCCCGGCGAACCTGGCGCTCAAGCCCGCGCTCCCCTCCGATAAGCAGGCACACCATGCCATGATTCAGGCGAACCTTGCCGCTACTGCCCTAGCGCACCCCTGCTCCGGCAAGCACGCCGCCTTCCTGTGGGCGTGCACCGCCAAGCTTGAGCGCGGCGACCTGGAAGAAGGCTCGCAGAACTGGACCCTGCACAACTACCTCGACCCCAAACACCCGCTGCAGCGGGTCATTACCGAAGAAATTGAGGCGTTCACCGGCGAACCGGTAGCCGCCATCGGCGTAGACGGTTGCGGCGCACCCGTGCACGCGGTTTCCCTGCTGGGTGCCGCACGCGCCTACTCGGCCCTGGGTTCGGCAATCCGTAATCTCGGGGCGGATGCGCGCGCCTCCACGGTCGCAACCGCCATGGTGGACTACCCCGAACTGATTCAGGCACCCGGCTACCCCGATACCGCGCTCAGCGAAGAACTGGACGCAATCGTCAAGAGCGGCGCGGAGGGCGTGCTCTGCATCGGCCTGCGTTCGGGCGCCTCCGTGGTAGTGAAGATGAGCGACGGCACCCACCGCGCCATGTACGCCGTAGCGCTACGTGCACTGGTTGCTGGCGGCTACCTGAGCGCCGAAGAATGCGAGCGCCTGCTCGCGCTGGTGGTTCGCCCCGTGACCGGCGGATACGTGGACGGTCAGCCGGTCGAGGTTGGCGAGCTGCGCGTACATGAGGAGCTCTTCACCACTGGGGAGCTCAATACCGGCGCCCCGGAAGGAAAGTAGTCGTGGCGATTCGACGCAAAACCAGCGAGGAGGCGGGCATGGCGGCGGTGCGTGAGGTGCGTGCACTCTTCGCTTCCTATGATTCTGAGCCTTCCGAAGCCGTTCCCGTACCCGCTGAACTAGAACGGGCGTTCGCGGCTCTCCCCCGCTCCGTGCGCGCAACCTTTGTGCGTTTCACCCTCGAAGAGCTGGCGACCCTCGCCCCCGGCAATAGCGTGGAGGTGCGTGTGCCCCCGCTGGGCGTGACCCAGTGCGTGGCGGGCCCCCGCCACACGCGAGGCACCCCGCCCTCGGTTGTGGAAACCTCACCGGTTGTTTGGGCGGCACTGGTGCTGGGCGAATGCTCGTGGGAGCAGGCGGTCGCCGCTGGGGTGCTCGACGCCTCCGGCGAGCGTAGCGACCTCTCTACCCTGCTGCCACTTTTTTAGGTGCTGCCGCTCTTCTAGGTACTGCTCCTATAAGTACACAGCAGGCCCCAAGTTTTCGCGGCTTCTGTAGCCTTCTGCGGCCAGAAGCCGCTAATAGCCGTCCATACTGAGGTATTTAGCGTATCCTTCACCACGTCTAGACTGAAACCCGGTACACTTTTAAGGGTCTGGTGTATGCTACCGCACACACAGGCAGGTGCGAGTACAGAAACACACATCCGTCTTGCGCCCGCGCAGACGCATCCGCAGTCCCAACGTCGAAAAGAAGTGAATTGATTCGCCCCGACGGAAAACTCACTCACGACCTCGATCCGATTGACCACGGCCCCAAGGACGCCTGCGGCGTCTTCGGTGTCTGGGCACCCGGCGAGGACGTGGCAAAGCTAACCTACTACGGCCTGTACGCACTCCAGCACCGCGGCCAGGAATCAGCAGGTATCGCAACCAGTAACGGCAAACGTATCCACGTGTACAAAGATATGGGACTCGTCTCCCAGGTCTTTGACGAAGCCACCCTCAGCTCCATGCCCGGCGACCACGCTATCGGCCACGCCCGATACTCCACCACCGGCGCATCCCACTGGGCTAACGCACAGCCCACCCTCGGTACCACCCCGCACGGCACGCTCTGCCTGGCGCACAACGGTAACCTCACCAACTCGGCAGACCTCTACGAGCGTCTGATCGAAAAGAACGGCGGCAAGCCCCCCAAGCACGGCGAGCTCGCCCAGGGCAACACCACCGACACCGCGCTCGTCACCGCCCTGCTGGCGGAGCACGACTTCGATTCCCTCGAAGAGGCAGCACTCGACCTGCTGCCCACCCTGCGCGGTGCTTTCTGCCTCACCTTCATGGATGAGCACACCCTCTACGCCGCACGCGACCCCCAGGGCGTGCGCCCGCTCGTGCTCGGTCGCCTGGAGCGCGGCTGGGTTGTCGCCTCCGAAACCGCGGCACTGGACATTGTCGGCGCGTCCTTCGTACGTGAAGTTGAGCCCGGCGAATTCATCACCATCGACGAGAACGGCCTGCGTTCCCAGCGCTTCGCTGAGGCAAAGCCCGCCGGCTGCGTCTTTGAGTACGTTTACCTCGCTCGCCCGGACACCACCATCTCCGGCCGTAGCGTCTACGAATCCCGCGTAGAAATGGGCCGTCAGCTCGCACGCGAGCACGCCGTCGATGCTGACCTGGTCATGCCTACCCCCGAATCCGGTGTTCCCGCCGCGATTGGTTACGCCGAAGAGTCCGGTATTCCCTACGGTAACGGCCTGGTCAAGAACGCGTACGTGGGTCGAACCTTCATTCAGCCCTCGCAGACCATCCGCCAGCTGGGTATTCGACTCAAGTTGAACCCGCTGAAGTCCGTGGTGGCGGGTAAGCGCCTCGTTGTGATTGACGACTCCATCGTTCGCGGTAACACCCAGCGCGCCCTCGTGCGTATGCTCCGTGAAGCCGGAGCGAAGGAAGTACACGTGCGCATCTCCTCCCCGCCCGTGAAGTGGCCCTGCTTCTACGGTATTGACTTCGCCTCCCGCGCGGAACTGATCGCTAACGGCCTGTCCGTGGATGAGATTGCTTCCTCCCTGGGTGCCGATTCCCTCGGCTTCATCTCCCAGGACGGCATGATGGCAGCCACCGAGCAGCCCACCGAAAACATGTGTACCGCATGCTTCACCGGCGAATACCCGATTGAGCTGCCCAGCGAGGAACGACGCGGCAAGTCCCTCTTCGACTCCGAAGAGAAGGGCAAGGGCGGCCCCCTCGCCGGTAAGGCGGCAGAGGTGACCGTGGAACGCCCCGTCCCCTCCAAGCCCGAGCACGCCGAGGCTGTCTCCATTGAGACCCGCGAAGGCACCGAAACTCTCGAGACGAAGTTCGACGCCTCCGCAGTACAGGTTGCCGCAGACGATGCCGGCATGGGCATGTGCAACCCCGGCCCCGACGCCGACCTCGAAGCACTGCTCACCGAGCAGGACCGCACCCCCGCAAACTCCTCCGCTACCACTACCCCGAAGGAATCCTAAATGAGCGAGAACACCACCACCGTAACCTACGCGAGCGCAGGCGTTGACGTAGAGGCTGGCGATCGCGCCGTTGAGCTGATGAAGGGCGCTATCAAGGCGACCCACAACTCCTCCGTCGTTGGTGGCGTGGGCGGCTTCGCGGGCCTGTACGACGTCTCCGAGCTGGTCAAGTACCGCAAGCCCTACCTGGCTACCTCCACCGACGGTGTGGGCACCAAGGTCGCTATCGCGCAGGCTCTGGATATTCACGACACCATCGGCTACGACCTGGTCGGCATGGTCGTGGACGACATCGTCGTGTGCGGCGCTAAGCCCCTGTTCATGACCGACTACATTGCCACCGGCAAGGTCGTTCCCGAGCGTATCGCTGATATTGTGCGCGGTATTGCTGGCGCATGTGCACAGGCTGGCACCGCCCTGGTTGGCGGTGAGACCGCTGAGCACCCCGGCCTGCTCGCTGAAGACGAGTACGACGTTGCGGGCGCAGCAACCGGCCTGGTTGAGGCTGACGAGTTGCTCGGCCCCGACCGCGTGCGCGAAGGCGACGTGCTGATCGCTATGGCGTCCTCCGGTATTCACTCCAACGGCTACTCCCTGGTCCGCAAGGTCCTGAACGTTGCCGGTTGGGGCCTGGAGCGCCAGGTGGACGAGCTGGGCCGCACCATCGGTGAGGAACTGCTCGAACCCACCCGCGTGTACGCTGCGGACTGCCTGGACCTGGCGGCGGCGTTCCCCGTCAACGGCGAAGACGGCACCACCGGTAGCGGTGTGCGCGGTTTCTCGCACGTGACCGGTGGCGGTCTGGCTGCCAACCTGGCTCGCGTTCTGCCTCAGGGCCTGGAGGGCCGCGTGGACCGCTCCACCTGGCAGATTCCCGCCATCTTCTCCCTGATTGGTTCGCTGGGCAACGTGCCCCTGGCTGACCTGGAGCGCACCCTGAACCTGGGCGTGGGCATGATTGCTATCGTTGACCCCTCCGTGGCTGAGGCTGCTACCAAGCGCCTGAACGACCGCGGTATCCCCTCCTGGATCATGGGCGATGTTGTTGCTGCTGGCGAGCCCGAGGCAAACAGCGCCGACTACATTCAGGGTGCTAAGGGCGTGGACGGCGGCGCGGTTCGCCTGCTGGGCTCCTACGCATCCTAAGGACGCTTCTTCACGCAGTGAGCGAGCGCCAGCCTGACTGGTGCTGATAATTGCTGATGCCGGGGCGGTCACCTATGCGGTGGCCGCCCCGGTTTTTGTGTGCCTACCGGAGGCACGCATTGCCTGAGGCGCACGCTGCCGGGGGTGCGCGCTGCCCGGCGTTTTTGCCACCGGGTTTTTATTTAATTTCGCGCGTATTTCAGGCTATTTTTATTTTTTGCTATCAACTGCATTTTTAATGCATTCCAGTGCTTACACCATAGTGTTAAAACATTTATCTTTCTCCCCGGCTCGCAAGAGGCGCCACGCAGCCCGCATCACACACCCTAACCCTCAAGCTTTACCTACATAAACTCTCAACTATTGGGCACTATTCAGCCTCCACGGGTTGATTTTCTGCACATTAACCCGTGAAAAGTACCTCAAAAATCCCTCAAGCTCACCTTGAAGTGATACCTTAGAAACGTACGTTGCACACCGTCCAAAAAAGAGTTCTTCCGGTACGAAAAAGAGTCCAAGAAACACTATTCCCTCACCCCATTCATTACTTCAGCGCGCCCAAAAACAGGCCTTTTTACCGCCCCGTAAAAACCCTATACGCACCCCGTGCACCTACAGACGGAAACACCAGTACGCATCGCACAGTCCGCATACCACCTACATCAGGAGAACCAGATGAGGCTTCCATACATCGGCGCACGCCGCACCGAAACACCTCCTCACCCCTGCACCCGCCGCAAGCGCCCCGCACGCGCGGCACTGAGCCTGCTCGCCGCCGGCGCCATCCTCTTCGGAGGCGACCTGCCCACCGTCCTCGCGCAGGCACCCAGCGACGAAGCCATCCTGGCAGCAGCTCAGGCAGCGCCCCAGATTGAAGGCCCCGTCAGCCCCCTCACCCTCACACGCAACGGCGTAGCACGCCCCACCACCCCCACCGCGGCAGCCCCCGGCACGCTCCCCCAGCAGAACTTCGACCGATTCATCGTCACCTACACCGACGAAGCCAAGCAGCGTAAGCAGCAGAACGAAGGCAATCGGGATGCAATCCAAGACATTGCTAATGATGTTAAAGACACCGTTGATGTTGCCAGTGAATCTCTGAACGTTGACACTCAAATCCTGCGCAGTACCTCCACCGATGACGCCGTCATCCAGACCTCCAAAACCCTCAACAAAAACGAGGCGAAGGAGTTCATGGCGAAGGTCGCCTCCGACCCGGACGTAGCCTCCGTCGAGCCCGACTACATCAACTACCCCGCCGCAGAGGGCGACATCACTTTCCAGTTCAACGACCCGCAGTACAGCAAGCAGTGGAACCTCACCAACCCCACCACCGGCGTTCAGAACACCGGTAACGCGCGCCTGCGCCGCGGCGCATACGTGAAGGTCGCCGTACTCGACACCGGCTATGTGCCGCACCCCGACCTGGTCACCGGCATGGCGAACGGCTACGACTTCGTCAGCGACCCGCTCAGTGCCCGCGACGGCAACGGCCGCGACCCCAACCCCCTGGATGAAGGCGACTACGCACCCTACAACCTCTGTAAGGACCAGGCGAACGCCCACACCTCCACCTGGCACGGCACCCACGTGGCGGGCATTATCGGCGCACGCGGTAACAACGGCATGGGCATTGTCGGCGTCGCCGACCTCGCCCGCGTGCAGCCCGTGCGCGTGCTGGGCCGCTGCGGTGGCCGCACCTCCGACATTGCCGACGCGATCATCTGGGCTGCAGGCGGACACGTTGACGGCGTGCCGGACAACACCTACCCCGCTAAGATCATCAACATGTCCATCGGCACCGTAACCCAGTGCCCCGCCGCCTACCAGCGCGCCATCAACATCGCCCGTTCCAAGGGCGCACTCGTGGTTGCCGCGGCAGGTAACGGCAATACGGACGCCTCCAAGTACGCGCCCGCCAACTGCATGGGCGTCATCACGGTTGGCGCAACCACCAAGGCCGGTACACGAGCATCGTTCTCCAACTACGGTACGAGGGTCAACATCTCCGCACCGGGTGAGAACATCCTCTCCCTGTCCGTGAACAGCCTCGACCGCCCGGATAATACCAAGTTCACCTACGTCTACGAGAGCGGCACCTCCATGGCGGCACCGCACGTCTCCGCACTCCTGGCGCAGCAGCTGGTCAACGGCACCTCCATGACCACTAAGCAGGTCGAGGAGGCGTTCACCCTCATGAGGCCTATCCGCATCAAGTGCGATAAGTACTTCTGTGGACGAGGTCTTATCAACAGCTTCAACCTGGCGAAAAAGGCTGGAAACCTGGACGCGAACGGCAGGGTGACCTACCTGCGACCGCGCAAGGTCATTTCTAAGGGTCTGAGCGCCGGAGCGTCTAACACCAAGATTGCAGACAGCGCCGCCACCGACGAGGCAGCCGAGGCGACAGCAGAAGCTCTCACGGCAGGAGCCAATGGCGAGAGCCTCACCGGTGACTACGACCGGATTCCCGGCGCGCCCGCCATGGAAATCCCCGAAGATGCCCAGGTCCAAGACCTGAACGGTGACGCCGAGCCCATCACTCAGGACGAACCGCTAGTCACCAACCCCGCCCAGAAGCCCCGCGAGGCAGACGAGCAGCACTAAGCTACCTGTAGCGTAGACAGCCCCGGTTCACGGGCAGGTTTACGGGCATAGAAAAGCCCCCGATGAAAGAACTCATCGGGGGCTTTTCGCATCTAAAAAGAGTTTCGACTAGTAACAGTGGCTAGCGGTGGTTACCGGTCGCGAAGCCCAGGTAACCATTGTTCGGGTAGCCGCTGCTCGGGTAGGTGTTCGCAGAAGAACCGTACCAGGAACGGTAACGCGGAGTGTGACCGTGACGCGGACGCGACGGGTACGAGGGGCGAGTCACCGGGCGGGACGGGCGGGTCACCGGACGGTTAGTCTTCGGAGCCGGCGCCGGGGTCACCTTCGGTGCAGGGGTCTGGTGACGCTTAGCGTCCTCTTCAGCCTTCTTGCGTGCCGCCTCTTCAGCCGCCTTCTTACGTGCGGCCTCCTCCTCAGCCTTCTTGCGTGCCGCCTCAGCCGCGGCGGCATCGGCAGCCTCACGGTCGGAGCGGACCTGCTGAACCGCGCGCGCCGCATTCACAATGCCGGAACCGCACGCGGACTGGTCGCACTCAACACCCTGAGAGGTGGATTGCAGAGCCTTCTTCGCCTGAGCATACGTCAGCTTCGGGTCGACCGACTTCATGAGCGCCACAATACCGGCAACATGCGGTGCCGCCATGGAAGTGCCCTGGTACTCGGCGTAGTCGGCCTTACCGGGAGCAGTCTTACCGGCGTTCAGGGTGGAGAGAATACCGCCACCCCAGTAGCGGCGGTCGCCACCGGGTGCGCTCACGTCCACGCGGGAGCCGTAGTTAGAGAAGTAGGAGCGCTTGCCATTCTTATCGGTTGCGCCCACATTGATGACGTCCTCGCAGTTGCCGGGGCTGGACTTCGAGGCATCAAAGTTGTTGTTACCCGCCGCGACAACCACGATGGAGCCGCGCTTATTCGCCTGAGCAATCGCCTGGCGGTACGGGGTGGTGCAGGTGCCCTCGCTACCGATGGACATGTTAATGACCTGGGCGGGGTTCTGGTTTGCCGGAACGCCGCGCACGCTACCGCCAGCAGCCCAGATAATACCGTCGGTGATGTCCGAGTCGAAGCCGCCGCAGGCGCCCAGAACGCGCACGGGCACAATCTTCGCCTCGGGTGCCACACCGGCAATGCCTTCGTTATTGTTCGCGATAGCGGCAATAGTGCCCGCCACGTGGGTGCCGTGCCAGTCGGAGGCGGTCGCCTTCGAACCGGTGAAGCACTGGTTATCTACGGTCCAGTTGCCAGCATCGGTCGGGTCGGAGTCGCGGCCGTTACCGTCGTTGGAGAACGCCGACTCGGCGATGAAGTCGTAGCCGGGTAGCACGTTAGCGTCCAGGTCCGGGTGGGCGGTAATGCCGGAGTCCAGCACCGCCACGGTCACGCCCTTGCCGCGGGTGGTGCCCCACGCCTCCAGCGCAGAGACGCCCTTCTCGCCGGTGAGGGACCACATGCGGTTCATCTTCGGGTCGTTAATCTTGACGGGCTCCGAGGTGTTATCCACGGTGGCGTAGCGGCGCATATCGGGCGACACGGAGGCAACCTTGGAGTTCGCGCTCAGAGCGTTCATGTACTGCTGCGCCTGGGCGGGGGTGAGCTCTGCGGAGGTGGTGACCACGCTGGCGTCCAGCGCGGTGGAGCGGACGTAGCTGGTCTTAATGTTCAGCAGCTCGTCGATGCTCTGCACGTCGGAGGTGATGCCCGCATAGAGTGCGTCGCTCCAGGTTGCCTGCTGGGTACCGGCGGCTGCGGACCAGTCAATCTGGTCTGCGGTGGCGTCGGTGGAGGCGGCGTTCTTCGCCTCATCGGTGTAGGTGATGATGAAGCGGTTGTACGCTACGGGCGCGGACTGAGTGGCCTGTGCGGTGTTGGAGACCTGCGCGGCGGTAGAAGCCTGCGCGGACTGGGTCGCCTTGGGCTGGTTTGCCTGCGCGGTGGGTACCGCGACGGCGGGAATGACGCTTGCCGAGAGCAGGCAGGTTGCGGTGACGAAGCTCAGCAGGGAACGCTGTGAGGAGCGCACCTGCGAGGGGCGAGCAATGCGAAGCATGGACGTCCTTGAGGTGAGTGGTACCGGGTGCGCACGGTGCGGCGCAGCGTTGCCGACTCGCATTGAGGGCGCGGGTGTGCATTCGGTACGAGTGAATACGGAAGAGTGAGGTGTTGGTGCATAGTGCGGGTTACGTTGTGGCTTCACAATGTGCATGCACGGGTACGCACCGTGAGATACTCTAGCACCATTTTTCGGTTACTTTATGAATAAAATATATGATGTGATGCACCTCATTTTATATAAAGATGAGCAAAACTTAAATCACTGCTTTAAGGCGCGAGAATATCTCGACTAGGCATTTCTTTATCTGCATTTACATGAAAGAAAAATCTCATTATCTACGCCACACTGTCGAGTTTTAGGCGCTAGATACATAGGAAAAGATGCTAGGATAGCGATATCTCACCACATAAACTACTTCCGAAGAACTCCCACGCGGGAGTTTAGAGAAAAATACACATCAATGCAGTGATGTGCATTTTCTTTTTCTATTCGCTCCTCACAAGCAAATATGCAAAAGAATGCAAATATTTTCTCAAAAGTGCATTTATGTGAGTGGATGACCAACCCACTTGCCGCTTCCGGCACTCACATACGCAAAGGACCCCGATGTCTTTTACCACTCACCCCTCAGCGCGCCGCATCGCACGCACCGCGCTGAGCCTGGGCACCGCCGCAGCACTCGTCGCGACCCTGGGCACCCCCGCATCCTTCGCGGCACCCGCCAAGGCTAACGGCGCCGAACGTGCCAAGGCGCACACCACTATCTCCTCCCTCAGCTCCGGTCAGCAGAAGGCAGGCTTCAACCGCTTCGTCATCACCTACACCGACAGCGCACTGAATGCCGGTGGCATCAACTGGGCAAGCCCCGCAGGCACCCAGGTCGCCACCTGGAGCGATGCCCTCTACCAGGGCATCAGCTCCGATGTGAAGAGCGTTGACGAGCTGTTGAAGGTCAAGACCAGCTACGTACGCACCACCGCTCAGAAGGCGACCGTGGTGACCCTCTCCTCCAAGCTCACCGCGGAGCAGGCTGAGAAGTACATGGCGGCGCTGAGCTCCAACCCCTCCGTCGCATCCGTTGAGCCCGACCTGCTGCGCCGCTCGAACGCGCGTGCTCGCGGCGCCGCGACCTCCAAGGTGGCTCAGGTCGCCAAGGCTGCGCAGGCATCGGACCAGGTTGTGGCACCGAACGACACCCTGTACCCGCAGCAGTGGAACCTGCACGGCACCAAGGGCCTGGCAGCCCCCGAGGCGTGGAAGACCACCCAGGGCGCTGGTGTGACCGTTGCCGTGATTGACTCCGGCATCGTCAAGCACCCCGACCTGGACGCTAACGTTCTGCCCGGCTACGACTTCATCACTGAGCCCTCCATCGCACGCGACGGCAACGGCCGCGACTCCGACCCGACCGACCAGGGCAACTGGGAAGAAGCGGGCGTCTGCGACGCGGACTCTGAGGCAAGCGAGTCGAACTGGCACGGCACCCACGTTGCAGGCTCCATCGCCGCAATTATGAACAATAAGCGCGGCATCGTCGGCGTGGCACCGAACTCCAAGATCCTGCCCGTGCGTGCCCTGGGCATGTGCGGCGGCTACGACTCCGACATTGCGGATGCAATGGTCTGGGCAGCCGGCGGCACCGTTGAGGGCGTTCCCGCGAACTCCAACCCCGCCAAGATCATTAACCTCTCCCTCGGCGGCGAGGGCACCTGCCCCGCAACCTACTCCAAGGCTATTGCCGAGGTGAACAAGCGCGGCGCGATCCTCGTGGTCGCAGCTGGTAACGATGGTCAGGACACCTCCAAGGTCGCTCCGGCTAACTGCGGCGGTTCGATCGTGGTGGGCGCTACCGACCAGGAGGGTAAGCGTAGCGACTTCTCGAACTACGGCAAGCTTGTTGATGTGAGCGCCCCCGGCAGCAGCATCATGTCCACCGTGGATCTGGGTACCACCGTTTCCAAGGGTGCGGGCTACACCGAGTACGACGGCACCTCCATGGCAGCACCCCAGGTTGCTGGCGTGATTGCCCTGATGAAGTCCGTTGACCCCTCCCTGACCGCTGAGCGTGCAAAGCAGATTCTGAAGCAGAGCTCCAAGCCGCTCACCTGCGATGTGAACGCTTGCGGTTCCGGCATTGTGAACGCTGCGAGCGCGCTGGCTATGGTGCAGGGCAAGAAGGACCCGAACCCGCAGGTGAAGCCCTGGCCGAAGCGTGCTCCTAAGCACCCGACCCGTGCGGCTCGTGTTGGTTACGTGACTAACCCGGCTGTTAACCACAACCCGCCGTTCCTGATTACTCCCGGCGGTCTGATTCCCGGTCAGTAATCGGTATGTTGCCAGCTCGGAAGCCGGTGAGCCAATAGGCTTCTGAAAGGCCAAATATATACAAAAAGCCCCCGTTGAGTTTTCTCAGCGGGGGCTTTTCGTGAACAGAACGCTGCCGCATCTGATGCGGCAGCTTGCTTCTCCCACCCACCCTCACGACTGACGGGTGGGAGAAATCTTGGGGTACGCCCCTAGCGAGCTGGACGCTAGGTAGAAAGCGCTAGGGACGTACCTGGGAGGCGCGCACACCGGTACGGATACCGGCTGCCTCCATGCGAGCGGACTCGTAGCTGCTCACCGCACGCAGACCCGAAGGCGCGTTGGTTGCCACCGCCTTTTCTCGCGGCTTTTCCTGACTCTGGGCGGGTAGAAAAACCCAGCGGCGCTGGACCGCGAAGCTGACCGGAATGAGGATCAGCTCGGTCAGGATCTTGGCAACCAGCAGGGATACTCCCAGGCCGGTCAGGGTTTCCATCAGAGCCGCATTGGCTGCGAGGATACCCACCGCCAGCACGGCGTACCGCACCAGCGAGGAGGATGCCGAGGGGCGTGCGCCTCCGTCGTGCATGAGCATTCGGTTGACGGTGAAGTTCGTCAGCGCCGAGATGATACGTGCACCGACTACGGCTGCCAGGAGCGGAGCACCCAAGCCCACCAGGATGAAGAGGGCGATAGCATCCACGAGGAAGCCGGTCAGGAAAGACGAGGCCAGGAAGGCGAGCAGCGGTGCGTAGATGAGCGCCGAGTCCTGCAGGGGCCTAAAGTGGCTGGTCGGGTTGCCCGGCTCGTAGACCTTCACGATGGGTACCTGTACCAGGTCCACGTCTGCGCGGGTTGCGCGCAGCAGCATGGAGAACTCGTACTCGTACTTATCGCCAGGGATCTGCAGTAGCCAGTCCAGGATCTGCGGGGTGAAGCCGCGCAGGCCGGTCTGGGTGTCTGCCACGCGGGCGCCGGTCGCCAGGGCGAAGAAGCCTACGGTTGCGCTGTTGCCAATCTTGGAGCGTAGCGGCACCTTGGTGCCTTCTTCGCCGGCGTTGGGGTCGGGCTTGGTACGCACACCGAGCACGATGCTCTTCTGGCCTGCCGACGCCGCGGTTTCGGTGCGCACACCCACGCGGAAGATGTCCTGGGGTAGGTGCTGGCCGTCCGCATCGGCGGTGACGATGACCTCGCCGGGGCGGTTTGCTTTCGCCCAGGCGATGCCGGTGCGCAGTGCCGCACCCTTGCCCTTGTTGGAGGGGTGGGTCTGCACGGTCACGCCGTCGATACGCAGTTCGGTAAAGATCGGTGCGTAGGTGCTGCCGGATCCGTCGTCAATGACGAGGATTTCGGCTCCCGGGTCCTGTTCGCGCAGGGCCCAGGCAAGGCGGACCAATGACTGGTCCGGCTTATAGGCGGGTATCAGGATAATCACGATGCGCTCCCTGCAATGTAGAGGATGTCACTGGTGCCACGCTCCTTGGTGCCACCCTGGGGGCGGTTGACCAGCTCGTTGTTGAAGACCATGGCGGAGGAGCCGCCACCATCCAGGTTGTAGGCGCTGACGCAGCCGAGGTCCTTGAACATCTGCGCGAACTCGGGCATGGTCACGCCGCGCGAATAGTTGGTGGAGCGGCCGTCAACCACGATGAAGACCAGGTGGTTGGTGCCAAGCACACCCACGCCAGTTCGCGGCTGGTTGCCCTGGATGGAGTGGTTACCAAAGTTGGTGTCCACCTCGACGCTGTCGATACCGTCGACAACCGCGGAGTCCTTGACCAGTGCCGGGCCGAAGGAGAGGGTGTTCCACACGCCTTCGTTGACGAGGGTCTGGGCGTTGGTTGCGGTTTCGTCGTAGAGCTTGACGGAGCCGTCGCGGTAGAAGGCCAAACCCTCGCGAGCGCCGGCGTCACGGTAGACAACACCGTTTCGGATCACGATGCCGGTGGTACGGAAGCCGTAGTAGTCACCGTTGATCGCCCAGATGCCGTTGTGTTCGGAGGCGATATTCGAGGGGGTGTCGATAATGTTCTGGCCGAACTTGTTGTTGGCGAAGGCGCTACGCAGCAGGGTTGCGTTGTCGAGCTTGATGTCTGCCACGAAGGAGACAACCGCGTCGGAGCCGCTGCCGGTGGTGTTGGAGGTGATGGTGATCGAGCCTTCGTTAGCGGTGAGGCTCTGACCGTTGACCTTCACGCCGGTCAGTTCGGTGGGGTCTGCCGTGGCGGAGCCGGAGGCACTTGCGTTTGCCTGGGCGGCTGCCGCCTCGTAGGCGGTGGTGTCCTCGATTTCGGTGTGCTCTGCCAGGTAGCGGTTGTACGCCCAGCCTGCGCCGCCGCCGACTACGGCGAGTGCGCCGAGGCCGCCTCCGATAAAGATACGGCGGGTGAGCTTCTTCTTGGCTAGCTTCTGCTCTGCTGCGGTTTGTGCGGCGGTTGCTTGTTCTGCCGCGGTCTGGATGGTCTGGTCAATGTTCTGAGTCATGTTCTGTTCGTTGTTCATGTCTCTAGAATGCCGGGCTATTCTCTGTGCCAGGCATGACTAAGCTGTGCAGAAGCTATGTATGCTTATTCATTTCAAGCTTTTTTATTACCAACTACGCTCTATTACCAGATGGCTCTATGCATATCTATGTATAAACATGTGCATTGGCTTTGTGCTCCACATAGTTAAGACCCCCGCCGGCAGCCCACCCTTGCGCTCACATCCGGGTGCATCCGCACAAACTGCAGGCATGAACAAATTGGGGGGGCACGAAACAAACTGCGGGCACGAAAAAACCGGCTGAGCACCCCGTGCGGGGCCTCAAGCCGGTTCATCATCTATCGAATACACTCGGTCGATATGCACCGAATCAATCCGCGTATTCTTTATGCCTCATCCTCGTAGGACGCGTACTTTTCTGCGTATGCCGAGTAGTCGTCCTCGTCGTCATAGCGACGGCGGGACGAATCGGAGGACTTCGTTTTCTTCGCGCTGCTCAGCTCGCGCTCGAGTGCGCTGTAGTCGGTCTCGGGGCTGAAGTACTTCATCTCCCGAGCCTGCCTTGTTGCTTTAGCCTTCTGACGGCCGCGCCCCATGGCGTGACCCCCTCTTTCATCCTGTCCGAGGCGAACAGCGCGCGCGGCGCATCGCTCTCGGATCGTTCAACAGTCTTTACTACACTATAGAGTACCCTGTTTCAGCCCTGAATGTCTCGCTCAGCGGCACCTATTTTGCGTATCAAAGCACTTCTTCGCACCGGAACAACCGTTTTATTTTGCACCGGTAGCCTTTTATACCCCAGACGCCACATTCCCTAGATAACAACTCCCTAGATAACACGTAGCCCCGCATCGGACGTATCGCTACATCCGATGCGGGGCGAGTGTCTCTCCCACCGGCTCACTCACAAGACCGGGTTCGGAGAGGATACCGTGCGGGTCATGACATCCCGCACGGAGCTTAGGGAGGGCAGCTCCTACCGCTTAGCTTGCGGTGAAGGAGCTGTTAGCTGGCGGTGAAAGAACCAAGCGAGGTGGCGTTCGACGCCAGGGTGGTGCTGGAGGCGTCCACGCTATCGGTGGTGGTGTACACGGTGTAGCTCTCGCCCTTGGTGATCTTGGAGCTGGAGACCAGGATCAGTGCGGTGTTGGAGTTGGTCACCTTGTAGTTCGCCACTACGGTACCGGAGGAGTCGGTCACCTGCACGGTGGTGCCGGCGCTCAGGTTCGATACGTTGCTGATCTTCACGTAGCCGCTAGTGGAGGAGGTTGCGGGCGCCTCGAACATGTCACCGGAGTTCGCCGCCGCCACGGTCGTGCCGTTGAGCAGCAGGTCGCCGTTGGTGTCCAGGGAGGTGTTACCGCCGGTGAAGGGACCGTTCACGACCAGGGTGCCGCCCGAGAGGGTTGCCGTACCGTTGGAGTCGATGCCGTCGCCGTTCGCGTTCACGGTGACGGTACCACCGGTGATGTTGATGGTTGCGTCGACTACCTCGAAGGTGCCGCCGCCACCGCCCATGCCGCCGCCTGCGCCACCGCCTGCCGGGGGCTGACCCATGGTACCGGAGGGTGCCTGGCCGCCTGCCGGAGCCTGACCACCCTGCGGTGCCTGACCGCCCTGTGCAGCGTTACCCTGTGCAGTCTGGGTGGTCTGCGTATTCTGTGCAGTCTGGGTGGTCTGCGTGGTGGAGGTCGAAGTCGACTCGGTGCTGGTAGTGCTGGTCGAGCTAGTGCTGGTGGAGCTGTACGAGGCGTTGATGCCGTCATCCGAGCTGGTCACGTTCACGGTGCCGTCCAGGATGTTGATGTACTGCGCCTCAATACCCTCATTCGACTGGGTAATGTTCAGGGTACCGCCGGAGATTTCAAGCACGCGCTCAGCCTTGAAACCGTCATCACCTGCAGAGATGTTCACGGTACCGCCGCTCAGGCGCACCCAGCCGCGGTTGCCGTCGGTGTCGTTAGTTGCCTTGATGCCGTCCTTGGTTGCGGTCACGGTGATGGTGCCGTCCAGGATATCGACGTAGTCCTTACCCTTGATGCCGGTGTTTGCCGCGTTCACTTCCAGGGTGCCGGAGGCAATGACCAGGCCATCAGAGGTGTGGATACCCTCTTCGTACTTACCTTCAACCTTCAGGGTGCCTTCGCCCGCCAGGGTCAGGTCACTCTTGGAGTAGATAGCTGCGTCGGGGCTACCGCTGGCGGTATCCGAGTAGGAGGAGCCGTCAGAGACGGTGTTGGTGGTACCCGAGGCGGTGTAGATGACGACCTCGTCCGCCTCAACAACGTTGATAGCTGCACCGGTGGAGTTGGTAATGGTCGCGTTGTTCAGGATCAGGCGGACCATGTCGCTGTCGGCTGCCTCAACCTTGATCTGGCCCTCGTAGGTGCCGGTGAGCTTGTAGTTGCCCGCCTTGGTGATGGTGATGACGCCGTCGCTGACGGTCACGCCGTCAGTCGCGGTCGGGTTAGAAAGATCGATAGTAACTTCGCTGGAGGAATCCCAGGTCAGATCCTTTGCGGAGTAGTGGGTGTCCTCGGCGAGCTTCGCGCCGCTCTTCACGTCGGTGGAGAAGGAGTCTGCCACCTTCGACGTGGTGCCCGAAGTGCTCGAAGCGGAGGTGCTGGTTGCGCTCGAAGCGCTAGCGTTCGAGGTCGAGGTTGCCGAGCAGCCGGTCAACGCCAGGGCTGCCAGGAGGGTAATGGAGGTTGCGCTCTTGATCATATTGCTCTTTTTCACGGGTTTTCCTTTGTGTTTTGGTGACTACTCGCGGAGAGCTTTGCGCCACAGGTTTAGGGAGTACAGGTTGTATGTGAAATGTGAATATGTGTGAGAGCGGTTATTGCCTGTGTGGGGCGAATAAAGCCGATGTTGTGCTTGGTTCGGGGGTATAGATGAGGGGCTGGGGGTGCGGGTAAGGTAGGTGCTCTACCCTACCCGCGCATCCCAGATTGCCGTTTTAGGCGGCTGCGAAATGCTCGGTCAGCAGCTTCTGGTAATCCTCTTCGGTCATGTCGTCCACGTTCAGGCGGGTGCCGTCGACCGGTTCCAGGTGCATCCAGTTCTTCAGGGTTTCTTCCCACTTGTTGCTTGCCAGCTGCGGGTTCAACGCCGCCATACCGGTTGCAAACTTGGAAATCTTCGCGGGGGTGATGCCCGCATCCCAGAGGTGCTGGTCTGCCACGGAGGGCTCCACGCCGGACTTGGTTTCGATGATGACCACGTTCGGCAGGCCGTAGGTGGTGCCGACCAGGTTGCCGTGGAAGTTGCGGTAGTTCACGCCCGCCATGAGGATATTCTCGGACAGAGGGGTCCAAGTCAGGTCGGTGTCTACCGTCATACGGGAGGCGACCGGGTTCTTCTCGCTCTGCGGCAGGAAGACCGTGGTACGGCGGTAGCCGGTGGTCAGAACCGCCTCCAGCTTGTGCACGGGGCCAGCGAGGATATCGCCGAGTGCTGCGGTGATGTACTCATGGCCTTCCGCGGTGAGCTGATCGCGGTTCTCGAAGGTGTACGGGATACGCTTCTTGACGGTCATGTCCTGCTCACCGTCGGTCTTGACCTCCAGGAAGGTCAGCTTCGAGTCCAGGTAGCTACGGGTACGGATCTTGAAGGTGTCGTCGCGGCTGTAGGCTGCCGAGTGGTAGCTCTGCATCTGCGGGGTGTCGAAGTAGACCGAGTCGTAGGCGAAGTCGCGCTGGCCCTTGATGTCCATGACTGAGGCGTCTGCGTCGAGCGTAGACAGTACCTTCGCGGCGGTGTCTGCGTCGACGATGTACTTGCGGTCCACGCGGGTCTGCATGGCTGCCTTCTCGTTCATGGCTTCGAGGCTGATGCTCTTCCACTCTGCGGGGATGATGTTTGCGGCTGCGTTAGTCATGGGTCTTGTCCTTCTGGGGTGCCGCCCCTATGCGCTGGGTTGTGCGTTGGGCTGTGCGCCGGGGCGGCGTGTCGTGGGTATCGGGGTTGTTGTGCGGTCGGAGTGAATCGGAGGCTTTTGTACCGGCGTTCTTACTTACCTACAGGGGTGCGCTGGAGGGGAACCAACCGGGTATCCAGCGTGGTGTGCGCCTCGGCGGTGGGTGCTACCGGCTGAGTTGCCGCGGGCTGGCGGGTCATCTGCGGTGCCACCTGCTGAGTTGCTACAGGCTGGCGGGTTGCGGTCATCTGCGGTGCTACCGCCTCCACCGCTGCGGGGGTGCCGCCTTCGGTGGTTTCCTTGGGCTGGTAGGTGACGGTGGCGCGGGTCAGGTTGTTCACCATGTCCAGCTCGGTTACCTTGACCGAGGTGACGGTGTAACCCAGGCGAGCGGTCAGGTAGGCTTTGAGCTCTTCCTCATCGCTGATTGCGCGATCGGCGGTAACGGTCTGAGTCTGCTCGGTAGAAATCGGGGCGCTGCGCGAGTCAAGAATCGCGATTAGGGCGACCAGGGTAGCCATGAGGCCGAAGGCGATGTACGCCGGGCTGATGTTCACACCGGCGATCATGCCGACCGAGAGGGCTACGAAGTAGTAGCCGACCTCGCGCTGGCTCAGGGCGGTGGAACGCAGTCGGATAATCGACAGGACACCGAAGAGGCCCATACCCATAGCGGATGCGTTCGATCCGGCGGATACCAGCGCCACCGAGACGGTGAAGATGCCGGCGTTGATGACCGCGTAGGAGATCATCAGTTCGCGGTTGCGGTGCCGCACCATGTAGAGGGTGCAGAGCGCTGCGATGGCTATAGCATCGGCGAGTGCCATGGTCAGAATGTTCATTGGGTGCTCCAGATGTCGTGTCGTGAGATTCGCTGTGCTCGTCGCTGTCTGTTCTTCAGTTCCGGGCTGTGCGTTCTTGGTAGTATCTAGATTCCCGTGCGAGTCTGTGTTTACCCTGTGTTCGCCTTAACTTAGACATAAGTGTTGTGCGTCTCCGATAAACATCCTTGTCGGTAGCGCTATTTGTCCATAATTTTTTGCTTCTTTCGCGCCGTTCCCAGCACCCCTAACAGCCTCAAAAGGCACAAAAAATGGGCTCCCTCCGATACGGAGGGAGCCCATAAAAGTAGCTAAAAGCTTAGCGACTAGGCGTTATTAAGCCTTCTTGCGCATGCGGGTCGCCACGATGGTTGCACCACCTGCACCCAGAGCAATCAGGCCCAGACCAGCAGCGGTCATCGCGTCGGATGCACCGGTCTTAGCCAGGGAAGAAGAGCTCTTGGAGGATGCGTTGGAGGAACCGGAGCCCAGGTTGTCGCCGGAACCCAGGTTGTCATTCGAGCCGGAGCTCAGCGAAACGCTGTCAGACTTCTTGGAGTTCTCGTAGTCAACGGCCTGCTCGCAACCATAGTCGTCGCCGTCAGCGTTGAACTTCTCGCGGTAATCCGGGTGGCTCTTGTGAATCGGTGCCAGGCCTGCAGCCTCAACGTCAGCGCAGTTCTGGAAACGGAAG
Source organism: Rothia mucilaginosa (assembly GCF_964210535.1). Classification (GTDB taxonomy): domain Bacteria; phylum Actinomycetota; class Actinomycetes; order Actinomycetales; family Micrococcaceae; genus Rothia; species Rothia mucilaginosa_F. Next base: position 27,589 of record NZ_CAXOMR010000001.1, read on the forward strand.
TGCTGCTCGCTGTCAGACTTCTGCTCATCGGACTTCTGGTCCTCAGACTTCTGCTCTTCGGCAGGCTTCTGATCCTCAGCGGGCTTGGTTTCCTTAGCGTCCTCAACTGCGGGAGCGGAGGTCTCTTCTGCGGGCTTGGGAGCCTCGGTGGTCGGCTCAGCGGTTGCGTCCTTGGACGGCTCGGGAGTGGGATCCTGGGTGGGTTCCGGAGTCGGGTCCTGAGAAGGAGCGGGGGTCGAGTCCTCGGTGGGAGCCGGTGCAGGCTGCTCTGCGACCTTAATGGTCACGGTAGCTGCCTTACCGCCGCGGGGAACGTCACCATCCTTGAGGGAGCCGGACAGCAGGTAAATATCAACGGAAACGCTACCGTGCAGTTCTGCCTGCCAGGGAATGGTGGCAGAGAAGTTACCGGCCTCGTCAGCGTGGATTTCCAGGTAATCCTGGCCGTTAATCTTAACGGCGCCCTTGTTCAGCTTCAGTGCCAGAACGGAACCGGAGGTGCCGTCAGCGGTCTTGAAGCCCTCACCAGCAATGTTCAGTTCCTGACCCTCAACCCATACGTCGGGGGCGAGGAACTGTGCCGAGTCTGCGTAGGTGTGAACGGTCTGAGGCGCGCCTTCAACAGCGAAGGTCGCGGGGACGGAAGTAGCAACGAGGCCACAGCCAATGAGGGCGGTGGCACCGATGCGTGCAATGTTGTTTCGAATGTTCATGCCCCCCATTCTAACGAGCGAAGCTTGGGATACCGGCTCCCAAGACGCCAATTTGCCATGACCTGACTCACAAACCGGGGTTTTCTTGAAGGTTTATTGAAGGCATGGTTGAACTATAGAGACCTTTTACACCGCAGTGCACCCCTAAAGTCTCAATTGAGACTTGAAGAAACCAGCAAGTACATGCGCCACCCTACCGACACAACACGCCCACAAAAACCGCCCCGTTAAACGCAAGAATCCCCTCCCCCGAACGTTCAAAAGCATTCAGAAGGAGGGGATTCCCAGTACACGCCTGGTGGCGGCAATAGTTTTAGGAGTTCTTGCGGTTACGCACGGCGGTCACGCCAGCAACACCCAGGCCCAGAGCCACCAGGCCCAGACCTGCTACGGTGAACGCGTTGGAAGCACCGGTGTTTGCCAGGGAGGAACGCTGCGCACGGCTCGAGGTGGAGTTGCTCGAAGAGGAGGAGCCGCTACCCAGGTTGTCCAGGCCGCCGGAGTTGCGGGAGGAAGAACCCGAAGAGCTGTTGGAGGAGCCACCGTCGGTGACCTCGCTGTTAATAACCTCGCAGCCCCAGTCGTTCTTGTCGTTGTCGAACTTCTGGCGGAAATCCGGGTGGCTCTTATGAATGGGTGCCAGGCCAGCAGCCGCAACCTCTGCACAGTTCGCAAAGCGAGTGCTCTCAGCCGAAGCGCTCACCTGCTCGGTAGCGGAGGTGGAATCACCCAGCTGATCCTTCGCATCGTTCGCAACGGATGCGCTCTGATCAGCAGCAGCCGAGGCAGAAGCCGACGCGCTCGCAGACTCAGTAGCGGACGCAGAAGCCGCCGGGGTTGCAACGGTCGATGCGGAAGCAGATGCGGTAGCCGAGGGGCTTACCGAAGCGGTAGCAGAAGCCTTCTCATCGGCGCGGTTCTTAATCTCAGCATCCACGGAGGCGACAACCTCGTCAGCGGCGGTAGCCGAAGCCGAGGGAGTGGCGGAGGGCGCAACAGAAGCGGAGGGGGTAGCCACCACGGTAGATGCCGAAGCGCTCGCGGTCGCCGAAGGGCTCACCGAAGCGGAAGCGCTCGCAGACGCGGAGGGGGTTGCTTCCTGGACGGAACGAGCCTCAATCTTCACGGTGGCAGCCTTGCCACCGCGAGCGGTGTCGTTGTCTTTCAGGGAACCGGAGAGCAGGTAGACGTCCACGGAGATGCGCTCATCCAGGTCGTCCTGCCAGGGAATAGAAACGGAGAAGTTGCCCTTCTCGTCAGCCTTAACTTCCAGGTAGTCCTTGCCGTCAATCTTGACGGTGCCCTTGTTCAGCTTAATGGCGATAACGGAGCCGGAGGTGCCGTCCTGAGTCAGGAAGCCCTCGCCGGTAACCTTCAGGGTTTCACCTTTGTACCAGACCTCAGAAATGTGGGAAGTAGCCTTGTCGGAGTAGACGTGAGTGACGGACTCTTCGCCGTTCTGAGCGAACGTTGCGGGGATTGCGGTGACCACCAGACCGCAGCCAATCAGGGCGGTGGCACCGAAGCGAGTGATAGTGTGTCGAATGTCCATCCCATCATTTTATCCTCGCGTAATGGGTGTATCCGCCTGTCCAGGGGCTATTTGCAATGACTTGCAACACAAAATAGCACTTTCGTGCACTTAATGATGGGTCAACTACAGGTCAGTGCACGCGCGGCAAAATTCGCCGGGTGCCAGCGTTACCCAGTCGTGCCGGCGCCACCTAGTTGTGCCAGTGCTACCTAGTCGTCAATCTCGTCAAGCATGAGTTCCAGCGCCTCACCCACGCCGCTGCGCCACAGGTAGGTTGTCTTCGCATCGGCGCGACCCGGGCCACCGTTGATTATGGCGACCGGTTTGCCGGAGCGCAGGGCCTCCAGCACAATCTTGTAGCTGCTCATGACCGCCACCGAGGAGCCGACCACCAGCAGCGCCGAGCACTCGGCGAGCATGGCGTCCTTGCGTGCCTTACGTTCGGCGGGCACGGATTCGCCGAAGTACACCACGTCCGGCTTGAGACGGGTCGAGCCGCAGGCGAGGCAGGGCACCATCTGAAAATCGCGGATGTAGCGCTCGTCCAGTTCCACGTCGCCGTCGGGGTTCACGCGCAAATCTTCGTCTTCAAGGCGCGCCAGGTAGCCGGGGTTCGCCGCGTCCAGGCGCGTATCGAGACTTTCGCGCCCCTCGTCTTGACCGCAGTCCAGGCACACAATACGGGACAAATCGCCGTGTAGCGCCAGCAGATTAGAGCTTCCGGCACGGGCGTGCAGACCGTCCACATTCTGCGTAATCACACCACTCACGGCACCCAGCTGCTCCAGCTCGGCGAGCGCGTAGTGGGCGCGGTTCGGCTGGGCGCGGCGCATGCGGCGCCAGCCCACGTAGGAGCGCGCCCAGTAGCGCTGACGGGCGGCGTCATCGTAGCGGAATTCCTGGTAGGTCATGGGACGGTGATCGTGCAGGGAACCACCCGGGCCGCGGTAGTCGGGGATGCCGGATTCGGTGCTCACGCCCGCGCCGGTGAGCACGAGAACCTTACCCGCCTTAAGCAGCTCGGCAATACCTGCGGCAGCGTACCCCTCGTCGTGCGGGGTGGCGTTTTCGGAGACGACTCGCTGAATGGAGCGGATCGCGGCACGGTGCACGGAGGCGATTTCTTCGCGCTGCTCACCGGCTGCGGCGAAGTTCTGGTGGTCAGTCCAGCGGTCCATTCTTCTCCTATGCTCTGTGCTCAATACGTTAAACGGCTGTGGGGCACCCCCATTTCGAGGGTACCCCACAGCCTATTTCTTATGGTTTCGAACTGGCAAACTCAGCCACGGGCTAAGCCCGCCGAGCCAATCGGCTCCGTCCGGCTAACCGGTTGGGTTTAGTCCTCAGCCTTCTGCTCGCGCTCGGAGGTCACCGACAGGCCGTCGCTGGCAACGTCCGGGTTCACGTCCACGGTCACGGTATCGCCATCGTGGATAGCGCCGGAGAGGATGCCGCGAGCCAAACGGTCGCCGATTTCGCGCTGAACCAGGCGGCGCAACGGGCGGGCACCGAATGCCGGGTCGTAGCCGGTCTTACCCAGCCACTCCAGGGCCGCGTCGGTCACGTTCAGAGTGAGGCGGCGGTCCTCCAGGCGCTTAGCCATGCTCTTGACCTGCAGGCCCACAATCTGGCCCAGGTTCTCAGCCGACAGGGGCTGGAACATAATGATGTCGTCCAGTCGGTTGAGGAACTCGGGGCGGAATGCCTGGTGCACAACCTCCATAGCCTTCTCGGAACGCTCCTCGAAGGGCAGGTCCTGGTTGACCAGGTACTGCGAACCGAGGTTCGAGGTCAGGATCAGGATGACGTTGCGGAAGTCCACGGTGCGGCCCTGGCCGTCGGTCAGGCGGCCGTCATCGAGCACCTGCAGCAGGATGTCGAAGACCTCGGGGTGTGCCTTCTCGACCTCGTCGAGCAGGACCACCGAGTAGGGGCGACGACGTACAGCCTCGGTCAGCTGACCACCCTCTTCGTGGCCGACGTATCCGGGAGGGGCACCGACCAGGCGAGAAACGGTGTGCTTCTCGGAGTACTCGCTCATGTCGATACGCACCAGGGCGCGCTCGTCATCAAACTGGAACTCAGCCAGTGCCTTAGCCAGCTCGGTCTTACCAACACCGGTCGGGCCCAGGAACAGGAAGGAACCAATCGGGCGGTTCGGGTCGGAAATACCGGCGCGGGCACGGCGCACAGCGTCAGCGACAGCCACCACAGCGTCTTCCTGACCGATGAGGCGGGCACCGATACGCTTCTCCATTTCGAGCAGCTTCTCGGACTCACCCTGCATCATGCGGCCTGCGGGAATACCGGTCCAGGAGGAAATCACCTCGGCAATATCGTCAGCGGTGACCTCTTCGGAGACCATGGACTCGCTCTTAGCGGTGTCCTCGGCGCGCTGTGCTTCTTCCAGCTCAGCCTGCTTTGCGGGAATCTCACCGTACAGCAGGCGGGATGCCTCGGCGAGGTTACCCTCGCGCTGTGCAACCTCTGCGCGGGAACGCAGCTCGTCAATCTGGGTCTTGATGTCACCCACGCGGTTCAGGCTAGCCTTCTCAGCTTCCCAACGGGCGTTGAGGGCATCAAGCTCTTCCTTCTTGTCCGCCATATCCTTGCGCAGGGCCTCCAGACGCTCAACCGATGCGGGATCGGTCTCGTCGGCAAGAGCCAGCTCCTCCATGGTGAGGCGGTCCACGGCGCGGCGCAGCTGGTCAATTTCCTCCGGTGCGGAGTCAATTTCCATGCGCAGGCGGGATGCTGCCTCATCAATCAGGTCAATTGCCTTGTCCGGCAGCTGACGGGAGGGGATGTAGCGGTTGGACAGGGTTGCTGCGGCAACCAGTGCGGAGTCAGCAATCTGTACCTTGTGGTGTGCCTCGTAACGCTCCTTCAGGCCACGCAGAATACCGATGGTGTCCTCGACGCTGGGCTCGCCCACGTACACCTGCTGGAAGCGGCGCTCCAGGGCGGGGTCCTTCTCGATGTTCTCGCGGTACTCGTCCAGGGTGGTGGCACCAATCAGGCGCAACTCACCACGGGCAAGCATGGGCTTGAGCATGTTGCCCGCGTCCATGGAACCCTCGGATGCGCCCGCACCGACGACGGTGTGAATCTCGTCGATGAAGGTCACGATCTGACCCTCGGACTTCTTGATTTCCTCGAGGACTGCCTTCAGGCGCTCCTCAAATTCACCGCGGTACTTTGCACCAGCGACCATAGAGCCCAGGTCCAGGCTAATCAGGGTCTTGCCGCGCAGGGATTCGGGCACATCGCCAGAAACCATGCGCTGCGCCAGGCCCTCAACCACGGCGGTCTTACCGACGCCGGGCTCACCAATCAGAACGGGGTTGTTCTTGGTGCGGCGGGAGAGCACCTGCACGACGCGGCGAATCTCAGAGTCACGGCCGATGACCGGGTCGAGCTTGCCGGCGCGAGCAATGGCGGTCAGGTCGGTGCCGTACTTCTCGAGGGCCTGGAAGGTGCCTTCGGGGTCGGGGGTGTCCACGGTGCGGTCTCCTCGGACGTTGGGGATGGTCTGTGCAATGAGTTCTGCGGTAGCACCATGCTTGTGCATTGCTTCAGCGGTGCTATCGGTTCCGCTGGCGATGCCCAGCAGAATCATTTCGGTGGAGACGTAAGTGTCCCCGAAGCCCTGGGCGCGGGTCTGTGCGGCCTGCAGGGCGGAGAGTGCGGAACGGCTAAAGGAGGCGTTCTGCACGGAGGTGCCGGATGCCTTGGGCAGCTTCTTGATTTCTGCGGAAGCCGCCTCGGAGATGGCGTCTACATCCAGGCCTGCGGCCTTGAGCACGGAGACTGCGATGCCTTCGCGCTGGTCCATCAGGGCCTTGAGGATGTGGGAGGTTTCAATAGTGGGGTTACCCGCCGTTTGCGCATTGGTATTAGCGGCGGAGATAACTTCTTGACTCTTGGTCGTGAACTTAATATCCATGGTGTCCTTTCGTATCGTGCATTCAGGGGCCTATCCTACGTCCCCTCGCATTACATAACTTGAGTCTACTCCACTCAACTATGTTTCGCAAGGGGTTTTCAAAAAATTTTGTCCACTTTTTTCGTTTTTCACCCCGCACTGCTCTGAGTCCTAGCCAAAACCCTGCTTGAAAGAGCCTCAGCCGAACGCCCCCAGCCGAAGCCGCATTGCTATACTGACCGGATTGGGCGCTTGCGGGCTCCCACAACAATCACAGTCACGAATGGGGACCCACATGAAAATACTGGTTCTAGGTGCAACCGGCCGCACCGGTCGCCTCTTCACCCGCAAAGCCCTAGAGGGGGGACACGCGGTCACCGCCTACGTGCGCAACCCCGATAAGGCACGCACACTACTGGGGTCCCACCCGAACCTCGCGATTACTCCCGGCGACCTCAACGATGCCGAACGGCTCGCCGCAGCGTCCGCCGGGCAGGACGTCATGGTGAGCACCCTGGGACAGAAGGCCACGGTGCGAGAGTTCCTTCACAGCACGTTCCTGCAGGAGCGCCTGCCGTTCGTCATGCAGACGGTCACGGGCGCAGGCGTGAAGCACTGCGTTCTGCTGAGCGCCTACGGTGTGGGTGATACGGTACGGACAGCGTCCCTGCCCATGCGTCTGGTATGCAAGGTCATCATGCGCGGCATTTTTACCGACAAGGTTAGGGCGGACGCCCTGGTCACCGAATATCAGCCGTATATTTCGCGGGCGCACCCGGGCAGGCTGACCGATAAGCCCGGTAGGGGCGGGGTGAGGGTATTTGACATGGCGAGTGTCAAACGCGTTCCGGGCATTCCGACGATTGCCCGTGAAGACGTCGCCGATGCCCTGCTCACTATTGCCGAGAACCCCCAGAACACGGGCACAGATTTTTTGGTAACAATTGGGGACGCCATCCTGCGGTCACCCCAGAAATAAACCGGTAGGCTTAATGGCATGACGACTACGAACACCTTCCCCGCCGCCATCCTCTTCGACCACGACGGAACCCTGGTCGACACCGAACCCGTATGGGCTGCCGCCAAGGTTGCTCTCACTGCAGATTTCGGTGGCACCTGGAGCGAGCAGGACACCCTCGATTGCCTGGGCCTGTCCATGCAGTTCACCCTGGATCGCCTGCGCGAGCGCGGCGTGGACCTGCCGGACGAAGAGATTAATGAACGTCTTGTGGCGAAGGTGCATGATGCTCTGGCGCACCAGCCGGTAGAGTTCTTGCCCGGTATTGAGCGTTTCCTTGCGGAGGTTCGCGAGGCGCAGATTCCGGCGGCTGTCGTCACCAATGCGACCACTTCCGTGGCTCGCCGCACCGCCGATGCGGCTCCCGAGGGCACGTTCTCGGTCATTATCGGTAATGATGAGACCACTCGCCCCAAGCCGGACCCGCAGCCGTACCTTTTGGCGGCGGAGCGTCTGGGTGTTAACCCGACCCAGTGTGTGGCGATTGAGGATTCCCCTTCGGGTGTGCGTAGCGCGACCGCGGCGGGTATGCGCGTGATTGTTGTGCCGGGCGAGTTGGAGGTTCCGGCGGAGCTGGGCACCGCACGCTTCAAGCATGAGGAACTGACCCTGGAGGCGGTTCGCGCGCTGGCGTAGCCGCGTAGTTCGCGGGCTGAAAGCTCTATAGAAAACTGAATACGCTTCACCAATAAAGGGTGGGATGCACGAGATGAGATACCGCGCATCCCACCCTTTGTGCATGCCTGGATAGGGAGCTATGCGGGCGCTTGGGTATGGCTTTTAGGCAGGGGCTTTGGGTGTTGGCTTTTGGACGCAGCGCGACACTCAGATGACAATTTATTACGAATTACTCAAAATAACCTTGACAGCGGCTCCTTAAAATGATTTACTCATAATAACGATTCGGCGGGGCGCACAAATCCCACCGAACCAAAAACATCACAGCATCAAGAAGGAGACCATCATGGCATTCGCAAACTACACCGCACCCGGCCTGACCCTCGAAGAAGGCAAGGGCATTTCTGAGGTTCTCCAGGCACGTCTGCACGACCTGAACGACCTGCACCTGCTGCTGAAGCACGCACACTGGAACGTGACCGGCCCCGGCTTCATCGCCGTTCACGAAATGATTGACCCCCAGGTCGAAACCGTCCGCGAGTTCGTCGACGCCATCGCAGAGCGTATGGCAACCCTGGGCGCAACCCCCAACGGCCTGGCTGGCGCACTGGTCGCACAGCGCTCCGTCGAGGACTACCCCGTTGGCCGCGCACGCGTTGCCGACCACCTGCGCGCCCTGAACGACGTCTACACCCGCGTGATTGAGGCTCACCGCAAGGCGATTGCTTTCGCAGGCGAGTCCGACCCCGTCACCGAGGACCTGCTGATTGGCCAGACCGCTGAGCTGGAGAAGTTCCAGTGGTTCATCCGCGCGTTCCTGGAGAACGGCGAAGGCAACATCTAAGCCGCAACTCCTCAACGACAGCCTACTCATGGCGGCAAGCCATGTAGACGCTAGTTTTTAGAGTCACGAGACCGGGCGGGTGCGCTCTCCTTTACGGAGGGTGCACCCGCCCGGCTTTTTATGCGCGAATCTGCGCCGCACCTCGCGCTCCATTCCTGCGCGGCTCAACCCTTTGTTCCTCGTCCGCTCGGCATCACAAAGTACGTTGAGGCGAACTTCAACACCGGGTTAGGCCGTCCTAGATTTTCTGTCCGGAGTGCTCTACAGTGGTTCACTGGTCAACACAGAACACACAGATCGAACGCATGATTGAGCGCCCGGGAGCTGCCCGGTGCGCCCCGCACCGGCGGAAAGAGAGATATGAGCACGCACGCACCCTACGAGCACGGCGAAGAGACCGAGATGCTCCAAGGCGAGCACCAGCCGACCCGCCACAGCGCGGTCACCGACCCTACGCCCACGCAGATTAAGCGTTGGCGCCGCTACCTGGCTGATGAAGAGTCGGAGGCGCGCATCTACCGGTACCTGGCTCGCCGTGCCGAGGGCACCGACCGCGAAATCTTGCTGCAGGTGGCAGAGGCTGAGAAGCGTCACCAGCAGCATTGGCGTGACATGCTCGGCGAGCACGCGAATGTGCACGTGCGCCCGTCCCTACAGTCTCTGGTGTTGCAGTTCTTGGCGAAGAACTTCGGTTCGGTGTTTATTCTGGCGATGGCTCAGCGCGCCGAGTCCCGCTCCCCCTACGCTGAGGATCCGGACGCTACCGAGGAAATGGCGGCTGACGAGGCAATTCACGAGGAGATTATTCGCGCCCTGGCAACCAGCGGCCGTGAGAAACTCTCGGGTAATTTCCGTGCAGCGGTCTTCGGCGCTAACGACGGTCTGGTCTCGAACCTGGCGCTGATTATGGGCATTACCGCCTCGGGTGCGTCCAGCTCGATGGTTCTGCTCTCGGGTATTGCGGGCCTGCTGGCGGGCGCGCTGTCGATGGCGGCGGGCGAGTTCGTGTCGGTGCGCTCTCAGCGTGAGCTGCTAGATGCGTCCCAGCCGACCCAGGTGACTCTGCGTGTTGCGCACGATTTGGATTTGGATTCGAACGAGCTGGAGCTCATTTACCGTGCCCGCGGCATGGAGCCGGAGGCGGCGCATCACCGCGCGATGGAGCGTTTCGGCTACCTGGATTGCGATTGTGACCCGTCGCTGTCGCACCGTGATGATGAGGAGCGCGAGGAGAACGTGGCGCTGGGCACCGATATTGGTGCCGCGGCGGCTTCCTTCTCGTTCTTCGCTTCGGGTGCGCTGATTCCGATTCTGCCTTATATCTTCGGCCTGTCGGGTGTGGGTGCGATGATCCTGTCCCTGCTGTTCGTGGGTGCGGCTTTGGGCTTCACCGGCGGTGTGGTGGGTCTGCTCTCGGGTGCGTCCCCGCTCAAGCGCGGTATCCGTCAGATTCTGATTGGCTACGGTGCGGCGTTCGTGACCTACCTGCTGGGTCTGGCGTTCGGCACGACGGTTGGCTAATTCCACTTCATGAATAAGCTTTAGACAAGTCTATATAGCCGCTTAGGTATGCCCCGCACTCCCCCGTGAGTGCCGCAACCTGAGCATAGAAAACCCCCGGCGGGTGAGTTGAACTCATCCGCCGGGGGTTTTCCGTATGCCTTTACCCGAAGCTCTTACGGGTTAGCCCGATTACGGGTTGATCTGCGCGGTGGTTGCCTGACCGGAAACGCTCTCCGAACCGCTTGCGCCGTTGCCGGAGTAGGTCAGGTTAGCGACCTGCACGGTCGAGGTCTGCTTGTACGAGACCCAGCCGTCATTTGCCGGGAAGCGCAGCTGCGCCGGCATGAAGTTAGTCTGGCTGTAGTACTTGGTGCCGGACTGCTTCATGGTGTACGCCTTGCTAGTGGTGTAGACGATACGACCCTTGAAGGTGTAGGTGCCATCAGAGTTCTGAGTGATGGTCGGGACCTCTGCGGTCCAGGTGCCGGCGGTCTGTGCGACGGACAGGTACTTTGCCTGGCCTGCAGATGCGACCAGCTCGGTGGTCTTACCGGTCAGCTGGCGGCTAGAGGGGCTCCAGGACTGGCCGTTGATCTTGCCGAGCTTCAGGAGCGACTGAGCCTTAGCGGAGACGGTGTACTCGACCTCGGTCACGAAGGTTGCGCCGGCCGCGAGGGTAACGCTGCTACCGGGGATGTAGCCGGTACCGGTTGCGGTGTCCTTGGTGGGCACGGACCACCAGAAGCCGCTGGAGGACATGTACGCGCCGTTTGCGCCGGTCTGGGAGTTGGTGACGGGGGTGAACTTACCTTCGCCGTTGACGTAGGTTGCGCTCTTGGGCTTGGAGGTTGCGTCGTCCCAGTTGATGTCGGAGTCGGGGGTGGTGGAGGCGGTGAAGTGCGCCTCGGGGGTTGCCGGGTTGATGGTGCCGGTGTTGTTGGAGGATGCGTAGCCGACGTAGCCGCCGTTGTTCTGCACGCTGACGTACACGCCGTACTGTACGCCGGGGGTTTCCTTGGATGCGGCGTATGCGGGAACGGCTGCGGAGGCTGCGACGACGGGTGCGGACCAGACGCCTGCCTTGGCGATGGCGCGGCGAGAGATGGGCTGGGTCATGAGTGTGGTGATCTCCTGTGAGTGTTTGGTGTTTCTTGGAGCCACTCAGAATGGTTCTGACTAGGCTCAATGCACTCCAGTATACAAAGGTTATGGTCGGACTTACATATTTTTGTGGCACTATGTGCACAATCTTATTTTCTAGTGCAATATTTGCGGGCGGTAGCGGGGCGTTAAAAGCACAGATGCCGGTAGCCTCATGGACTACCGGCATCTGCCGCAATACTATGCTGTTTACTTCGCTGCGAAGATTTCGCGCATCAGGTTTGCAGCCTCGGAGGGGGTCTTACCGACCTTCACGCCTGCTGCTTCCAGAGCTTCCTTCTTCGCCTGAGCGGTACCGGAGGAACCGGAGACGATAGCGCCCGCGTGGCCCATGGTCTTACCCTCGGGAGCGGTGAAGCCCGCAATGTAACCGACGACGGGCTTGGTCACGTTTGCCTTGATGTACTCAGCGGCGCGCTCCTCAGCGTCACCACCAATCTCACCAATCATGACGATTGCTTCGGTCTCGGGGTCAGCCTCGAAAGCTTCCAGAGCGTCGATGTGGGTGGTGCCGATGATGGGGTCGCCACCAATACCGATAGCGGTGGTGAAACCAATGTCGGAGAGCTCGTACATCAGCTGGTAGGTCAGGGTACCGGACTTGGAAACCAGACCGATCTTGCCCTTGCCGGTGATGTTCGCCGGGATAATGCCGACCAGGCACTCCTCGGGGGAGATGATGCCGGGGCAGTTGGGGCCGATGATGCGGGTGATCTGCTTGCCGTTCTCGTCCACGGATGCCTTAGCGGCTGCCCAGAACTCTGCGGAGTCCTGAACCGGAACGCCCTCGGTGATGACAACGACGAGGCCAATCTTAGCCTCGATAGCCTCGAGAACTGCTGCCTTGGTGAAGGCCGGGGGAACGAAGACGATGGAGACGTTCGCGCCGGTCTTCTCCATAGCCTCAGCTACGGAACCGTACACGTTCAGCTCGATGTCCGAGCCGTCCTTCGCCTTGTGGGTGACGGTGGTGCCAGCCTTGCGAGCGTTCACGCCGCCCACAATGTTGGTGCCTGCTGCGAGCATGCGTGCGGTGTGCTTGGTACCCTCGCCACCGGTGATGCCCTGAACGATGACCTTGGAGTCCTTGTTCACAAAGATAGACATATTACTTCCTTGAAATCCTTTGCTGGCGATTACGCCTTGTGAGCGAGCTCTGCTGCCTTGTCAGCGCCGGAGTCCATGGTCTCAGCCAGAACAACCAGCGGGTGGTTCGCCTCGGAGAGGATACGGCGACCCTCAGCAACATTGTTGCCGTCCAGGCGCACAACCAGGGGCTTGGTTGCTGCGTCGCCCAGAATCTCCAGAGCCTTCACAATGCCGTCTGCCACTGCGTCACATGCGGTGATGCCGCCGAAGACGTTCACGAAAACGCTCTTGACCTGCTCGTCGCCCAGAATGATTTCCAGGCCAGCAGCCATAACCTCAGCGGATGCGCCGCCACCAATATCAAGGAAGTTAGCGGGCTTGACGTTGCCGTGGTTCTCACCAGCGTATGCAACGACGTCCAGGGTGGACATAACCAGACCTGCACCGTTACCAACGATGCCGACCTCGCCGTCCAGCTTCACGTAGTTCAGGTCGAACTGCTTTGCCTTAGCTTCCAGCGGGTTCTCAGCGGACTTGTCCACGAGAGCCTCGTGCTCGGGCTGGCGGAATTCTGCGTTGTCGTCCAGGGAGACCTTGCCGTCCAGGGCGAGGATGGTGCCCTCGGGGGTCAGAACGAGGGGGTTAACCTCAACCAGGGTTGCGTCTTCCTTGGTGTAGACTTCGCCCAGCTTGACGAGAACGGGAACAACCTTCTCCTGCAGTTCTGCGGAGAAACCTGCTGCCTTAGCAATTTCCTCAGCCTTAGCCTGGTCCAGGCCAACCAGCGGGTCAACCTCAATCTTTGCCAGTGCCTCGGGACGCTCAGCAGCGAGCTGCTCAATTTCCATACCGCCTTCTACCGAGCACATTGCCAGGTAGGAGCGGTTTGCACGGTCCAGCAGGAGGGAGAAGTAGTACTCTTCGGCGATGTCTGCGCCGTCAGCGACCAGCACGCGGTGAACGGTGTGGCCCTTGATGTCCATGCCGAGAATTGCCTTAGCGTGCTCGTAAGCTTCTTCGGGGGACTTTGCGAGCTTAACGCCGCCAGCCTTACCGCGGCCGCCGGTCTTAACCTGAGCCTTAATGACGGTCAGGCCGCCAATTTCCTCAGCTGCTGCCTTTGCTTCTTCAGGGGTGGTCGCAACAATGCCCTTGAGCACGGGTACGCCGTGCTTTGCGAAGAGATCGCGCGCCTGGTATTCGAAAAGGTCCACAGGTGTCCTTCTTCTTCGAAGTGGTGCCGAGTACTGGTGCACTCGGCCTGGTCATTAGAGGAGGTTCCCCCATGCGGCCGGTACGGTGCGATAGGGGTCTCTCGCACCCGGCGCACACGCATCATTGACGCGGGGAATTTCTCTCGTCTCTACTCTATCGGATTCGGCGTGAGCTCGCACTCACAGAGCCCCAAATCTGAGATTTTAGCGACTCAGCTCACACATATTTTGGGTACGTTTTACCCAAAGGTTGCGTACCGGGTAACTAACCCGAGCACGCGGCGCCCCATCCGCCGCGAAATACCGGCGAAAACGCGACATTACCGCCGCGCGCAGAAGAGCATCCGGGCCTTTCTCACCAGGCGGACAACACGCCCGGTACAGCGCACACAAGAGGGGCGGGCACCCTCAGGTACCCGCCCCTCCATCGGCGTTGCCAGGTTCTCACTCCCGGCGCGCTAGTTCACCTTCTCCAGCGGCGCGTAACGCAACAGCAGACGCTTCTCCTCCGAGCCGAAGCGAACCTTCGCCACGGTCTTATCGCCGCTACCCTCAACGGCGAGCACACGACCCTCACCGAACTTGGTGTGGCGCACGGTATCGCCGACCGCCAGAGTCGGAATTTCCTTGCTCTGGTGCACGCGGGAACGGTTCGTCACCTTCGAGGAGGCGGCAGCCGCCGCCAACCCGTAGCTTGCCGAGCCGTTAATATCCGCGGTGGACGGCTCAGAACGGCGTGCGGGGCGAGACTCGTAGGGGCCGTAAGAGCCGCGCGAGCCACCGGAGCTGTAACCACCCGAGCCATAGGCGCCCGAATAGCCACCGGAACCGTATCCAGAACGAGAACCACCCGAATAGCCGCCACCATACGAGCTACCGTAGGAGCTGCCGCCATAGGAACCGCCGCCGCGAGCGCCATACGCGCCCATACCGGAGGCACCAAAGCCCGAGAAACCGGCGGTACGCTTCCACTCGATGAGCTCCTCCGGAATCTCTTCCAGGAAGGGCGAAGGCGGGTTGAACTGGCTCTTACCCCACATGGTGCGGGTCTCAGAGCGGGTCAGGTACAGGCGCTCCATGGCGCGGGTCAGACCCACGTACGCCAGGCGGCGCTCCTCGCTCATTTCCTTCTCGTCGGTCAGGGCACGCTGATGCGGGAACAGGCCGTGCTCCATGCCGGTCAGGAACACCACGGGGAACTCCAGGCCCTTGGCGGTGTGCAGGGTCATGAGGGTGACCATGCCCTGTGCCTTCGCCTCAGCTGCCTCGGCGGCAATCTGCGCGGCGGAGGCGTTCTCACCCTCCGCGCTGGCGGGACGGTTCGGGATCGAGTCGGCGTCGGCGACCAGAGCCACATGTTCGAGGAACTGCTCCAGGTCGGCACCGGGGTTCTCGGTCTCGAACTCGACCATGGCGTCGAGCAGCTCGGAGAGGTTCTCCACGCGCGATTCGTCCTGAATATCCTTGGAGGCGCGCAAAGCCGCAAGGTACCCGGTCTGCTCCAGGACCGCTTCCAGGCAGGTTGCGGCCGGTTCCGTGCGAGCAATCTGCGCCAGGTCATCCATGAGGCGCACGAACTCGGCGTACTTCTTCACGGCGGCAGCGCCCAGGCCGGGGATATCGGCGGCCTGGCGTGCGGCAGCGTAGAAGGAGATGCGGTTCGCACTCGCGTACTCCGCCACCACGGACTCAGACTTGGCACCGATACCGCGCTTGGGCTCA
Source organism: Rothia mucilaginosa (assembly GCF_964210535.1). Taxonomy (GTDB): domain Bacteria; phylum Actinomycetota; class Actinomycetes; order Actinomycetales; family Micrococcaceae; genus Rothia; species Rothia mucilaginosa_F. The sequence continues at coordinate 42,930 of NZ_CAXOMR010000001.1, forward strand.
TTGAGGATGCGGCGCACGTTCACGTCGTCGTCGGGGTTGCTCAGGGCGCGCAGGTAGGCGAGCGCGTCCTTGATTTCCTTACGCTCGTAGAAGCGGGTACCACCGACCACCCGGTAGGGCAGGCCGGCACGCATGAGCATGTCCTCAAGGGTTCGGGACTGCGCGTTGGTGCGGTAGAAGATGGCGACGTCACCGGGCTGCACGCCGTGCTCATCGGCAAGGCGATCAATTTCGCGGGTGATGTAGCGTGCCTCGGCGTGCTCGGATTCGGCGACGTAACCGATAATCTTCGCACCCGCACCGGAGGCGGTCCACAGCTTCTTGGGTCGACGGTCGGGGTTGCGTTCAATGACCGCATTCGCCGCCGAGAGGATGTTCTGCGTGGAGCGGTAGTTCTGCTCGAGCAGAATGGTGTGGGCGTTCGGGTAGTCCTTCTCGAAGTCCGTAATATTGCGGATATCCGCGCCGCGGAAGGCGTAGATGGACTGGTCGGAGTCACCCACGACGGTCAGTTCAGCAGGGGGCACGGCGTCCGGGTAGGGGCCGCGGTCAGCCGGCGCCTTCACGTGGGCGCCGACCAGTTCACGCACCAGCTGGTACTGGGCGTGGTTGGTGTCCTGGTACTCATCCACGAGGATGTGGCGGAACTTGCGGCGGTAGTAGTTCGCGATTTCGGGGAACTTCTTCAGCAGGAAGACGGTGCGGCCAATCAGGTCGTCAAAGTCGAGGGAGTTGGCGGCGCGCAGACGCTGCGTGTAGACGGTGTAAATCTGCGCGATGGTCTTCTCGTACGGATTATCGCTTGCCACGCGGGATGCGTACGCCTCAGCGCTGACCAGCTCGTTCTTCAGCGCGGAAATGCGGTTGCCCACTGCCTTGGCGGTGAACTTCTTGGTGTCCAGGTTGAGCTCTTTGATGATCAGGCTCAGCAGACGCTGCGAGTCGGTCGAATCGTAGATGGTGAAGGTGGACTTCAGACCCAGGGCGGCGGCCTCACGGCGCAGCACACGCACGCAGAAGCTGTGGAAGGTCGAAATCCACATGTGCTTGGCGCGCGGGCCGACCAGCGCCTCAATACGTTCACGCATTTCGGCGGCAGCCTTGTTGGTGAAGGTAATGGCGAGAATCTGGCCGGGGGTCGCCCGGTGGGTTGCGAGCAGGTAGGCGATGCGGTGGGTCAGCACGCGGGTCTTGCCCGAGCCCGCACCCGCGACGATGAGCAGGGGCGAACCGGAGTGCAGTACGGCCTCTTCCTGGCGGTCGTTGAGCCCCGCGGTGAGGGAGGTGGGGTCCACAGCGTTGAGGCTGTGGGTACGTTCGTTGTAAGGGTCGGCGGGGTCGAAGTCCTCGCCGTATCCGCCGACGCGGTAGGCGGGCGGCATGAAGTCACCAAGCGGGTCTGCGGCGGTGAAGACTGCGGGCACGCCGGGTTCAGAAACGGGTGCGGGCGCGCTGGTAGCAGGGGCGCTGTAGGCGGGCATGCCGGTGGGCAGGGCGACGGGTACGTCCTGTGCGGGCGCTTCCATCACCGGAGCATCCATCACTGCGGCATCCATGGGAGGCGCGTAGTAGTCGTCCTCGGCTGGGGGTACATCATAGTACGGGTCAAAGGGCGGTTCGTCCACCAGCACAGGGTCAGCCGGCGCTGCGGGGGTGACGAGTTCGGCGGCGAAGAGGCCGTCTTGTTCGGTGAAGGGCTGCTTCTGCTGTTCGGGCTTGTCGCTCATCGTCTACCTCGCTGCCTAGAATACACGTTCGATATTCCATGCTACCGCATTTACTCCCCCGCTCCCACCCGTTCGGTTACCCACCGCTTATCTCCCGCCGGCAGCTACACGCCTGTATCCAAGGTTCCCCGTGCTAGGATGACCGCATGACTCAGACCGCAACCCCCACCCTGTCATGCGCCCTGTGGTGCAACGGCACCGCTGATGAAGCCGCGCAATTCTACACCGAGGTTTTCCGCAACGCCTCCATTACCGAGCAGGTTCCCGGGCTTACGGCGACTATCAGCATTCACGGTTTCAAGCTCACGCTCATCAACGGTGACGACCGGTACACCCCGAACCAGTCCATCAGCTGCATTCTGAACTTTGACCCGCTCCTATTCGGCGGTGAAGAGCAGGCGCGCGCCTACCTTGATGAGCTCTACGAAAAGCTGAGCAGTGGCGGCGTACTCATGGAGTTGGGCGAGTACCCTTTCTCTCCTCGCTACGCCTGGGTCCGCGACCGTTTCGGTATGACCTGGCAGCTGATGCTCACCAACCCCGAGGGCGACCCGCGCCCCTTCATCATCCCCTCATTCATGTTTGGCGGTACGAATCACGGCAATGCAGAAGAAGCCACCAACAGTTGGCTTTCTATCTTTGACGATGCCCGCCGCGGAACCCTGTATCACTATCCAGAGGGCACCCCCTTCGGATCGGATGCGGTCATGTTCACCGACATTAACCTGCAGGGCACATGGCTGGCAGCTGCCGATTCTGGTGCTTTCCACGATTTCACGTTCACGCCAGGGGTTTCGGTCGTTGTTTCCTGCCGCGACCAGGAGGAAATTGACCGCTACTGGGAGTTGCTCTCCGCGGTGCCTGAGGCGGAGCGTTGCGGCTGGTGTGTAGATCGTTGGGGTATTTCTTGGCAGGTTGTCCCGAGCAATATTGCTGAGCTGATGGCGGACGAAGCCACTCGTCGGACAATCCTGCAGATGGGCAAGATTGACCTGTCTCAGCTATAACGTGTTTTCTTGAGTACTCGTTACGTGCAGAAACAGAGAAACCGCCCGCGCCTGCTAACGCAAGCAACGGGCGGTTTTCTCGTACCGGCGTGACTACCGGTTCTGTGTGCCCCCGAGACGATTCGAACGTCCGACACCTTCTTTAGGAGAGAAGTGCTCTATCCCCTGAGCTACGAGGGCGTACCTATCCAGTATAAAGCACCCCGCACGACTGTTCGCCACGGGACCCTAGAAGCCACCAGCAGCCATGCCTATGTTCCCGCCCGCGCCCTGCCCGCCCGGCGTCCCAACCCGTGTTCACCGTCTGTGTTCACCGCTCGAAGACACCCGCACCCGGCGGCAGAACCGCTCCTACAATGTACGAATGAGCATCTACATTGACCCGCCCACCTGGCCCGCACACAGCACCGTCTTCTCGCACCTCATCTCCGATGTGTCCCTGACGGAACTGCACGAGTTCGCCGCGGCGGCGGGCATTAGCGAGCGCGCCTTCGACCGCGACCATTACGATGTGCCGGCACACCTCTACGATGAGCTGGTGCGGGCGGGCGCGGTTGAGCTCAGCGGCGCGGAGCTGACTCGCACGCTCATTGCGAGCGGTCTGCGCATCCCGCTCAAGGAACGCCCCGAGAAGATTCGCCCGCGCCTGCTGCGCGCCTGGAAGGCGGCGTTCGCGCCCCGTCTTGCGCGTCTGGAGGTATCCTCCGAGCTGCGTGCTCAGGTAGCTGATCTGGGTGAGAGCCTGCTGCAGGCGTGGGAGCAGCCGCGCCGCGCCTACCACCACAGCGGGCACCTTTCGCAGATGCTCGCCGACCTGGACTGCCTGTACGCGCACCGCACGCAGGGTGCTACTCCCCTGGCGCCGGTTCTGGCGGCGTGGTTCCACGACGCAGTCTACGAGGGCGCGCCGGGTGAGGATGAGCGCCGCAGCGAGCAGCTCGCAAGTGCCTCCCTGGAGCCACTGGTGACCGCGGGCCTGCTGAGCGGGCACGAGCTGCAGATGGTGCGCCTTCTGGTGCGTGCCACGGCAACCCACGAGCTGCCCAAGTCTGCCGAACTACCGGCAGGCTACGCGGTAACGGATATTGAGTTCTTCCTTGACGCCGACATGGCAATTCTTGCGGCAGAACCGGCGCGCTACCGCCGCTACCTGCGCGGGGTGCGTACCGAGTACTCCCATTTTGACGATGAGGCGTTCCGTACCGGCCGCACGACCTTCCTGCGCTCCATCCTGGAGCGCGAGCGTATCTTCCTCTCCGAGCAGGCGTATAAGCTCTGGGAGGAGCCGGCACGGACTAACCTGCGGCCTGAGCTTACCGAGTGGGAGCAGGACCCTCAGAAGCTTCTGCAGGCTCTCGCGCCGTAGTCTCACACCGTAGAGAAGCACCCCCAACGAATACCGCCGAGAACGCACCCGTCCTAAGGTGCACGCTCGGCGGTATTTTTGCGGGACTTCTTGGGTACGCAAAAAGCGCCTACCCCGTGCGGGGTGGGCGCCTTTTGAGAAGTATGTTGGGCTAGACCCAGCTTCTATGCGCTAAGGCTTAGAGAGCGGTGTAGTAGCCGTCAACGGACATCCAGGAGGTGGGGTGCACCAGGGTACCGTTGGTGGGGTTCAGAGCGGAAATCATCTTGCCGTCGCCCAGGTAGATACCAACGTGGCTGTAGCCGTTCTGGAAGACGATGTCGCCGGGCTGGGGGTTAGAGGTCGGGCGCAGCTCGTTCTTCATTGCGTAGGTGAAAGCGGTCAGCTTGATGCCGTGCTGAGCGAAAACCCAAGAGGTGAAGCCGGAGCAGTCCCATGCACCGAAGGTCTTGCCGCCCCAAACGTATGCGCCACCCAGGCCGCTCATTGCGGTTGCAACGATTGCGTCGCGGGATGCGTTACCGGTGGAAGCGGAGGAAGCTGCGGGAGCAGCGGGTGCAGGAGCTGCAACGGGTGCAACGTAAGCCTGCTGGGTCTCAGCCTGGGGTGCTACGTAGGAGGTCTCAACTGCGGGAGCAGCGGGTGCCTCGGTTGCTGCGGGAGCAACGTAGGCCTGCTGTGCCTGAGCCTGGGGTGCAACGTAGGTGGTTGCGGGGGTGTTGTAGCTGGTGTAGTCGAACTCGTAGTTGGTGTAGTCGTAGGACAGATCAGCAGCAGCGGGGATCTGTGCAAATGCGTTCGCGGGAACGGTCGAGCCGAGCAGGATTGCGCCTGCTGCGAGGGTTGCACCTGCGGTACGTACGATCTTGTTAGCCATTGGTAATTCCTCCATTGCCTGACGAGGTGAGCTGTCGGGCTCGAGCATGGATTCGCTCGGCCACCGAAGTGACTTAGCCCCGAGGCCTCTCGATTGAGAAGCCGTATCCCAGCTTGGGGATTGGGTCCCCCGCTTCTGCCATATTGGGTAGACGTTCATCGAAGCGTTGGCAGAACTCAGCGGAACCGCTTCGACGGTGCCCTCTTACGATTAGGATTTGGGCACAGAAAAGAGAATACACAGAAAACTCCCAGTTGTCACCTCTTTCGGTCTTAAATTCCGGGCTTTCACCCCCGGCGGAACAGAGTGGATTGGACCGACTAGACCCCCGTTTATTTGTGGGAGCTTAAGCGACTTAAGGCGCTTGACTAGGCATTTCACAAGGATGCACATTCGCTTTTAAGGCACCACCACCCCTTAAGGACAGGGTTCAAAACTCTTAAAAATGAGCCTCGTCTCTTAAATGTCCATTCTCAGAGATGGCTCAGATACCGGCGTTTCCCTCAGTTTCAACCTCAGATTTAAGCGAAAAACACGAAAAATGCACTCGAGCGCAGTTGCTAAAACTTTGAGAGAGGAGTATATGCGCCCGCGCACGCGACCAAACTCTGAAACACCCCGCCCGCTAGGCGCCTCAACCCGAATCCCACCGTAAGACCATATAAACCGCCGCAGACACAAAAACGGTGGCACCGCCTCCACCAAGGGAGGCGATACCACCGTTTAAAGCGTGAGCTGGGTTAGCGGACTCTCAGAACTAGAGCTTAGAGGTTGCCGCCGCGCTTGACCACAATCGCGTTTGCCACGTCCATGTCCAGGGAGAGGGTGTCTTCTTCACCGTCGGCGTGAACAATCACGTCATCGTTCTGGCCGGCAACCACGGACACCGAAGCGCCGTAGACAATACCTGCGTCAGCCAGCAGCTTCAGCAGCTCAACATCAGTCTGAATGGACTCGGGGAAGCGAGAAATGGTGAAGCGGTCCTCAGGACCGGAGTCGCGCGCAGCCAGAGACATGGGCACGGTGCGCTCGTCGTTCTTCTCGCTCACGTGGCCCAGATCCTCCAGGCCGGGGATTGCGTTGCCGTAGGGGGAGAACTTGGGGTCCTTGAGCATCTCCAGGATGCGCTTCTCCACCTTGTCGCTCATGACGTGCTCCCAGCGGCATGCCTCTTCGTGCACGTACTCGAGTTCCAGGCCAATAATGTCGGAGAGCAGGCGCTCAGCCAGGCGGTGCTTACGCATCACCTCGACCGCCTTGTGGCGGCCTTCCTCGGTCAGTTCGAGGTGGCGGTCCGGCTCAACGGTGAGCAGGCCGTGCTTCTCCATGCGCGCCACGGTCTGGGAGACGGTCGGGCCGGAGTGCTCGAGTCGTTCAGCGATGCGCGCACGCATGGGGACGATGCCCTCTTCCTCCAGTTCGAGGATGGTGCGCAAATACATCTCTGTGGTATCGATGAGGTCTGTCATGTATCTCTCCCAGCTTTCACCGCAACAGTACTTAGATAGCACTGCCTAAGTCGTTACTTAATTCAATAATCTATTATGTACTTTTTTAGCGGCTTTTGCCACGGCTTAAGTCATTGAGTCGCCCACCGAAAATCGGTGGACGACTCACAACACTTTATATATACGCTTTTGCTAGCCCGCCCCTTATTAAGAGGAGTAGGCGGCAGGCTTACTCTGCAGACTCAGCCTCGGCAGTTTCTTCTGCAGCAGATTCGTTCTCTGCAGATTCGTTCTCAGCGGACTCAACAGACTCAGCAGAGTCTGCGTTTTCCTCCACGGCGTTCTCCTGCAGGTCCTCGGGGCGAACGCGGTCAGCCCACGGCACCCAATCCGGCGCAATCAGCGCGTCGTCGCCGGGCAGCAGACCAACCTCGCAGATCGTTGCCACTCGGGAGCGAGGCGCACGCGAGAGGGTCGCAAACCAGAACCAGCCGCGGTAACCGGGCAGGGTGCACTCGAAGAGGTGAGTGCTCAGGCGTTCCTCCTCGGCGCGCACGTGGTGCACTAGGCCGATAGCGTGTGCCGGGGCGATCTCCTGAACGCCCTGCAGCGCCACGTCCTTGGCGGCGGCAAGAATCTCATCCACCTTGGAGGTGCGGCGCAACTTGTGCGGAACACCCAGGGAGGGGGCACCCACCTCTTCATCCAGCGGGGTGAAGGGGTCGGGGGTGGAGTCTTCGGTCTTCTCCGCGTTCTCTGCCGGCGCTTCTTCAGCGGCTGCTTCTTCAGCGGCCGCAGGTTCTTCGGCGTTCACGGAGGGCTGAGTCTCAGCAGGTACAGCGCTACCCTCGTCGATGCTCTCAGGCGCGGCAGAAGGCGCAACGGACTCTGCGGGCGCGTCAGTAGCGGGCGTAGTTTCGGGGAGCAGTTCAATAACCTGTTCAGACATACCCCTATTAAAGCATCTCGCGTGCACAAACAGTGCGGTCGCTCCCCTAAGCTTCACATACGCTGTGAATTTGGGTCTCAAACCGCTAAATCTGGGGCTTCGCCCACGAACAGCTGTGTGTGAGCTGATACCGTTAAATTCATGAGTAATGAACCCGTACAGGACACGCGCAGCACCGCAGACCAGGCGCCCGCGCCCCTTCCCTACGCCGGAGCCATCCGCTGGCTCGGCGCGGCAGGTGCGCTTCTCGCCCTGATTTGCCTGCTCACCGGAGTCGCCATGCTCGTGATGAAGTGGGTTGGGGCAGCGCCGCCCGCCCTCATGAGCCAGATTCCGCTGGTCCTCCTCCCCGTCGCCTTTATTGCCCTCATGACCGCACTCATTCTGTCGGTTATGCGCCGTAACAAGGCATAGATTTGAGCCGCAAGCTCACACACACATCATTCACTTATCAAGTACAGCCTGCCATTCAGAGAGAAAGATAGAGTATGTCTGCTGAAGCAAAACTCCTAGTCGTCGATGACGAGTTCAACATTCTTGAATTGCTCGCCACCTCCCTGCGTTTCGCCGGTTTTGAAGTAGTCACCGCCGGCAACGGCCGCGAAGCCCTCGAAAAGGCACACGCCGAAAACCCCGACCTCATCGTCCTGGACGTCATGATGCCCGGCATGGACGGCTTCGAGGTGACCCGCCGCCTGCGCGAAAACGGCGCCACCACCCCCGTGCTCTTCCTAACCGCGAAGGACGCCACCGAAGACAAGGTCACCGGTCTGGGTGCTGGCGGCGACGACTACGTCACCAAGCCCTTCTCCCTCGACGAGGTTATTGCCCGTATCCGCGCTATTCTGCGCCGTAGCCGCAGCATCCAGGAAGAGGACGACGCCGTACTGCGCGTCGACGCTCTCACCCTGAACGTGGACACCCACGAAGTGTTCCTCGGTGACGAAGAGATTGACCTCTCCCCCACCGAGTTCAACCTGCTGCACTACCTGATGCTCAACGCGAACCGCGTGCTGTCCAAGGCGCAGATTCTCGACCACGTGTGGGAGTACGACTTCAACGGCGACTCCTCCATCGTCGAGTCCTACATTTCGTACCTGCGCCGCAAGATCGACAACAACCGCGAAAACCACGAGCCGCTCATCCACACCAAGCGCGGTGTGGGCTACATGATTCGCGGTTCTCGAGGCTAACGTGGCGCTCAAACCCCTCGACCGGATCCCCCAGTCTCTCTCCCTTCGCACCCAGCTGGTGCTCATCACCTCCATGCTCATTGCCCTCTCCATTGCGGTGACGAGCCTGGTGGCGATTTCCGCTCTGCGCGCCCAGATGGTGCACCAGCTGGACGAAGAGATGAAGAACAGCGCCCCCTCGCTCGTGCAGCTGGCGACCGTGCGCCCCTCCGGCAATCAGGAACAATCCCTGAGCACCTACCGCCTGTACCTGCTCGATAAGGACGGCAACGTACTGTACTCGCTCAAGTCCGAGGACAGCGAACAGTTCAGCGAGCCGGCGCTACAGGGCTGGACCGAAGAGAAGGTTCGCAAGCAAAACGAGGAGGCGGTCACCGTCAACTCGGTGGGCAGCTCCTCCGATTGGCGTGTGCTCGCCGTGCCCATTGAAGCCAACGACTCTTCAGGTTTGCCGGAGGCGGCCTCCCTCATCATTGCCATGCCGCTGAAACAAACGAACCAGGTGGTCGCCCTCGTGGGCGTGCTGACCTTCGCGTTTGGTTTGGCTACTCTCGCCTCCGCGATTGCGATGACCTGGGTGATCGTGACCCGCACTTTCGAGCCGCTCGCGCGTGTGGAGCAGACCGCCGCTAAGATTGCTGCCGGCGACCTCTCGCAGCGTATTGAGGACTACAACCCCAGCAACGAGATTGGTAACCTTGCGGTTTCGCTGAACACGATGCTCGCCCAAATTGAGGTGCTCTTCAAAGCCCGCGAGAAGAGCGAAGCGAAAATGCGCCGCTTTGTGGGTGACGCTTCGCATGAGCTGCGCACCCCGCTGGTCAGTATTCGAGGCTACTCGGAACTGTACCGTCAGGGCGCTCTACCCACCGATGAGGCGGTCGCAACCGCGATGAGCCGCATCGAGTCAGAGTCCAAGCGTATGGGCCAGCTCGTGGAAGACCTGCTGACCCTGGCACGTATTGATGAGCGCCGCGAATCCAAGCTGGCGCCCTTCGACCTGTTCAACCTCGCGGTGGACGCTAGTAACGACGCCTACGCCACGGCACCCGATCGTGCAGTGTCCCTCGTGGGTCTGAACGAAGAGGTGGCACCAACCTCCGCAACCGTGCTCGGCGACGAATCGCGCCTGCGTCAGGTCGTGGCGAACCTGCTGACCAACGCCATGCGCTACACCCCCGACGGTTCTCCCCTAGAGATTGCGGTGGGCGTGCGCGAAGAGGTTCCCGGCTTCCCGCTCTCCGTGCTGGAGGTGCGCGACCACGGCCCCGGTATTCACGGTGAGGACCGCGAGCGCGTGTTCGAGCGTTTCTACCGCACCGATACTTCACGTTCGCGTGAGACCGGCGGTACGGGTCTGGGCCTGTCCATTGTGGCTGCGATTATTGAGCAGCACGAGGGCAGGATCCACATTGAAGAGACCGACGGTGGCGGCGCTACCTTCGTGATTTCTTTGCCGTTCTACCCGCCGCCCGTCTCGGACGATCAGCTGATGAAGTAACGCTACAACGCTGGATAACGCACAAGCCCCCGGACTGTAGAACTTGAACGTTCTGCGGCTCGGGGGCTTTGCTGTGCGCGTCATGGGCACGTCATTTTCGGGTGGGTTTTCGATTTTTTCGAGATGCCGGAGCGAATCTGGCGGGTTTATCCACAGATTTATCAATTCATCATTTTTTGACTCATTTGATGTATTTTGAAAGATATAGTGATAACAAGCTTCCGGTCAGGAACTCAACCCTTCCAGAGATCCACACCCCAAGCGCCACCACGGGGCAACCGCCCCACCTATCTCACATATCTCAAAGGAGAAAAACCATGGCACAGTTCAATGTCGATTCCGAAGTCATCGCAGCCAAGAGCGCACAGGCACGATCCTACGTCGCATCCATCACCGCAGACGTCAACGGTATGACCGCATCCCTGCACGACCTGCAGAGCTCCTGGACCGGCTCCGCATCCGCCAACTTCCAGGGCGTACTGGACCAGTGGCACGCAACCCAGCGCCAGGTCGAAGCATCCATCACCCAGATCAACGAGGCACTCACCCGCGCAGGCGTGAACTACGCAGACACCGAGCAGGCTAACGCCTCCATGTTCGTCGGCTAAGGGGTCAGGGCGGCAAGCCCAAAACCCCACCCGCAGCCAGGCAGCAGGCCGGGTGGTTTAAAGGTCCCGGACGCACGGCACACCGCCCGCCAGATTTGCCAGAAGGCGGCGAACATCTATTGAGAAAACCCCGCCGCATCCTCGAGAATGAGGATGCGGCGGGGTTTTATTGCACGGAAATCTTTGCGCCCAAGAGCCCATTCCTTAGGAGCTGAGCTTTAGGAGCTGAGCTTTAGGAAGCAGGGGTCTCCTGGCGGAAACGCAGACGCCACAGGCCGCGCTCAGCATCGTAATGCCAAATGCTCGAACGGCTCACGCGACCACGCGCGGTCGCAACCGCCGCCATAACCAGCACGCTGGAAGAATCCAGCACCTGCATACCCTGCTTGAGTGGGGCACCCTGCTGGGTGAAGGCGCGTTCGCGGTACTGCAGCACCGAGGAGCGGGACACCGACTTGCCGGTGGCGGTCACCCACACCAGACGCTCGTGCAGCATGGACTCCAGCTGCGGTGCCTCCATGACGGAGCCGCGGCTTTCGAGTAGCTGTTCTGCGGCGGCGGCTTCCTCGGGGTTCAGAGCGGGTGCCGCGGGTGCCGCAGGGGCAGAAGCGGGTGCGTCCTTCACGGGTGCCTCAACCTGAGCGGGCTCTACGGTCTGTGCGGGCGCCGCGGCGGGCTCTACCGCCTGCTCTTCTGCGTGCGCTTCCGTCTCGCCCAGCAGTTCCGCCGGGTCAACATCGTTCGGGTCCAGACCTGCGAACTCTTCCAGACCGGTCAGGTCATCCTCTTCTTCCGCCTGCGCGGCACTCGATGCCTGCTGAGCGGTCTCCTCCTGCTGGCGTGCCAGTGCCTTTGCGTCACGCTCAGCGGCACGCTCTGCCGCGAGCGCCAGCTGTTCCTTGCGGGTGCGGACCGCCTCCGGGTCGGGGGCGTTCACCGCGGAGGCGGGGCGCAACAGACCGGACAGGCGCAGGCTCTCCACGCCGCGCTGGGCGTTCTCGATCTCGGCTGCGGTGAATTCCTGCATGGGCAGGTGGGCGTCCGCGGAAGACTCGGAGGGCGCCGAATCAGAGAGCGCAACGTCAGAGAGGGCAGGTTCTGCAACCGGAGCGTTCACAATCGGCACTTCAACAGCCGGAGCCTCCACAGGCTCAGCCGCAGTAGTGGGTTCAGCAGCCGCACCGAAGCCGGGGCCGTGCGCGGGTTCACGGCCCTCCTGGTAGGCGCGCGCGGCACCGTTCGCCAGGGAATCCGCCTTCTCATTGAGCGCGTGACCCGCGTGGCCCTTCACCCAAATAAACTCGTAGTCGCGGCCGGTCAGCGCCTGATCCAGCGCCTCCAGAAGGTCGCGGTTGAGCACGGGCTTGCCGTCGGATTTCTTCCAGCCCTTCTTCTTCCAGCCGGGCATCCACTTGGTCAGCGAGTTAATGACGTACTGGCTATCGCAGTACACGCGCAGCTTCGCCTCCGGGCGGGATGCGGTCGCCTCGAACAGGTCCAGGACAGCCTTGAGCTCACCCATATTGTTGGTGCCGTGCGCCCAGCCGCCGCTCGCCCAGTGGTCGTCGTCGATATACCATGCCCAGCCCGCCGGTCCGGGGTTGCCCAGCGCCGAGCCGTCTGCGGCGGCAATGATCTCTTGCGTGCTGTTCACGGTACCTTCTTTCTGCGCCGCCGCTCTATCGTGCGGGCGGCTGTCCGTAATGATGTCTGTGATGACTTTACCGCACCGGCGGCGAGGGTGCGTAGCGCGCGGTCACGGCTGTGGACAACCTATAGGAGCCCACCATAGCCGGGCGGGTACACTAAACCTATGAGCTATTCTGCCACCGAAACACCCAGCGCACAGCACCCGGAGCACCCTACCGCCCGTCCGAGCGAGCGCGTGCAGATTTTCGCTCTTCCCACCCGCACCATGTACGGTTCCCTGCGTTTTAGCTGGTTGAGCTACCTGGGTCTTGCCGAGCAGCAGCATGCGGCGCAGTTGCCGACCTCCACGGCGGCGGTCAGCTACCTGAGCACTCAGGCGCTCATGCGCGCCATGGCGGCGGCTCGTCTGGATGTGCCGTCCAGTGCCGCTTCTGAGATTGAGGTGGATCGTTCCTGCACCCTGTGCACCAGCGACAAGAAGCACGGTAAGCCGCGTATTGCGGGCGTGAATTTCAATATGTCGCAGGTAAACCCGCTGGTGGTGGGTGCGTTTAGTCGTAATTCTTCGGCGGTGCTCGGCGTGGATGTTGAGACCCTGGATGCGCGCCTGTTCTCTGGTTTTGCGCGCCTAGCGCTCTCCAATGAAGAACGCTCGTTCTATGAGCGGGCGGCGCAGGAACGCCCCGCGCCCGTACTGCACCTGCTCTCGGTGGCACTGTGGACCGCTAAGGAGGCGGTGCTCAAGGCGACCGGCCACGGTCTGAGCGTGGTGCCGTCCCTGGTTCGGGTGCAGCTCACCGATGAGCTGCTGGATGCGCTCGAACTTGCCATGAACGACGAGCCGCTCGGCGAGAGTGCAGGCGATGAAACTCTGGGAGGCAATGCTTCCGAGCCGACCGCCCTGCGCGTACTGACTCAGGACAGCTTGACCGCCCAAGCGACCTTTAGCGCGCCCGCGGCTCAGGGCGGCGAGGCTATCGAGCGGAGCTTTAGCCTGCAGTGGGTACCCGTGGCACTGCCCGATGCGGAGAACCCCGAGCACGCCCAGAAGATGCTCATCGCCCTGGCACTGGAGAACCCTGCCGAGGGTGAGCCCGCGCAGGTTGAGGCTCAGCTTCTGCCGGTGGCTACTCCCCTGGAGCTCAAGCGCCTGCTCACCGATTAGTCGCGCTCAATCCCCTAACACCTGATACAACGACGGAACGCGCCCGCCATGCCAGCGAGCGCGTTCCGTCGTTTTATTCAGTCGTTGTATTCTGCCTCGTCAAGGCGTTCGTGGCAGAGCCTAAGGGGTATCCTCACCCAGGGTATCCACGCCCAGGGCGCGGCCAAAGCTACCGAGCTTCGTACCGGTCTCCGTGTGCTCCAGCTCCGGGTCGGACTCAGCCACAATACCCGCACCCGCGTACAGCACCGCCTCATCCGGGCTGACCTGGGCGCAGCGCAGCACCAACGCCCACTCGCCGTTACCCTCGGCGTCCATGTAGCCGACCAGACCGCCAAAGTAGCGGCGCTCGAAAGACTCCAGCTGGCGAATCAGCTCCAGCGCCTTCTCAGTGGGGGCACCGCAAATCGCGGGAGTCGGGTGGATCGCGCGGGCACCGTCCAGGCAAGTCAGCCCCTCCTTCAACACGCCGTCGATGGGGGTCGCCAGGTGCCACAGCTGCGGGGTCTGCAGCAACGAGGGCACCTGCGGCACGTTCAGCTCCTCGGCGATGGGTGCCAGGCGCTCCGCAATATCGTTGATGACGTAGGCGTGCTCGTGGCGGTCCTTCGGCGAGGCGAACAGACGGTCACGAATCGCTTCGTCCTCGGCGCTACCGGGCTCGGCAATGCGCGGGGCGCTACCGGCAAGCGGGTGGGTCTTGAAGGCGCGGCCCTCGGTGCGGAACACCAGCTCCGGGGAGGCACCCATCAGGTAGCTTCCGCTCATGCCGCGCTCGCCCTCGGGCAGGCGCACCGCAAAGTTGAATGCGGAACGCTGCTGGGCGCGCAGGTTGTTGTACAGTGCCTCCAGGTTGAGAGCGCCGGGTGCGTAGCGGGCGGTGAGCACACGCGAAAGCACAATCTTGCTCAGCTCACCCGCCTTCATGCGCTCCACGGCGGTCGCCACGGCGGCACGGAACCGGTCGTTCTGGCGGCCGGTCACCGATACCGGTTCGGCAAGCGCCACGGTCTGCTCGGGGACCGGCACCTGCTGCTCCTCCATGCGTTCAGGCACGAAGAGGTAGGCGGGCATATCCGGGCCAAAAGGAATCAGACCCACGACGGCGCTACCGGCGCGTTTTGCCTCGTCCAGGGCGTTATCAAAGGTGACAGGGGTCATCGCACCGGATGCGCGCAGGACGCGGGTGCCGGTGGCAAAAATAAAATCAGGAAGGTTCGTCATTGTACTTCTATCAGTGGTGTGTGGGTTCGCGCCGGAAGTACATAGAGTACAGTGCGGGCGCGGGTATATTGCGGTCACATCAGCGCCGTTAGAGGGTCGCGCCGCCGTCGGCGACAATCTCCTGCATGGTGATGTGGCGTGCCGCCTCAGAAATGAGGAAAACATTCACCGAGGCAATATCTGCCGGGTCGGCAATACGGCGCAGCGGAATGCCCAGGCGGAACGTTTCCGGGTTACCGGCAACCGGCAGGGCGGAACGGTCCTCACCCTCCCAGGCGGCGGTCACCATGGGGGTTCGGGTGGTGCCGGGGCAGACCGAGTTCACGCGAATACCGTGCGCGGCAAGCTGCAGACCGAAACTGGAGCTCACACGTGCCGCCGAAGCCTTGGACGCACCGTAGGCACCGAACTCCGCGCGGGGCACACGCGCCGCGTTGGAGGCGACCGTCACCAGGGAGCGACTGTTGGTCGGGTCGGTTTCCTGCTGGTCAATCATGATGCGCGCGAATTCACGCAGGCACAGGAACACGCCGTCGGAGTTGACCGCGTGCAGGCGCTTCCAGGTGTCGAAGCTGGTTTCCAGCAGCGGCTGGCTGTGGGCGATGCCCGCGGCGAGCACCGCGCCGGTGATGGGTTCGTCGAGTGCCGCCACGGCGTTAGCGAGGGCGGTGACGGACTCTTCGCTGGTCACGTCCACGGAACGGTAGCGGAAGAGCGCATCGCCGTAGGTGGCGAAGGAGGCAATGGACTGCTCCGCAAGATCCGCCGCAAATACCGAATAACCGTTCTTGATGAGCTGGTGGACGGTTGCCTCACCAATACCGCCGTTCGCGCCGGTCACAATGACCCAGCTCATGCGCGCGCCTCCTCAGCAGTCTCACCCTTCTCAGCACCTTCTGCAGTATGCAGGTCGGCGAGTACATCGGCGGTGTTCAGCACGCGGGCGCAACGACCCGAAGCGTACTCGCACGCCATGCGGTGCTCACCTTCCGAGAAGTCGGCGAGCGCATCGGCAACCATAAACGGCTGAATGTCACGCATGAACGCCTCCAAGGCGGTGGTTAGGCAGCCAATGTGCGCGTACACGCCGCCGATAATGAGCTGGTCGCGACCGGACTCCTTGAGCAGGTCCTCGAAGGGGCTGCGCACGAACGCGGAGTAACGCCACTTGGTCAGCACGGTGTCGCGGTCGGTGGGTGCGAGTTCGTCGAGCACGCGGGCGGACTCGTCATTCTGCAGGCCGTCGCCCCAGAAGTCGATGAGCAGGCGGCGATCCTCGGGGTTCTGGCGCGGCGGCTGCGCGGTGTAGTAGACCGGGATTCCTGCGGCGTGGGCGGCGTCAATGAGGCGGCGCAGGTTCCGAATAGCGACGTTAATCTGGGCGTCCGGGTTGGCGTTGCCCTCACCCAGATCAGCTCCTTCGAAAGCCTGGACGAAGTGTACCTGCATGTCGTGTACAAGCAGTACAGCGCGGCTGGGGTCTACGGGCCAGCTCACGCGGTTGCTGTGTTCACGGTCAATGTAGGTGTAGGGCTTGATTTTGGGCAGTGCCATGATTCTCCCGGTTCGTGCCTATGGGTTGTATGTGTGGCGCAGGTGGCACACTGTGGTGGGCGCAGTGGTGAGTGAGGCTCTCCTCCGAGGCCCTCGCACTAGCCACTCGGTCAGTGAGCTTGCGCTTATCTCATAACCATCTTAGGGCATGCTTAGCTATAGGGTATATCTGCGCCTTAACAAAAATGCTTCCCCACCCGCACCCCCGTTGACAGCACAACGGGTGGAATGGGCAGGGAAGCACTCGGACAAGCAGAAACGCTACACGAACCGCGAATTCAGGCGCGATTCTAGTCCAACTAGTTCACGGGCACCGCGACGGCAAGAACCTCATTCAGACCCTCAGTAATCGAGGGGTGAGTGTAGATTTCATCGCGCAGCTGCGAAGCAGTAATGCCGTGGCGCATCGCCAGAGCCACCAGGTTAATAACCTCCATGGACTCGATTACCAGCAGCTGGGCACCCAGAATCTGGTCGCTCTGCGCGTCAAGCACGAACTTCATGATGCCGCGCGGGTTCTCCTGGGTCTTCGCGCGCGGCATCGCGGCAACCGCGGCAACCGGCTTCGAAGCGACCTTCACCTTGTGGCCAGCCTCAATCGCCTCACGCTCAGTCAGACCCACGGAAGACAGCGGCGGGTTCATGTAGATGGTCGAAGCCACTGCCTTGCGGTCCTTAGTGGAACGGGAACCGTCACCGACCAGCTGAGAGAGCACCACGCGGTAGTCGTCCATGGAGATGTAGGTGAACTGCGGGCCGCCGTTGACGTCACCGAGCGCGAAGATGTTCGGCACGGTGCTGCGCAGGTGCTCATCCACGACAATTGCGCCACGGTCGTTGGTTTCGATGCTGGTGTTCTCCAGGCCCAGACCCTCGGTGGCGGGCTTGCGGCCGGTCGCAACCATCACATAGTCCACCTCCAGCTGCTGAGTAGCGCCCTCGGAGTCGAGGTAGGTCACGGTTACAGAGTCAGCGCCGTCCTTGAAGGACTGCACGCGCACGCCGGTATGAGCGGTAATGTCCTGGTCGGCGATAATCTCGCGGGCGACCTGGGCAACGTCCTCGTCGTAGCGGCCGAAGAGGGCGGGTGCGCCGTCCAGAATGGTAACCTCGGTACCGTAGGAGGAGAAAATACCGGCGAACTCAACGCCGATGGGGCCGCCACCGATAATGCCCAGGCGCTTGGGGCGCGGGGTGAGCTTCTGCAGCTCGGTGGAGGTGAGCACACGCTCGGATTCACGGACGCCCTCAATCGGCGGGATGACCGACACGGCGCCGGTGTTGATGATGAAGTAGTCGGCGGTAACGCGCAGGGTGTCCTCGCCCGCGGTGACCTCAACCTCGGTGTCGGAGATGAAGCGTGCGTGACCGTCAATGAGCTTAGCGGTCTCGTTGGACAGCAGGATCTCGCGGTTCTTGGCGCGCATCATACCGGTCAGCTTGTCACGGAAAACCACGGCGGACTCGTAGGCGGCGTTTGCTTCTTCAAGGCTGCGCTCGCCGCTGGCGCGGAACTCGTCGGCGCGGTGCACCAGCGCCTTGGTGGGCACGCAACCGATGTTGATGCAGGTGCCGCCGTACATGCCGGTGGACTGTTCGATGAGGGCAACGTTCTTGCCGGTCTTGGCGTATGCGCCGGCGAGGGTCTTGCCGCCCTTACCGAAGCCGATGACGACCATGTCAAAGTGCAGCTGAGCGGGGGTGGGCATAGTGTTCTCCTGTGGGATTTAGATGATGATGTCTTCGCAGAGTTCAACGGGAAGAAATGATAATTATTCCCGCGCGCCGCATTTTTCTTGCCCCCCAATTCATGCCCCAACCACCGCCAGGACATGAGCAAAGCCCCTATCCCCTCCTCTGCAGCCACCCCTCAACCCGTGCGGGCGTAGACTGAAACTACCCGGCTCCCAATGAGAAGCCAGCCTACGAGAAGCCAACATTTTCAGGAGGATTCCATGAAAACTCACGACATTCTGCGTGACGCCGCCAGCCGCCCCGGCATCGAGGCCGCCGTAGCCGTCAAAGGGCTATCAGCGGAGGCGCTCAACGCCCACCCGTGCGGGCACCCGAACTCTATCGCCTGGCTGCTCTGGCACGCCGGACGACAGATGGACATGCAGCTTTCTGCTCTGAACGGTCAGCCGCAGGTCTGGGAGGCTCAGGGCTTCAGGGAACGTTTCAACCTGGGCGAGCTTGGCGACACCATAGGTTACGGCCACACCCCCGAGCAGGCACGCTCCATCGTGGTTGCAGATTCTGCCCTGCTGGTGGAGTACCTTGTGGCAACCGGCGAGGCGCTCGCGGCCTACGCGCAGACGCTGAGCGAGGCTGATTTGAGCGAGGTTATTGACCGTTCGTGGACTCCGGCGGTGACTCGCGGTGTGCGCCTGGTCAGCCTGATTGACGACGCAGCCCAGCACGTAGGCCAGGCGGCGTACGCGGCGGGTATTCTCGCGGCACAGGATTTCGCGGCGCAGGGATAGAATTTCACGCCCGCTAGAGGGGAACGAAAAAGCGGTGGCGCCTCGGACACAACCAGCCCGAGACGCCACCGCCCGGTTGCGGGCAACCCCGATAACACCGCGAGCAGATAATATTTCGGCGAGAAGATAACGGACTGTTATCTGCTCGCGCATCTTGTGTCTTGTTTCGCCTCGGTTACAGCGTTCTTACCCGTGATAGAATCCACAGTATTATGAGACGCACCACAGACCCTTCGCCTGAGCACCCTGAATCACCTGCGTCGCGCATTCCAACAAACACACCAGACGCGACCGCAAAACCCACATCAGCAACGCCGCTGAACGCACGCGGGCAGCTCACGCTCCTGACCGCGCAGGTTTCTGATGCTCTTGCGTCCAGTATCCAAGCTATCGCCATGCCCCTGCTGACCTACGGCGCCACCGGCGACCTCGCCCACTCCGCTATCGTCATGGTCGTCGAGGCAGTCCCCGTCATCCTCTTCGCACCATTCGCAGGCGCTATCGCCGACAAATTCAACCGCAAAACCCTCACCGTCAGCTTCAGGCTCGCCAGCGCCGCCCTACTCATCGCATCCCCAGCCCTCTACGCCGCCGCAGGACTACCCGCCTTCCTCACCATCGCATTCCTCGTCTCAACCTTCGGCACCTTCTCATCCCCCGCAGCCTCCGCCGCCATGCCCTCCCTGCTCGGCGACGACTACCAAAAATACATGGCACGCCGCGGCAGCCTCATCTTCCTCGCCCAAACCCTCGGCCCCACCATCGCAGCCGCCGTCGCATCCTTCACCACCCCAGCCCTCGCCGTCGGATTCGCAGGCACCCTCAACCTGCTCGCTGCCCTCACCGTCGCCACCATACGCAACTACGACCTCACCCACGCCGAACGCACCGCCACCGTGCAGGAACACCACACCGGCAGACTCCTGCGCGAAGGCGCCGCCTACACCGCACACAACCCCATCGTGCGCGGTATGCTCACCTTCTGGTTCCTCTCCATCGCCGCCGTACCCATCACCACCCTGCCCATGCTCGAATACCTCACCCGCGGCCTCGGGCACGACTACACCGCCTTCGGAATCGCAACTTCCGTCTACGCCGCCGGATGCGTGATCAGCTCCTGGCTTTCAGCCAAACTCGGCGTCGGTACAGGCGCCGGGCGGGTGCGTATGACCAAACGCGGGTGGATGTGCATCTCCGGACTCGGCTACGGCGCCGTTTGTCTGAGTATGGGACTACACCCGGCGCTGTGGGCGGTACTCGTGCTCTGGTTCATCTGGGGCATGTTCTACGGACCCGAAGAAGTGCTCGGGCAAGTCCTCTTCGCAGACGCTATCGACGAACACATGCGCGGGCGCGTCTACAGCTTCATGGGTGTGGTTTTCTCCCTAGCGGGTATGGTCGGGTACCTCATCACCGGATGGGCGGTACCAGCGTTCGGCGCGATCAACACCATTGTTACCGGAGGGGCACTCTTCATCATCGCCACCGTATTCACGTTCATTCTCGGCCCGACTGCGCGAGCGATACGGGCGCAGGAATCGCGGAATGAGGCAAAGAGCCGTGCGGGTGCATGACTGTGCTCTGTATATCGCCTCGGGGCATCATCGCCTCACCTCCGCCACGTTGCGGGCAACCCTGATAACACCGCGAGCAGGTGATTTTTGGCCGAGCATGCAGGAAAAATACTACCTGCTCGGCCAAAAATCACCTGCTCGCGCCCTAGTGTTATGTATCTGCTCGCGGACTTGGGATAGGAATGAGCGCTTGACCCGAGAAACCTACCCGCGCTTCAGCAACGTCATAACCTCGTAGTGGTCCGTATGCGGGAACATGTCCAGCACACGGCCCTGCACCGGCGCATACGACGGCATACGCTCCAGGTCCTTCGCCAGGGTCACCGCGTTACAGCTCGAATACACCACGCGGTCAATACCCGAACCCTCAATCCACGCGCACAGGCTCTCACCAATACCGCGGCGCGGCGGGTTCACCACCAGCATCTGCGGCACCGTGCCCGAAGATACCGCGAACTCCGGCGCGTCCTGCGCCGAAAAGTCCACGCCCTCCAGCCCGTACTCAGCCACAGTGCGCTGCGCCGAGGCGACCGCCTCCGCGCTAATCTCAATGCCGGTTACCGAGCCGCCCTCCATCACCGAGGCGGCGTGCAGGGCAAAACCGCCCACGCCACAGTACAGGTCCCACAGCGAGCGCGGAGCCACCTCACGCACCCACTCACGGCCCTGCGCGTACATCGCCTCAGCGACTTTCGTGTTCGTCTGGAAGAAGCTCTGCGGACGCAGATGCAGTGTCAGGTCGTTCACCTGCATCGGCAGGGTCTGACGCTCCGAGAGGATAATCTCCTCATCACCCTCAACACGCGCCACCGGCTCACGCAGCAGGTTCACCGAGAGCACCGCCAGATTCGGCAGCTGCTCCTGCAGCCAGTCCATTTGGCGGCGAATCGGCACCAGAAGTTTCTTCGAACGCAGCACGAAACGCACCATCAGCTCACCCGCCGCCGAAGCGGTCACCAGAATATTCTTCAGCTCACCGCGACGATTCGGAATATCATAGGGGGTCAGGTCCGCGCGCTGAATCAGCTCACGCAGCACCGGAATAGCAGCCTGAATCGGCTCCATATAGAGCGGGCATTCGCCAAGATCAGTGGAGGCACCCGTGCGGTAATCCACGATGCCGAGGGTCGGGTTCTTCGCCGAACCGCCCACCACGAGCTTCGCCTTATTGCGGAAACCCGCCTCTGCGCTGGTTACCGGGTCCAGCCACTGCAGCTGCGGGTACGCGGCAAGCAGGGCGCGGGCGTGCTCCTGCTTCGCCTGCACCTGCGCGGTGTAGGCGGTCTCAATGCTGGGGCAGGAGGAGCAGAGGTCTTCACGAAAATAGGCACATTCCATAGGGGCACCATTTTACCGCCTCCACCGGCAGGCACACCGCCGACCCATCAAAGACGCAGGACGCTCAGCTACAAATAAGCACACAAAAGCGGGGGCGGCCACCCATCGTGGGTAGCTGCCCCCGCCTCATACGGATGCGGTGGGATTATGCCGGGTTAGCTTCCAGCGGCATCTCACCACCGAAGGTCACTTCGTGCCCTTTGGATTCCATAACTTTTTGCCCCATCAGGGACAAAAAGTTATGGTTTGAGTACCAGCGTCAGGTCACCACCGTGTCACGCTTCGCGTGCCACGGATTCCGTAGAAATTTACCCCATCAGGGATAAATTTCTACTACATCATGCCGCCCATTGCGTCCGCACCGGGAGCAGCCGCGCCAGCGGGCTCCGGCTTGTTCGCAACAACAGCCTCAGTGGTCAGGAACAGACCAGCAATCGACGCAGCGTTCTGCAGAGCCGAACGGGTCACCTTCACCGGGTCAGCAATACCGGCAGCCATCAGGTCCTCGTACTCGCCGGTTGCGGCGTTCAGGCCGGTACCTGCGGGCAGGGAGCGAACGCGGTCAACCACAACGCCCGGCTCCAGGCCAGCGTTAGAAGCAATCTGCTTCAGCGGTGCGTCAATAGCCACGCGCACAATGTTCGCGCCGGTAGCCTCGTCACCGGTCAGTTCCAGCTTGTCGAAGACCTTCACGCCGGCCTGAATCAGAGCAACGCCACCACCGGGGACGATACCCTCCTCAACAGCAGCCTTAGCGTTACGCACAGCATCCTCAATGCGGTGCTTGCGTTCCTTCAGCTCAACCTCAGTTGCGGCACCAGCCTTCAGCACAGCCACACCACCGGCGAGCTTAGCCAGGCGCTCCTGCAGCTTCTCACGGTCGTAGTCGGAGTCAGAGTTAGCGATCTCTGCGCGGATCTGAGCCACGCGGCCCTCGATAGCTGCTGCGTCGCCTGCACCCTCGATGATGGTGGTCTCGTCCTTGGTCACAACGACCTTGCGAGCGGAACCGAGCATGTCCAGGGTTGCTGCGTCCAGGGACAGGCCAACCTCTTCGGTAATGACCTGGCCACCGGTCAGGATAGCGATATCAGCCATCTGAGCCTTACGGCGGTCACCGAAGCCCGGAGCCTTCACAGCAACAGACTTGATGGAGCCGCGCATCTTGTTCAGCACCAGCAGAGCCAGAGCCTCACCCTCAACGTCCTCAGCAACAATCAGCAGCGGCTTGCCGGACTGCATGACCTTCTCCAGGACGGGAACGAGGTCCTTAACGTTCGAAATCTTCTGGTTCACAACCAGGATGTAGGGGTCCTCCAGGACTGCTTCCTGACGCTCCGGGTCGGTCACAAAGTAACCGGACAGGAAGCCCTTGTCGAAGCGCATACCCTCGGTCAGCTCCAGGTGCAGACCGAAAGTGTTGGAGTCCTCAACGGTGATGACGCCTTCCTTGCCGACCTTCTCCATTGCCTCAGCAATGAGCTTGCCGATCTCAGCGTCGCCAGCGGAAATAGAAGCGGTTGCAGCAATCTCTTCCTCAGTCTCAACTTCCTTCGCGGAGGAGAGCAGAGCCTCGGTCACAGCCTCAACAGCCTTCTCAATGCCGCGCTTGAGGCTCAGCGGGTCAGCGCCAGCAGCCACGTTGCGCAGGCCCTCGCGGACCAGTGCCTGAGCCAGAACGGTAGCGGTGGTGGTACCGTCACCTGCGATGTCGTCAGTCTTCTTAGCAACTTCCTTGACGAGCTCCGCACCAATCTTCTCGTACGGATCCTCCAGCTCGATTTCCTTCGCGATCGAGACACCGTCGTTGGTGATGGTGGGGGCGCCCCACGCCTTCTCCAGCACAACGTTGCGGCCGCGGGGGCCGAGGGTCACCTTCACTGCATCGGCGAGGGTGTTCAAACCGCGCTCAAGGCCGCGGCGTGCCTCTTCGTCAAAAGCAATGAGCTTTGCCATAAGTGTCCTCCTGAACGATAGGATATTCTCCTGCATCCCGCTGGGTTGCAGTACGTCTAAAATCGGGTCGCTACCCCTCCCCCGCGCACCCGTAACGACAACCGTGACAGGGGTGCGGGCAGAGTAGGGCGCAGAACGCCCGAATGCTACATCAATTGTGGCACCCGCACCGGCGTGGAGCAAACGTTTAAGCCCAAGGTTGAAGGGTTAATCGCCCAGTGCTTAATCTGCGCTCATCAAGCCCACCAAAAGGGGCGTTAAAAGCATCAACCCCACCCGGTGCACGATTGGAATTGTACGGGTGGGGTTGAAAGAAAACTTGTAATTACAGAAGCGACGCTGGCTGGGTTTTAGCCGGTGTAATCCGACGCCAGAACCACAATCACCTCGTGGTTACCCATCTCAACGCTAGCGGTCGCCTGGCGTACCTGCGAAATATCCAGCTTCGAGGCGATGCTCTGTGCCTGCGACTGGTAGCCTTCAGCATAGTAGACCACGCTGGTTGCCGGTGCCGCACCGGTGTAGTTCGCGGTCTCGCTGATGGTGTAGCCAGTCAGCAGAGCCGCCGCACTGGAGGCGCTACCCGCCGGAGCAGACGCGTTGTAGACCGCCACAGAGATAGACTCAGCCAGGCCCGTCTTCGTGGGGCTCGCCGAAGCGGAGGCGGTAGCCGGCGCAGAAGACGCCGACGCGCTTGCGGGAGCAGAGCTGCTCTTCGCGGTGGACGCCGAGTACTGCGGGGAGGCGGTTCGCGGCGCGTACACGTACATTGCGCCGCCAATCAGCAAGCCAACCACGCCGGCGGCGACCAGGGGGATAGCACCCTTGGGGCTCTTTGCCGGGTCGACGTCAACCGCGCGGTAGGTTCCGCGGCGGGCGGTGTTCTCGTCTACCTCGTCAAATTCGTCGCGGGGGTAGCTCATTTATCCTCATTTCACGGGTCTCTGTTTACCGGCTGGTACCGCGCCGTCCTGCATGGTGCGCGGGCGCGGCAGATGAAGGTGCGGTCTTGGTGTTCTAGTACCTAGAGTACCGTCTCAATTAGCGGGAACCAACGCGAACGCCCCGCAATCGGCTGTGAAAGAGACGGACGCCGCACAGTGTTCAATCTCTACCTGAACCTGAGATGTGCGGTGCGATAGGAAAGCAACAGGGAGGCTCCAGGGCGGCGTTCAGCACGACCCTCACTCTTGCGCTAGTCAGCGTCTCGTCGGGCGCGCAGAACGTCGATAATCTGCGGTGCGGCGGCGCGTACCCGCTCATCATCCAGCATCACATTCAGGCGCTGGTAGTAGGCAATCGGGGTGAACCCTGCGGCAATAATTGCCTTCTCTTTGGAACCCTGGTGCTTGAAGCGGCGGCGTTCCACCTCAAGGATGCGCCGTTCGACCGGGGTCAGGCCGCCGGGCTGGGGCTCTGCTTCCGGCTGGGTCTCTACCTGAGCCTCCGCCTCCGCTTGGGTTTCAGTGGTTTCAGCGCGTTCTTGTTCTAGCACGTTGCCTCCTGTCTATGGTTCGCCTGCCGCGGTTGGCATCTCCTAGCGTGCGTATTCGTCATCCCCTAGTCTAGAAGAGAACCTCAGTCTAGAAGAGAAGTAACCGTAGCGCGCCCGGCACCGTGACCGCCGGAGCCGCATCAGCCCGAGGAGATTCATGAACCAGCCCCTCAGCAGCATTATGAGCGAGGATTGGGCGGCAGCCCTCGCCCCGGTCGAAGAACAGATTCACGCCATGGGTGATTTCCTGCGTGAGGAGCACGCGGCGGGTTACCGTACGTTCCCGCCTGCCGCCGATATTTTCAATGCGTTCCGCCGCCCCATGAGCCAGGTGAAGGTACTCATTATTGGTCAGGACCCCTACCCCACCCCCGGCAATGCGATGGGCCTGTCGTTCTCGGTGCATCGCGGTATGCCACTGCCTCGTTCGCTGAACAATATTTACAAGGAACTTGAGGACGATTTGGGTATCGCTCCGGCTGATCACGGCGACCTGTCCTGCTGGGCGGATGAGGGCGTTATGCTGCTCAACAGGGTGTTGACCGTGCGCGAGTCGGATGCGGGTTCGCACCGCGGCAAGGGCTGGGAGGAGATTACCGAGTGCGCTATTCGCGCCCTGGTGGCGCGTAACCAGCCGCTGGTTGGTCTGCTGTGGGGTGCGGATGCGCGCAAGTGCGCACCCATGCTGCAACCGTACCCGAGCGTGGAGTCGGCGCATCCTTCGCCGCTGTCTGCTCGTCGTGGTTTCTTTGGTTCCCGCCCGTTCTCGACCGTGAATTCTTTGCTGGTGCAGCAGGGTGCTGAGCCGGTGGATTGGACGGTCCGCTAGGCACAATACGAGAGCCTGCGCAAGACCCAGTACAAGGGCATAGTGAAGGGGCGGTAGCCGCGAGTTGAACTCGTAAGCTACCGCCCCTTTCACACACCCAATATATGCAATATTGGCTATATTCCCTTGAAAATAGGGTTAAGACTCTACAGTCTCTGCCGGTTCCACATTCCGCGGAGTCGTAAAATGCTGCAGCGCATACTGCATCGTGTAATTACCCAACGCAACACCCGAAGCCATCGCCACCACAATCGAAACTGCCGTAATCATGTTCTGCATACCCAGAATCACGTCCGTCTCAACCGTCAGCAGATACATGCCGCGGAAGAACGACAGACCCGGTAGCAAGAACGTAATCGCAGGAATCGAGAAAATCGCCTGAGGCACATGCAGACGGTACGCAAAATACGTGCTCAACGCACCAATCACAACCGCCGCACACGCCGTCGGGCCGCGACCGGTACTCGGGCCAGCCAGCAGCTCATAGCTGTAATACGCCGCCAGGCCGCAGCCCGTAATGACCATCAGCCAGCCGACCTTCACCAGCTTCGTCTGCAGGGTAATCGCAAAGGTCGCAATCGCCACCAGGAAGAAGAACGACGCCACCAGCGGGGTCGTCGGCTCAAAACGCAACTGCTCAATATCCAGGGTCGGGCCGTTGAAAATATTAATCGCGCTCACCGCGGTCGCAATACCAACCACCAGGCCCAAGAAGCTCATACCCGTGGACACGAAACGACCCGCAGCCGTCACCGGGAAGCCGTTAATCGCATCCTGCACAGCACCCACCAGACGCGGAGTCGGCAAGAACATAATCATGCCCGCCGCCACCACCAGGGGCGCAGAAATCGGCTCACCCTGGCGCTGAAGCACCGAAAGAATCGACCCTTCACCACCCAGCCAAATCGCCAAGAAGGTCATCAGACCCGCACTGGCCGCCATGCGGAAGAACGCCGGAATACCAATCGAACTCAACCACTGAATCAGCAGGTACACGGGAATAAAGATAATCGCCGCACTCAACGCCGTCGCAAAGCTCGCACCCAGCGCCGCCGTCAGGGTTCCGGCACACACCAGGTTCGCCAGCCACACCACCAAAGGCGGGAACGGCTTGGGGCGGTGGGTAATCTGGTTCAGCTTCAGGTCAGCCATTTCCAGGGTCATACCGCCGCGAGTGATCTTATAAATTAGGCCGTACACCTCAGAAAGCGCCTCATAGTTCTCCGTGGAGGAACGCACCACACGCACCAGGGTGTGGGTAAAACGCTCGTCTGCGTTCGCATTGCGCTTGGCGATGCGGGACTCCATGTAAATATCGGGGTCCGAGGTGTAGTTGATGGTCACCGACTGGTTCGTGATGTCGACTTCAACCGAGTCCAGCCCGTACGCCGAAGACACCGCAATAATCGCCGAGTCCACGTCCATAGCGTCCGCGCCGTAGTGGAACATCGCCTCCGCCAGACGCAGGGTGAAGTTCAGCGTATCGCGGGCGTACTCCTTCTCACGGCGGAACGCCTCACGTCGCTCATGCTCCTCAGAGCGAATAGTCGGCACGAACTGGCGCTGAGCAATGCGCTGGGCACCGCGCGGGGCGGCGGGTGCCGCCTCCTCAGTGCGCACAAAAGAGCGGAGGCGACGCGAACCCCAGCGGCCGCCGCTACCGCGCCCCGAGAGGCCACGAGAGCCTCCATCGACCAGCGGCACGGAGGTGGTGGGCATCGAGACGGGCCCGGTCTTCGGCATTGCGGCAGGATCCGCACCGAAGCGTCGGGCTGCGTGAGAGTTCGGCACCTGCGGAATCATACCGGTCATGGGCACCGGCTGGGAGGGTCGGGTCAGCGCCTCCTCGGTCACCATATTGCTGGAGGTGGTAGGGTGCGGGTCCTCGCGGTAAGCGTCCAAGCCGTCATCTTCAGGTACGAGGGAGGGGTCAATGACGGTTCGCGTACCGTGGCCGTTAGAGCTCAGCTCGGGGTCGCCGGCGGGGTCTACCTCCTGCGCAGGGATGCCCATGTCCGCGGCTGCTACTTGGAGTACTTCGCTGACAGCTTCCGCTGCGACGGTACCCTCCTGAGCCTTCGCGGCAGGGGCCTGCTGAGCCAACACGCGGCGCAATTTCTCGTCGGTAACCTGGTCTAGTGAAACCAGGGGAAAACCGCGCTTACCGGCAATATAGCCCGCGGTAGTGTTCTGCTCGCTTCCTTCCGTTGCGGCAGTGTTTGCTTCGCCTGCATGCGGAGCTTCCCGCGAGGTGAAGGTCGCGGGGGTGTTCCTCGATTCTGCCAATGTCCCTCCCAGATAGACAGTGCCTTTTTAGTCTAACAAGGGCGCGATTCTGCGGTAGCACCGGGGAGCAAAAATACTGTTTTTCTAGGTGTTGTTTTCTGCACTAAAGGCACCATGAGTGACCTGCGTTGGATAGCTTCATTGATATGAAGAAAAAGCGGGGTCACTACTGTACAGAAGATATTTTGGGAGATATTTTTAGAGCTATTTCCGAGGGAAAATAAAGGTTATATATACATTAAGATTTAGCGGGGAAATATTCCCCCGGGCCACACTTACAACTCAATAAAAAATGAATTATTCATAATAAAAAAATATCCCGCCACCGAAGTGACGGGATATTCACGCTTTAAGGCTGTAGCCTTCACAGCATCTGAAGCGCACCGCTCGCGGTCACCTCAGAGGCGAAAGTCAATTACTCAGCGTCGTGGTCGGTCTCGAGGATCTTAACCAGCGAGTCCAGAGCCTCTTCAGCACCTTCGCCCTCAGCGCGCAGGACAACAACGTCGCCGTGCTTTGCACCCAGGGACATCAGGGACAGAATCGATGCAGCGTCCATAGCCTCATCTGCGGGCTCGCCCTTAGCTGCGATGGTGACCTCGACGGGGAGGTCGCCAGCTGCCTCAGCGAAGATAGCTGCCGGACGTGCGTGCAGGCCAACACGGCTTGCAATAGTGGCTTCGCGCTCTGCCATTATGTTTCTCCTTTGATCAAGGAACCGAAAATATATCAGTACCTATTCTAAATGAACGGGGCGCTTCAGGACCCGCCCTTACTCTATAAATTGTACCGTTCAGCCATACGCTAACAAGTACAAAAAATGCCGGATGCAGAAATAAAACTCTGCACCCGGCATTTTTATGGACCCGGGCACCGCCTAGCACACCCCGCCAAGGGACGGCAGGCAGAACCCGGAATCGTTTTAAGGCTTAGAGGCCCAGCTCGTCCAGAATCGGCAGAGCCTTGCGTGCGCTCTCCTTCGCCTCAGCAGAAGAAATCTGCTGCAGAGCGATAGCCGCAATCTGCTGTGCCTTCTCCTTGGTCACGGACTTCAGAACCGCAGCCACAGCGGGGATAGCGCCAGCGTTCATGGACAGGGTGTCAACGCCCAGACCAATCAGAACAACAGCCAGAGCCGGGTCAGCCGCAGCCTCACCACAGACGCTCACGTACTTCTTCTTACCCGCGGTGACCGATGCACGCTGAGCACCCTCAACGGTCATCTTGATCATCTTCAGCACTGCAGGCTGCCAGGGGTTGTTCAGGTGCGCCAGGTCGCCCAGCAGACGGTCAGCCGCCATGGTGTACTGGGTCAGGTCGTTGGTGCCGATGGACACGAAGTCGACCTCGCCCAGGATAGCCTCAGCGTTCATCACAGCTGCGGGGGTCTCAACCATCACACCGTGAACGGGCAGGCCAATCTCCTTGAGCATGTTCGCGAAGTTGCGAGCCTCGGAGGTGGTCGAAATCATCGGAGCCATAACCCAGATGTCAGCGTCGGAATCCTCAGACGCAAGCTTAATAGCCTCCAGCTGGCGGGTCAGAACGCCCGGAACGGTCCAGTCGGTACGGAAACCACGAACACCCAGTGCGGGGTTCTCTTCGGGGTTCACGTTCAGGAACGGCAGGGGCTTATCAGCGCCAGCGTCCAGGGTACGAACCACGATGTGCTTGCCGGGGAATGCGTCAAACACGGACTTGTAGGTCTTAGCCTGAGTCTCGATGGAGGGCTCAGCGTCGTGGCCCAGGAAGCCGAACTCGGTGCGGAGCAGGCCAACACCCTCAGCCTTCAGGCTTGCAGCCTTCTCAGCGGACTTACCGTCACCAACGTTTGCGTACAGCTCAACGCGGGTGCCATCAGCCAGCACGCCCTTGCCGTCGAAGTCAGCGACGGGCTTGCGGTTTGCGTACTTGATAGCTGCCTCGCGGTCAGCGTCGGTGGGCTCAGTGTCAACGATGCCCTCGTTGGAGTCAATGTACACGATGGTGCCGTCAGCAATATCGGTCACGCCCTTAGCCGCCACAATAGCGGGCAGGCCCAGGCCGCGAGCCAGAATAGCGGTGTGCGCCTGGGGACCACCGTCAGAGGTAATCAGGGCGATAACCTTCTCGGGGTCCAGGGTCGCGGTATCAGCCGGTGCCAGGTCAATAGCAGCCAGGATGAACGGCTCGTCAGAGACGGGGATGCCGGGAGCCTGCTGGCCGGTCAGCTCAGCAACAATGCGGGCACGCACGTCGTGAATGTCGGTCACGCGCTCAGCCATGTAGCCGCCCAGAGCAGCCATCTGGTCAGCGAAGGAGGTTGCAGCCTCCCAGATTGCGCGCTCGGGAGCCATCTCCTGGGTCTCAACCAGCTTGATAGCGCTCTTGATGAGTGCACGGTCGGTAGCCATCTGAGAGGTGGACTTCAGAACAGCCTTGCCGTCGCGGCCTGCGTTCTCTGCGCGAGCGAGCAGGTCTTCCTTCACGCGGACCGAAGCGTCCTTGATGCGCTGTGCGGCTGCCTCGGCGGTCTCGCCGCTCAGACGCAGACCGTCCTTGGGTTCCTCGATGGGCTTAGGCATCTGAAGAACGGGGCCAATAACGCGGCCGGCGTATACGCCGACGCCCTTGTAGGTAGTCATAAATTCATGTCCTATCTGTGGTTTGTCTACAGTGTAACGTGTTTTTTCACGCTCACGCCTGCAAACAGACGATCAAATGAAGGTGAGGTTATACGGCCTTTATGCGGATGCCTTAGAACGGGCACCCACAGACTTCAGCACCACATATACCAGTGCCGAAACAACGGTACCGGCAACAACAGCCACCAGGAACATCAGGGGGTTCTGTGCCAGACCGATAATCCAAATACCACCGTGCGGAGCCGGGGAAGCAACATGAGCGCTCATCGAAATAGCGCCAGCAAGAGCACCACCAACAATGGTCGAAGGAATCACGCGAGCCGGATCAGCCGAAGCGAAGGGAATAGCACCCTCAGAGATGAAGGATGCACCCAGCAGCCACGCAGCCTTACCGTTCTCACGCTCGTTCTCGTTGAACAGCTTGGGGCGCAGGGTGGTCGCCAGAGCCATAGCCAGCGGCGGAACCATACCGGAGATGATGACGGCAGCCATGATTTCCTGGTTCACGGTCGCGCCCGAGGACAGGCCGGCGGTTGCGAAGAGGTAAGCAGCCTTGTTGATGGGGCCACCCAGGTCAGAAGCCATCATTGCGCCCAGGATCAGACCCAGCACCAGGGCAGAACCACCAGACATGGAGGTCAGCCAATCCTGCAGGGTGGTCATCACCCAAGCCAGGGGCGCACCGAGCAGCAGGTACATCGCCAGACCGGCAACCAGCGAAGTCACCAGCGGGGTAACGACCACGGGCATCATCGAGCCGAGCCAGCGGGGCAGCTTCAAGGTGCCCAGAGCGTACGCAATCAGACCGGCGAGAATACCGCCAACGATACCGCCGAGGAAGCCCGCGTTCACCGCAAGAGCCACCGAACCGGCAATGAAGCCCGGAGCGATACCGGGACGCTGAGCCAAACCGTACGCAATGTACGCGGCAAGAGCCGGAACCATCAGGCTCAGACCGAAACCACCAATGGTCTGCAGAACAGCACCCAGGTACAGGGTCCAGTGCACATCACCGAGGTTGAACAGGGTTGCCGATTCGAGAATCGCCTTGGTGTTCACATCGCCGAGGTTCGGCATGGTGATTGCCTCGAACACGAAGCCCAGGGCGACCAGAATACCGCCGGCAGCAACGAACGGAATCATGTAAGAGATACCGGTCATCACGGCCTTGTAGATGCGGGAGCCCCAAGCGCCTTCGGTGGCGCCTGCACTGTCCTCACCGCTGGATGCGGCAGCGGCAACTCGCGCACCGTTGGGGTTCTCAGCCTCAGCCAGAGCCTCCGCAATCATTTCCTTAGGCTCGTCAATACCGCGCTTGACGGGAGACTCAATAAAGGGCTTACCTGCGAAGCGGTTACGCTCACGCACGTTCACGGACACCGCGAAAATCACGGCGTCTGCGGCGTCAATATCAGCCTGAGTCAGCTTCTCATTACCCGAGGAGCCCTGAGTCTCAACCTTCAGGTCGTAGCCGAGCTCTTCAGCAGCGTACTTGAGGGCGTCCGCAGCCATGTAGGTGTGAGCGATACCGGTGGGGCATGCGGTCACAGCAACAATCTTCTTCACCGGAGCCGAAGCAGCGGGGGTTTCCTGAGCGGAGGCGGCAGGTGCGGCGGGTGCAGCCTCGGAGGGCTTGGCCTCTGCCTTCTTCTCGCCCACGCCGAGCGCACCGTTGACCAGCTCAACAATCTCTTCAGCCGAGGAGGCTTCGCGCAGGGACGCAGTGAAGCTCTTCTTCATCAGGGAGCGTGCCAGGGTGGAGAGCAGCTTCAGGTGAGCCTGGTCAGCGCCATCGGGTGCAGCAATGAAGAAAATCAGGTCGGCGGGGCCGTCCTTTGCACCGAAGGAAACTGCCGGGTTGGGGCGTGCCATTGCCAGAGTCGGCTCGGTGACGGCGGCGCTACGGCAGTGCGGAATCGCAATACCGCCGGGGATACCGGTGTCGGTCTTGGATTCGCGTGCCTCGGCAGCCGCGTAGAGCTGATCGAAGTCGGTAGCGCGTCCGGCATTTACGACTGCCTGGGCGAGCTTGGCAATTACGTCGAATCGGGTCTCGCCGAGGTTCTCGTCCAGCAGGACGAGATCTGCGGTGATCAGATCAGACATATTCCCTCCTCGGGTATGTGTTGGGGCGGGGATTCGCTCAGCGGTACCGGGCTTCTCCCCTATATGAGTTCAAAGTGTGCGCAGTGTGTGTTGAGTGTGCAGCGTGCGGATATGTGTGTACATATGCGCACAGCACCCCAGCTTATATTCTCTTCTGAGAATAAAAGCTGGAGGTGCGAAAACAGCCCGAATTAGAGCTGCAGCTGACGAACAGTGACCTTCTCAGGAGTGGTCTGCTCCAGCGAAGGCATACGGGTACCGGGCAGAGCAGCAGCAGCCGAACCGTGAGCTACCGCCTGAACCAGGCAACCGGGGGCATCCTCACCACGAGTATGAGCAATCAAGAAACCGGACAGCGACGAGTCACCGGCACCCACAGTGCTACGAACCTGAATCGGCTCGTGCACAGCATGCCAGATACCCTGCTCAGTGACCAGCACTGCACCGCCGCCGCCGAGGGTGGCAAGCACGTACTCGATGCCGTCGCCGAGCAGCTTCTGGGCGGTGCGGGCGGTCAGCTCGGGGCTAGCCTCCAGCTCCTCCCAGTTATCGCTACCGGTCAGCTGAGCCAGCTCCTCCGAGTTGGGCTTAATCAGGGTGGGCTTGTGCTCACCGGCGACGGTCGCAATCAGCGGTGCCTCAGAGGTATCAATAGCAATCTTGCCCTCGTAGCCGGAGGCGCGCAGTGCCGCAACCAGCTCGGAGTAGTAGGTCGGTTCCAGACCCGGAGGCAGCGAACCAGCCAAAACCACCCAGTCGGCACCCTTGGAACGCTCAACCACCAGCTCGTCCAGCTTCTGACGCAGTTCAGCATCAAAAACGGTGCCGGGGGCGTTCAGCTTGGTGGTGGTGCCATCCGGGTCAACCACGGTGATGTTCGAGCGAATTGGCTCACCGGTGGGCAGGTTAGCGAACTCGACGTCCACAGCCTGCAGTGCGGTCAGCACCGGGTCGGTGGCTTCACCGGGCACAATGGCGAGGGTCGGCACGCCGGAAACCTGCAGGGCGCGGGAAATATTCACGCCCTTGCCACCGGGATCCTGTACGGCACCGACAGCACGCTGCACGGCACCGTGGGCCAGGGGCGCACCGAGTTCAATGGTGCGGTCCAGGCTGGGGTTTGCGGTCAGAGTAATAATCATTAGGCAATCACAATCTCAACGTTTGCGGCCTCAAGTGCCTGACGGAGGGCACCTTCGGGCTCGCGATCGGTAATGAGGGTGTCAATATCCTCAAATCCAGCGAAGCGGACCAGGGATTCCTGACCGAACTTCGCGGAGTCACAGAGCAAGACCACGCGGCGGGCTGCCTTGCAAATTGCGGTCTTGACGATGGCTTCGTTCATGCCGGGGGTGGAGATGCCGAAGTGGGCTTCAATACCGTTGGCACCAATGAAAGCAATATCGGGGCGCATGGTGCCGAAGTGCTCTGCGGCGCGTGCACCAACAGCAGCCCAGGTCATCTTGCGCAGCTGGCCGCCAACCAGCTCAAGGGTCACGCCTTCGGCTTCGGCGAGCTTAACTGCAATGTGCAGTGCGTGGGTGATGACGATGCGGTCATTGCCGGTCTTGAGGCTGAAGTTTTCGGCGCCGATGTGGTCGGCGAGAATTTCGATGGTGGAGCCTGCGTCCAGGACGATGGAGCCCGCCTCGGAGTCGCGCAGCATCTGGTATGCCTTGGTGGCAATACGGCGCTTTTCAGGAGTGTTCATGCCCTGTCGGGAGGAGATGGAGGACTCCAGGGAGGTGGACTGCTCAATGGTGACAGCACCACCGTGGACACGGCGGAGCTTACCTGCTTCTTCCAGTGCGGCGAGGTCACGACGCACGGTCTCCATGGTCACATCGTAACGGCGCGCAAGGTCAGCGCCGTTGACACGACGTGCGGAGGCAACAAGCTTTGCAATTTCGGCACGGCGTTCTTCTGCGAACATAAATCTGGTGTTCCTTTGGGCTAGTGGGAGGAAATCTGTGCGTTCTTTTCTGCGTTCTGCTCGGCTTTCAGGACCGTGAGAGACATGGTTTCAGCGAACCGACAGAACGCTTTAGGGTAATACTTGATTTTATGTGGGTTTTTGTGGGCAAGTCAATATAAAACGCTGTATTTACTGGAATATTACCCGATTGTTCCCTACCGAAACCACACCTATTTGCGAGCTGTTGCCTGTTTATGTCTGTTTGACCTAATGAACTGTTGGGTTTTACCTCTCCCCCACCACCCACGGTGTTGATAGGCCCCGCCAGCACACCCACAGCAGGACAAAAAGTGGAGGCGCCAGCTCCGAAAACCCTCGGAACCGGCGCCTCCACCAGCAGAACATATGCAATTAATGCGCGCTTATTTGGGTACTCGTTTACTTGCCCTTGCGTTCGCGACGCACGCGACGCCAACGATGCACGCCCAAAGCACCCGCCGCACCCAGCAGGGCACCCGAACCGTTCATCAGCACATCCACCGGGTCGCCGGTGCGATCAGGCATGAAACTCTGAATCGTCTCAATGCAGGCGCTGACCAAAAATCCCGAGTACAGCACGTGCGGGCGAGCCTTCGGTTTGAGCAGCAGGGCGAAAAGAAAACCGCCCGGAATGAACATGATGACGTTCGAGAGCTGCTCGATGCTCGAATAGGTGATGAACGCAGGCAACCAACCTTCGGCGTGACCGGTATCCAGCAGCTGCGCCAGGCGGCCGCCCATCTCGTTATCGTCCACGTGCACGGGGGCGAACACGATACTCGCCACCACCGCGCAGTACAGCGCCGTGACGGGCCAGAGAATCAGCCGCCACACGCGAGCGCCAGACCAACCCTTACCAAACAAGGCGACCCACCTCGTCAAACTGCTTGGTCGAATCCCACGCGAACAGGCCGGGTACGTCAATCGTGAGCGGTTCGGCGTTCGGCACGGTCACGGTCCATTCTTCACCGGCTGCTGCGGAGAGGGCGCGGCGAATGAAGCTGCCGTGGCTGACGGCGATAATCTTCTGGTCGCCCGAGGCTTCAGAGAGTTCACGCACGATATTGCGCAGGGTACGCACCGCACGAATGTACACGTCACGCTCGGATTCCACGTTCGGGTAGTAGCGTTCGGGGGCGCGGCGTTCGGGGGAGGGAATGTCCAGGCCCTCGCCGGCACCGTAGGCGCGTTCCACCAGCTCGGGGTAGGTCTTGTGCACCTGCAGGTCGAAGTGCTCACCGACCAGCTGCGCGGTCTCGTGGGCGCGGGAGAGCGGCGAGGACACCAGCACGGTGAACTCCAGGCCCATGTCGGCGAGCTTCTTGCCGGTGGTGCGTGCCTGATCGCGGCCGGTGTCGTTGAGCGGAATGTCGGTGATGCCCTGCATCAGGTTCGCCTTGTTCCAGTCGGTCTGGCCGTGACGGATCAGGGTGAGGGTCGTGTTCTCGGCGCCCGCCGGTACTTCCTCGGGGCTCAGCTCGGGCTCTAGGTGCTGCACAACCAGGCGGTCGATCGCGTCGTCCAGGTACTGCAGGGGCACCTCGGTCAGGGAGGCGTTCACCGGGATCGGGTAGATGCCGTCCTCGTTAAGCAGTTCGGGGTGGCGTTCAGCGACCAGGGCGGTCATGGTCATGGCAATCAGCATGCCGTGCGCGGCGACCACAACGGTCTGACCCTCGTATTCGCGGCGGACGCGGTTCAGTGCCGCGAGGGAGCGGGCGAGGAAGTCCTTCTTCGGTTCCACATTGAAAGCATTGTTGGACTGGCGGGAGGCGAGAATCAGCTCGCGGGTCGCAATCTGACCCTCCAGGTCGCCGAAGGAACGTTCCTGGAAGCCGTCAATGGCACCGCGGTAGGGTACGCCCAGGCCTTCGGCTACGATTTCGGCGCTTTCTACGGCGCGGGAAAGGGGCGAGGAGACGATAGCGTCCACGGTGGTGCCCTCAGCTGCTGCCTGTTGCAGGGCGCCGATAGCGGTGCGGACCTGCTCCCTGCCGGTGTCGTTGAGGGGGATGTCGGTGCCGCCCTGGAAGCGGTGGTCAATGTTCCAGTCGGTCTGACCGTGGCGTAGGAAGATGATGCGGGTTCCTGCTTCGGGGTCGGCTACCGGAGTGATGATGGGGGTGTTCTGTGCGTCGGTCATCCTTCTAGTATGGCATTGCCCCCGCGCAGTTCAAGGGGGCAAGAGGCGTATTCTCTCATGAAGCGCACTCATACCGCGGTATGACCTGCGGAGCGGTTGAGCGCCCGGTGGGGCGAATTTTTTCAGGGTATTCCCATATTTTTCAGCCCTCAGACGGAGGGGTGAGCCGTCGAGAAGCTGAGATGATAGAAGGGTACTTCCGTTAGTTCATACCCAATGAAGGTTGTCATGACGCAGAATCCTCAATCTCAGAACCCGCAGTTCCAGGCTCAGAACCCGTACTCAATGACCCCTCCGCAGGCGGCGCAGCCTGCCGGTCAGTATTCCGCTCAGCCCGGTCAGCCTAACCAGCAGAGCCAGGCAGGTTATTACCAGTCTCAGCCGGGCTACCCCGCTCAGGCGCCCCAGGCTCCTCAGCAGGTGCAGCAGGCGCCCTTCGCACGCGGCGCGATTATTTCTGCCCGTAATCTGCACAAGTCGTATGGCAATAACCCGGTGCTACGTAACGTGAGCCTCGATATTTTCCCCGGCGAGTCCGTGGCGATTATGGGTCCTTCCGGTTCCGGTAAGACCACCCTGTTGCACGCGCTCTCGGGCATTATCAAGCTCGATGCCGGTTCCGTACTCTTCAATGGCCCCACCGGTCAGGTGGCGGTGGAGTCCCTCAGCGAGCGTGAGCGCACCTCTCTGCGCGCTAACTCGTTTGGTTTCGTGTTCCAGCAGGGTCTGCTGGTTCCCGAGCTGACCGCGGAGGAGAATGTTTCCCTCGCCGCGATGATTGCCGGTGTTCCCCGCCAGCAGGCGCGTTCCATTTCGGCTGATTTGCTGAACCGTCTGGGTCTGGGTCAGATGCTGGATCGCCGTATGGGTGAGATGTCCGGTGGTCAGGCTCAGCGTGTGGCGATTGCCCGCTCCCAGGTGAACGGTGCCCCCGTGACCTTTGCGGATGAGCCGACCGGTGCGCTGGATTCGAAGACCGCGCGTGAGGTGATGGCGCTACTGCTGACTATGATTCCGCAGCAGGGTAAGACTCTGCTGGTGGTTACTCACGACCCGAACGTGGCGGCGGCGTGCTCCCGCGTGGTGTACCTGCAGGACGGTCAGATTGTGAGCGATCAGCGCAATAACCAGGGCGGCGTGCCCGCACAGAACCCCGGTGCTCAGAACCTCGGCGTTCAGAATCCGGGCGCTCAGTCTCAGGCAGGTGCATAATGCAAATCTATGCTCTACTCGCCAAGCGAACCCTATGGAGTTCGCAGGCGATCCTTCCCGTGCTGGCTTTTGCCGCCTCCTCGGCACTGTTTTTGACGGTTGCCGGTGGTGTTCAGGCGCTGAGCACCTGGCTTGACCACGCCGCCAACGTTGACCACGAGCTGGTGAACCTGATGGGCATTCAGAAGCTCTACATGGGTTTGGCGTGGGTTGCCGCTCTGGTGCTGGTTGTTCCGCTCTTTACCCTGGGTGCTTCGGCTGCTCGTTTGAGTGCCCGCCGCCGTGACGAGCGCCTTGCGTCCCTGCGTCTAATTGGTGCCTCCACGACCCTGATTGTGGGTCTGTCGGTGGCGGATGCGCTGGTGTACTCCCTCGTGGGCTTCATCATCGGTCTGTTGCTTTACCTGGTGCTGATTTTCCCGTTCGGTGCCATGCACTTCATGAATGTTCCGCTGGGTGCTGAGAATATGCTCCTGCCGGTGAGCATGATTTTCTACTGCTTCCTGGGCTGTATGGTCCTGGCGGCTCTAAGCTCGCTCTTCGGTCTGGCGAAGGTCAGCATCAGCCCGCTGGGTGTGCGTACCCGCGCGAAGGCTGGCTCCGCAGGTTACATTGCCCTCGGTATCGGTGTTGTTCTGGTGATTGCCGTGATGATTCTGGCGTCGACCTCCACGGGCTTCAAGATGTTCTCGCCCTTCCAGGACGGCGGTGCCGATAGCGCCATGAAGAACCTGGCGATTTTCATTGCTCTGCCTGGTTTGTTGATGATGGTTGCTATCGACCTGATTGGCACCTTCCTGGTGTGGGCGTACGCAAAGATTCGTGTGCGCATGACCCAGAAGGCGTCGGTTCTGCTGGGTTACCGTGCGGTGCTGGAATCCCCGCGTGGGGCGTGGCGTCAGGTTTCGGGTGTGGCGCTGTCGACCTTCTTGGTGACCTTCTTCGGCCCCATCCTGATTCTCGCGGGTGAGATGAGCAAAGACGCGAAGCAAGCCGGTCCCGCCGCCGGCCCCTTCATGACCATCATGCAGGACATGTTCCAGGGCATGCTGCTGATGCTGTTCTTCTCGTACCTGCTGGTCACCCTCTCCGCAGTGCTAAACCAGAGCGCCGCCATTTACGAGCGCGGTTCGCTGTATTCTTCGCTGAATATGATGGGTACCCCCACGAGGCTGCTGCAGGCTTCGCGCCTGACCGTGGTCTTCGGCCCGCTGGTGCTCATCAGCGTGATTTCTGCGCTACTGGGTCTGCCGCTGACGGCGTTGATTGCGGCTCAGGGCCTTCCCGGTGAGGTTCTGGCAAAGATGTTCGGTCTGACCTTCGGCGCTATTGCGCTGGGTCTGGTGCTGGTCTACGCGGGCCTGTTGGCGACCATTCCGTTTATGCGTCAGGTGACTCATAAGCCGGTGTCCGCTCTCTAAGCTGTTTTAGCTGCTACCCTCCCGTTGCGTCCGTTCTGGATGCGGCGGGAGGGTTTCTTTATGCCTACTTATGTGCCGCGTGCTTTTGTGCCCTCACCCGGCGTGTGCCCTGCATGTTTTCTCACGCATCGTGCCACCGCTTCCATAGCCTCAAGCCCTGTGAGAGACTGACATTATGTTTGAACACACAGTACCCTCCGATTGGTTCCCTCGCTGCGCAATCTTCGACTGCGACGGCATCCTCCTCGACTCCGAAACCGTCTGGAACGATGTGCAGCGTGAGCTTTTCGCCCGCTGGTCTGTCCGCTTCACCGAGGAGGTGGAGCACCGCCTCACCGGCCTGGCGGCAGCCGACGTCGCCGAGGAGCTTGCCCTGCTCTCCTACGAGGCGCAGAACGGTCAGAAGCCGGACACCGCCTCCGCAGAGTACGCCGAGCACCATGAACGCGTGATGAAGGACCTGCTCACCACCGAGCACGAGGTCATCAGCTCCGGCGTGGACCTGATTGAGGGCGCGCAGGAGTTCCTGAGCTTCCTGAGCGAGCACATGCCCGTTGCGGTGGCGTCGAACTCCACCGCAAAGATTCTGACCCTGAAAATGGAAAGCTACGGTTACGCCCCGCTGGTGCGCACCTGGGTCAGTAGCAACGACGTTCCCAACGGTAAGCCCGCCCCGGACATGTACCTGGAGGCGGCACGCCGCCTCGGCTTCGAAGGCCATGAGGCGCTGGCGTTCGAAGACTCCCCCGCCGGCGCGCAGGCGGCACGTGACGCCGGCACGAAGGTCATGATTTACACTCCCGCCGATACCGACCCGGCAAAGGCACCTGCCGGCTTTGGCCGCTTCGACTCGTTCAAGGACCCGCAGCTCTGGGAGGCGGCACGCACCTGGGTCGCCAAGCTTGAGGCGGCACAGCAGTCCGAAGCAGCGCAGGGCTAAGCGACTAGCGCCCCCTCCCCTGGCGCAAAGGAACCAGGCACAAAGAAACCCGACACAAAGAAAGACCCCCGGCCCGCTCCTGAAGAGCAGACCGGGGTCTTCTATGCCTTATCGGCTTATACCTAAGCGGTACGAGCCTATCGGCGCATAACCTTCTTCGCCAGTGCGTTACCGATGAACTGAACCAGCTGAACCAGGACGATAATAATCGCCACAACAGCCCAGGTGATCTCATCATTGAAGCGCTGGTAGCCGTCCACAATCGCGATCTTACCCAGACCACCGGCACCCACGTAACCGGCCATAGCGGACATATCCACCACGCCAATAACGAGGAAGGTGTAACCCAGAATCAGCGGGCCAAGCGCCTCGGGAATCATCACGGTGAACAGGATGGTCAGCTTCGAAGCGCCCATAGCGCGCGCCGCCTCAATCACGCCCGGATCAATGGAAACCATGTTCTGCTCCACGATACGGGCAATAGCGAACGCAGCACCGAAGCTCATCGCGAAGACCGCCGCGTTCACGCCCAGGCGGGTACCCACCACGGCGCTCGTCAGCGGGCCCAGCGCCGCAATCAGGATAATGAACGGAATCGGGCGAATCACGTTCACCAGAATGTTCAGGACCGTGTACACGAAGCGGTTCTGGAAGATATTACCGGCGCGGGTGGTGTACAGCAGGGCACCCACAATCAGGCCGACCAGACCGGCACACAGCATGGTGATAGACACCATGTAGAACGTATCGCCGATAGCCGGGAGCAGCTTCTCGGGCAGGAACTCAGACCAGTCAGTCTTAGACGCAGCCAGCGGAAGAGTAGTAGCAAACATTTAGCGCACCTCCTGCACGCGGGCAACGGTCTTCAGTTCAGCAACAGCGGCATCAATGCTGGTGATTTCGCCGAGAAGTTCCAGGGTGAGGGTACCGTACGCCTTGCCCTGCAGGGTCTCGATACCGCCGCCCACAATGTTGAAGCGGACGTTACGGGCACCCAGGTAGGACAGCACCTTACCGAGCTCCTGGTTACCCTCCACGATTTCAACGTTGATGAGGTAACCCTTGTGGTTCGCGCGCAGCTCAGCCGCCTCCTTGCCGGTGGGGGCAAGCTTGACGGTGGTTGCCACGAACAGCTTCGCCACGTCGGTCTGCGGGTTGGAGAAGACATCGTACACGTTACCCTGCTCCACCACACGACCGGACTCCATGACTGCCACACGGTCAGCGATGCTGGAAACCACATCCATCTCGTGGGTAATGACCACGACGGTCACACCCAGTTCTCGGTTCACACGCTTAAGGAGCGCAAGCACTTCATGAGTGGTTTCCGGATCCAGCGCGCTAGTGGACTCGTCCGCCAGCAGCAGTGCGGGGTTGGTCGCGAGCGCACGGGCAATACCCACACGCTGCTTCTGACCGCCCGAAAGCTGGTTCGGGTAGTGGCCTGCACGGTCGGCAAGACCCACGAACTCGAGCATTTCCAGGGCGCGGGCGCGGCGGTCCTTCTTAGACCAGCCGGCAATCTTCAGCGGGAACTCAACGTTACCGAGCACGGTGCGGGAGTTCATCAGGTTGAACTGCTGGAAGATCATGCCGATGTTGGTGCGTGCTTCGCGCAGTTCGGAGTCGCGCTTGCCGGAAATTTCGAAGCCGCCAACGGTCAGGGTGCCACTGGTGGTGGTTTCCAGACCGTTAATGAGGCGGACCAGGGTGGACTTACCGGCGCCGGAGTAGCCGATAATTGCAAAGATTTCACCGCGGTTGATGGTGAGGGAGACGTTGTCGACAGCAACTACAGCCTTGGGGCCGTTGCCGAAGACCTTGGAGACTCCGTCCAGAACCACCATGGGCGAGGTGCTGTCGCCGAAGCTCTGTGCCAGTTCACTCATAAATATGTATCCGTAAATGTCGTGGTTGGGGCGCTAAAGGGCCTTAACGCCGTTACGCAAAGGACGGTAAGCCTGTCGTGACCCGCATCGGGTTCTTAGACTTACCGCCTTTGCGTATGCCTAGAGGAGGCGTGTATTTAGAAGATTACTTCTTGGCGCGCAGCTTGGCTTCTTCGTTAGCCAGGGACTGACGCAGCTCGTCGGTGCTTACGTTGACCTCAACGGCGGTGCCGCGGGTCTCTTCCTGAACGACGTCCATGACGGCCTTGGAGTGGAAGAGTTCAACAATCTTCTTGTAGGTCTCGTCGTCAGCCTTGTCCTTCTGAGCAACGAAGAGGTTCACGTACTTAATTGCCGAGGGGTCGGTCTTGGGGTCGTCCTGAGCCAGTGCGTCTGCGGGCTTCAGGCCTGCATCCTTGAGGAAGTCGTTGTTGACGACTGCGCCGTCAGCGGACTCCATGCCAACCACGGTCTGGGTTGCGTCAACGGGGGTGACCTTCACCTTGGAG
Source organism: Rothia mucilaginosa (assembly GCF_964210535.1). Lineage (GTDB taxonomy): Bacteria > Actinomycetota > Actinomycetes > Actinomycetales > Micrococcaceae > Rothia > Rothia mucilaginosa_F. The sequence goes on from NZ_CAXOMR010000001.1 coordinate 85,958, forward strand.
TTAGCGGTGTCCACGTCGTCGATGGTGGGTGCGTCAACGTCAGCGTTCTTGAAGGTAACCAGACCGTTGGTCTTCAGCAGCTTCAGCGCGCGTGCCTCGTTCACGGTGTCGTTCGGGATAACGATCTCGCCGCCCTGGGGGATGTCAGCCAGCTTGGAGTGCTTCTTGGAGAACAGAGCCATCGGGTAGATGACGGTCGGGCCGACAATCTGCAGGTCCTTTTTAGCGCTCACGTTGTAGTTAGACAGGTACGCGATGTGCTGGAAGCGGTTCATGTCGATGTCACCGGCGTCCAGTGCGGGGTTCGGCTCGGTGTAAGCGCTGAACTCCTTGTACTCAATGTCGATACCCTGCTTCTTAGCTTCTTCCTTCAGGGTCTTGTTGAACTTCTCAGAGCCAACCACACCGATGGTGACCTTCTTGGATGCGGAAGAGGAGGAAGAGGAGGAGTTGGTGGAACCGCAGGCTGCCAGGCCAATGACCATGGGGACAACTGCGAGTGCAGCAGCAAACTTCTTCACGGCTATGAATCTTTCTGTTGAATGATGATGCGTTCCACCGGGTGCTGACGTTGGTATTAGCACGTCCGATGGGAATGATGATGGGACAATTACAGCACGCGCGGGGGCGGGTGTGGAAGTTAAGAGCTATTCATGAGACACAGAACGTCAAGGTCGTCATATTTTGTCATATTTCGTCATGCGGTGATTATTTCCAGGTCACAAAGCGTCATTGACGGTGTATTCAGGCGCACACAAAACGCCGGCAAGGGTACAAAAACCCAAGCCGGCGTTCATAAAACGGGCAATCAGCGAGCCGCTAGCGCCTACTGGTCAAACTCGCCCGAAGCAATCAGCTGCTCACGCACCTTACGGCGCAGAACCTTACCCAGCATCGAACGAGGCAAATCATCCACCACCACGATGCGGCGCGGAACCTTATAGCGGGTCACCTTCGAGTAGCAGTGCTCACGCAGGGTATGCTCCTGCACCACACGTCCCGGGGCGGGCACCACGGCGGCAACGACCATCTCGCCACCGGCGGGCAGCGGAATACCGACGACTGCCGCATCCGCGACCATGTCGTGCTGTTTGAGGGCGACCTCAACCTCCGTCGGGGAGACGTTGAAACCACCGGTAATAATGACCTCCTTGATGCGGTCAACGATCTGGATGAAGTAGTCCTCGTCCAGGCGCACAATATCGCCGGTACGCAGCCACCCCTCGGGGGTGATGGTCTTCGCGGTCTCGTCCTCACGCTTCCAGTAGCCGGCAAAACGCTGAGGACCCTTTACCCACAGTTCGCCCTCTTCGCCCTCGGGCACGTCCTCGCCAGTTTCCGGGTCCACCACACGAATATCGGTGGAGGGGAACGGAACACCAATAAAACCGGCACGACGAGTGTCATTCAGAGGGTTGCAGGACACCAGCGGCGCGCACTCGGTCAGGCCGTAGCCCTCCACCATGAAACCGCCGGAGGCTTCCTCCCACTCGGCGACCAGCTCGGGCGGCAGGTTCATCGCGCCAGACACCGCGTAACGGATACCCTCCAGGGACACGCCGCGCTTCTTCGCCTCATCCATGAGGCGGCGATACACCGGCGGAACCGCAGGCAGAATGGTCGGGCGGGTCTTCTTCATCGCCTTCAAAATCAGGTCCATATCCACGGTCGGGAACAGCACCAGGCGGGCACGGCACAGCGACGCAATCGTCACACCCAGAGTCATACCGTACGCGTGGAACAGCGGCAGAACCGAGTAAATCACCTCGTCATCACCCGGGTTAATCCACGCCTCACCCATGCGGCCATTAGACTCCAGGTTGCGGTGCGTGAGCATCACGCCCTTCGGCAGACCGGTCGTGCCGGAGGTGTACTGTAGCAACGCAATATCGTGCGCGGTCGGGCGGCGATGCGCGGGATCAATACGCTCACTCTTCAGCAGGTGCGACCACGGCACCGTACCCGGAGCGGGACCAGCCAGCTTCTCACGCGAAGCACGCGCACTCTTCAACGGCAGCTTCAGCGCGGTACGCATCAGCGCAGGCATCGCCGAAATCATGTTCACCGAATAAATATGGCTCGGGCGAATATCATCCGGAAGACCCGTAATATGCGAAGCGATCTTATCCCACACAATCGCGACCTTCGCACCGTGGTCCTCAAACATGTGGCGCAACTCCGCACCCGTATACAGCGGGTTATGCTCCACCACAATCGCGCCCAGACGCAGAATCGCGTAAAACGCCGCAATATGCTGAGGGCAGTTCGGCAAAATCAGCGCCACACGGTCACCCGCCTGCACACCCGCCACGCGCAGACCCTCCGCCGCACGCTCAATCTGGTCGCCCAGCTCAGCATAAGTGGTCGTCGCGCCAAAAAACTCCAGCGCAACCTTGTGCGGTACGGTGCGAACCGCCTCGTCAATGAGGTGGCTCAGCGAGGTTTCAGGCAGCTCAATATCGCGAGCAGTCCACGGCGTATAGTTCTTCAACCAGGGGCGATGCGCCAACGGATACGCACCAGCAGCTACACCAGCGGATGCGCCAGCGGGGGATGCAGGAGCCGCCGCATCCTGCAGGTTCGTGTTCTTCTGAGCCTCAGTCATGCAATGATTGTGCCTTCCCGCACCCGCAGGCTTCAACTCAGCACCGTTTCTTTCCACGCTGAAAATCACACGGTACACCCGCCCCAGATACCGCAATAAACACCGAAACACTAAGGCAGAACCCAGCAACTCTGGGATACTTAAAGCATGAGTAAACGACAGCAAGACATCACTGACGAACAGTTCAAGAAGCTCCTCCGCGAAATTTCCAAGCGATTCGCCATCGCCGGAGGAGTCGTCATCCTGTTCGGAATGGCCATCATCGCACTTGCTTACCTTCTGGGAGGAGCCCACTAATGCACACCCCGCAGCGCCCCAACGGCGACATCTTCCACCGCATGGTCTCCGGCGCCGCCTACATGCCCGACGCCGAATGCGGCGCGCAGTACAAGCGCATCCACGCTGCAACCGTCCTCGCCGAAGAACACTACGCACGCGGCGAGCAGGCGCAGGCAATGCACGTCTACCGTGAACACCTCGGCCACCTGGGCGAGCACTCCCACATCCGCCCCGGCGCACGCTTCGACTACGGCGTGAACACCTACATTGGCGACGGCTCCTTCTTCAACTTCGACTGCGTATTCCTGGACGTCTGCCCGATTCGTATCGGCTCCACCGTGCTCGTCGGCAACAACGTACAGTTCCTCACCCCCACCCACCCGCTCAACCCGGTCGACCGCGCCGCATACTGGGAAGGCGGCGAGCCCATCACCGTTGAAGACAACGTCTGGATTGGCGGCGGCGCTATCATCCTGGGCGGCGTGACCATCGGCAAGAACTCCGTGATTGGTGCAGGCACCGTCGTCACCGAGGATGTACCCGAAAACTCCGTCGTGGTAGGCAACCCCGGCCGCGTCATCCGCACTCTGGACGAGAACGAACGCCCGGCATACCCGCACACCTACTCCGCAGAAGCCCTGGAAGAAGCACGCGCCTTCTACGCTGACCGCAACCGCTAAATCAGCACCCAGGACTAGAATCCAAAGGATTTAATGAACGCACAGAACAACACCCCGCAGCAGCGTCCGGCCGCCGCGGCGTCCACCCCCACCGAAAGTGACCTGTGGGAAGCGGCATTCTCCTCCGACGACCCCACCGTGGTCCTGACCGACGAGGACCTAAACGCGGCACGCCGCGCGCACGAAAAGGCGCGCGAGTCGAGCGCCTCGGCGCAGTCCTCTGCGCAGTCCTCGCAGGATGCGACCCAGCCTCTCTCCGTCACTGACGCGGCTACCGCAACCCAGCCGGTCGTCTCTGCAAACGGTGCCGCTCACAGTGCAGAATCCGGTGCTGACTTGGGCGAACCCGCTACCGATAACCTCAGTTGGCTCGACAAGCCCGCAGCCCCCAGCCCGGACAACGTACGCGGTAATGCTTCTGCGGCCCCCGCTACCGCACCGACCGCAGCGGCAAGCTACGAGGTGCCCGCACCCGGTAACGCCCATGCGGCACCCGGCGCCCCGCAGGCTAATCCGGCGGATGATGACCACTTCGTCATCCCCACCCCCGCCGGTACCGCAGGCGCGGCGGGCGCAGAGCCCGTCCTCACCGCAGCAACCGCACTGTCCATGCAGAAGAGCCGATACTCCCGCATGCAGCTGTTGCCCGGTCTGCTCGGTTGGCTGATTACCATCTCCCTCATGGACGGTGGTCTGTGGGCTATCCAGTCGTGGCTGACCCTGACCGGTCAGAGCGAGTCCATCGAGTACGCCTCGGTGGTCTCCCGACTCTTCAGCGGCGCATCAAACGCCGTACCGGTAGCGGTCGCGCTGAGCGTGCTCATCTTCTTTGCCTACCTGGTGGGCGGCTACGCAGCGGGTCGTATGGCACGATTCGCCGGCGCAAAGCAGGGCATTGCCGTGTGGCTCTGGCAGATTATGGCGCTCATCCTCGGATCCCTGGCGACCTTCCTGGCGCCTCAGCTGTTCCAGAACGGTGTTGCGTCCCTGTCCCTGCAGAAGCTCATTGCGGGCGACTTCGCGAACGGTCTGCTGGCGGTTCTGCTGGTTCTGGCGTTGAGCTTCCTCGGCGCTATCCTCGGCGGCCTGTGCGGACGCCTGTACCACCGCCGCGTGGACAAGTACCCGAACGACCAGGTGGCACGCGACGACGCCTAGGCTTCTCAGCGCCCGCGCCTCGTTGCGATAGGCCTAAAACATAGAGAAAACCTCCGGTACATTGAGACAAGGTACCGGAGGTTTTCTGTATCTAAATATCTATATCCTAAACAGCTTCAGCTACCCAGCGGTAAAACGTCGACTAGCCAAAACATGCCGCCTAGTGGTCCAGCAGCAGTGCAGGCTCCTCAAGAATCGCAGCCACATCAGCCATGAAACGAGCAGACAGGTCGCCATCCACCACGCGGTGATCGAAGGAGCCGCCCAGGGTCGTCACCCAGCGAGGAATAACCTCACCATCAACCACCCACGGCTTCTGCTTGATCGTACCGAAGGCAACAATCGCAACCTCACCCGGGTTGATGATCGGGGTACCGGTATCAATACCCAGCGAACCAATGTTCGTAATGGTCAGGGTGCCGTTCGCCATCTCAGCGGGCTGAGTCTTACCCTCACGGGCGCGGGTGGTCAGGTTATTCAGCGCAACAGCCAGCTCGCGCAGGGACAGCTCCTGAGCGTCCTTAATGTTCGGAACCATCAGGCCGCGCGGGGTCGCCGCTGCAATACCCAGGTTCATGAAGTGCTTAATCTGAATCTCGCTATCGGTCCAGGTCGCGTTGACCTGCGGGTTACGCTCAGCAGCCCAAATGACCGCGGCGGCAAGCACCAGCAGCGGGGTGACCTTCACACCCTCAAAGTGGCGGGACTTCTTCAGACGCTTGACGAACTCCATGGTGCGGGAGGCGTCAACATCCACGAAGATGGACACGTGCGGGGCACTAAACGCCGACGAAACCATTGCCTTCGCGGTTGCCTTACGCACACCACGCACCGGGATGCGCTCGATACGGTCACCCGGAGTGGTTGCGGGCTGCCAGAACGGCTGGCGAGCGCCGCTATGCTGCACATCGCTCAGGTGCGCCACATAGTTCATGAGGTCCTGCTTGGTCACCTGGCCGCGCGCACCGGTAGCGGTCACGTTCGCCAGGTCAACGCCGAGTTCCTTGGCGGCAAGACGCACCGGAGGCGGCGCGAGGGTCGGGCGGTGCGGAACCTGCTCGGGAGGCAGGGTCGGAGCCGCAGCCGGTGCCGCAGCTGCAGGTTCGTGCGACAGGCGCTGCACCACCGAGTTCAGCGGGCTGTTCTCCACAAAGCGGGAGGCGCGCTCAGCCAACTCGCTCAGCAGGCCCTGGTTGCGGTTCACCGGGTCGGCAGGAGTATGCGCCACAGGCGCCTGAACGGCAGGCGCTGCCGGTGCCGCGGGAGCCTGCGCGGGCTGAGTTGCGGAGGCGGGGCGCTTGCGGGCGCGACGCTTCACCGCATCCGCCTTGGGGCCGGAGCCGACCAGCGCGGTGCCGGATTCAGTCTCTGCCGCGGCGGGTGCAGCCGGGGCTGCGGGGGCGCTGTCACCGCCGGAGATGCTGATAATCGGGGTGCCCACCTCAACGGTTTCGCCTTCGGCAACGAGCAGCGCCTCGACGGTGCCGGCGAAGGGCGAGGGTAGTTCCACGACGCTCTTCGCGGTTTCAATTTCGACGAGGACGTCGTTGATGGCGACCTCGGTGCCGACTGCCACCTTCCAGCTGAGGATTTCTGCTTCGGTCAGGCCTTCGCCCACGTCAGGGAGCGGGAAAATCTGGGACATTTTTACCTCTCACTAGGGCATATACCCTATATGGAATATTCTGTGCGGGTTTGCAACCCGCCATAGCGCAACACGCTGATACGTCAGATCAGGGAATGCCTAGTAGTCAAAAGCGCGGTCAACCGCCTCAAGAATACGGTCAATATCGGGCACGTACTCTTCCTCAACGCGGGACACCGGGTACGGCATGTAGTAGCCGCCAACGCGAATCACCGGCGCCTGCAGGCTGTAGAAGCAACGCTCCGTAATCGCCGCAGCCAGCTCACCACCCATACCGCCGAAGGTCGGCGCCTCGTGCGCGACAATCAGGCGGCCAGTCTTCGCCACCGAAGCGGCAACGGTTGGCACGTCCAGCGGCGAAATCGAGCGCAGGTCGATGACCTCAATCGAGCGGCCATCTTCCACGGCAGCCTCTGCCGCAGCCAGAGCAACCGGCACCAGCGGACCGTACGCAACGATGGTCGCGTCCGTACCCTCACGCACCACCTGGGCGCTAAACGGATCAAAGGAAGTGTCGCCAAAGTCCACTTCACCCTTGAGCCAGTAGCGGCGCTTCGGCTCAAAAATAATGACCGGGTCGGGGCACTCAATCGCCTTGCGGGTCATCCAGTACGCCTCGTGCGGGGTCGAGGGGGTCACAATACGCAGACCTGCGGTGTGGGCGAACAGCGCCTCCGGGGACTCGGAGTGGTGCTCCACCGAACCAATCACGCCACCGTACGGAATGCGGATAGTCACCGGCACCGTGTACTGCTTATCGGTGCGGTTGTGGATCTTCGCCAGCTGGCTCGTAATTTGGTTGTAGGCGGGGAACACGAAGCCGTCGAACTGAATCTCCGGCACGGGGCGGTAGCCACGCAGGGCCATACCGATGGAGGTGCCGATAATGCCGGACTCACCCAGGGGCGCATCCATGACGCGGCGGTTGCCGAAGCGCGCCTGCAGGCCCTCGGTCACACGGTACACGCCGCCGAGCTTGCCGATATCCTCACCGAGCATGACGACGGTTCGGTCGGCTTCCATGGCGTCTTCCAGGCCGCGGGTAATCGCCTTGGCGAGGGTCAAACGTTCAATTTTCTCGCTCATGCTTACTCCTCTTCAAAGCCTGCAACGTAGTTACGGTAGAACTCGCGGTCGTCTTCCACCTGCTGGTGTTCCTGCACGTAGACGCGGTCGAAGAAATACTCAAAGTCGGCAACCTCAGAGTTCAGCACTGCCTCACGCACGCCGTTCGCGACCTGCTGCGCAGATTCTGCAACCTCTTCAAAGAAGGCATCATCGGCGTAGTCCTGCTCGCGCAGGTACTTCTCGAGGCGCAACATGGGGTCGCGGCGCAGGGGACCTTCCAGGTCGGCATCGGTGCGGTACTTGGTGGGGTCATCAGCGGTGGTGTGCGGGCCGAGGCGGTAGGTCTCAGCTTCAATCAGCACGGGGCCTTCACCAGCGCGGATCTTCTCCATGGCGTAGCGGGTTACGGCGAGCACGGCGAGAACGTCGTTGCCGTCCACGCGAATACCCTCGAAGCCGTAGCCTGCGGCGCGGGTGGACACCGGAACGCGGGACTGCACCTCGAAGGGCACGGAGATAGCCCAGCGGTTGTTCTGCACGAAGAAGAGCACCGGCGCGTTATAGGAGGCGGCGAAGACCATAGATTCGTGTGCGTCACCCTCGGTGGATGAGCCGTCGCCGAAGTAGACCGCCACGGCGGGCTTCTGGGTGTCCTCGGCGGGGTCGGTTGCCTGGCCCTGACCGGTGCGGCGGGTGCCGGTTTCAGCCTCGATGTCGGCGTCGAAGTTCAGACCCATGGCGTAGCCGACGGCGTGCAGGGTCTGGGCGGCAAGCACCTTGGTGTAGGTGTGGAAGTTATGTGCCTTCATGTCCCAGCCGTGGGTGGTGGAGCCGCGGAAGATGGTGATCAGGTCGCGGAAGTCCACGCCACGCGTCAGGGCGACGGCGTGCTCACGGTAGGAGGGGAAGATATAGTCGTTGGGCGCGTAGGCGAGTGCGGAACCGACCTGTGCGGCTTCCTGGCCTCGGCTGGGCACCCAGAGGGCGAGCTGACCCTGGCGCTGCAGGGCGGTTGCCTCGTCGTCGAATCGGCGGGTGGTGTACATGAGGCGGTATGCCTCGCGCAGGGTGTCTGCGTTGACGTCTTCGATGTACCGACTGTAGGTGGGGTGTTCGTGTACGGTGCCGTTTTCATCCATGAGCTGGATGCGTTCGGGCGCTCCGGGGTACTTGTCGTTCTCGTGCATCTAACCTCCACACGTGACGAGGGCTTGGCCCTCAGCGGCTTGGGTTTTAGTCTCAACTTTCACCTGATGGTGCAGGGTTTGAGGTGTTCCGGTAAGCCTGTGAGGGTCTGGGCATATATAGTTACCAGTCTACTCTTTTCGGCTTTATCTCGCGGCAGTTACGCTGATAACGCAGTGTATTATGCCCTGTCATTCACTATTTGAACATCATTAAATTAAACCTCCTATATATTCTTTTTTGGGAATATATGGGAGGTTTAATTTAGCCATTGAAACCATTTTAAGGGCCAGACTTTTCTCTCCGGGGCACAAATATTGAACTCTAAATAATCCTCGACAAGGGAAAATAGTACATTGTTCAATTAGGGTCGAGTGGGTGCCCCACCCCTTCACAAGACGCTCTAGAGCCCCTTCGCGAAGACCTCACAGAGCGAGAGGAAACGGTCATTCGCCTCCACCTCGCCAATGCTCACGCGAACACCCTCGGTGCCGAACGCACGCACCGACAGCGCATGCTCAGACATCAGCTGCACAAACTCACCCGTGCGCTCCCCCAGGGGCAGCCACACAAAGTTCGCGTAAGTGCTCGGGAAATCGTAGCCCAGCTCGCGCAGTCGAGCGGTCACGCGCTCACGCTCAGCGACCAGGTGGCTCACACGCTCCATCACCGCATCCTCATGCTCGATGGAGGCGATAGCCGCCGCCTCAGCCAGCGCCGTCACGGCGAACGGGGTTGCCGCCACCCGCAGGTGCTGCGTAATCTGCGGATGCGAAATTGAGTAGCCCACGCGCAGACCCGCCAGGCCCTGTGCCTTGGAGAAGGTGCGCAGAATGATGACGTTCTCGTAGTCGCGGTAGATGTCCATGCCGTTCAGCGGGGCTTCTTCACTTTCCGGCACGGTGGAGGCGGCGCAGAACTCGAAGTACGCCTCATCAATCACCACGGGGATGTGGGCGGGCACCTTCTCCAGGAACGCACGGATTTGGCTTTCGGTGACGGCGGGGCCGGTCGGGTTGTTGGGGGTGCAGACCAGGATCAGGCGGGTGCGGTCGGTGATGGCTGCCGCCATGGCGTCCAGGTCGTGTGAGCCGTCGGGCAGGTTCGGCACCTGCACGCTGCGAGCGCCCATAATGCCGACGAGGATCGGGTATGCCTCGAAGGAGCGCCAGGCGTAGATGACTTCATCCTGCACGCCGTCGGCGTTTACGCCGGCGAAGGTTTTGAGGATTTGGTTGAGCGCACCGAGGCTTCCGGCACCGGTGACGATGTCGTCAGCGTCCACGCCGAGCCGTGCGGAGAGCTTCTGACGCAGGGCGGTGGAGAGCGGGTCGGGGTAGCGGTGCGCTGTCGCAAATTCTGCGAGGACGCGCGCAACCTCGGGTACGGGGCCCAGCGGGTTCTCGTTCGAGGAGAGCTTGTACTGAGTGAGGCCTTCAACGGGTGTGGGCGGCTTGCCTGCCGCGTAGCTGGGCAGGGTGTTGAAGACGGGGCGGACCGGGATGTTGGCGTGTTCAGCTGACTGGCTCATGGTTCCAGTATGTGCCTGCGGGCGGCTCGGAGGCTAACGCTTCTCACCTGGAGAGCAGGTCGCGAGCAAGCTGTAACTGTGCAGGCAGCAGATACTGGCCGCGAGTGCTGTACGCAAAGATGGAGGGGCGCCGCCGGGGTTGTTCCCGGTGGCGCCCCTCCTTTTCTCTTCTCTACTCTACTCGTCCCCTCCACCCTCCACCGAGTCTTTGAGATACAGAGTCCTTGAGATTGATGCTTTTAGACTCGGTGTTTAGACCATCAGGGGTTCACGCTCCTCGAGGGGAGTCAGATCCTCGGGAGGGCCTGGGGCGCGAAACCCGGGGTCGATGTTCTCGGGCGGAGTTGGTGCGAGGAAGCCGGGGTCAATGCTCTTGGGCGGGAGCATGGGTGCCGGCTTCTGGCCTGGCAGGATGGGAATGAGCGACTCAACGCCGTCGTAGTCTCCGCCTTGCCTGGCTCCGAAGATTGGAGGATTCTTGAGCGCGGAACCCGCGTTAGGGAGCTGCAGCTGATCGATGATTGGCTGAGTAACAGCCTTTTCGATGTGCGTATGCAGATCTGCAGGTTTGGGCAGAATGTCCGGCGGGATTAGACCTGCAGGGGGTAGCTGCCCCTCTGCCTCGATTCGAGTGGGCATCTTGATGGGCGCAGGCTCCGGACGGCTCAGGTCGCTCGGCATCTTGATGTGGGCAGGCTCGGGGCGGCTCAGGTCGCTCGGCATCTTGATGGCGGGCGGCAGATGCTGCGGGTTGTATCCCTGCAGGAGGGGCACCTTGGGCATCTGCGGCACAGGCATTTCGGGCCATGCAGGCTGCGGGTTCTGAGATTCCTGCGGAGTCGGCTCGGGGTGAGGGATGGTCTTTTTGATGCCCTCGATGACGGCGGGGATTTGCTTAGCAGCCGCCTGTACGGTTTCTCCAGCTTCTCGCTGGAGACCCTCGGCCCTCTGCTTGGCAATCTCCATGCCCTGTTGGACATCTGAGACGGTATCTTCGATACCACGCTTTGCTTGCCCCAGGCGCCCGCCTGTCAGCTGATCAATCCCCTCAACTATACCCAAGCCACCAGGGATAGTTCCTGATGCAAGGGCTGCAACAGCGTAGCCCTCGGTACGTTTGATAGTTATACCCACTCGTAGAGCGGGAGGCAGACCGTCCGGCAGGTTTGAGGCGGAGGTAACCTTCTGTTCCCCCAGCACATACTCTTTACCATCCATTGCGGCGCGCATGCCGCCAGGCACCTTGCCGCTATGCCCTTCACGGTGTAGGGCTTCGTGGTAATTTACGGCATGATGCTCATGGTTATTGACGGTGATTACCGTATCGCGTTCATCAGGATGCCACGGTTCTCCAAAAATCTGTGGCAAGGGAATCTTCTTTGCTATATCAGGAACCCCATCGCCGTCACCCTCCACGTAATCCACGGCAAAGTCACGTTGTTTGGCTGACATACCTCGCATCGGGGCAGCTTGGGCATAGACACCCACAATATTGATTTCTTTGGCGACTTCAGCACTATTCGCCATGTTGTGGGCGATCATTGCTCCCTGGCTGAAGCCCTCCATGTATACACGAGCACCCTTGGGAGCACCAGCATCACGCAGAGCCTGCAAAATCATCATGTACGCAGAGTTCATCTGGTCTGGGCCCGCTGCTTCACGGAGAGTCCCCTCGCCATCTATGATGGATCCACCCCAAGATCCAAAGATAGTACCCGGAATGCTCACCACATACAGCGCATGGGCAGGGTCGCCTTCATGTCCTGCTTCGTACATAACGGTGACGAGTACGGCACTACGTTCAGCGGTCAAAGGGTCCTGCCGGGAACGTTCAAGTTCAAGGTCCTGCGCCTGCGCCGCCGCCAGAAGACGTTCCGAGCTGGCGCCCACAGAGAGCTGGTTTTTCTCGCCGCGATGCGTAGCAATACCGTATTCCTCCGCAGAGGCTGTACGGACGTTGTAAACCGCGTTTCCACCGATAGCTGCCTTGATGAGGTTAGATAGACCACCGCCCAGTGCCTTTCGAGCAAGTCCTCGCGGAATGCCAAACATGCTTGCAAGGCGGTCAAATGCTCGCTGACGGGCAATTTCAGGATTCCATTTGGCATCCATGTAGGCGGTGAAGCCGAAAAGAATACCCGCCACGAGAGGCGAATACGGCAGCGTCCGAGATGCCGAGAAGTACCCAAGCTCGGGAATGGTGAGCTTCAAGAGGTAGGTAGCTTCGCCGGGTTCTCCAGCGATGAGGCCGCGGAAGTGACCTCGGGTGCTGCGTCCGTCGGGTAGCTTGCCGTCCTTTGCGATGCCCATGGATTCGAACCAGCCTGCGACGGTGTTTTCAACCTGCAGGTAGGAGCTGTGGGCGGCTCGGACGGTGGCTGCGGTGACGCCGAACTTTGCGGCACTCATACCGAGGTCTGCAGCAAGGACGGCGCAAATAGCGGCAGCCTGCTGGGCACGTCCGTTAATGCCGAGGAAGAGCCGAGTCTCGGTGGCGATGCCAAGAATCGGCATGGTGCGGTCGGCGCAGGTGCGGCTGACGGCGTCGAGGCCGTCGGCAATGGCGGGCATTTCTTCAAGCTCAACGCTGATGGTGCCTGCGGTGGGCCCTGCGGAGTTGCTGAGGTCACCGATGGGCGCAACGGTGGGTCCGGTAATCATGGTGTCTCCTAGGGTGAGGTTAGTGGGTTCGGATGAGCGAGCTCAGCCCGTCGGGCAGGTTCACGTGCATGAGTGAATCCAGCGTTGACTGGGCTTTTTGCACGCCTGAGCGGGCGATGATTTCGCCGGGGTTGAGTTTTTCGAGTGCGTCGGCTGCGCCGTCGGCGAGTTTGCCGAGTAGCCCGTCTACAACGGAGGCGGCAGCTTGGATTGCCTGCGCTTTGGCGGTGAGGTCGTTGGCGAGTTCTTCACCGGCGGCGGCGATCATGGCTGCGGCGCTTTCGGCTTGTTCGGCCTGGTTGCGGATTTTTTCGCGGTGTTCTTCGAGTTGTCGCCGGTAGGCGCGTCCGGCTTCGGATGCCCAGTGGTCGCCGTTGAGTTCGTTGGCGCGTTGGTGTGCGGTGCGGATTTCTTGGGCTTCGGTGCGCATCCGGTGGGAGAGTTCTGCGCCTTTGGCGCGGGCGAGCGCGGCGGCTGCCATGAGTTGCTCGGCGAGGGCGTGGCCGGCGGCGGTGCCGATGCCCATGTGTCCTGCTGCGCGGAGGATATCGGTCGGTTCGATTCGGGGCAGCTGGGGTACGGGTGGTGGTGCGGTGTCAACAATCGTGGTCATGGTGTGTCCTTTCACGGCGGGTTTGTTTTAGGCTAAATCTGTTGCGGTGACCGTGCAGGTGGAGTGCGCCAACCTGTGGATAACTCAGGCTTGTTTCGAAAAATTCGCACGTTTTGCGTCCTCAAAACCCAAAAAATGCCCCCTCCGCATCCCCTCGTTTTGTCATATTTCTGTAACTAACCAAGCCGCCCGTCACGTCCATATGCTCTTCCCGCCTCTTTTTTTCAGCGAATTCATGCAAAAATAGAGCTATGTCTCACACCAATAACACCTTCTTGCCTTCTGGCCGTATTGACCTGGGCACCGGCGAACTTGCGCTGGGCCCCCTCGACGGACGCTACGCTTCCGTGACCGCACCCCTGACCAACTACCTCTCTGAGGCGGCGCTGAACCGCGACCGCATCCACGTTGAGGTTGAGTGGTTCATTTACCTGTGCGAGCACGAGGTGCTGCCGGGTCTGTCCCCGCTGAGCGAGGAGCAGAAGAAGGGCCTGCGCGCCATTGTGACCGATTTCAACGCTGATTCTGTCGCTGAGCTGGCAGAGATTGAGGCAGTCACCGTTCACGATGTGAAGGCGGTCGAGTACTACATTGGCCGCCGTCTGGAGGGTCTGGGCCTGGGTCACCTGGTGCCGCTGGTTCACTTCGGTTGCACCTCCGAGGACATTAACAACCTCGCCTACGCGCTGGGCATCAAGGACGCCGTTGAGAACGTGTGGATTCCTGCCGCTGAGAACCTGATTGAGGTTCTGCTGAAGCTGGCTGAGGAAGGCCGCGACGTGCCGATGCTGTGCCGTACTCACGGTCAGCCTGCAACTCCCTCCACCCTGGGTAAGGAGCTGGGCGTGCTCGCGTACCGCCTGAAGCGCCAGGTGAAGCACGTTGCTGCTGCTGAGTTCTTGGGCAAGATTAATGGTGCAACCGGCACCTACGCTGCTCACTATGCGTCGGTTCCTGACGCTGATTGGCAGGATGTTTCTCGCGGTTTTGTGGAGCACCTGGGCCTGACCTGGAACCCGCTGACCACTCAGATCGAGTCGCACGACTGGCAGGCTGAGCTGTACTCGGATATCGCTCATTTCAACCGCGTGCTGCACAACCTCTGCACCGATGTGTGGAGCTACATTTCGATTGGTTTCTTCCGTCAGATTCCGGTGGCTGGTGCGACCGGTTCGTCCACTATGCCGCACAAGGTGAACCCGATTCGCTTTGAGAATGCGGAGGCTAACCTGGAGCTCTCTAACGCTCTGCTGGATTCGCTGGGTTCGACTCTGGTGACTTCTCGTTGGCAGCGTGACCTGACTGACTCCTCGGCGCAGCGCAATATTGGTGTGGCGTTTGGTCACTCGGTGCTGGCTATCTCCAATGTGGTGAAGGGTCTTGAGCGTCTGGATATTGCGACCGAGGTTATTTCCGCTGACCTGGATGCGAACTGGGAGGTTCTGGCTGAGGCGATCCAGATGGTGATGCGTGCTGAGGCTATTGCGGGTGTTCCCGGCATGGAGAACCCGTACGAGCGTCTGAAGGAGCTGACTCGCGGTCACCGCGTGGATGCAGCTCGTCTGAAGGAGTTTGTGGCTACTCTGGGTCTCTCCCCCGAGGCTGAAGCGCGCCTGTCGGCTCTGACTCCGCACACTTACAACGGTATTGCGGCTCAGCTGCTGGATCACGCGAAGAACGCTTAGTCCGTAGCAAAGGATTAAAAACTAAAGACCCCGGTTCCCTGTGTTTAGGGAGCCGGGGTCTTTAGTGTGTTGGGTCTTTGCTATGTTCTGTTAGCTGGCGAGGATTTTAGCGGCCGAGCATGCGGCGGTGGCCGGTTTCGGTGTCGTTGCCCTTGTCGCGGGTGAAGACCTTGCCTACAGCCTTACCTGCGTCCTTGACGCCCTTGAGCAGGGAGCCAGCCACGCCGGAGGAGCCGTCCGAACCTTCGCCGCCCTGTACGCGCGGTGCACGCGGGGTAATCATGAGCTCTGCGGGGAAGTAGGCGGGCGCGTCGCCGAAGGCTCGGCGGGTGTTGCGCACGACGTCCTTGCCGAGGGTCAGGTTCGCGCCACCGCCAACGACTGCGCCCACGCCGAAGGGCAGGGCACGGCCGAGCAGTGCACCGGTCTGGCGGGTGAGGAAGCGGCGGATGAACATGTTTCGGATGGTACGTTCGACGCTGAACATCTTGCCGCTGGAGGAGTTGCCGAGCAGCATGCCCCACTTGTTGGAGACACCGCCTGCCTTGCCGGTCTGCAGCAGCACGGTGTTCATGAGCTGGGAGCCTTCTTCGCCGAGCATGATTGCCATGACCATGGAGCGGGCGGTTTCGGGGTCGTGTACGTGCACGCCGTGCAGTTCTGCGACTGCCTGGGCGTAGAGTGCGGTGCGTTCGAGGTAGCCGCCGACTGCGAGCGCGGACAGGCTCATGGAGGTGACGGTGCCGACGCCGGGCACGAATGCGGATGCGCCGGTGACGCCGCCGATGGCGGTGATGTCACGCAGGTAGGTGCGGTCGAGGCGCTTGTGGATTTGTTCGGGGGTTTCGTCGGGGTGTGCTTCACGCAGTTTTTTGACGATGGACAGCGCGAGCGGTCGTTGCATGCGCAGTACGTTGTCGAGGGTGGTGGTCAGTGCGGGACGGGGGTTGCCGTCTTCATCGAATAGAGACTTCTTCGGGTCAAGCATGCTCTCAGTAAATCACGGCTTGGTGAATTTTTCCTGAATATGGGGCCTGTGGTGGGGTTTGGGGGGTGAAATTTCACCGAGGGCGTGGAGGTTTTTGATCGCTTGTTAGGGTGTTTTGGTCTTTATTTGCGCCCAATTTTAAAGCGCGTAAAATTGTCGTAGATTACACACTATTCATTGTTTGCATAGTGCGTGACCTGCTTCACGGAGATTCGGGTTGCGCCTGATGACAGATAGCGGCTAATACCTCTTCTGAATCCTAAGGAATACTATGACTTCTTCCACCCATACGCCCAATGCTGCGCGTTCTCCCCTGGCGACTCAGGGGCTGGGTGTTGCGTACGCGACCGGCGCGATTATTTCGGCGCAGTTCGGTGCGGCTCTTGCCAAGCAGCTCATGGGCGATTTGGGCCCCTGGGGCGTGGTCGCTCTGCGCCTGCTGACATCTTCTATCCTGCTGTGGGTGTTCTTCCGCCCGCAGATTCGTTCGTGGACCCGTCAGCAGTGGATGGCGGTCATTGTCCTCGGTGTCGCCCTGACCGGTGCGAATGCCTTCTTCTATGTGGCTATTGAGCAGGTTCCGCTAGCAATTGCGGTGGCTATTGAGTTTATGGGTCCGCTGGTGCTGGCGACGGTTATGTCGCGCCGTAAGCTGGACCTGGTGTGGATTGCTCTGTCATTTACGGGCATGGCGATTCTGACTGCTGAGTCCCAGGCGAAGCCTGAAGATTTCGCGTTGATGGGTGTGGTTTTCGCAATCCTGACCGCTATTTCTCGTGCCGCCTATATTCTGGCGACTGAGAAGGTTGGCGCTCTGATTCCGGGTATGGGCGGCATGGTCGTGGGTAACGTTGTCTCTACCCTGCTGGTTCTGCCGTTCCCGTTCCTGATAAGCGGCAATAACCTGTTGAAGGTCACCCAGGATGTGCACCTGCTGGCTATTGGCTGCCTGATGGGTCTGCTGGCTTCTGCCCTGCCGGCGCTGGGTGAGGTTTCTTCGCTGCGTCTGCTGCCCGCGCACATTTATAGCGTGGTGCTGTCCCTGGAGCCTGCGATTGCGGCGGCTGTGGGTATTGTGATGCTTGGTGAGGCTACCGGCCTGGTTCGTTGGGTTGCTATTGCTCTGCTGGTGGCGGCGAGTATCGGTATTTCGATTTCTCACGCTCGTGCGCAGAAGAAGGCGCAGGAGGACGGCACGCTGGAGGATGCGGACCATTACCTGCCGGGTGCGGTGGATGCGCACGCGGTGGATATTGCGCAGATGGCGACTAACTCTATTACGATTCCGTCGGCTGAACAGATTAAGGCTGACCGTGAGGCGAAGGGCCTCTAATCTACTGAACTGTAGCCGTGTCAACGGCTTCTAGCCCCCCCCGGGTAACGAGTAGGATAGTATCTCGTGTTGCCCGGGGGGGCGCGCTCTTTAAACGGCGCTATTGGAGCGTTCGTTCTGCCCCGTAGCGGCACAGCATGCACACGTGGAGAAGTACCGCCTTGTGAGGCGCAGGAAGGAGAATCATGCCGCATACTTCATCTCAACGCCCCGCACTGGGCATTATGTTTGTGCTGATGTCCTGCTCATCGCTGCAGTTCGGTGCCGCGTTCGCGATTACTCTTTTCCCGCTGTTTGGCGCTCTAGCTATTAGCGTCAGCCGCCTGGCGATTGCTTCCATAGTGGTGGGTAGCGCCGTGTGGTTGGCGGCGCGTTGGCGTACCCGCCGCGGCGGCGAAATGCCGCCGGGTGCGCTGTCTTGGTCGAAGGAGCAGTGGCGTGCCGTCATCATTTTCGGTATGACTTTCGGTCTGATGAACGGCTTCTTCTATTGCGCGATTGACCACATCCCGATTGGTTTGGCGGTTGCGGTGGAGTTCTTGGGCCCGCTGGCGTTGGCGTCCATGCTGACGCGCAGGCTCCGCGACGCGGTGTGGGTGCTCTGCGCCCTGGCGGGCATGCTGGTGCTCGGCTACGAGGCGGCGGTCGGTAAGGATACCGACTACCTGGGTCTGACGTTCGCGCTGATTGCTGGCGTGTTCTGGGCGCTGTATATTCGCTCTAGCGCGAAGGTGGGTGCCCTGGTTCCGGGTGCGAGCGGCCTGGCGGTGGCGATGCTTGTTGGTGCTGCGTTTATTGCCCCGGTGGCGGCGGTTGTTCCGGCGCCTCAGCCGATTTGGAATGCGGCGCAGGATCCGATGCTGCTCCTCATGATTTTTGGTACCGCCATGTTCGCTTCGGTGATTCCCTATAGCGCGGAGCTGATGGCTCTGCGTAACCTGCCGCAGCAGGTGTTTAGTGTGCTGATGAGCATGGAACCGGCGATTGCGGCGATTGCCGGTTGGGCGTTGCTGGATCAGGAGACCGGCCCGATTCGTTGGGTGGCAATCTGTCTGCTGATGACGGCGAGTGTGGGTATTACGCTCACCACCACGAAGGGCGATTCCCCCAAACAGAAGGATGACGGTGAGGACCCCGTTCCCGTGCCGCTACCCGAATAAAACCAAGATTCTGCCGGCGCGCGGCATAGAGAAAACCCATATACAAAACCGTTGAGGCGGGTACCGGCTAGGTACCCTCCTCAACGGTTTTGTATGTCAGGTTTAGCTCTCAGCCAGCTCGTCCAGCAGGTCGCGCAGCTCATCGGTGGTGAGCACCTCCGCCGGATGCGGGCCCAGGGCGTACAGCCAGTCCTGGGTGTCCTCGTCCAGCTCACGGGCGGTACCAACCAGCACGAGGTTGCCCTCATTCTGCCCGCTAAGCATGGAACTTTCGCACAGGCACCACACGTGGTCGAAGACTTCCAGCATGGCGGCTGCCTGCAGCTGGAAGAAGGGCAGACCCGCGTCGTCACCCACGTTGATGGCGACCATACCGCGCTCGTTCAGGGCGTCCTTGAGTCCGCGGTAGAAGTCGCGGTTCGCCAGGTGGGCGGGTGCGTCCATGCCGGTGAAGATGTCGAGAATGATCGCGTCGAAGCCGGGCACGCCCAGCAGTTCGGGCAGGTTCGCCAGCTGCTCGCGGGCGTCACCGACCACCAGCTGGCAGTCGGTTCCGGCGGGGAGCGGCAGGCGGTCCGTTACGAAGCCCATGAGCTCGGGTTCAATATCCACGGCAACCTGGCGGGAGCCGGGGCGGGTCGCCTGAATATAGCGCACGAGCGTGAGCGCACCGGCGCCCAGGTGTGCGGCGGTAATGGGTTCGCCGGCGGGTGCGAGCGCATCCACCGCGTTTGCGATGCGGCGCAGGTACTCGTAGAACACGTAGTCGGGGTTCTGTACGTCCACGTGGGACTGCTCGGCGCCACCGATTTCGAGGACGTGGCCGTGGTCGCTGAACCCGTCGGGGTGAATTTCGGCGCGCTGCCCGCCGGAGAGTTGAATGTGCGCCACTACTTCACGCCAGCTTCACGCTTGAAGGTGCTGACCAGGTCATCCACCGAGGAGGAAGAATCCAGACCCTCAATGACCTTGTCGTTCACGGCGAAGGTGGGGGTGCCCTTCACGCCAATCTTCACGGCGTGCTCGTAGTCGCGCTGGATGGGCTTGACGGTGTCGGAGGCGAGTAGGACCTTGTCGAATTCTTCGACGTTCAGGCCCAGTTCCTTGGCGTAGTCGTTGAAGAGGGTGCGCAGCTTATCGCGTTCTTTGATGTTCTTCCAGTCGTTCTGGGTGGCGAAGAGCTTGTTCGCCATTTCAACGTGCTTACCCTGAGCTGCTGCGGCTTCTACGGCGAGCGCGGCGGGTACGGCGTTGGCGTGCATGTTCAGCGGCATGTGACGCACGGTCACGTTCATGATGCCGTCAAGCTTCTTGGCGGCTTCTTCAAACTTAGGTTCTGCCTTAGCGCAGTAGGGGCACTCGTAGTCGGTGTACAGGGTTGCGGTGCCTGCACCGGGTACTTCGCGGTTGAGGCGGTAACCGACGTAGCCGTCATCGGCGGTTGCCGAAGCAGTACCCGAAGGGTCAGCGGATGCCGAAGCGCTAGCGGATGCACTTGCCGAGGTAGCGGCGGTGCTTGCAGATGCGCTCGCCGAACCGCTCGCAGACGCCGATGCGGAAGGCTGGGAGGAGCTGGAACCGCATGCGCTCAGCCCCAGGGCGGCGGCGGGCACTACGCCCAGTAGCAGGGTGCGGCGGTTGAGGGGTGAAGTCATGGTGGTTCCTCTCTCTACGGGTGGCGGGCTGGCCTGTTTGCTACATCTGTGGTTGATTAATCTGTGGTTGATGTGCACTCTGAGGTGCTGTCAGCCGCCGTGGGTATAGGGTTTATTGTATGCCTCTGCCCTGAACTTTCCCTATCTTCGGGCGGGTTTGCGGGGTGAATGCAGTGCACACCATAGCCGCCCTGTCGCCTGCTCCCAGCTGCGGGGCCGGTGTTGAAAGTAATTAGCCTCTCCCCCGCCTTTTTGGTACTATTGCGGGGTATGCACTGTTCACCGGTTGCTTTCGGGCAGTTGAGAACGGCAGCATATGCGCCTCTATAGCTCAGGGGTAGAGCATTTCCCTCGTAAAGAAAAGGTCGTGGGTTCGAATCCCACTGGGGGCTCCACATCCGCCGTAACGCGTGCCGGTTTCCGGTGTGTTGCGGCGGTTTTTAGCATCTGAGAGTTGTCGTTTTCTCGAAGATGTCACCGTCGAACTTTAGGAGATTCTCATGTCTTCTCGATCCGCATCCGCTAAGCGCCAGAGTGGCCGTGCGCAGGCAGGTCGCGCCGCTGCGGGCTCTGCACGCCCGATGAGCCCCACGATGCGTTTTGCTCTGGTGTACGTGCTGGCGCTGGTGGTTTCCCTGGCGGTGTGGTTCTTCTACCGTTCCGTGTATGAGGATGACACCTCGTTCCTGGTGCCGATTGTGATTTCCTTGGTGACTTCGTACGTGTGCGCTCATGCGCTGACGGGCGGCAAATCGCCCCGCAACTAGACCGCCGACCAGCAGCCCGCCAGGCTGTAGCCTCGTGAGGTTTCAGGCAGACAAAAGCCGCGCATCCGATTCCCCGTTCAGGGGCCGGATGCGCGGCTTTTTACACGTGTACTTTACGCCAGCACCTTACTTGGAGGCACGCTGGAAGTCGCTGTCGGTCTTGCCCCACAGGCCGTAAACCTTGGCGAGTTCCTTGACCTTCTTTGCACGCAGGTAACGCGGCAGGTAGGAGCCGTCGCGGGGGCCGTCGAGGGGCACGTCGAGCATCTGGTGTGCTTCTTCGATTTCGAGCTCGCTCGGGGAGAATGCTGCGTTGATGGTCTCAGCCTGGCGGATGTCCAGGGTGATCTTACCGGTCATGCCGTGGTCGTTTGCGAAGCCGCATGCCTTGGAGAGGTCAGCACCGTATGCGCCGAGGGTCGGGCCGTCGATGGGGCCGGGCAGACCACCCAGGGTGGAGGCGATGACCAGCTGCGAACGCACGTAGGCGAGCGCCATGGGGGTTGCGGAGGAGCCGGTGTCGCGGCGGTAGTCGCCTGCACCGAATGCGAGGCGGAAAGTGCCGATTGCGCGCGCAATTTCGACGGAGTGGTGCACACCGAGTGCAGACTCGATCAGCGCGATGATGGGGGTTCCGGGGGGCAGCTCGGCTGCGGTACGGTCAATGTCGGTAGCGTGCTCTGCGGTGGCGAGCATGACGCCTCGCAGACCCTTCACGTTCTTGAGGGCCTTGACGTCCTTCCACCAGTGTTCGGTGGTGATGGCGTTGATTCGCACCCATGCGACGACGCCGGAGTTGAGCATACGGACGACCTGTTCGCGGGCTGCGTCCTTCTCTTCAGCGGGGCAGCCGTCTTCGAGGTCGATGATGATGGAGTCAGCCTCGGATTCGAAGGCCTCTTCAAAAACTTCTTCGGTGGAGTTGGCGCGCACGAGGAGCCAGGAACGAGAGAGGCTGGGGCGCAGCTGACGTGCGCGCTCGTTGCGGTGGAATTCAAACATGGTGTGTGACTTCTTCCGTGAATTATTGTGCATTGGGTTGTGCCGTAGAGGGGCAGGAAAAAGCCTGCGGTTCTTCCGCGCGTACCATCGCATTGTGTCGTCACCTCCATTGTGACGGAACCGCATAAGAAGTGTCCTACACCCCTTCTTTAAGCGTATCGCCTGTTGAGGTGCACATCAAACTAGCTCGCCTGTTAGTCACCGTTCAGATTGGCCGTGTTCATCTGGCGGACGCGGCACGGTGGGCGGTTTAAATGAGCCTGCCCGCAGCGTCCGGTGTGGGTGCTGCGGGCGGGTCACGCGATTGGTGTTAGGCTTCGACGAGTTCGGTGCGGCCTACGGGGATTCCATCGTCGAAGGTCAGCTCGCCGGTTGCTTCCTTCTGGGCGCGCTGGATGAGGCGTTCGGCTTCCTCAATGTGCTGAAGGACGGTTTCCACGCGGCGGTGCACGCTCACCTGGCGGTCGCATCCGGTGGCACAGTTGCCGAAGCAACGTGCCATGGCGAGCGCTTCGGCGCAGAGTGCCACGGCGTTGCCCGCCTTGGAGAGGGCGCGGTTCAGGTCGGAGTAGGTGCCGAACGGAGAGGCGGGAATATCGCCGTCGCTGGGGGCGAGGCGGTGCGCTTCCATGGCGACTGCACGCACGCGCGGGATGAGGTCGGCGAGCGCGTTTGCGTCCGGCACGATGAGCTCGATCATGGAGTCGGATGAGTCGGTTGCCGCTAGGCGTTCGAGGACCTGGTGGAAGCGGTCGATACCGCGAATGAACCGGTCGTGGGATCGGCGCCAGATGCCTTTGCCGAGCTCGGCGTCGTCGCGGCGCGATTGCAGGTAGCTTTTAAGTCCCATGTGCCCTCCTCTGCGTGGTGTGTGTGCCGTGCTTGTTGATCGGTGGAGGCTGCCGGTGATGGGCTCTGCGGCGACCCGCAAACCTCCCTATACTTAGGTTACCCTAAATCTCTTTTAGTGACGAGATGTCAGCAGTCAACTGTTTATTTCAAACCCAGATTTTCTTCACGCCGCTCACGCGACGATCCCCGCGGTGCCAGCCTAAAATGGCACCGGCCTAAAATAGCACCGCGGGGGCGTAGCGATTTCTAGACCATGCGCAGCACAATCTTGCCTCGATGCTGACCCGAGTCGAAGTATTCGTGGGCGGCAGCCGCCTCCTCCATGTCGAAGATACGATCCAGACCCACGCCAATCCTGCCGGATTCAATGAGAGGCAGCACGTGTTCGCGTACACCGCGCAGAATCTCAGCCTTCTGCCGGTCCGAACGGGTGCGCAGGCTCGTGGCGTGCACTGACAGGCGGCGGGAGAGCATATACCCCAGGTTCACTTCTGCTTTGGCGCCGCCCATCAGACCGATAATGCACAGGTGACCGCCGTCGGCGAGGGTGTGCAGGTTGTCGTCCAGGTACTTTCCGCCCACGACGTCGAGGATGTAGTCAGCGCCGCGTCCGCCAGTTTCAGCCAGCAGAACTTCACGGAACGAATGTTCGGTATAAACAATCGGTTCAGCACCTAGTGAGCGCACATATTCTGCTTTTTCCTCAGTTCTCACGGTTGCAAACACGCGGGTACCTACGGCGAGCGCCAGCTGGATGGCGTGTACACCGATACCGCCGGTACCGCCGTGCACGAGCACTACCGCGGGTTCGCCGTCTTCCTTGAGGTTTTCGGCGGGGTTCATGCTCATACCGCAGGTGAGCACCAGGTTCGAGTAGACGGTTGCCGCGACTTCGGGAATACCGGCGGCTTCGGCGAAGCTCAGCTGTTCGGGTACGGGCAGCACGTGGTCGACCGGTACGGTCACGTAGTCGGCGTAGCCGCCTCCAGCGAGGAGCGCCATGACGGGGGTGCCGCAGTTCTCCACGGAGGCGCCTTCACCGACCGCTTCAATGACGCCGGCTACTTCGAGGCCGTAGATGGCGCTCGCGCCGGCGGGCGGCGGGTAGAATCCGCGGCGCTGCAGGGCGTCGGCGCGGTTGATTCCGGCGGCGTGAACACGGACGAGAACTTCGTGGGATCGGGGTACGGGGGCGGGGACTTCGCTGATTGTCAGAGCCTCAGGTCCGCCGTGACTGTTCTCAATAATTGCTCTCATGAGTCCTCCTCATTGCCGGAAGCACCATCGTTGGTGCGCGATTTACAGAAAGCTTATCGCATGAGATAATCTCGTAGTGCCCTGCGGCACGGTATTGCCATAAAATGCCGGTCTCTGGTGCGTATGGATGGTTGTCCGAGCGGCCGAAGGAGCTGGTCTTGAAAACCAGTAGGCGGTGACCCCGTCTCAAGGGTTCAAATCCCTTACCATCCGCGTTTTAGCTTCTGCTCCACGTGTGGAGCGCAAAGAGCCCCGTTCCTCGTATTGAGGAACGGGGCTCTTTGCATACGCCGTTTTGAGTTACCGGAGGGCGTCGTCAGTTGATTTGTGACAAGGCATTCGCAATATACATGAAGAGGGCGGCGATACCGATGAAAAAGCATAGCCCCAGCCAGTTGAGAATACGACCCGCTAGGGCAGGTACACCGTGCCTCTGCGCTACCCACCCCTGCCAGATACCCAGGATGTTCAGCACCGGCGCGGCGAGAGCTACCTGCAGACCACTTTCTCCAAGACCCTGGACAAGCAACCAAAACCCTAGAACGAAAGACAGCGGGCTGAGGAAGCCGAAAAGCAGGGAGAAGTTCGCAGCCCTTTTACCGTCTTGTGTTCCTTGCACAGCGGGAGGTTGCTCGCTCGCAGGTTGCTCCCAGTCGTCCGTGCCGTCAGTCTCCGGCTGTTGGCTGTCATCCGCTTGGTAGAGCTTGGCGTATTCAGGGTTGTTATCAAAATCTTCGTTATTTTGGGGTAGCTGCGACATCGCATCCACAACCTTTCACATTCCGCACGAGGGGGGTGTTAACTTCACCCTAGACCCTCCCCCGCCGAGAGAACAAGCATGTCGAGCCGATTCCACCAAACATACGGCATACATACAGCAAAGCCTCGTACCTCAACACGAGGAACAGGGCTCTTTGCATACGCCGTTTTGAGTTACCGGGGGCGCCGTTATATGCGGCCGGCTACGGCAATCAAGAACAATGCGACGATGA
The DNA here is from genome assembly GCF_964210535.1 of Rothia mucilaginosa. Taxonomy (GTDB): domain Bacteria; phylum Actinomycetota; class Actinomycetes; order Actinomycetales; family Micrococcaceae; genus Rothia; species Rothia mucilaginosa_F. Next base: position 111,074 of record NZ_CAXOMR010000001.1, read on the forward strand.
TGGCGAAGGGAAGGGCAAAAATTACACCCGCCCAGCTGAGAATACGACCCGCTAGGGCAGGTACACCGTGCTGTTTCGCTACTCGCCCCTGCCAAATACCCAGGACGTTCAGCAACGGTGCAACAACAACTATCTGCAGACCACCACTGTCAAAATCGTGGACAAACAACCAGCACCCTAGAAAGAAAAATAGGAGGCCGAGGGCGCCGAAAAGCAGGGATACGTTCGCTGCCTTTTTACCGTCTTGTGCCCTTTGCTCGTCGGAAGGTTGCTTGCTCGCATGTTGCGTCCAATCGTCCGTGTTGTCAGCGTCAGACTGCGGGCTGCCATTTCCCTGGTAGAGCTTGGCATATTCGGGATTGTAATCAAAAACTTCATTATTTTGGGGCATCATAACCTTTCATATTCCACACACAATAGATATTAGCTTCACCCTATGCACCTACTATCGAAGGCTCCTACACCTGACAAAAACGCCTAATAACTGCGTATCCACACCCACAGTGTCCAGAGGTTCACGAGCACAAAGCTGACAATAGCCACCCAACTCAGCACGCGGCCCGCGGCAGGAATCGCACCGTAGCGATCTGCTTCCTTAGCCTTCCATAGACCAAGAGCACCCAGAGCTACAGAAGGGGTACCGAAAAGCCACCAGCCCCATACCGAAACACTGACAAGACTGAGCACACCGAAGGCAAGTGAGAGTTGCGAGGCTCGTTCCCCCAGACCCCATTCAGAAGGCTCTCTTCTCTTGTTCAGAACCGATGTCAGCGGAGGCCGACTATCAGGGTCGTAGCGGTCATTCGGGTTGTAGTCGTCATAGTGTTCGCTCGTGTTTTTATTCTGTTTTAGCCCCTTGTAGCCGAAATTCCGGTCGAAGGGGTTGGGCTCTTGCGGGTAGTAGGACGACATTGTATCCACGACCTTTCAATACCGGGTGTTAAGCCCACCCTAGACTTTCCCTGCCGGGGGAACAAGCATGTCGAGCCCAATCCACGAAACATACGGCATATACACAGCAAAGCCCCGATCCTTGCGTTGAGGAACGGGGCTTATGCGTACCCTCCAGTGAGGGCGAAAGTGTTTAGAAAAGTGCCAGCATCTGCGCAACATCCACCAGTCTGGAATTAGCTGCGGAATCAGAAAGAGCCAGCATAATCGCCAGTAGCATACTGCCACCTAAAAGCACCAGGAACATGCCACCAATAACTACGGTAATCCAGTTCAGAATACGACCAGCCGAAGCCGCCACACCGAAACGCTCAGCCTCATTAGCTTTCATAATACCGATAACGCCCAGAATCAGAGAGGGCAGACCCAGCAAGAACCAGCCAAACGTCAGAGCACAAATCAAGCCAATAATACCGAGCACCGTGGAAGTCTGAGCAGCCTTCTCACCGGCAAGCTGCTCGGGGGTCTTCTGAACAATGCCAATAGGAACCATCATGGGCTGACCGTACTGGCCGGGCTGCTGGTACTGCTGACCGTACGGGTCGTACTGATTCTGACCATACGAGTCTTGACCGTACGAATTCTGACCGTACTGGTCATAAGAATACTGATCGTAGGAGCTCTGCCCGTACTGGCCGTAAGAACCCTGACCGTATTGGCCATACTGACCGTACTGAGTGTTCTGCCCGTACTGGCCGTTCTGGTTGTACTGCTCGTTCAGACGGTTGTAGTCCGGGTTGTAGTCGTAGGGGTCTGAACCCCGAGGAGTCTGAGACATGGCATCTCACTTTCGTACGGCTGGTGTGTGTTAAACCTAATTCACCCTAACCCATGAATGGAACGGGTACAACTAAGGCCGTTATGCAACCCCGCACAACAGACTTTGATGCGCTGGATATGCGCCTTATCAGGTACGCAAAAGCCCCGCTCCTCACATCGAGGAACGGGGCTTCCGCTATACCCTGCGAATGAGCTCTTAGAAGAGTGCCAGGGTGCCGACCAGCTCAGTAAAGTGGTTGGAAGAGGAAGAAGCAGCACCTGCCGCGCCGATAAGACCCAGCAGCAGGAAACCACCGATTACAACCAAGAACAGGCCACCAAAAGCTGCGTTAATCCAGCCCATGATGCGACCGCCCGAAGCTGCAGTGCCAAAACGCTCAGCCTCATTAGCCTTCATAATGCCGATAACACCCATGATCAGCGAGGGCAGACCGAACAGCCACCAGCTAACAAAGAAGTTGCAGATCAGACCAATAATGCCGAGCACCATGGAGGTCTGACCAGCCTTCTCGCCAGCAAGCTGCTCGGGGGTCTTCTGAACAATGCCGACAGGCACCATCATAGGCTGACCGTACTGACCAGGCTGCTGGTACTGCTGCTGGTACTGCTGCTGACCGTTCTGAGCGTTCTGCTCGTTCAGGTTGCCGTATTCCGGGTTGTAGTCGTAGGAGTTAGAGTCCTGCGGGTTCTGAGACATGTGGTCCCTCTTTCGTGTGAATGGTGTGTATTGAACCTTACTCACCCTAACCTATCGCTGAGGTGGGCACAAACGGATTCGTCATTCTGGAGCTATCCGCAGCATATATGCACTGACCAGAAAACTGATGAGGCGCACAGAAGCCCGCGAACACACGGGGCGCTCGCGGGCTTCTTCAAATCATGAGGCTACTGCAGGTAGCTTCAATCTTACTGCTTTACAAAAATCTTCAGAGCGACCAGCAAAATAATACCGACGGCGCCCAGAACAGTACCGGCAATAGCCATACCGCGGTTCTTTAGCTCGGGGTTATTCATAGCCAGGCGGCCCGTCACAATAGCTACAGCACCAAGGATGTAACCGAAAGCAAACAGACACACAATACCGCTCACCAGAGAGACAATCGACAGGGTCTTTGCCTTCTTCGCCTGAGCCTGCTGCTCAGGGGTCTGAACGGGCACACCGTAAGGAGCCTGCTGATTGAACTGGGGTGCCTGCTGGCTAAACTGGGGGTCCTGGTTGAACTGGGGCTGGGGGTTGTTGGGGTTTTCAGACATGATTTCTCATTTCGTTGAGTAAATAAGACAACTCTGGCAACACTGTATGGAAAAATCACACGCCAGAGACGCCCTCTATTTATCGGTCGGACGGTAGCAGTTTATCGAAAATGCTTATAAGCCTCAAAGCCTACAATCCATAGTCCGCCCTATAGAGCAACACACGCTCAGAGATATCCCCCAAGCGTGGGTCGAATTGACCAAGCGCAAAACAGCCTATATTCTTATAGGGATGCGCTCACGAGCGCACCGTGGAGACGTGCCAGAGCGGCCGAATGGACTTCACTGCTAATGAAGGGTCGGGGTTAAACTCGACCGGGGGTTCAAATCCCCCCGTCTCCGCCACAAAAAGCCCCGTACCGGCTGGTACGGGGCTTTTGCTTTACCCATTTCATTCAGGTACAAAGCCTAGAAAAACCTGGGCTAGAAACTCCTGGTCTAGAAGCTCTTGAAGTCCACGAGGCGCGCATCCGCACCATCAAGCAGAGCCCACTCCCCCGGCACCTCAAACACCGCAATGGAAGAGGGTGGGAAACCGTAATACACATCCATGGACGCGTTCGGGTCAGAATCCGGGCTCATCAGGCGCTGCGCGGCATCCTGCACGCCGGGCAGATGCGACACCACCATCAAAGAATGAACATTCTCCGAAACACTGTTGATGCGCGCAATAATGCGGGACGCAGACACCTCATACAGCCCCTCATCCAGATGAGCAGTAGGCGCCTTCGCCCCCAAACCATCCGAAACCCAAGTCGTCGTCTGACGAGTACGCAAAGCCGACGACGACATAATCTGCTCCGGAATATAACCGCGAGCCGCCAGCCAGGCGCCAGCAGCGGCAGCCTGCTCATGGCCACGCTTCGTCAGCGGACGATCAAAATCATTCAGACCCCAATCAGCCTCCGCATGGCGCATAATAATCAGACGCTTGACCCCGCTGCGGTGCGAGCCAGATGCAGTGTTGGAAGAATTTTCAGCCATACACCCATTCTATCTAGAGGGCGCCGGAACGTGCCGCACGCCGCCACAGCACGCACACTAACACCCCCCAGGCGGGCACAAGTAAACCCCGGCGCACCGGCATCACGCCAGCACACCGGGGTGCACTCTAAAAACTAGATTGAGTATTCCGGAGCAGCCCAGACGACAACCTCGGGGTGCTCAAAGAAGCGGTAACCCTGACCGCGCACCGTACGCACAGTACCCGACAGGCGGCCCAGCTTCGAACGCAGACGACGAATATGCACGTCAATCGTACGCTCATGCGGATGCTCGTCACCGGAGCTCCACAGCGCCTTCAGCAGCTCCTCACGACCCACGGTGCGGGAAGAGTTCTCCACCAGATGTGCCAGCAGCTCGAATTCCTTGAAGGTCAGCATGAGCGGCTCACCATCCAGGAACACCTCGCGGCGCGCCAAATCAATCAGCACACCCGAAGAGTGGCTATTCGTGGTCTCTGCTTCGCGGGCGACATGCGCCTCCGGGTGCATATACATTGCGGTCGGATCACCGAGCGCATTACGTACCACCTCAAGGTCGCTACCCTCAGCATTCACCGGAGCCAACGCCACAGCGGCGTACGACTCCGACTCGGGAGCCAGGTGGTGTGCGTAAGTGCGCAGATCCTGAACGATACGCACCAGGGAGGTACCGTTCGCTGCAGCAAGTTCCTCATTCAAACCAACATAGAGCACAAAGCCGCGTGCCTCATTTTCCTGAGCCTGCTTATGGGCAGGGTCACCGGCTGAGAAAGTCATCGGACGCAACGTTGCGGCCTGCGCAACGGGACGCTGGGGCTGCACGGCCTGACGCTTAGCGGCACGACCGCGCTGGGAGATGTGGACATATCCAGGTACAGCGCCTGACATGGTTCAACCTTCTCTCAAAGTCTGTGTACGGGATCCCAGTCGTACATGGGGTGGGGTGCGCCGGAAGTGACGCCGAGGCAAACAGTCCCCAATACCTGTTGAGCCTCAATCCTCTTACTTAATATTTCTCCTATTTGGCAGATAAATCAAGCGGATTCAGCATAATGGATACCCCCTTGAGGCCAATAGGAGTACAATACCCCTCCGCTATTTTGGGAGGTTTGAGGCGCAACCTGAAGCTTTCACAATTTTTCGCACATAAATATTCACGGTTTCTTTTATGTATGGGTCATACCCTGTATTTTCATGTGAGACTGTGAATATGCTTGAAGTTTTGAAGCGCCCTCAAATGCTTTAATGTGTTCCTAATCACATATAGGGAGGGTGTTGCAAAAGCCTACACCAACACCCAGCCGCACCATCGCCACCCAAGCCCCGGACACATTAGACACGCACCGCCACACCGCGGCACGCAACCCACCGAATACTCACAAGACGTAGCAAAGCGCCTCCGCACATACATATGCAGAGGCGCCCGCTCACCGTAAGCAAATAAGCTCGCTCAGCCAGGCTATTACTCAGCCAGACCATACAGGCGGTCACCGGCGTCACCCAGACCCGGAATAATATACGCCTTCTCGTTCAGACGCTCATCACGAGCAGCCAAGAACAGGTCAACATTCTCCATGCCCTCAACGCCCTTCTCCAGAGCAGCAATGCCCTCGGGAGCAGCAATCAGGCACACACAAGTCACAGACTCAGCGCCGCGCTTACGCAGGAATTTAATTGCCTCAATCAGAGTGCCACCGGTAGCCAGCATCGGGTCCAGCAGGTACACCTGGCGGCCAGTCAGGTCCTCCGGCAGACGCTCAGCATAAGTCACAATATCCAGGGTCTCCTCATTACGAGCCATGCCCAGGAAGCCAACCTCAGCGGTCGGAACCATACGGGTCATGCCCTCCAGCATGCCCAGACCAGCACGCAGAATCGGAACAACCAGCGGCTTCGGATCAGCAATACGAACACCGGTAGTAGTCGCCACCGGAGTCACAACCTCAACCTCTTCCACGCGGATCTCGCGAGTCGCTTCATAGGCAAGCAGAGTCACCAGCTCATCAACCAGCTGACGGAAAATCGGGGACGGAGTGTTCTTATCACGCAGAACACTAATCTTGTGAGAGACCAGCGGGTGGTCAAGAATCTTAATACGCATAATACGATTTTACCCAGCCCCGAAACCGCAAGCACCGGGAAACCCACGGAAGTGGCACACACCCTATAAAACACAGCAAATACCGCCGCACAAACACCCACCAACGCGCCCACCGACGCCCCTGCCAACGCACCCGCCATCACCACCCCAAAACAATCCGGGCATGCAAAAACCCGCCGAGACGAATCTCGACGGGTTTTCGTTGGTGCGGTGGTGGAGGGATTTGAACCCCCGTTGGCTTTTACACCAAACATCATTTCGAGTGATGCACCTTCGGCCGCTCGGACACACCACCAACAGTGGAAAACTATAGCACACCCCCAACAGGAGGGCAAGAACGAGCCTACATATCGTGCGCGTACGGCAGCCGGGTATCGCCTCTTTCACGGCCCCTTTAACCGTGCCCTTTTCGACACCCGACACCGAAGTCCCGGCTACGTCTGCAGACCCAACAGGTCCGCCTAATGACGGATATACCCATCTACAACCAGCATGACAGCACGCGTTGCATCCTCAGCATTGCGCTCCGCCTGATGCACTTCACGATCCATGGCAAGCATATAAATCGCGCCGAACATAGAGATCGCAATCGCACGAGGATTCTGAGCGGTATCAACCGTATAGCGGCGAGCCACAGCCTCCGTCATCTCCTCCAAAAAATCCAGAAGATTCAGACGGTTATCGCTCATCGCCTCAGTCCAACCATCCGCACCCTTCCATGCCTCCGAAAGCCACATCCGAGTAAAACCCGGACGGTCCTCAAGATACTGGAACGCGGCGCGAACAGCACTCCGCAACGCCTCACGCGGATCAGAATGAACCGACGCCGCGCGACGCGCATCGCTCAGCAGCAACTGCGTGCCGTACTGAACCAGCTGATCCACCATGGTCTTCTTAGAACCGAAGTTGTAATACACGGTTCCCTTAGAAACACCCGCCCGGGCAGCCACCTCTTCAACAGTGGCGTACTCAAGCCCCTTTTCGGTCATGATTTCCATAGCAGCGTTGAACAACTTCAACTGAGTTCTACCTGTACGGCCGGGACGACGACTTGAAGCTTCAGCGACTGGGCGCTGCAACATCAGCAGTCCTCCCTCCCTTTTTGCAGATATATCTCTATTTTATTAGACAGTTTTCCCCCGGTGCGACTAAACAGGGTTTGTTACACCGTAATCTCCGGAGCCAGCTTCTTCAGGGACCACGTACGATCACGACGCGTGCCAATGTAACCCAACACCAGACCAGCCAGACCCCACAGAGTCAAAACCAGCATGATGCCCCACAGGCTCGACTCATTAATGCCATACGCCAAACGACGCGTACCCGCCACCGCATAGCCCATCGGGAAGAAATCATGCATCCAACGAATCGACTCAGGCAAAGTCTCATACGGCATCGTGCCGCCCGCAGTAATCAACTGCAGAATCAGAATGACCAAAGCAACAAGCTTGCCCGGCGCACCCAAAATCACCGTCAAACCATGAATGAAACCGGTAAAGACCAAAGCCACATAGCAGAGGAACAGCCACACCAGCCACGGATGAGCCATCTCAAAGCCCAAACCAAACTTAATCGCGGCAAACATCAGAGTCGCCTGAGCAATACCCACCAGCCCGAACGGCATCCAGCTACCGAGCATCACACGAATCGACGGAGCATGCGACGCCAACGCACGGTTATTCATCACGCGCAGCGTCTGAACCAGCATCAAGCCGCCAATCCACAACGCCAAGCACATGAAGAACGGACCCATGCCCTCACCATAGTTACGAGCCGACGCCAAGGAATCATGCGACAAAGTCACCGGGTTCGACATCGTATCCGCAACCTTCGCCTGATCAGTCGGCGCAAGACTCGGAACCTGCTTAGCACCAGAAGCCAGGCCGCTCTCCAGCGACGAAGTACCATCCTTCAACTCGGAAGCACCATCATTCAGCTGCGAAGAACCGTCAGACAGCTTCGCCGTACCGTCAGAAAGCTTCGACGCACCATCCTTCAGCTCATTCGCGCCATCAGCCAACTTCTGCTGACCCTCAACCGCAGACTGCTCCTTCTCCGCCAAAGTACCGCTACCATCCTTCAGCTCGGCAGTACCGCTCTTCAAAGAATCAGTACCCTCCTTCAGCTCAGAAGCACCACCAGACAAAGTCGCAGAACCACTCGCAAGGCTCGAAGCACCCGAAGCAATCTTGGAATTACCATCAGCCAGGCTCGCCGAACCTGACGCCAACGAGGACGCGCCAGCATCCACACGAGCGGCACCATCAGCCACCGACGAAGCGCCCTTGGCAAGCGAAGATGCACCGGAATCCAGCGAATCCACGCCAGTCACCAAAGTCTGAATCTTCACCGCAGTCGACGACGAACCATCAGAAACACAATGGCTCGACTTCAACGCGCGCAACTTCGACAGAGCATCAGCAGCGGCAGCATCACGAGTAGCCAGATGCGACTGCAGAGCCTTCTGATTCAGCTCAGCAACCTCATTCTTCGTCTCCTCAGAATCAACAGCAGCGACCAGCTGATCAGCCTGCTCCTGAGTCAACGTACCCGCCTCAACCAGCGGAGTCACCCGAGCACGCACCTTCTGCGCACTCGCAGACACCACAGTATTCGACAAGTCACGACCAAAATCGCCGCTACCAGCAGAAGTATCCGTCTCATGCAGACGCATGCACATCGCGTTCAGCTCAGCCGGCAACTCACGAATACCAGCCTGATCCATGCCTTCACGCAACTGATGAATACCCGACGCCAAATCATTAGCACCCTTCGCAACCGCCGCCGAACCGCTCTTCAAGCTCGCAGTACCCTCAGCCAGGGTCGCCGAACCGTCCTTTAGCTTCGACGCACCCTCAGAAGCAGACGCCGCCGCCGAAGCCAAGGTCGACGAACCATCCTTCAAGCTCGAGGCACCATCAGCAAGCTTCGCGGCACCAGAATCCAGCTTCGCCGCACCAGAATCCAAAGTCGACACACCATCAGCAAGCTTCGCGGCCCCCTCAGCCAACTGCTTCTGACCATCCAACAACTGCGACTGACCATCAGCCAGAGAGGAGGTACCATCCTTCAGCTTCACGGCACCATCATTCACCGTGGCGGTACCGTCCTTCAGCTGAGTGATAGCGTCCGCCAGCTTCACCGTACCGTTATTCACCTTCGACGCACCATCAGCAGCCTCATCCATCTTCGAATGAATCGTCGTGAAGCTAGCCAACAGCGAATTAGCCGTCGAATTACCGACCTTCTCAGCCACCGAATCACGCACCGCAGTGCCCGCCTTCGTGACAATATTCGTCAGCACATAGTTATTCGCGTCATTCGTAATGACCTCGATACCCGCCGAACGCGCATCAATAGGGCCCGTCTTACCGTCAGCATCAGGCTTAAACGAACCGGCACTCTGCAAATTACGCGAGAAATCCTTCGGAATCACCATCGCAAAGTCATAGGTGCCGTTCTCCACACCCTCGACAGCCTCAGTACGAGTCTGCACCTGACGCCAATCAAACGTGCCAGCATCCAGAAGATTCTTCTTCACGTCAGCACCGGTATTCACCTGCTTACCTTCGGAATCCGTCGCGCCCTCATCCTCAACCACGAGAGCACCCACAATGCCATTCACATTGCCGTAAGCATCCCAGTTACCGTACAGGTACAGGGCGCCGTACAGCAGCGGGATGCAAGACATAGCAAGAAGCACCAGAACCGGCAAAACACCGCTGGTCAGGCGCTTAAGCTCAACAAGAGCCACACGCAGAACAGTCATTCTTACTCCTTCTCAGCGGTCTTCTGGGCAACAGTCTTCTGGTTGCCGGTCTTCTGGTTATCAGTCTTATGGTCAGTGGTCTGAGCGGCTCCGGAAGTGCCGGATACCGCGGGGGTGAGGGAAATCGAAGAGGTCAAGGGGATTTCCTCCACCTCACGCACCTCAATCACATCAATCACGGGTTCAGTCTCAGTTAGCTCTTCCGTCTCGGGCTGCTCTTCCACGGACTCCTCCGCCAACTCGAACTCACCGTCCTGATCCATGTGAACACTACCCACCACAGCACGAGCACCCCGCCAGGACTCCGAAATATGAGGCACAATTGCCACCACCGTGCGCGGGTGGTCCTCATCGGCGGCAAGCTCCTCCAGGTACGGAAGCCACATGTACGTATGGTTCAGGTGGCGGGAAGGAGTATCAAAAACCAGCAAGTCAGAGGGGCTATGCTGCGCCAAAGCAGCCATCAGCTCAATGTTCATCTCGCCGCTAATCTCGTCCATCCACAAGCCGTCCAGGTCCTCAAGACCGCGCTCGGCCAGCCAGCGGCTCGCGCGGGAACGACCAAAAATCGGCAGGTTATAGGAGAGCATCTCCGACACGTAATCGTGCACGCGCATATGCTGCTCAGGAGCGGTCACATCAGGAGAGTCCACCACGCTGCTGAGAGCACGCAGACGCTTCATCGAAATAGGGCGAGGCTCATCATCGCCTTCGCTCCAGCTAATCGTGCCGCCGGACAGGGGAAGGCGACCAGTCAGCGCCAACGCGAGAGAGGTACGCTCCAACTGGCTATCCGCCTGAACAATAATGACTTCACCCTCACCCACTGAGAAGGTGGTGCGGTCAAAAAGCGGAGTGTGGCGCCCTTTCGCCCAAATATTGTCAACGCTTAACACGGTTAGATCCCCTCAGAGAATGGATGGTTCGGGTGAGTTTCTGGGAGTCATCCGCGGGCACCGCGCGGGGTATTAAACGTCAAGCGCGGGCAGGCGGAGGCTCCAATGCCTATATATGGTAGACCCGGTTATGTGTGATGTGGTGGGCTTTTCTTGAAATTCAGGGGTCATTTTTGAAATTTTTGAAGTATTTTTCAAATAAATCGGGTTTTTCGTACAAATAACGCGAAAAGCCACGTAATCTCTGCACGGCTTTTCGCGTTTTACGAACCATCTTTTAGGGGTGAGGCCTAGGGGCGATCAGGGGCGGCGTTCCTTAAAGAAGTCCACCATCAGCTGCGCACACTCATCAGCACACACACCCGCATACACCTCGGGAGCCGGAGCAACCCTGCCGTCACGCAGCACATCGTAACGACTGCCAGCAGCCCCCGTCTTCTCCTCCCAGGCTCCAAAAACCACCGTCGAAACGCGCGACGCCAGGATCGTGCCGGCGCACATCAGGCACGGCTCAACCGTCACCACGAGCGTGCACCCGTCCAGGCGCCACTGACCACGATGCGCCGCCGCCTGACGAATCGCATTCACCTCCGCATGGGCACTGGGGTCATGCTCCCGCTCGCGGGTATTGCCCGCCGAACCAATAATGACGCCCTGCTCATCCACCACCACAGCACCGATAGGGATCTCGCCACGCTCACCCGCGGCGGCACCCTCGGCGAGGGCGCGGACCATCCACTCGCCGTGTTCGGGGCGAGCGGGAATATCGCTGAGCACAGCGGAAGAACCGTCTGTGACCGTCAATTTTGAATATTCCGAATATGACATACAACCTCGTCAGGGGAATAAATAAACACTAATGGGCGCAACTAGTGGGTGGCAGCCAAAGAGAAAGGATACACCGCAGAAGCACCTGCCAGCCGCAGCTCACGCGCCACAACCGTAAACGCCCACCGCGAATCCACCACATCAGAAACCAGCAGAACAGGGCACCGATGCTCACGCACATAGTCCAGAACCTCTGCAGGCACCCGGTACGAGCGCAGCACATCCGCACAACGGAACGCGCTATTACCGCCAAAGAAACGCGGCTCCCCCACCAGAGACACCCAGCCCAAATCCACCAGACGACCCACCGACGCCAATCCCCTACCCAGGGACTGAGCCAAACGAGGACGCACCGGCGACGGCAGAGTCAACACCGCCACCGGACGACCCGCCTCAGACCACTCCCAAGCGGCAAGCACCTTCACGCAGGCGCGCCCCAGCTCGGCAGGGGCCTCAGAATCAACCGGTTCACCCAGCTCATTCGTCGCCAGAAGCTCACGCAGACGAGTACCGTACCCCATGTCGCTCAGACGCGCCAAAGCGTAACCGGATTCAGCCTGCTCGTCCTTAGACAAACGACCGCGCGGCGCATCCGCACCCATCAGCTGATCCAGCCCGCTCGGCCACATGCGGCGCGGCTGCAGGGGCACGCCCACCGTATTGAAGCTACTCTGTGCCGCCTGTTGCGCCTCAGCGGGAACTTCAACCGGGTACCAGGGGCCCGCACATACATCGCAACGACCGCAAGCAGTCGCGGAAGCATCATCAAGCTGCTGAGCCAGGAAAAGCATACGGCACTGGCTAGTGCGTTCATACTCGAGCATGGCGTTCTGCTCCACCACACGCGCCTGCGCCACCGCCGCGTAACGGGCACTATCGTACTGCCACGGCAAAGAGGTTCGACGCCAATAGTTGCCTTCCTTCACGGCGGCACCCTCAACGTCCAGCACCTTCAGCAGAAGCTCCAGGGTGGAGCGGCGCAGCTGAACGCGCGCCTCCAACGCGGTAATACTCAACCCCTCCGGGGACTGGGCGAGGACATCCAGCACCGCCAGCGCCTGTTCCTCGTTAGGCATGGAGGCGGTCGCAAAATACTCCCAAATGGCGCGGTCTTCACGACCGGGCAGGAGCAGAACATCAGCGTTGACGGCGCCTCGTCCGGCGCGGCCAATCTGCTGGTAGTAGCTCACCGCAGACGACGGCGCACCCAGGTGCACAACAAAACCCAAATCAGGCTTATCAAAACCCATACCGAGGGCACTCGTCGCAACAAGAGCCTTCACCCTGTTTTCCTTGAGCGCCTGCTCTGCAACCAGCCGCTCATCCGGGTCAGTTTTACCGGTGTAAGCAAGCACCTCGTAGCCGCTGGCACGCAGAGCATTTGTGGTATCTTCTGCCGCAGAGACAGTCAACGTGTAGATAATGCCCGAACCGGGCAGGCTGTTCAGGTGCGTGAGCAGCCAACCGATGCGTTGCGCCTCATGGGGCAGGGTCAGAACGCCCAGGCGCAGGGACTCGCGGGACAGCGGACCACGCAGCACATGCACGGGTGCGGTGGTATCGGTGCTGAGCTGTTCGGCGATATCGCGGCTAACGCGGTCATTCGCGGTTGCGGTAGTCGCCAGCACCGGCACACCCACCGGCAGAGATCTAATGAGCGAACCAATACGGCGGTAGTCGGGGCGGAAGTCATGGCCCCAGTCAGAAATACAGTGCGCCTCATCAATGACGAGCAGACCCAGGCGCGGCAGCAGGTACGGCAGCCACTGCTCACGGAACGCCGGGTTATTGAGGCGTTCGGGGCCCACCAGGAGCACATCAAGCTCGTCAGCTTCGAGGCGGGTACGGATTTCATCCCATTCGGTGACGTTCGCGGAGTTCACCATGGCGGCACGCACTCCCGCGCGGGATGCCGCCTCAACCTGATCACGCATGAGGGAAAGCAGCGGGGAGACGATAAGAGCCGGGCCCATACCGCGGGCACGCAACAGCAGGGAAGAAATAAAGTAGACCGCAGACTTACCCCAGCCGGTACGCTGCACGACGAGGGTGCGGGCGCGGTCGGCTACGAGGGCGCGAATCGCCTCATACTGGCCGTCGTGGAACTCGGCATTAGTGACGCCGGTGAGGCAGCGCAACACTTCACGGGCTTCAGCATGCAGGAGATCGGCGGGGCTGGACGCTGGCTGTTCGGGGTTCATGGTTCTCTCCAACGGTGGATGGTTGGGTCAATCGCTACGCCGCGACGCGCCGTGCTCTCTTTCCATCATGTCACACCCCGGTATCGCCCGGCTCTGCGGATAGTCATTTCTTGAGGAAGCGTGCGAGCGCCGCGTCACCTCCGGCTGTTTAGCCGCGATGGTGGGGAGATTTACGCCTCGCTCACCCGTGCGTCCGGCGTAAATGCCGGTAGAATTGTGCCAGTAATACACAGCCTCCGCATAGTTTTGCACAATGTTCACCATAGGTACACTTTCTATGCTGGTGTTATTCCGCCGCCGATCCGTGCGTGCGGTCCACTCACAGTTCAGGATTTTTCATGACTTTTCTTGCCATCGCTTTGGCGCATCTTCCGGTTGCGCTCTTGGGCCTCGACCTTGAGCAGTTCCTGCTCGATACCGGCCCCTGGGTTCTGGTTGTTTCGGCAATTATCGTATTTATTGAGTCCGGTGTTCTTTTCCCGGTTCTTCCGGGTGACTCCCTGATTTTTGCTCTGGGTATGCTTCATGAGCAGATGGGCCTGTCCCTGTGGGTTGCTTTCCCGGTCCTGGTGCTGGTTGCTATTGCTGGCGCTGAGGTTGGCTACCAGATTGGTGCCCGTTACGGCCGTAAGATCTTCAAGGATGACGCGAAGATTCTGAGCACTAAGAACCTGCACACTACTGAGGAATTCTTCCAGAAGCGCGGTAGCTTGGCTCTGGTTCTGGGCCGCTTCGTGCCGATTGTTCGTACTTTTGTGTCTCTTGCGGCTGGTATTTCTTCGTACGACCGTAAGAAGTTCCACCTGTGGAATGTTGTTGGCGCGGTTGCGTGGATTGGTTCGATTGGTCTGGCGGGTGTGCTGCTGGGCGGTATTCCGTTCGTGCACAACAACATTGAGTACATTGCTGTGATTATTGTGGCGGTTTCTGTGGTGCCGGTTATTATCGAGTACCTGCGTGGCCGTTCGAAGGCGAAGCAGGAATCTGCTGAGTAATACGTGAGTCCTTCTCGGCTGCTGAGCCGGGGATGAGAAAGGGTGGGGATACCGTTTGGTATCCCCACCCTTTTCACGCTCTGAGCCTTTTGGTGATAGTGGCGCCGTTTGAGGCAAACATCCTAGTTGAGGCGGTTCCCGCCTTCATTGAAGTTCGTGTTAGGTGCCTGTGGATTCTGATCAACCACCTGACTATGCGACGTTCTGCCGGTAGCCGTGTACGCCCACACAGATGGACGGGTCAGCAACACAATATTCCGGATGTAGAGGACAGTAATGAAGACACCAATCGCAGTATCTATGAGAAGAGTGACCGCAAAATCTGCAGAGTCGCGGGACTGCAACTCGTCCATCAACAAGGCGAGATAGCTGGAGTCTATGAGGAAATCTTCCACATACACAAACATGCGGCTCAAGACCTCGTAGGCGCTGTACATGAGGGTAAGTATGTGCGCCCATCTGTGTCCTTTCCAGGTCATCCAGAAGAGGAAAATCTGGATAAGAACAAAGATGAGAGGGTACCCCAGCATACGCACGATAAGCTCAGGTAGCGTCACCACACCGGCGATTGGTTTACCGTAGAGCAGGAAGAATTGGATAGTACTGAAAAGCGACAGAATAATAATCGCGGCGGTGCACCACTTAGCACTGTGCAGAGCCTTCGGGCGTACCCGCCCCGCATGTTCGGAGGCGGCAACGTAACCGGCGGTCGCGTCCCGGTAGCCGGTAGTGGCATGCTCGGGAGCGCCGTTGCTGGGTGCGTTATCCTCTGCCGCGTTATTGTCTACCGCACCGGTGGGGGCGGCGTTGTTGGTGGCGGTGTTGTTGGATGTGCCGTCACCCTCTACCGTGCTACTTTCAGGCTCATTGGACGGTAGCAAAACACTGTACTCGGGAACCGTGTACTCCGGATTATTCAAGGGCTGCTTCGGGGTACGTTCTGACATCGTCGTTCCTTTCTCCCCTGGCACCCACCCCGCGCTACAGTGCACGGAGCGGGCGTTAAAGAGTCTTACCTTAAGGATATAAAGAGGCGCGCCGCACCCTAGGAAAGCAGTACCCTTTCTCAGCGTATTCAGAGGTATCCGAGTAACCACGTGCACCATTCCGAGGGCTAGCCCCGGAACTCCTGACGTTGATGTTCCTTTCTACGTGCCCCATCCCGCGCTACGGTGCGGGGGTCGAGGGGTGTTCTCCCCTGATGAGGTGCGTTCGCCGTCCTCATCATCAGCGAAAAGCTCTCGAAGTTCCGCCGGGACCTGACCGGCTGCCTGTCTCGTCTCAGACATCATCTGCCGGTGTTCTAGCGCACGTGCCCCGCTAACGATTTGGGTGTACGCCCTAATAGGAGCACGAGTCAGCAGCACAATCATCAGGAGGTAGAGAACGAGCGTAAAAACGCCGCTCAGGATACGCACCAGGCTGGACGCCGCAGCCGCTCTAGAGCTTAACCCCGAGAAATTATCCGCAAGAATAAGCACACCGCTAGCAGCCGCGAGAGCGCAGTAGATGATGGTAAGAATGCGCGCCCACTCGCGGCCATCCCAGATCTTCCAGAGAATAAAAATTGGGATGGCGGAGATGATGAGGGTAACCACCAGGGCAGAGAAGAAAACACTCACCACCATCTCAAAATCGATATACGACCAGCTTAGAATCGGCAGAAAATTACTCAGGGGCCCCAGCACGATAATGGCGGCAGCGCACCACATAACGCTGCGCATAGCCTTCGGGCGCTCCGGAATTATCTGCTCAGAGGCGGGGTACACAGTGTAGCCAGCGGTCGCCTCCCGGTAGCCGGGAGTGGTTTGCTCGGGGATGCTGGCGTGCTCGGAGGCGCTGCCGCCGGGTGCGTTGCCCTCCGCCGCGCTGTTATCTGCGGCGCTACCGGAAGTTACGTTATTGAAGGCGGCATCGCCTCCTGCCGTGCTATTTTCAGCCTCGGAGGAGGGTAGCAGCACGCTGTATTCGGGAACCGTGTACTCCGGATCGTTTAGCGGTTGCTTTGGGGTGCGTTCTGACATCTTTGTTCCTTTCTTCTCTTCGCGCCCCGCCCCGCACGCTATAGCGCAGGGCGGGTGCAGAAGAGTTTCCCCATGGGGAGGGGCATCCCACCCTAGTTGAGGCGGTAGCCTTCCTCGGTGTACACGGAAGTATCCTTGTAGCCGCGCTGTTCGTTGCGGGAGTTCCTCCGTGCATCCGTGCGGCGGGTCGTCTTGTACTGCTGCGCGACCGCTTCTTCAGCCCGTCGGTTAGCTTCCTTCTCTTCCCGACGTGTCTGCTCTTCTTCCAGGTGAGCACGCATTTCTGCGTCCTGATGCCTAACGACCCGACCATCGCCGGCGTTCACCTGTTCGCGTGCGTTCAGGCGCGCCAACCGCGTAGCAGCCATATACGACCTGGTGGAACGGCTCAAGAGCAACACAACAATCAGGGTGGAGAGGAGCGTAATCAAGGTGTCAGCAACATTTCTAGACAGCACGTATGCAGCGTATTGCTGAGAACTCCACATCTGCGTGCCGTCCAGCAACCGGGAAAGATAACCCGTCGTCAGGAAAGTATCCACAAAATCTATCAGACCCTTGATAGCTATAAAAGCGAAGCTAATAAAGATGACGACATATGCCCAGAATCGGCCCCTCCACAGTCGCCAAAGGACAAACATCGGTATGGCATGGACAACGAGAATGAACAACGTCTCAGAGAGAATATATCCAGCCCATACACCAACGTCGTCAAGCGAGCGCTCATAAATCATGGTTTGGAAGATGCCATGAGTTGCTTCCACAACCATCAAGGCGACAAAGCAGCGCATGACGATACGCAGCGACTTCGGGCGGGGCGGGAGCACCACCTGAGGGGCGGCAGGCGCGGTGGAGGCGGCGGTCGCCTCCGCACCCTCGTGCGCTTCCTGTTGGGGCTTAGGCGACCCGCCAGACGTGCCTCCGAAGTTAGGCTTTACACCCGTCTTCTGGGCGCGCTGAATCTGCTGTATCTCAGCCAGCAGGCGGTTCTTCTCCACCGGATCATTCGAGAGCGCATAATCGGCAGAAAGCTCACGCAACAGCTGCTCGGTAGAGTCCTTGACCGGGCCTTCTTCCTTCTCAAGCTGACGAAGAACATCCTCACGGGTCGGCTCTTCCTCATCATCCGCCATGCTGTCCTTGATGATCTGCATCTGCTCCCGAATCGCCGCGGGGCTCGGGACCACGCCCACAGCCGGGCGAGTCAGCAAAAACAGGAGAACGGCGCTACCCGCCGTAATCACCCCGACCAGAGCCTGCGACACCATAGACGAAGCAGCGGCAGGATGCGACACCGGATCCAGTGCGGTAAACGCAGGGAAAAGCACCTGAGCCAGACCAAAGACACCCGCAAAAGAGAGCACACCGCTCAAGGAACACAGCAGAAGGTACAGCATCAGCAGGCGGCGCGGATTAACGTACCCTGACTTGGTATAGTCCAGAACGAACCAGAGGAACGGCACCACCAAGACAGCGTCAGACAGAACCTTCGGCAGGGCATAGCTAAGGAACGAGCCGATGTTCACACTCCGGCCCGCGGTAACGATAATCTGGTACGCATCCAGGAGGAAATACACCAGAATGAGCATCATCGCGATGGAATACGCTTTACCGAGAATCGCCATTCCCCGGTCGAATTGCTGCTCCTTATCGCCGACTATGCCGAGGTTTCTTTTCGCCTCTTCAAACGCCGCCCGCTCATCATATGTGCGCTTAGCAGCGCCGGGGGTAGTCTGCGATGTGGATTCGTGCGCAGGTTCGGAAGTAGGGTGCACGAGTCATCCTAACTGTGGTTGGGTGAATAAAGTTATCGGTGAGCCGCAGGTCCGGGACCCGCAGCCAGAATCTGCAAGGCTAAATCAGGTAGTCCTCGCTGCGGCGCAGGCGCCAATCACGGCGCGCTTCCATGTACGAACGCGACTGACGCGACCACACCAACGCCAACGCGACCACACACACCAGCATGTACGGTGCAGCAATATATACCGGCGTGTACAGCGGGGAGGCGCTACTGAGCAGCAGCTCAACATCCTGGCTCGGCGCACCATTCAACGTACCCAGAAGAGCCGCGACTGCCAGCATAATCAGCAGGGATGCCAACACACCCAGCGCCAACGCCACCGACAGCACCAGCGCCGCCCAACGGTAACCACGCAGGTACGCCACAGTGCAGAAACCGTGCAACGTCACGTTACCGAAGGCGCTGACCAGCAAAAACATCACCGGATAGTACGCCTGCGCCTCCACCAGCGACTGGGCGCGCCAAGTCGAAAAATGCGACAGCTGCGTCGTCGCATACGTGACACCCGTGTACCCAATCAGCACCAGCCAACCCACGGCAATAGCGAGCAGAACCCAACCCGCCACAGACACGAGAGTGGGGGTGGCAGGCTTCGTAGGATGCGTGGTGTTCGGAGCGGATGGCGGAGAGGACTCGACGGCGGACATAGCTGAATCTTTCGAATGTCGGCTGATAGTGTGTGTGGAAGATGTATGAGCGAGTGTGTGGTGTGTGGGTGGCGGCGCGGCGTTCATCTACCGCGCCGCCTCAAAAAACTTTAGGCAGAAGTGGACGGGTCAACCGTCGCAGAAATACTTTCAGGTAGCAACGGAGAATCTGCCCGGTTCGCCATCGCAATTCGCAAGTTGTTGAAGCGGTAAATGGTCAGCAACGATAAACCGACCTCGCTCAACCAGACCAAGCCCAAGACAACAAGTATCAGCAGGGGGTCAAGCCCCATCGAAACCCCAGCCCAGTCGAGCATCAGCAGCAGGAACGTAATCGGTGAAAGCACCAGCCCCACCGCAACAAACCCAATCAGGGAGCAGATAGCCCAAACGCTATACACGGAGGCGTCCGCCGAATCACGCGGAGGGCGCATCAGTGGCCACATCTGAACCACCAGGTAAAGCGCCGCCACAAAACCAAAGCAAATCGCCAACGGCTGCGTGTACTGAGAAATAATGAGACCCTCAACCAGGCTCAAAATACACAGAATAACCGCGCGGACCAGCAGGTTCTTCTTGAGCATCTGCTGGCGTTCCTTCACCTCTTCAGCGGTGTAAGTGCGCAGAAAAGCGGGAACCTGACCCTGCCCCGGGAACGGCGGCAGCGGACCCGTCGGGTGCGTACGCACCACAATCGGCGGGTTCGTACCATCCTGAATGATGACGGTAGAAGTCGCCGAAATAACCGGATGCGAACCAGTCACCACCGGCGGCACGTTCAGCGGAACGGACACCTCCGGCGTAGCAGGAGTCACGTGACGAATAGGCGCCTGAAAGCGAGTCTGCATACCGGTATCCTCATCCGGGCGTTCCTCGGATGAAGCGGCATCTGTATTCAGGTGTGTAGCGCCCATGAGTGGCCTCCTGGCAGGTGCGGGTCGTGTTTCTGTCTCTACCGTATCACGCGTACTTTAGGGGAATCTGAGCAGTAGCTGGGCGTCGCAGGCAACGCCGCCCAGCATCATTACTTGCCCCTGTTGAGGCGCAGGTTAGCCCTGCTCCGCCACCTGCGAAACCTCCGCATTCGGCTCTGCTACCTTCTGCTCTTCTGCATTCTGGTGCTCTTCCTCCGCCTTCTTCCGCTTGCTACGGCGCAGGCTCCTGCGAACCGCCAAGCTATAGAACAGCGAGAACAGGATCTCCAACGCGAAGGAAGCCATCACCGTCAGCAGGCTCACCGTATAGAACATGCCCACACGGTCCAGCAGAGTCTGCGGGCCGTGCAGGGTCACGAGTACATAGGTGAAGAACGCCGTCATGATGGTAGCCGCAACCCCGGATGCCACATTCGCAAGCAACACCAGCTTCACCGAACGGTTCGCCCGGTAAATCATGGCAACCCACATGTGCATCACCAGATAGACCAGCGGCACCTCACCAATCGGGAAAAGCGTGACGCGGATAAAGTAATAAACAGTAATCAGCGAGGGTACGACCAGCAGTAGCACACGCACCAGGTACAGGTTCTTAGCCGGCAGCGGGTAATCACTGGTGACATTCCAGAACTCGTCAGCCTGCTGCTCCAGCTCATCCATAGCCTGCAGCTGCATGAGCTGCGCCTGCGACATATGCTCCTGCGGCACAAGATCCGAGGAACCCGCCACCGGCGCAAGCTCAGCCGCAGAAACCGGTTCACCCCGCCGCATACGAGCGGAATCAGCCATCTTAGCCCTCAAAAATACCGCGAGAACGATCCTTACGCACGCTCTCAGCAGGGAAAATACGACCGCTCATGCTGATGTACACACCCGGCTCCAGCAGGTTCAGGGCGGCAATAGCGGCACCCAGGTTGAAACCGGCATCCGAACGAGCCATCACGGCGGGCTGCATCGCACCGGTCAGCACCACAACCTTATCGCCCAGGTCGGCGTGCTCCACCAGGTAGCGGGCAGTCTCCGGCATGGTGTCAGTACCGTGAGTGATGAGCACCTGGTCGTTAGTGACAGCGTTCAGCGCCTCGGTCAGCTCGGCACGATCCTCATCGGTCATGTCCAGGCTGTCCTTGCCAATCAGCGGGCGAATATCAAAACGGATATCGGTAATCACACGGTCCAGCAGATCCTTAGCGGCAGGCTCACCAATATCCATGGTGCCCGCCACCGAATAGAACTTATCAATCGTGCCGCCAGTGGCAAGAATCGTGATCTCTTCGGGGTTCTTAATGGTGACGCTCACGGGTTTCCTCATCTTTTCGGGTCAACGTACACAAATCAAAACCTGCCAGGTCAACCCGGCAGAATACGCCCCACCACGCGGAATCAACACGGGGTAAAAATCCCACGCATGAGGGTGGAGACACAAAAACCCGCCGACCCCCGCAAAGCGGGAGGCGACGGGTCGGCTAGTGCGCCCTGTGGGGCTCGAACCCACGACCTGCGGATTAAAAGTCCGTAGCTCTACCGACTGAGCTAAAGGCGCTCCATCCACACAAAACTGAAAGTGTGCAGATAGAAATACTATACACTACCGGCTCCCAGCCAATGAACGGTACACTGGGAAATCCTATGTCTACACCCGCAGCATCAACCGGCGCCTCCGGGCGCACCCGACACCGCACCCACCACCGCCCCGTCCTCTACTCCGCCGAGAAATTTGAACGCCACGAAGGCGGCATGGACCCCGCCGCACGCGAAGAGGCGGCACACGCCTCCGCACGAATCCTGCTGATGCGCGGACGCGGCACCGACGAGCAGATGACCGAACGGCTCGTCAGCTTCACCGACGACTACGGTATTGAGATGCTCGCCGAACTCTGGTCGCACGCGAGCGCCCACTCCCTGCCGGGTGCGCTGTGGCGCATGTACTGGCTGCGGGACGTGGTGCATCGTTCGCCGCGCGGGGTGAGCCGCGCTTTTGAGCTGGGCATGGCGGAGGATTACCGTTCGCACGTGGTGGCGGGTGTTCCCGACCCGCCGAGTGCCGACGAGGTGGTCCGCACGATTGATGAGATTCTGGCAGGCCTGTACACCGGCGATATGGACATTGCGATGGAACGTTGCGCGGCGTTTGCGCACGTGGTGGCGTTGGGTATTCGCACCGATTATGCGCGCTCTGCCGGGCAGGATGGTGCGGTTCCGGGCAGCCACGAGGTGAAGCGTGAGGCGGTGGAGCGTCGTGCTCGTCTGCCGCGTCAGGCTCAGCAGATGGAGCAGATCGCGCACGATTTGGAGGCGGTCGCCGCCCAGCTGCGCGCCGTTGAGGCTAGTCAGCAGGCTAACGGGGGTTCCGGGGCTGATTCTGTGCAGGAAAAATCGCAGACCAACCTCGAAGCATTCTAGTCTTCTGCAACGTTTGAGCGCCTAAAAATGCGTGTTCGTGCCGCGAATTGGCACAGGTTCCACATTGGGTCGCAAAGGCGTGAAAAGCCTGTTTCCGATTGACTCTGCGCCGGGTGCGGGTGGATAATAATTACAAGATGTCGGGTTGCTAATAGGTAGCCCCGGGCTCCAAATCTTTAGCCGCTTCGAGCGGCCTTCCGCCGAGAGGCGCTCCCAACCCGACATCCCTAAACGTTCCGGTGGGGGTCGAGAAATCGACCCCCACCGTTTTATGTTTAAAACCCTCGCGGGCAACCGCTAACAGGTCGGCGCTGTAGCGTTTGCAGGTTGGGCGCTCGTGAGATACACGCGGGCTATGCGCACCCGCAGCACCCAATACTGGTTAGACTGGGAACTATGCTGCACCGACTTTTCCCCCACGCCAACGAGTCCCTCGCCTCCCTCGCTGAAATCTCAGCGCAGGTCGGTGAGGCGGCGGCATTGCTCTCTGAAATGGTCGGCTCCCCCGTCGCGGAGTACCCCGAACTCTTCGAACGCATGCTCACCCATGAGGCGGACTCCACCAACCTGCTGTTCCGCACCCTCACCGAAGTGCGCAGCTCCTTCTCCCCGCCGATCCCGCGTGAAGACCTGTACACGCTGGCACGCAAGCTCACCAACGCCGTTGAGAAGCTCACCAGCGCCGCGCACGTGCTGTCCCTGCACAGCATTGACGGCTTCGCCACGCACATCACCTCGATCCTGGACATTATTCAGCGTCAGGCGGTGCTGACCGCCGCCGTCATCCCCAAGCTTGCCGATATTCGCGGCCTCGACAACTACTGGATGGACATGCTGCGCATCTCCCGCCAGGCGCTACGCACCGCCGAAGAGTACGACGCATACATTGCCGAACGCTACACCCCCGAACGGTACCGCCGCTACGCCACCTTCCTGGCACAGCTGACCGCCGCCTCCAACGCTATGCGTGATGTGTCTGCCGAAATCGGCCGCATTATCGTTCAGGAATCCTAATGTTCCTGGGTCTTCTAGCCTGCTGCGCCTTCATTGCCGCGGTCTACGTTACCGGTGTGCACGACGCCTCAAACGCCGTCGCTGTTCCGGTGCGTACCCGCGCCCTCGGCGAGCGCTCCGCCCTCTACCTTGCCGCGCTCTTCAACGTGCTCGGTGTGGTCGGTGCGTTCCTGCTGCTCGGTGAGTATTCTGCCTCGTGGGTGAGCGCCCCGGAGGGTACCACCGGCCTGAACGGCATCGTTGCGGCGTTGCTCGTCTGCGCTATTTGGGGTGTGCTCACCTGGTTCCTGCGGTTGCCGTCCTCTTCGACCCACGCGCTGGTGGGCGCCCTTGCCGGGGTGAGCTGGTGGACCCAAACGAGGATTGACAGCGCCGCTGAAGGCTTTGGGTCCTTCCCCTTCCTGCCGCATATTTTCGGGTCGACCCTGCTGCCGCTCTTCTACCTGCCACCGCTCATTTTTCTGCTGTCCTGGCTGATGGTGGTGCCGTTCTACCGCCTCGTCGTGGGTCATAACCCGCGCCTGGTGAATCAGCACGCCCGCGAGGTGCTGGCGGTCTCCGCCTCCGCGATTTCTTTGCTACACGGCCTGCAGACCGGCTACCTGTACCTGCTGCTGTGGGCGCTGCTGAGCGAACGCATCATGGATCCGGCGCTACTCCATTCCCTCACCCAAGGCGGCATGCTGTTGGGCACCCTCATCATTGCCCTCAGCCTGGGTGCGGGCACGCTGACCGGTGGCCGCCGCATCGGCTACACCTTCGCCTACAAGATGGTGCGTCTGGATCCGTTCCGTGGCGCGGTTGCCCAGGGTACGACCGCCGTTGTGCAGGTGCTCGGTTACTTCCTGCTGCAGGTGCCGTTCTCCTCCTCGCACCTGGCGACCGCCTCGGCGCTCGGCGCGGGCGTGAACCAGCGCTTTAACGCTCTGAAGTCCAGGATTGTTCTGCAGATTCTTCTGGTGTGGCTGGTAACCATTCCGGCGTGCTTTGTGCTCGGAGTGCTCGCAATGGTGGCGCTACAGTCCATCCACTAGATTTTGGGGACGCTGCATGCCCCACCGTGCTCACTGCCGCGGGATAGCCGGGCGGCGGGTTGAGTCTGAACAGTGCACACCTTCATAATGGGTTGAGTTCTTGGGCTGGCACGCGCCCACTCACCCTCGACTGATTGTGGTTATGTCTTCTCCTACCGTAGCTATTCTGGTCCGCACGAAGGACCGCCCCCGCTTCTTGAGCCGCACCTTGGAGAATATTGCGCAGCAAACCTTCACCGACTACACGGTCTGCGTGATTAACGACGGTGGCGACGAGCAGGCAACCCGCGCCGTCATTGAGGCATCCCCGCTGGGTTTGCAGGGCTCTGATGCGCAGGGTTCCGGTCGCGTGCAGCTACTGACCACCGCCGGCGGCAACATGGAGGTGGCATCCAACGCCGGTTTGGCGGCGACCGTCTCCAAGTATGTGGCGATTCACGATGACGACGACCTGTGGGCACCCGAGTTCCTGGAACGCACCGTCGCGGCGCTGGAAGAGAGCGGCGCGCTCATGTGCACCACCCGCATAGTGGAGCGGTACGAACGCGAAAACGCCGATGGCGAGTTCGAGGTGTACGAGGAGCGTATTTTCCACGATGGCCTGCCCGGTGTGGGTTTGCAGTTCCTGTTCCGCACGAACCGTGCCGTGCCGATTGGCATTCTCTACCGCCGTAGCCTGCACGAGCTCGTCGGTTTCTATGACGAGTCCCTGCCGGTGGTCGGCGACTGGGAGTTCAACATGCGTGCCGCCTCTGTTGCAGATATTCTGCTGGTGGATGAGCCGCTGGCGTACTGGTCGCTGCGCCCCGACGCGGAAGGTACCGAGGCGAATAGCGTGAAGCGTCAGGCTGATCACGCCCGCTTCGATTCGATGGTGCGTGCCCGCGCTATCCGCGAGGACCTGCAGGCGGGTGCCCGACCGGGAGCATACCTGTACCAGGCGCATCTGGCAGCTGACCTGGAACGCCGCGTCATTGACGGGCACGATCTGACCCGCGAATCCCTGGATATTCTGCGCTCTATTGAGAGCCGCCTGGAACGTATTGAGGCTCGTCAGCAGGCTATTGAGTCCCGCCAGCAGAGCATCGAGGAGCGCCTGCGGGTTCTGAAGCACCTGCGCGCACCGGGCCGTGCACTGCGTTCCTTCGCGCAGCGTTCCCTCAACCAAGGTTCTCAGGCTCGTCGCGGTACTGAGGCAGGTTCTACCGGCGAGAAGGACGCATAGCCGTGACAGAGAACAATCATTCTTCTACAGCACCGCACTTTAATGAAGCACCGCGCGTACTCGTCATCGGCGATATCGGCCAGCACACCTACCACGTGGGCGACGAAGCCATGACCATTGCGAGCGCCCAGGCGCTTTCCGAAGGCGGCGCGGCGGTCACCCTCATGACCCGCGATGTGGGCCATTCAGCGCGCTATATCGGCGCGGCTGCTCATGAGGCGGGCGCCCCCTACGAGTACCTGCCGTTTTTCCTCTTCCCCTGGGCGCCGGCTGAACGCGAGCTGACCCTCGCGGCGCTCGAATCTGTTCTGATGGAGCTGCACGCTGACCGGGAGCGTCCCTCCACCGCCGAGCTGGTGGCGTTACCACAGGTGCAGGCGCTGCCGGAGGTGCTACATCCGCTGGAGCAGACCGTTGAGCGCATGGTGGAGTTCGCGGACTCCATCGCCGCCATGGATGCGGTCGTGGTCTCCGGCGGCGGCAACCTCAACTCCCGCTACGGCTGGCTGCTCTACGAACGCGCCGCCGCGGTGCGTGCCGCCGAGCATGCGGGCGTACCCGTGTACGTGACCGGTCAGTCCCTGGGCCCGGTGCTCAACCCCGAGGACGCGCAGGTTCTAGAGCGCATGCTGCGCACCGCCCACTCGGTGACGGTGCGTGAACGTTCTTCCCTCGCTTGGTGCCGTGAGCGGGGTATTGACGCGCGCCTGAGCGTGGATGACGCCACCGACTACTCGGTGGCTTCCCCGGAGCGTACCCTGCACTATGCGGAGGGTATTTCTGCAGGTCAGGCACTTGATGAGCTACCGGAGCACTACGTCTGTGTGACCGTCAACGAGTGCACCGAACAGCAGGCGCAGCAGATTGCGCGCCTGCTCGATAGCATGTGGCGCGAGCACGGCTACGCACCAGTGTTCCTGAGCCATTTTGGCGACCCGCAGAACCCGGCAAGCGGCGATATTCAGGCGCACCAGCACATCGCCGAGCAGCTCAGCGCCTCCACCCCGGCGACCCTGCTGCCGATTCTGCACGCCGACCAGAGCATCACGGTACACCGTGCGGCGGCGTTCACCCTGACCAGCCGCTACCATCCGGCGGTGTTCTCCGCCGCGGTGGGTATTCCCGTGCTCGCCCTCGTGCCGGATGCCTTCACGCAGATGCGCGTGGGCGGCGCCCTGAGCCTGTACGGGCTGGGCGAGTTCACCCTGCCGTTGGGCATGCTCGCCGGTGGGGTTCCCGAGCTGATGGTTGCCGCCGCCCTGCGGCACGTGGCGGTGGCATCGGATGCGCGCCGCACCGAACTGCTGGAGGTTCTGCACGCCGAGCGTGCCTACCTGCTCGCGCAGATTCTTGCATCCGGCGCAGAAACTCTCAACGAGGCAGAAACTCGCGGTGAGGCAAAAGCCCCCGCGCCTTTCCCCGCCGTGGAGCAAGTTCCGGCACTCCCCGAGCCGCTGGGCGCGACCGTCCGCGCCGCCCGCGAGCTCTTCACCGAAACCTCCCTCACCGCGGGGTTCGAGTGGGCGATGTCTGACCGGGCGCACTCCTGGGATGCCGAGCACTGCCGGCAGCTCGAACGTGCCCGCGCAATCG
Source organism: Rothia mucilaginosa (assembly GCF_964210535.1). Lineage (GTDB taxonomy): Bacteria > Actinomycetota > Actinomycetes > Actinomycetales > Micrococcaceae > Rothia > Rothia mucilaginosa_F. The sequence goes on from NZ_CAXOMR010000001.1 coordinate 138,508, forward strand.
GCGGCGGGTACAGCGCGCATGGTATTCATGGGGCGCACGGTGCAGAAGAAAGGCACCCCGTCACCGTTGAGGCTGATTCTGAATCACCCGCCGAGGCGCACCCCGCCCAGCCGGGCCTGCTGGCGAGGGTGGCGCGGCGCCTCCGCGGCTAGATTCGCGGCTAAGCCCCTTGCACTGAGGTTTCGGCACGCAAGCTGAGGTTTCGGCACGCAAAACCGCCCAAGCCGGGGCGCTAAGCGGGGTTCGGGGCGCGGGGTCTCTCACACTTCAACCCAACACTCCCCTACCCCCTTGTGCACCGCATATGCGCCGGTATGATGGTGCCCATGGCACGATTCGCAGACATTCTACGCACTACTGAACAGAACACCCGACAGTTCATCCGTGAGGGTGTTCATCGAGTCCGAGCAGACTTCTTTCAGTCTGTGCAGATTGTTGCGGCGTCTATGGGCGCTTGGCTTTTCGCTGAGCGCGTTCTGGGCCACCACGAACCCATTTTCGCGCCGGTCGCTGCCCTCGTATCCCTCGGCTATGTAAGCGGTGCTAAGCATTCCCGCCGAATCCTTGAGGTCTCCTTCGGCGTGACCCTCGGCATTCTCATTGGCGACCTTCTGCTGATCCTGCTCGGTCACGGTACCTGGCAGGCGGCAGTGGTGCTTTTCTTGACCGTGATTATTGCCCGATTTATTGATAAGGGCATTATTTTTACGATTCAGCTCAGCTTCCAGGCCTGTTTCACGTTGCTACTGCCCGTTCCTGACGATGCGTTCACCCGCAGTTTTGACGGCATTGTCGGTGGCGCGTTCGCGTTCCTCGCCATGTACCTGATGCCGCGCGACCCGCGCAAGAACCCGCGTGCCCGCGCACAGGCCCTCATGGATGCGTTCGCGAAGGTTTTCCAGCTTTCCTCCGAGGCAATCCGCTACTACGACTACAACAAGGCGTACCAGAGCCTGCTCGATGCGCGCGCACTGCAGCCGCTCTACGATGCGTGCCGCGGCGACCTGATTACCGCGCAGGGCATGAGCGAGCTGTCGTGGAATAGCCGCAAGAGCAAGGGCGAGCTGGCGCGTATGTCGAAGACCCTCGCCGCGGTGGATTTGGCGATTCGTAACGACCGCGTGCTCAACCGCCGTATGGCGTCCACGATTCACCACGTGCAGCTACGAACTGCCGCGCAGCTTTCGCTCAGTGACGCACTGAACGAGCTGTCGCTGGCGGCGCAGAGCCTCGGCCTGGGCATGTCTGCACCGACCGAAGGCGAACGTGAGCACTACATGATGGAGGCACGCGAGCGCATGATCAAGCTTGCCGGCACCCTCGAGCCGCGCACGATGGGTGTGGCAACCTTTGAGGGTGAGTCGCTGGTGCTGATGCTCCGCCTGATTGTGGTCGACTTTTTGGAGGCGACCGGCATGTCCCACAAGGACGCCGTGGCGGTTCTCGTGCCCCTCGGCGAGGCGGTCACGAAGCACGCACCGCGCACCTCGGCAATCCCGATTGTTGACGCTGACATGGACGACTCCACGGTGGTTGATGATGTAACCGATAGCGCGGTGAACACCCACCACACGAACAAGCTCAATACCCGCTCGATCAACATTATGTTGCACGAGAATGAGGAGGAGAGCCGCTCCTCCTAACTAGGCTCTAGCGGGCTTCTATCGGGGTCAGCGGCAACCATCAAGGACACAACGGAGGGGCTTCCGGCGGCATTCACGCCAGCCGGGAGCCCCCTCTGCTGTCTTTAGGTGTTTTACTTCTGCGGGAAGAGCAACGCGAGCGCCTCACCCAGGGTGGTTACCTCACGCACGGTCACGCCCTCGGGTACGTCCCCCACTCCGGTCGGGGAGGCGGGCACCAGCACGTGCGTGAAGCCCAGGCGGCCCACCTCCGCAATGCGCTGACGGATGCCCGGAACGGCGCGCACCTCACCCGCCAGACCGACCTCGCCAAAGACCGCGAGCTTACGCGGTAGCGGCTTATTCTGCGCCGCCGAGGCAAGCGCCATGACGCACGCCAGGTCGGCGGCGGGCTCGGCAATTTTCGCGCCGCCCACCGTAGAGACGTAGCAGTCGAGCTTGCCCACGTTCAGCCCGGCGCGGCGCTGCAGCACCGCCAACAGCATCTGGATACGCGCCGAATCCAGACCCGAGACGGTGCGGCGAGGGGCGGGCGCCACCGCCTGGTCCAGCAGCGCCTGCACCTCCGCGAGCAGGGGGCGGCGACCCTCCATCGTGACGGTCACGCAGGTGCCAGCCACCGGGTGCGGGGTGCTCGAAACAAACATGCCGGAGGGGTCCAGCACGGGTGCGATGCCGTCCTCGTGCATGTCAAAGCAGCCCACCTCGTCGGTGGGGCCGAAGCGGTTCTTAATCGCGCGCAGCATGCGGATATTCGAGTGCTTATCGCCCTCAAACTGGCAGACCACATCCACCAGGTGCTCGAGCAGGCGCGGGCCCGCGATGGTGCCTTCCTTGGTCACGTGGCCCACGAGCAGGGTGCACATGTTGCGTTCCTTCGCAGCGGCTATGACGGAGGCGGCGACCTCCCGCACCTGGGTCACACCACCCGCGCTGCCCTCAACTTCCGCGGAGGCGAGGGTCTGCACCGAGTCGATGACCAGCAGGGAGGGGTTGACCTGCTCGATATGCGCCAGGGCGGTGCCGAGGTCGGTTTCGCTGGTCAGGTAGAGGGTGTCCGCGATAGCGCGGATGCGGTCGGCGCGGAGCTTGACCTGCGCGGCGGATTCCTCGCCGGTAATGTACAGCACCGGGCGCGGCGGCTGGGGTGCGGTGTTTTGCGGTTGGGTATTCCGTGCCGGGTTCTGCGCGCCCTTCTGCCCCGCAATCCCGGCGGTGCCGCGCGCGAAGGTGGCGGCGACATCCAGCAGCAGGGTGGACTTACCCACGCCGGGTTCGCCCGCCATAAGGATGACCGCGCCGGGCACGAGCCCGCCGCCGAGCACGCGGTCAAACTCAGGGTTTCCGGTGCTCATGTAGGCGGCTACGCGCGAGTCGACTTCTGCGATGGGCTGGGCGGGCTTCTGCACGCTGGATGCGGCGCGGGTGCGCGCACGGGTGCCCCCGGCAGCTTCTTCGACGGTGCCCCAGGTCTGACACTCGCCGCAGCGGCCTACCCATTTGGCGGTGGTCCAGCCGCATTCGGTGCAGCGGTAGGCGGGTGCGGTTTTGGTGTTTTTTGTGCGCGCGGTCATGGGTCTATTTTAGGGTCTGGAGCGATATGGTGCGCGGTGTTTGGTCACGGCGAAATGGGGTACCGCAGAACGTATTTTTACCCTTAAATGCAGATAATTTCACCTCGTGCACTCCTGTATAAATATCGAGAATATCCGTTCGTTTTTGAGGCACTTTAGCCCGCCGTTCCGCCCCTGACCTGGCTCAATAACCACCCTTACGGGTACAATGGTTTTCGTGCAGATGAATTATAGTGACCTATTGCTTAAAACTATCGCCCGAATCGCCCCCGGCACCGAGCTCCGCGAGGGCCTGGAACGCATCATGCGTGGCCGTACGGGCGCACTCATCGTACTCGGATCCGACCGCACCGTATCCTCCCTGTCCTCGGGCGGTTTCAACATCGACACTGAGTTCTCGGCAACCCGCCTGCGCGAGCTGGCGAAGATGGATGGCGCTATCATCTGCGACCGCGACGCCACCCGCCTGCTGCACGCCGGCGTGCAGCTCATGCCGGACGCCTCCATTGAAACGAACGAGTCCGGCACCCGCCACCGCACCGCCGAGCGCACCGCAATTCAGACCGGTTTCCCGGTGATCTCGGTGAGCGCGTCGATGTCCGTGATTTCGGTATACGTTGACGGTACCCGCTACATGGTTGAGGACAGCCAGTACCTGATGGCTCGCGCAAACCAGGCGATTCAGACCCTTGAAAGCTATAAGAAGCGTCTGCGTTCGGTGCTTTCCAACCTCTCCTCTCAGGAGATTGAGTCGAACGTTTCCCTGAGCGACGTGGCGATGACCCTGCAACGCATGGAGATGGTGAACCGCATTATCCGCGAGGTCAGCCACTACGTGCTCGAGCTCGGCGTGCACGGCCGCCTGATTGCCCTGCAGCTGGAGGAGCTGCGCGCCCCCGAGATGACCGCCAGCGACCTGATTCTGCGCGACTACCTGCCCGAGGTGAACGACGAGCTGATTACCGCCGGCGTTGAGGCACTTCAGAACCTGGACGATATGGACATCGTGGATCTGCGCACGATTGCCCGCACCGTCGGCTTTGGTGAGAACCCCGACCTGGAGCTGCCCCTGCAGCCGCGCGGTTTCCGCCTGCTTGCCGGTATTCCGAGCATTCCGAACGCTATTTCTGAGCGTCTGGTGGAGCGCTTCGGCAGCCTGCAGGCACTCATGGCGGCGTCCCTTGAGGATTTGCGCGCCGTGGACGGTGTGGGTGAGGCTCGTGCCCGCACGGTGCGCGAGCAGCTCTCCCGCATGGCGGAGAGCAGCCTGGAGAAGTACCTCTAACAAAAGCTCATACGAGAAGCCTCCGCGCCGGAGACTATCTGGCACGGCGGCCTTTTCCTGCCTCACAAGAACCTTTTGCATTATGATGTAGTGACAGCGGAGTTCCCTCCGCACCCTGGTGCCTCAAGCATCATGACACCCCTTGGAGGTCACAATGTCGTACTCACGAGCTAAGTATCCGTCGGCTAAGCGCCCTGTCCCGTTCTTCGTGTGGGCGTCCCCCATTCTTTTCCTGATCTACCTGCCGCTACTGTGGTTCAAGGTCATCCCCAATTCTTTTGAGGTGACCGACCTGTCCACCCTGCTGCTGGCGGCACTGCAATGGACCGCATTCGGTAGCCTGCTCGGGTACCTGGGCGAGCGCCGCTTCGCCAAGCCCCGCGCCTCCAAGTAATAGCCAGACAAAAGCTCATACGAGAAGCCCCCGCGCCGGAAGAACATCCAGCACGGGGGCTTCTCACGCCCGCACGGGGGCGAAAACTATAGAAGTGAACTACTGAATCACGAAGTTCACCGGAGCCGAGCTCACACCATTGACGGTCACCGCAGCCCAGTAGGAACCCTTCTGAGCAGTCGACGCGGAGGAGCAGCCCAGAACGTTGATCTTACGATCCCACGCCAGGTCGGTTGCGCCCTCGGCACCTGCGGCTACCTCAGACTTCTGAACAGCAGTCGCCGCGCACAGGCTGCGGGTGTACACCTGAGCCGCACCGGAGGTAATCTTCAGGTCAACGCCGGTGTTCGCGCCCTCACCGCCCACAGCGCAGGGGGTCTTCGAGGAGTTCGTGTAGGTCACGTGGAAGGACACCTGCTCACCGGCCGCGAAGACACGCTTCGCGGGGGTGACGGTCACCTTCAGGTCGTTCGCGGTACACGCCGCAACAGCAGCCGCAGTGGTCACGCTCGGAGTCTGTGCGGGGGTAGTCGGGGTCGCCGCGGGAGTAGTTGCCGCGGCGGTGGTCACGCTTGCAGAGGGAGTAGCAGAAGCGGTCACCGAGGGGGTTGCCGAAGCACTAGCCGACGCGGTTGCAGAGGCAGTCGCGCTAGCGGACGGGGTAGCCGAAGCAGTTTCGGAGGGGCGGGCACTGAAGCTCTGGAAGGGCGCACCGGATGCCGTCGCAGTGGAGGCTACAGTGGCGTCCTTCTTGCCGTTAATCATGCCGACCATGGAGGTCACGCCGGCAACCAGCAGCAAAATAATAGCGAGCAGAGCAATAACCGCCACGATACGACGACGGCGGTACACTTCGGGAGGCAGAACGGGACCATTTTCAGACATACTCTTAAGGATACCGGGTTTAACCCTTAGATTCACAGTGAACTCTGTTCATGCGATTTTGGGAATATATACCCTGTGGCGTAGGCTTTTCGGATGACCTCAGAGCCCAAACGCACCGCACGCACGCGCCCCGAACCGACCCTGCCCGAAGGCACGAATACCGAGGCGCTCCACCTCCGAATCAACGGGTGGTTCCTCGACCAGGCACGCGATTTGCCATGGCGTCGTGACGAGTGCACCCCCTGGGGCGTGATGGTCAGCGAGTTCATGCTGCAGCAGACCCCCGTCAAGCGCGTTCTACCCGTGTGGGAGGAGTGGATGCGCCGCTGGCCCACCCCCGCCGACCTTGCCGCCGAGCCCGCCTCAGAGGCGGTACGCGCCTGGGGCAGGCTGGGCTACCCGCGCCGCGCGCAGCGTCTGCACGGTGCCGCAGTGGCGATTGTGGAGCAGCACGGCGGTGAGGTTCCCGCCGACTATGATGCGCTGCTGGCTCTGCCGGGCGTGGGTTCCTACACGGCGGCGGCGATTAGCGTGTTCGCGTTCGGTCTGCGCGCCACGGTCATTGATACGAATATCCGCCGCGTGCACGCCCGTGCGGTATCCGGTAAGGCGCTACCCTCGCGTTCGTTGACGGCGGCTGAGACTCGCCTGGCGGAGGCGCTCATGCCCGCCGATACCCCCACCTCCTGCCTGTGGAATGCGGCGACCATGGAGCTCGGTGCGCTGGTCTGCACGGCAAAGTCCCCGACCTGCGAACTGTGCCCGGTGGAGGATCTGTGCGCCTGGGTTGCGGCGGGCAAGCCGGAGGCGGACTACACCCCCAAGGGCCAGAGTTGGCACGGCACGGACCGCCAGGTGCGCGGTGCGGTCATGGCGGTGCTGCGTGCGGCACATGAGCCGGTGAATCGCGAGCTCATCCTGGGTGCGGGAGTAGGTGCGGGTGTAGCCTCGGCTGGCGATACGACCTCTTCACCCGTTGCAGCCTCTTCGCCAGACTTTACGTTCCCGGCTGATGCACCCGCCGCGGTGCATCGTCCACTGAAGGCGCTGTACGCCCTCTCCCCCGCCGCTGAACAGCTGCAGCGCTGCTACGCGGGGCTGCTGGCGGACTCTCTCGCCCGCGAAGTCACGCAGGGCGATGCAGTGCTCGTCTCGCTCTAGTACCCGCCGCAGAGGAGCTCCTGGAGCCTCCCAAAAGCATAGAAACGCCTGTGGGGCGGTACCGAAATGATCCGGTACCGCCCCACAGGCGTTTCGTGCGCTAAAACCTAGCTATCTAGGGCTTAGTCCCCACCCTGGCCCTCTCGAGCCTCGGAAGCAGGTGCCTCAGCTGCGGGAGCCTCAGCGGGAGCCTCTGCGGCATCCTCGTTCAGCTCCTGCACCGAGTCCAGAGCCAGCTCCTTCATCGGCTGAGACGAGAAGACGAACTTCGCGGAGTCGCCCTCACCCTCAACGTCCACGGTGATCTTCTCACCGGGCTTGATGTCGCCGAAGAGGATCTTCTCAGACAGGGCGTCCTCAATGTTGCGCTGCATCTCGCGGCGCAGCGGACGAGCACCCATGGACGGGTCGTAACCCTTAGCCGCCATGAGGACCTTCGCAGCGTTGGTCAGCTCAATGGACATATCCTGCTCCGCCAGGCGCTTAGCCAGGCGGCCCACAAACAGGTCCACAATCTGCAGAATCTCAGACTCGGAGAGCTGCGGGAAGACGATAATGTCGTCCACACGGTTCAGGAACTCGGGGCGGAAGTGCTCCTTGAGGTTCTCCATCACGCGTGCCTGCATGCGCTCGTAGTCGGCTGCGGTGTCGTCCATCGCCTGGAAACCAACCGGGATGCGGCGGTTCACGTCACGCGAACCCAGGTTGGTGGTCATGATGATGACGGTGTTCTTGAAGTCCACCACGCGACCCTGCGAGTCGGTCAGGCGACCGTCTTCCAGGATCTGCAGCAACGAGTTGAACAGGTCGGCGTGAGCCTTCTCAACCTCGTCGAACAGGACCACGGAGAAGGGCTTGCGGCGGACCTTCTCGGTCAGCTGGCCGCCCTCATCGTAGCCAACGTAGCCGGGAGGCGCACCGAACAGACGCGAGACGGTGTGCTTCTCCTGGTACTCGGACATATCCAGGGTGATGAGCGAATCCTCATCGCCGAACAGGAACTCGGCAAGTGCCTTGGCAAGCTCGGTCTTACCCACACCGGTCGGGCCGGCGAAGATGAACGAACCACCGGGGCGGCGCGGGTCCTTCAGACCTGCGCGGGTACGGCGAATAGCGCGGGACAGCGCCGCAATAGCGTGATCCTGACCGATGACGCGCTTGTGGAGCTCCTGCTCCATGGTCAGCAGGCGGCTGGACTCTTCCTCGGTGATCTTGTAGACGGGAACACCGGTGGAAGCGGCCAGAACCTCAGAAATAACCTCGGGGGTCACGGTGCCGAATGCGTCGCCGCCTTCGCGCCATGCCTTCTCGGCTTCTTCCTTCTCAGCCAGGACCTTCTGCTCCTGATCACGCAGGCCAGCGGCCTTCTCGTAATCCTGGGAGTTGATGGCGTCTTCCTTCTGCTGGCGTAGCTTGGCTGCCTTCTCGTCGAGTAGCTTGATTTCCGGGGGTGCGGTCATGCGCTTGATGCGCAGGCGTGCGCCCGCCTCGTCAATCAGGTCGACAGCCTTATCCGGCAGGAAGCGGTCAGAGATGTAGCGTGCCGCGAGGTTCACGGCGGTCTCAATTGCCTCGTCGGTAATGGTGACGCGGTGGTGTGCCTCGTACTTATCGCGCACGCCCTTGAGGATCTGCACGGCGAGCTCCTGGGAGGGCTCGTCCACCTGAATCGGCTGGAAGCGGCGCTCCAGGGCGGCATCCTTCTCGATGTGCTTGCGGTACTCATCCAGGGTGGTGGCACCGATGGTCTGCAGTTCGCCTCGAGCCAGCATGGGCTTGAGGATGGAGGCAGCGTCAATCGCGCCCTCTGCGGCACCCGCACCGACAAGGGTGTGAATCTCGTCAATGAACAGGATGATGTCGCCACGGGAGCGAATCTCCTTCAGGACCTTCTTCAGGCGCTCTTCGAAGTCACCGCGGTAGCGCGAACCTGCGACCAGGGAGCCCAGGTCCAGGGTGTACAGGTGCTTGTCCTTGAGGGTCTCGGGGACGTCACCGTGCACGATAGCCTGTGCCAGGCCCTCCACGACGGCGGTCTTACCGACGCCGGGCTCACCAATCAGCACGGGGTTGTTCTTGGTACGGCGGGAGAGGACCTGCATGACGCGTTCCATCTCCTTGTGGCGACCGATGACCGGGTCCAGCTCGCCCTCACGCGCTGCTGCGGTGAGGTTGCGGCCGAACTGATCCAGGATGGTCGAACCCGCGGGAGTGCCTTCGCGGGAGTTACCTGCACCCACGCCGGCGGTTTCCTTCTCACCGGAGTTGTTGCCGGGGTAGCCGGAAATCAGGTCCATGACAGCCTGGCGCACAGCGGCAGGCTCAGCGCCCAGCTTGACCAGCACCTGGTTTGCCACGCCCTCGTTCGCGCGAACCATGCCCAGCAGGATGTGTTCGGTGCCGATGTAGCCGTGGTTCAGCTGAATAGCCTCGCGCATGGACAGTTCGAGAACCTTCTTCGCGCGGGGGGTGAAGGGGATGTGTCCGTTGGGCGCCTGGGGGCCGGGGCCGACGATGTCCTGAACCTGTTCACGTACTGCGTTCAGGGTAACGCCCAATGATTCCAGGGCGCGAGCACCGATGCCTTCGCCCTCGTGAATCAGACCGAGCAGCAGGTGTTCGGTACCGATGTAGTTGTGGTTGAGCATGCGTGCCTCTTCCTGGGCAAGCACCACAACGCGCCGAGCTCGATCGGTAAAGCGTTCAAACATTTACGCACTCCTTGCATTTTCCTATTGATACAAGAGTACGTTGAGCGCGGCTGAAAGGGCGGGCTGATGGGCGTCTGTTCGCCATCAAGAGAACAGATGAGCTGTTCGGGGCGTTGTGAGCGTGTTTTCGGGCGTCTAGGAGGGGGTTCCGCGGGATTTTGGGGAGGTTCCAAGGAGTAGCTCCCACAGGTGAGGGAGAGGCCGGAAAGCAGGTGCGGAGGCTCTGCAAGTGGGCTCTGAGAGGCGGTAGCGCCGAAACGAAGGCACCCGGGAGAGTAGAACGCACAAGAAGCCACACAGACCCACACGGGAACCCCCAGTTTTCTGCACGCGCGTGAATATATTGCAGAAATTTTTAAAAATTTATATGTTTGCGTGAGAAATTTCAATAATTCGCAAAAATATATACAGCTCGATTATTGACAGAATATTTCCACATAATTCCCAGGCAATCCGCAGCAGAATTTCCGCTGATAATCATCGTGGTATCGGGGGAAGTATCAGGGGAAATCTCCACGACAGCACACGGTGGCATGCTTATTATTTTCGGCTCTATTCAGAGTAGACCCCACACCCCACGCAGAGGGAATATCCCAGCGAATAACAGCACCATCAAAGAGATTAATGCGCCAACACCTTTAGTGTTCCTGCCGATGCATGAAATCTAAATGAACGCAGAATCCGAATGCGAACTATACCCCTATGACCAACCAATACCCTTCTCGGTATTGCACCGATTGCCCCATCAACCAGCTCAATATATTTTACATGTAAATAGTTAATTGGAATTGGGCATAAAACATCCCCCATTCAGATATGCAGAACATACAACACGCATAAGAAGGCAAAACAAAAGGCGGACGGTGATAACACCGTCCGCCCTAAGCACCCGGAGGTTTAGAACCTTAAAGAACCAACCCCTCCGGCTACACGCAATGCGTAGGACCCTTAGTCCTGAGCCTTCATTGCTTCGTAGTATGCATCCTGAATATCCTGGTGGATGCGACCGCGGTCAGAGACCTTGTGGCCGTTAGCCTTAGCCCACTCGCGGATTGCTGCGGTCTCGGGGTTACGCTTAACCGGAGCAGCGGTGCCGCGGGGTGCACGGGTGCGCTGGGTAGCGGTACCCTGCACGCGGCGGGACTTTGCCACGAAGGGGCGGATAGCGTCACGCAGGCGAGCTGCGTTAGCGGAGGACAGGTCGATCTCGTAGTGAGCGCCGTCCAGGCCGAAACGGATGGTTTCGTCTGCGGGGCCGCCGTCGAGATCGTCTTCAAGGATGATGCGAACCTTCTGTGCCATTGAGGCACCTCCTCATCTGTTGCATATATCCTGTGGATAAACCCAAAAGCCTCTATCGGAGATTGAGAAAATAGTGTGCCGGATATATTTATGTACTAATTTTCTTTCACATAATAACAGAAATATATTAAAGATTCCGAAAACTTCCTGAATAATGAAACAATGCGCTGATCGCCCTGAGCGATATATCCATTCCGTTCATCTCCGTTAAATCCTCACCCACCCCGCACACATTAATGCACAGTTTAGAGTGCAAATACTTTGGATTCCCTCAACACGCACATGGGGAGAATATCGAACAATGCACAACACGGCACCACCAACAATCCCCAGGAATTACATCACCCGCACGGACACCCACAATACGCCATTCACGCCGTACATTTCCGAACCATTCAAAAGCGAAATTCTGCCCCTATCCCAGCACCTCATTCTTTTCTATACGACACATTCGTGTATAAGAACAGAAACCCCCGCCAGAACGAATAGAGCAGCATAAATCAGCACCAGAATAGAACAAAAAAGCACCGAAAAAAGCCCCTGACCTGTGCAAATACCAATCCAAGCCCACGACACACGCTATACACCGTGCAAAAGAGTGCACGCAAAAACGGCGGGTGCCGCAGATACAACCGTATCCGCGGCACCCGCCGCATTATCGCCTCTCAAGGTGAAGCTAAAGCTTAGGCTTCCGGCTTCATCAAGGGGAAGAGAATAGTCTCACGAATACCGGGCTGACGCACCACAGTACCCGGACGCTCCGGATCCTGATCGCCCGCCAGCAGCATAATCAGACGGTCAATACCCAGACCCAGGCCACCCATCGGGGGTGCACCGTGCTCCAGGGCGCGCAGGAAGTCCTCATCCAGCTCCATCGCCTCATCATCACCGGCAGCAGCCAGCAGCGACTGAGCGGTCAGGCGCTCACGCTGAATGACCGGGTCAATCAGCTCGGAGAACGCGGTACCGCGCTCCATACCGCCAATAATCAGGTCCCACGCCTCAATCAGCGGCTCACCGGAACGGTGCGGACGAGCCAGCGGCTGAGCGCTCGGCGGGTAATCGTACACGAAGGTCGGGTTCACCAGGGTCGGCTCAACGATCTCACCGAAGAGCTCGGTCACCAGCTTCTCAGCGTCCCACTTCGGGTCGATATCAACCTCGTGCTTCTCAGCAATCTCACGCAGAACGGATGCGTCAGTCTCGGGGGTGATCTCAACGCCCACAGCCTCGGACAGGCCCGGGTACACGCCAACCCACTTCCACTCACCGAACAGGTCGATGGTGCCGTTCTCAGTCTCAACGCGCTCGGTACCGACAGCCTTCGCGCAGCTCTGGATAATCTCCTTCATGCGCTCAGCCATCACGAACTGGTCAGCGTAGGTCTCGTAGCACTCCAGGGTGGTGAACTCGGGGCTGTGGGTCGAGTCCACACCTTCGTTACGGAACACGCGGCCAATCTCGTACACACGCTCAATGCCACCAACCACTGCACGCTTGAGCGGCAGCTCGGTCGCAATACGCATGGTCATCGGCTGGTCGAAAGCGTTCAGGTGGGTGCGGAACGGGCGAGCAGTTGCGCCACCGTGCACCAGCTGCAGAACGGGGGTCTCAACCTCAATGTAGCCGTGATCTTCCAGCACGCGGCGGACGGTGCGGGTAATCAGGGCGCGCTTCTTCACCAGCTCGCGAGCCTCCTCGCGAACCATCAGGTCCAGGTAACGCTGGCGAACGCGGGTTTCCTCGTTCAGGTCCTTGTGCAGAACCGGCATGGGGCGCAGCGCCTTCGACGCCATCTTCCAGTCGGTCACCATAATGGACAGCTCGCCACGGCGAGAAACAATCACGCGGCCGGTCACGAACACGTGGTCGCCCAGGTCAACCAGGGACTTCCACTCAGCCAGGGACTCCTCGCCAACCTCAGCCAGCGACAGCATCGCCTGGATGCGCTTACCCTCGGTACCACCCTGCAGGGTCGCGAAGCACAGCTTACCGGTGTTACGGACGAACACCACGCGGCCACCAACATGCACCACACGGTCAGTCTCGTCGCCAGCCTTCAGCTCCTCAGCAGCCAGCTTCGGATCGTACTCGGCGCGCAGATCCTCAATGTGGTTGGGCTCCACGCGGTTACCCTCAGAATCCAGCAGACCCACCGGGTATGCCTCGCGACCCGACTCGATCAGCTTCGCACGCTTCTCCAGGCGAATCTGCATCTGCTCGGACATATCAGCAATCGCCGGTGCGGCAGTGTGCTCAGTGCTCACAGTGATACCTATCTGTGTAGTGTGTTGGGGACTCTTCTAAACGCGCAAACGCTTAGCGCAGGTCCATGTTGTCAATCAGGCGGGTCGGGCCAACGAACGCGGCAACCAGTGCCAGCACTCGCTCCGACTCCTCAGTCGGCTCACCGAAAGTCATCGGGTCGACCAGTTCCAGGTAGTCAAGGCGCACACCCGGAGTGGAGTTGATACGCTCACGCGCACCCTCCAAATCAATCTCATGGAAGCCACGGTTCAGCGAATTCTCACGCAGCATCGCCAGGGTGCGGGACAGCACCAGGGCAGACTCGCGCTCCTCATCCGACAGGTAGCTATTACGCGAAGACAGCGCCAGACCGTTATCGTCGCGAACAATCGCCACAGGGCGCATGGTCACGTCGTGGTTGAAATCGTGCACCATACGCTGGATTAGGATGTACTGCTGAGCGTCCTTCTGACCGAAGTACGCGTTCACCGGGTGGTTACCGGCAGCGGGGCGAATAATGTTGAAGAACTTATTGACCACGGTCAGCACGCCATCAAAGTGGCCGGGACGGGTCGCACCCTCAAACTTGGTGCCCAGCTCGCCGCTCGAAATGCGGATGAGCGGGTCACCGTCGGGGTACATCTCTTCAACCTCGGGGGCAAAAATAATGTCAACACCGGCGGCACCAGCCAGGGCAGCGTCTGCCTCCAGGGTGCGCGGGTATGCTTCGTAATCCTCGCCGGGGCCAAACTGCAGCGGGTTCACGAAAATGGAGGCGACCACTACATCATTCTGTTCAGCGGCGCGACGCAACAGGGTTGCGTGGCCGTCGTGCAGGGCGCCCATGGTGGGCACGTAGCCCAGGGATGCGTTCTGGTACTGAACTGCGGTGCCGTTCTGCTCCGCCTCCTGGCGGGCTGCCCGGTCCAGTTCCTCCTGCGCTGCGGCAAGGGATTCGGTGATTGCCGTGCGGAACTCCGCAATGGTGGTCACGACTCGGGGCTTCGAAGTCTCAGTCATGACGAGAACTCCTTGTTTTCGGGGGTTGAATCATCAATATCGCCGGGGTGGTTGCATTCCGAAGAATCGCCCAGCAGATCCTCAATTCGTCCCAGTTGTTCATCGTTTAACAAACCTCTATTATGCGCTCTTTTTGCGGTTGCGTGTGCCAGAGCGGCATAAGAGTCTGTAATATCACCTGTTTTCTCATGCTCTGAGTACTCATTCAGAGCCTGAAGGTGAGCCTTCACGGTACCTGCGTCTCCGCGTGCCACGGGCCCGGTCAGGGCACCCTCGCCGCTGGCGAGCGCGTTGTCCACGGCGGCTCGAACGAGCGGCCCCATGTAGCGTGCCGGGTCCTCAATACCGATGGAGGCGAGCATCTGCTGGGACTGACCCAGGATGGTCACGAGGTGGTTCGCGGCGTGCGCCAGGGCTGCGTGGTAGAGCGCTCGGTCAGCCTCGGCAACGTGCACGGGTTCGCCGCCCATCTCCACCACGAGTGCCTGAGCAATCGGGATGAAAGGCGCCGGACCGGTCACGGCGAAGCAGGTGCCGTTTAGGCGTTGCAGGTCCACGGACATGCCGGTGAAGGTCATGGCGGGGTGAATCGCCAAACCGATAGCACCCAGCGCGGTCGCCGGTGCGAGCACCTCGGTGCCGTGGCGGCCGGAGGTGTGCACCAGAATCTGACCGGCGGTAATACTTCCCGAGGATGCCAGGTAGGTGACAAGACCCGGCAGCTCATCATCGGGAACCGCAAGAATCAGCAATTCGCTACGTTCGGCAATCTGCTCCACAGGTAGCAGAGGCACATCGGGAAGCAGCATCGCGGCACGCTCCTGAGAAGCCTCAGACACCGCATGAACACCCACAATCGTGTGTTCGCAGGCGCGCAAAGCCGCGCCGAGGACGGCGCCGACCCTCCCGGCGGAAATAATTCCAATGCCCAAACGCGCAGGTTTTGAATGCTGTATCACGGCTTTAAGTATATTCTCCCTTTCACGCAGGCCCTGCCGCCGGTGTCACGAAGACGACCGACGGCAGGATGCGCTCTGCAGTTTTGCTAGTTGTCTCGCTGAGCTAGCGGGCTGGCTTAGGGGCGCCCGCTCAGTACCGGCTCAGGTACGCGGTAGTAGGGTTCGATACCCTCCAGGCGAACCGTCATCAACCACACCAGGTCCTCGCAGACGCGCGGCGGCAGGTGCATCATGAGGGTGCGCACCGGGCCGGGTACCGTACCGAAATGCACGCTCGCGCATCCGAAGGCACGCTGTAGCGGGCCCTGACCCCAGCTCACGCTCAGCACACGGCTGACCGGAACAATCGCCAGAGTGCGGTTGAAACAGCCGCCACGAATCAGCAGCAGGTCGCCCTGCGTATGCTCACCAACGCTCGCCCGTGCCGCATCCGAATCAATGCGGGTGGTCGCCTGAACCGAACCGGCAGTGTAACCGACCGTGGTCACGCCGTTACGCTTCCAGGTGAGCAGGTCCATCCAGCGCGCCGAAGAGGGCGTCACAATCATTGCCGGAACCTGCGGCTGCTGACGCTTCAACGAACCATCGGCGGTATCCAGCAGCACCTGCGCCTGCACCTCATCCAGGGCGGGCAACAGCAGACGCAACACCATCAGCGCCTCCTGCCTGTTACCAACCGGCAGGGCAATATTGCGGGTCACCAGCTTCTGGTTATCGTTCTGCTCAACACCAATACCGGCAATGGTCATCTTGATGCGGTACCAGCCGAACACACGCCACAGAATGGACTGCTCCACCACCAGCGCCTGAATACGCTCAACCATCACGTTCTGGGTGTGCGTACCGGTGAAACCGTAGCGCAGGGTCACACCGCCCTGACCGCTCGGGGTGATTTTGAAGTTCGCGGCACCGTCAAAACGCGCCCACAACGTACCCAGGTAACCGAGCAGCGGTACGAAGGTGCCGGGTAGCAACGCCATGAAAATGAAGAACGGGCTCTCACCGCTCACCACCGCAGCGATGACGGCTGCACCCAGCATGAGGCTCACGACGGGTACCAGCCACACCAGATGCTCCAGCATGATGGAGGCAATCAGACGCATATTCGAGATGCGGAAAATCGGCGGCTGCGAGGGGTCAGCCGGGGTCGGCATCGGCATGCGAGCGCCGCGGCGGGATGCGCCGGGCTGCTGAGTACCGGGCTGCTGGATGCCCTGCTCGGGTGCGGGCTGCGAGTAGCCGCCCTGCTGAGGTGCCATCTGCTGATTAGCGGGCTGGGTGCCGTCCTGCACGGGTGCGCCATAAGAGGCTTCGTAGGACGCCTCGAACGGCTGATGCAGCTGATCCGCATCCGGCATGCGCTCCGCCGAAATCTGCATACTGCCGGGCAGCACGTCGACCGGGCGGCCAGCCGCCTCCGAACGCAGCAGGTTGATACTCGCCATCGCGGTACGGCGCAGAACCTCCGCCTTGCGGGCTGAAACGTACTTGATGTGTAGCGCCTCCGAAGAGCCGTCAGCCACCTCAAAACGAAGCTCCGACAGGCCCAGCAGACGCGCCACCAGAGGACGCGAAATGTCCACGCTCTGCACGCTCTCCAGGCGGATCGTGCGGTTCTTCTTGAACAGAAAACCGCTACGGCGGTGAATCGCCAAATCGTCCAGGCTGTAGCGGGTAAACCACCAATCAATCGAGCCGCCAACCAGAATCAGCATGAGCACACCGAAGCCGATGAGCTGCGAGTACGTTGCGCTGAAATAGCTGCTGTTCTCGTCGAATGCCTGTGTCAGGCGCGCGCCCCACTCGTTCGGCGGGGTCGTCAGAATATTCAGGATGATGCTCTGGAAGAAGCCGAACGCCAGCAGAATAACGAACCAGAGGTTCATGATGAACGTGCGAATATCGGCACGCCACCACTTCTGCTCATGAGAGTTCGGGGCGTTATTATTCGGAACCGGGGTACTCATTAGAGTGCCGCCATTCGCTCATCGGCGCGGCGCACCAGATCCGCACGCAGCTCCTCCGCCACGTTCAGCGGAATACCAAACAGCACCATCGTGCCGGTGGTCGTACCCGCGGTGCGCACCGTCAGGCGGGCAACACCGCACATGCGCTCCAGCGGACCCGAATCCACATCAACATACTGGATGCGACCGTACGGCATGGAGCTCATCGAACGGAACACGATACCGCGACGAGCCATCAGGTGATTCGACTCCAGCGCGTAGCCGAGCGCGCGAGTACGGCGCGGCGTGGTCAGAATCCACCACAGACCCCACAGACCAAACACCGCGACCACCACCAGACCGACGATGCGTAGCGCCTCCGGGCCGCCGAAGAACGCACCCGCACAATACAGGGCAACACCCACAAGAATCGGGAGCGCCAGGGCAGAAAGAGTGTGAACAAAACGAACCGTCAGGTAGCGGGAGGCGGCGGGCACCCACTGCGGCTCCGGTACGGGCTGCGAGGTAACCGGCTGAGAAGGCACCGGCTGGGAGCTTACCGGCTGAGCAGGCTGAGAAGGCGCCGGCTGTGAGGGCACCTGCTGAGGCGCGTTCGGGTACGCGGCAGCGGGCGGAACCTGCTGACCGTACTGGGTTTGCTGACCGTACTGGGCTTGCTGTCCATGCTGGGCACCAGGCTGACCGTAAGCCGCCTGCTGGTACTGCCCGTACTGGTTCTGCTGAGCAGGCTGGCTCTGACCATACTGACCCTGTTGGGCGTCCTGCCCGTACTGGCCATTCGGCGAATAACTATTCTGGTTAGGAGCCGACATAGGTTCCTCCCTCTCGCGGCTTTACAGCACCGGAAGAGGAGGCCGCATCCTCATCATCCTCCGGCGGAATACGACAACAATGCTGAGCCCA
Source organism: Rothia mucilaginosa (assembly GCF_964210535.1). GTDB lineage: Bacteria > Actinomycetota > Actinomycetes > Actinomycetales > Micrococcaceae > Rothia > Rothia mucilaginosa_F. The sequence goes on from NZ_CAXOMR010000001.1 coordinate 156,559, forward strand.
CAGGCCAGCAATCAGCAGGGCAACACTGCCCACACAATTAACAAGAACCTCCCAAAAGACCACCGAAAAACCGCGCACAGACACCATCGCCAGATGGTAACCAAGAATCGCAGCGCACCAGCCCGTCAAGAGGGCACCGGTCATGATGGAACCCTGCGCATACGCCACCGCACGCGCCGCAAGAATCGGGCCCATATGCGGCACCTTCTCACGCGTCTGAATACGACGATAACGAGCCACCTGCACACCCAGCCACACGGCACCCGCCGCAACCAGCAGGCACACCGTGCCGAGCATCCACGAAAAATTCAGCTCACCAAAACCGGCGCCAATCATCACGGAATTCACCATAAGAGCGACAGCGGCAGCGCACACCACCGCCACAATAATCGCCCGATAGCTCAGGGGCTTCATGGTGTTTCCTTTCGGTAGGTTCCTCTACCTTCCAGAGTGCCACATTTAAGGCTAATCAGGTACCTTCATCTCACGCATATAGCTGATAGCGTCTTCATCCGCCTCAACCAGCGTGCGGGACAGTTCCGCAACGCTCACGACCTCGCGGCTCAGCGGCGCGGGAACCTCATCGGCACGCTCCCCCGAAGGCTCCGCACGATGCGTGACCGTCAGGCGCGCCTGGGGGTCCATCTGCGCCCACGGCACCAGCACAAAAGCACGCTCCTGCGCCCGCGGATGCGGCAGAGTCAGCACCGGATCCTCAGAAATCACGCCGTCATAGTCAATCACGTCAATATCGAGGGTGCGCGGACCCCAACGCACCAGGCGCTCACGGTGATGCGCCGCCTCCACCGCGTTACACAGTGCCAGCAGCTCGTAAGCACCCAGGTCAGTGGTCACCTCAATGACCGCATTCACGAAATCCGGCTGACCCACCGGGCCACCCACCGGGGCGGTACGGTACAGCCCGGAGGCGCGCACCAGCTGCACGCCTCCCGCCACCAGGTCGGCGACGGCACGCTCCAGGGTGTCTTCGCTTTCGCCCAGATTCGAGCCCAACGCCAACACCGCGCGGTGCTCCTGCGTATCGGGCTTCTGAGCAACCGGTTTCTGGGTGCCCGCCACTAGCGGCCGCCCTCAGTAGCACGCTCACGGAACGCGCTCACCGCCACGTTACCGAACGGCAACTCAATCGGCGCCTGCGGCTTCGACACGGTAATCTCCACCGCCTCAACGTGCTCAAACATCGCGAGGATACCCTCGGCAATATTCACGGCAAGAGTCTCAATCAGGTCCAGCGAACCGTTCGTAATGTGGCGGTGAATCAGGTCCACCACCAGCGCGTAGTTCGTGGTCTTCGTCAGGTCATCCGTCGCGGCTGCGGCGGAGAAATCGCTGTACAGGGTCGCGTCCACGACGAAGGGCTGGCCGTCGCGCTTCTCAAAATCGAGCACGCCGTGGTAGCCCTTAGCGGCAATGCCGGTGAGGGTGATGCGGTCGTGGCGGGCGTAATCTGTCTGGGTCATTGGGGTCTCCTAGAGGGTATTCGGGTAGTCGGCGGTTGCGGGTGGTGGTTCTAGCTAACAGAACGCAGTGCAGAGGCGACCGTCACCGCATCCACGCTGGCGGGCACGTCGTGCACGCGCACCGCCCACACGCCGCGCGCCGCCACCAGGGCAGTCACCGCCGCAGAGGCTGCGGCACGGTGCTCCGCCGGGCGCGGCTCCGACAGCGACTGCCACAGTTCGCGTTCCGCCTCACCCGCATCGGTTGCGGTGAAGCCGCTCGCGTTCAGGCGCTCAGCCAGTGCCATATCCGCCGCCGTGAGGGCGTTGGCGATAAAACGCTTGCGGGAACCGGCAATGAGCAGGCGGTGGCCCAGGCCCTGCAGCTCGTCAATGGCGGCGAGCAGCTCCCAGTCCTGCATGCCGCCCTTCGCGAAGCCCAGACCCGGATCAAGAATCAGGTTCTGCGGCAGCACACCGGCTGCAAGGAAACGCTCACGCAGACCGGTCAGCTCCTCCACGACCTCGGTGACCACGCCGCGCGGGTACTCCGCCAGGCTGTCCATGGTCTGGGAGGTGCCGCGCGCGTGCATGAAGATGTACGGCACCTGCAGTTCAGCGGCGGTTTCAATCATTTCATCGCTCACGCTCAGACCGGACACGTCGTTGATGATGTGGGCACCGGCGGCGATGGCGGCGCGGGCGGTCTGCGGGTTCATGGTGTCAACGCTGATGGTCGTGCCCATCTGCGCGACCGCCTCGATAACGGGTAGGATGCGGCGCTGCTCCTCCTCCACGCTGATGCGCACGGCACCGGGGCGGGTGGACTCGCCGCCAATGTCGATAATGGAGGCGCCCTCGGCAATCATGCGGGCGGCGCGGGCGATAGCGTCGGTGGCGGCGTAGTGCTGTCCGCCGTCGCTGAAGGAGTCGGGGGTGACGTTGAGGATGCCCATCACGAGGGTGCGTTCGGCGGCGAGCGCGTCGCAGGGCAGGGATGCTACACGGGTGGTGTGTGTGGATTCGGTCATGGTTTTAATCGTACCGAATCTGCGGTGCGGTGGAGTTTGCCGCTGTGACGGGGTGGGGTTGGGACAGTGATGGGGGTGTTTCTGGGGACACGGCGCGCAATATTTGCATTGCAGATACTTATTTAAGGGTATGCTGGGAGGGCACGCATACCGTGCCGGGTGCGTTCCCGGTCGGCGGCGCGCACCTACACATACATACTCTAGGAAGTGACTCATTGTGAACATGAAGACCGGAGCTTGGATTCTCTCCCTGGTGGCTCTTGCCGCGCTGGTGACTATTGTGCTCGCTGAAGGTGCTCCCGCCGTGCGCTGGATTGCTTTCGGTACCGCAACCGGTTGCGGTTTCATTGCCGTGGGCTTGATCGTGACGCTTGCCCTGGGTTGGGATGATCCGAGCGAGGCGAAGGGTCGCCTGCAGCGTTAGCAGCGGGGCTTTTCTAGCTTCTGCGGTACGGCGTTATCGGCGCCGCCACGGCCGCGGAAGGCACCCGGCTCAAACACACTCTCGGAGCACTTTGGCGATGCTAAAAGGGGCGGAGGTTTTCACCTCCACCCCTTTTAGCGTGTCTATAGGCGGTGAATAATTTAGCTCCACAAACGGGTTTCTTCCCACCCTTGCGGTATACCCATTGCCCGGGAGATATCAACTCCAGGAACGGAAATATTAGGACGCTCCTTCAGGATCCGCGTTAGAGATTCCGTGTCTCCGATTCCACCCTGATCCATCAGATATTTGAGGAGGGTGAGCATGCCGAAGGTTTTACACATCTTATGGTTCTCTTCAGCCTGTGGCACACCAAATAGGTCAACAACCTCACGGATTTCAGGGCTCTCAACTCTTCCGCCTCTCAACACACGCGGCAAGCGAGGCTCTGGGTGCAGCTTATTGTAGAACCTACTTTGATGCGCACAAATATTGCGCATTACCCGTAGCGAGTTAATCCAGGTTTCCAGTTGGGGGTCAGTACACCCCAGAGCTTTCGCGATATCTCGCCGAATATTTGGCGGGGAGACCAAATACAGATTCTGCAGAGCCCCTAGATCTAGAACTTCCACCACCACCCACACAGGCAACTTCCCGCCGTATTGTTCACGGTGATGCTTCACGAATTCCTCTTCGGAAGTACGAATAAGTTGTTCGCTTTTTCTCGTGAATCTATTCCAAGCAGTGCGCCTTTTACTACCTTGAAGGTCACATCGGGCTTCATCCTCGTATATGAGAGGGTCCACTTCCCCCAGTAAATTCCCTAGGCGGGACCGCAAATACACCTCAAACTGCGAGAAGTACGAAAACGCAATAGACCGAAGATTACAGTCATATTCATACAGGGCCACAATATCTTCAAAGACCGTTCCGGGCACGAAAGTATCCAAGCGCTGCCCGCTTCCCGACGACCGCCGAAACGAATAGTAGTAACCACTCAGACGGTAGTAACTAACACGCTCGAGGACATGAACAGCACGTTCTTGCGAACCTACGAGCATACCTCGCTGCCGCAAGATTCCAACCTGCTGTTCATATGTTTTAAATGGTTTTACGATTGAAGGCATGCACTATCCATTACTTAATGTCGTTTCATCATTGGAACTCTTTAATAATATCAATATAAGGATATTAAGGGTGTACCTACACGACATGTAAGCCATCTGTATTGCTAAGGCAATCATTTAAAAACGATGACCGGTCCTGGACCCATGAGGGGAGGAACCGGTCGCGGTTGTTTCGTTTCAGATGAGGCGAGGAACAGCCATGCTTGCGCTAACAACGGTACGTAAAGAACGCGATATGTAGCGTTGTTAAAAAGAAGACCGGTCCTGTACTCCCGAAGGAGTGGTGCCGGTACTAGTGGTACTACTCTACAGCTGATGATGCTCTTCACGCAAGGGCTCTCGTCATACAGCCCAACAGATGCGACCGCACAGCGCAGGGGGCAGGATTCCTTAGAATCCTGCCCCTGTCATATAGCTATGTGCTTAGCGCTGCGAGAAGATCAGGCTCATCGCCTCCGCACGGGTTGCGCTGTTCATCAGCGCACCGCGTACCGCGCTGGTCACGGTCTTCGCGCCCGGCTTACGCACACCGCGCATCGACATGCACATGTGCTCAGCCTCAATCACCACAATCGCGCCGCGCGGGTTCAGGTGCTCCTCCAGAGCCTCCACCACCTGAGTGGTCAGACGCTCCTGCACCTGCGGGCGGCGAGCGTACATATCCACCACGCGGGCGAGCTTGCTCAGGCCGGTCACCTTACCGTCCGGGCCCGGGATGTAACCCACATGCGCCACGCCGTGGAACGGCACCAGGTGGTGCTCACAGGTCGAGTAGAACGGGATGTCCTTCACGAGCACCATCTCAGAGTGCGCAATGTCGAAGGTCGTACCCAGAATCTCGCCGGCGTCCTGGTGCAGGCCCGAGAAGAACTCCGCGTAAGCACGCGCCACGCGAGCCGGGGTCTGCTGCAGGCCGTCACGGTCCGGGTCCTCACCGATCGCGAGCAGAATCTCACGGACGGCAGCCTCAATACGCGGCTGGTCGACGGCGTTCTTAGCCTCGCTCATTCTCTGCTCCATTCTGGTTCGGGGTGCCGTTCTCCGGGCGCTGCGCCGGAGGGGCGGGGTAGTTCGGGTACTGCTGGGTGGGCATTGCGACGGTCGGGTCGGCGTCCGGGTCGCTGAGGGGCGCCTGAGGCGGCAACGGCTGCGTAGGTGCTACCGGTGCCTGCTGGGTCGGAACCTGCTGCGCGGGTGCAGCCGGTGCTACAGGAGCAGTCGGCGCTACGGGGACAGTCGGTGCCTCGGCAGGTGCTTCCTCAGCCTTCTGCGCCTCCTGAGCCAGCTCGCTCGGTGCCTTCACCGGCGGAATGTCGGTGCGTTCACGGGTCGGCTTGGAGTACCAGTACTCACGCTCGGGGCGCTTGCGCACGTCCTTGAAGATTTCGGCAATCTCGTTCTCGAGCAGGGTTTCCTTCTCGAGCAGGGCGAACGCCAGGCGGTCGAGTACGTCGCGGTTTTCCACCAGGATCTCGAATGCCTCGTCGTGTGCCTGCTCCAGCAGGGTGCGAATCTCAGCGTCAACCTTTGCCGCGGTCTCGTCCGAGTAGTTGCGTGCCGAAGCGCCGCCACCACCGAGGAACGGTTCGGTGTCTTCGCCGCCGAGCTTCACGGAACCAATCACGGAGCTCATACCGTAGTCGGTGACCATCTTACGGGCGGTGTCGGTCGCCTTCTGAATGTCGTTAGACGCACCGGTCGACGGGTCGTGGAAGACAATCTCCTCAGCCGCACGGCCACCCATCGCGTACGCCATCTGGTCGAGCAGTTCGTGGCGGGTCGTGGAGTATTTGTCGTCCTGCGGCATAACCATGGTGTAACCCAGGGCGCGGCCACGCGGAAGAATCGTGATCTTGGTGACGGGTGCGGAGTTACGCAGTGCAGCCGCGACCAGGGCGTGACCGCCCTCGTGGTATGCGGTGACCTTACGCTCGTGCTCGTTCATGATGCGCGAAGAACGCTGCGGACCAGCCATGACGCGGTCGATTGCCTCGTCGATAGCGCGGTCGTCAATCACGTTGCCGTTATCGCGGGCGGTCAGCAGAGCCGCCTCGTTCATGACGTTCGCCAGGTCAGCACCGGTGAAGCCGGGGGTGCGCTTAGCAACCTGAGCCAGGTCAACGGTGTTAGCGATTGGCTTGCCTGCGGCGTGAACGCGCAGGATGTGTTCGCGGCCCTGCATGTCGGGGGCGTCCACACCAATCTGGCGGTCAAAACGGCCGGGACGCAGCAGTGCCGGGTCCAGAACATCGGGTCGGTTCGTTGCCGCAATGACGATGACGTTCGAGTTGCCGTCAAAGCCGTCCATCTCAACCAACAGCTGGTTCAGGGTCTGCTCACGCTCATCGTTGCCGCCGCCCATGCCGACGCCGCGGCGGCGGCCAACAGCGTCAATCTCGTCAACAAAGACGATGGCGGCGGGGTCGCTCTTCGCTTCCTTGAACAGGTCGCGCACGCGGGACGCACCCACACCCACGAACATTTCAACGAAGTCAGAGCCAGAAATCGAGTAGAACGGCACGCCAGCCTCGCCCGCCACAGCCTTGGCGAGCAGGGTCTTACCGGTGCCGGGAGGGCCGTACAGCAGAACGCCCTTGGGGATCTTTGCACCCAGGCGGGTGAACTTTTCGGGTTCAGCCAGGAACTCGCGGACTTCTTCCAGTTCGGCGAGCGCCTCGTCCACGCCGGCGACGTCGCTGAAGCGGACTTCCGGCTTGTCCTTGGTGAACTTCTTCGCGCGGGACTTGGAGAAGCTCATGACGGAGGAGCCGCCTCCGACTCGTCCCATCAGGAACCAGAAGAGCGCACCAAAGAGCAGAATCGGCAGAAGCAGGGACATCAGGGAGCCCAGGAAGCTGTGCTCAACCGGCTGGTCCGTGTAGCTTTCCAGTTCGGCGGATTCCATTGCCTTAGCAACTTCTTCGCCGCGGGGCTGCACGTAGTAGAAGCGCACCGACTTACCGTAGTTGTCGTTGCCCTTCTTGTAGTCGTCCTTAAGCTGCAGCTCGACGCGCTGGTCGCCGTCGTAGATCTTTGCGCTCTTGACCTGGTGGTCGTTGAGCAGCTGAAGACCCACGTTGGTGTCCACCTGACGCGAGGGCTGAGTGAAGAGGGAGGTCATGAGGAAAGCCAACATGATGATGACGGCTGCGCCCGGCCAGAACCAGGGGCCGTTAATCAGCTTCTTCAGGAAGCCCTCCGAGCCTTTCTGCGGAGTATTGGGGTTTTGCGCCAATGCTTTGTCCTTACGTTGCGGCTGTAACCCGTCGGGGGTTGCGGCATGCCAGCCGGAACACCCAACGATGCAACCTTAAATGTACCCTACCCCGGCGGGCGGCTAGGTACCGGGCTTCTCTATTTCACCTGCGGGCTAAAGGGTTGTAGCACTCGGCGGGGGTGAAAGTGCATCTTCCGCGGCGGGTACATCCGCCTCCACGTACATCCACCGGCGGGTACAGCAACGCCCCGCTCCCCCACAAGCGTGAGGAGGCGGGGCGTCACCACCTACAGCATGGTTGCTGAGGTGAAGGCTTAGGAGTAAACGTGCGGGTGCAGGGTTGCGACGCAGTCCAGGTTGCGGTACTTCTCAGCGAAGTCCAGGCCGTAACCAACAACGAACTCGGGCTCGATGTCCCAACCGACGTACTTGACCTCAACGTCAGCCTTGACGACCTTGGGCTTGCGCAGCAGAGTGCAAATCTCAACGGAAGCTGCACCGCGAGAAATCAGGTTCTGCTGCAGCCACGCCAGGGTCAGACCGGAGTCAATGATGTCTTCAACGATCAGGACGTTGCGGCCCACCAAGTCGGTGTCCAGGTCCTTGAGGATACGCACAACGCCGGAGGACTTGGTGCCGGAACCGTAAGAAGAAACAGCCATCCAGTCCATGGTGTAGTGGCCCTTGAGAGCGCGGGAAAGGTCAGCCATGATCATGATGGCGCCCTTGAGAACACCCACCAACAGCACGTCCTTACCGGCGTAGTCTTCGTCGATGCGCGCCGCCAGTTCGGCGACCTTCGCATTAATCTCTTCCTTGCTGAAGAGAACGTTCTTGATATCGTCCTGCACGTCGATAGCCTGCACGATGTATTCCTTCGTATTCTTTTAGACGCTCTGCGCCTCCGCCGGGGCCCCGGGGGCGGGGTTTCATGCCTTCCCACAGCGGATAATGTGGATGGTGTTCGCCTTAAGTATGGCTTAAAACGGCGCCGCGGCGCACCTCACCACGCAGATAGTGTGTGCTGAGGATGCTTCCACGGGCACCTAGCTGGGCACCTAGTTAAGGTCGAGTTGGCACTAATACAAGCACGTCCAGGCGTTCACCGGTTGCCGGGTGCACAATTTTGCGGCGGCGGTACGCGCTCACGTGACCGGGCATCTGAACGGGCCCGGCTACCGCGTATTCGGCGGCGAACGAGTCCAGCGCCTGCAGGCGTTCGAAGCCGGGGTTCTCTCCCCCGGCAGCCTTGCAGGCGGCCGCAAGCACACGTAGGCGAAGCGCCGGATGCAGCTCGGCGGTGCGCACGCGGTCAAGCAGCACGGCGTCTTCACGTTCAATACCGCGCACTGCGATTCCGGCGGGCAGCAGCAGCCGTTCGAAGGCTTCGCGAGCCTGCTCGTCGAGGTATTCGGCGTCCGGGCCAGCTACGGAGGCGGTGCGCGCCAGGGAGCGGGCAACGTCCCCGCCGAGGTGCTCCTCCAGGTAGGGCAGCACGCTGTGGCGGATGCGGGCACGCATGAGGGACTGGTCGGCGTTGGTCGGGTCAATCCAGGGGGTGAGGGTTTCGGCGTCGCAGATGTCGAGCATGTCGGCGCGGCGCAGGCCGAGGAAGGGGCGCAGGTAGGTGACGCCCTCTTCGACGCGCACGGGCGGCATGCCCGCCAGGGAGCGCGTACCGGAGCCGCGGCTTAGGCCGAGTAGGACGGTTTCTGCTTGGTCGTCGAGGGTGTGGCCGAGCAGTACGGCGCGGGCGCCGGTCGCTTCGACGGCTTTCGTGAAGGCGGTGTAGCGGGCGGTACGTGCCGCCATTTCGGGGCCCATGTTGCCGACGGGAACCTGCACTTTTTCGGTGATGACGGGGTGAATCCCCAGGTCGGTGAGGGTCTGTGCGGTGCGCTCAGCAACCTCGGCGGAGTCTTCTTGCAGGTCGTGGTCGACGATGATGGCACCTACGCGCACGTCGCCGCGGCGGGCGAAGTGCGCGGCAATTGCCGCCAGGGCGAGGGAGTCGGGGCCGCCGCTACAGGCGACCAGGAGCAGGGGCAGGTCGGCGGCGTCCGGGGTGGAGGCGGTGCGGGAGCGTCCGGTGGCTTTGATGCTTCCGGCGCCGAGGAGCTTTTCGAGGGCGGCGGCAAGGTGGCGGCGGGCAGTGCCGACGGCGGGGTGCAGGCGTCCTGCGCGTCCATTCTGCATGGTGGTTCCTTTATATAGGCGTGCGGGAGGGGTTAGGTGAGGGGGTTGGTGATGGCCAGCTCGATGCCGAGCTCTTGGGCGACCTTGAGGACCGCACCAATTGACGGCCCGGGTAGCCCACGCTCAATATCGCGGATTGTTTTATCGCTGAGCCCGACCATCCACGCCAACTCCATTTGGGTGATTTTTTCGTACTTGCGGACGGCGCGAACCTGGGCGCCAAATTCCTGTGCGAACCCCATTGCGTCGAATGCCATAGGGGTTTCCTCCTCACCGCTGCAGAACCTCATGTTATACGAACTATTCTTCGTAATATGCCCATAATAGCACTCCCAGGGGTGCTCTGAGGCTATTTTCCGAAGAATAGTTCGGTTACACATGTCCTTCCACGGAACCCCCGAACACAATCAAGGAGCACAGCAAAAGGGGGCGTGCCCACCGCCTCCAGCACGCACGAAAACTCGCACGAACCAGATGCAGGGAACACGTCCCCAGCAAGCCCTCCGCTCACCTGCCGCTAGGACAGCGACTGCAGACGAGCCACAATGGGCGCCAACTCCTCGTGACTATCCAGAATCATAAGAGGAATAAAAATAGTGCGGTGCGAAGCGAAGTAGAAATCCGGCACCCTGTAGGCGTCCCATGTCACGTAATCGGCGCTGGGGTAGTTGAAGTTCATAGGCAGGTCATAATCCTCCCGCTTCGCCATTGCATGCTGGTACGCCCAGCTCATTGCTCGGTGCAACTCACTACCCCGCTTAATGGGGGCAAAACGCTTCTTATATCGTGCAGCATTCGCCTTACCCAGGGGCTCCAGAGTTACCTTGGGGCTACCCGCAGCACGATAAAGGAAGGTGAAGTAGGCGCCGCGGCTCGCCGGAGTGTCGTAGTGGAAGGAACCATCAGACCAACCGGTAGTCAAGCCCACTCGGGTCGCCCAAATAGCAACCTTATAGCGTGCATCGCCCGGAGTTAGGTCGGTGTACGGGGACTTCTCCGGCAGGTTCTTCACCTCGGGTGAGCCAGCCAGCTGATACAGGTACTCCAGTAAGCGGCCGCGCGAAATGGTCATAACCTCATTCGGCAGGGACCACTCATCGATGTTGCCCAGCTCAGCAACCTGCTCCTTCGTAATCAGGCCGGCGCACTCCGCCCACTGCCAACTGTTCATAGCGTTCCTGCCGTATTCGCCGTACATTTCGAAACAGTTGACATTAGCCTTGGGTTCTTCAGTAGGCTGTGCAGGTTTCGGATCAATATGCGCAGCCTGGGCCACGCCCTGACCCATGAAGCCCATAGCCAGTGCCAACAGTGCCGCCGCGCCGCGGGTTGAAAGGGGTTTCTTCATTTTCTATCCTCGGTGAAAGGTGTGAGAACGGAAGAAGAGTGAATTTCTTTGAACGTACTCGGAATCTGCACCCTGCGCAATCAACTACGCCGGCGTGCAGGCAGATGCGGCGAAAGACACAACAAAGGCGAAAGATGCAGCAAAAGGGGGCGTGCCCACCGCCTCCAGCACGCACGAAAAATCGCACGAACCAGATGCAGGGAACACGCCCCCTACAAAACCGGGTGCACCTAACGGTGCGGCAGCTTAGTGACCCTCAGCTGCGAAACGGTCGATAGCCTCCTGGACCATCTTCTCAGCAGCAGCCAGGTCTTCCCAGCCCTCGCCCTTAACCCACTTGCCGGGCTCCAGGTCCTTGTAACGCTCGAAGAAGTGCTGAATCTCAGCCTTCAGCTGCTCGGGAACATCAGCCAGGGACTTGATGTGGTCGTAGCGCTTGTCGGTGGGAACGCACAGAACCTTAGCGTCGCCGCCAGCCTCGTCGGTCATGTTGAACACTGCGACCGGGCGGGACTCAACCAGCACGCCGGGAACAACGTCAACATCCAGGATCAGCATTGCGTCCAGCGGGTCGCCGTCCTCACCGAGGGTGTTCTCGAAGTAACCGTAAGCGGTGGGGTACTGCATGGAGGTGAACAGCACACGGTCCAGGCGCAGGCGGCCGGTCTCGTGGTCCACTTCGTACTTCACGCGGGAGCCGCGGGGAATTTCAATAGTGACGTCGAGTTCCATCGGAACCTTCTTTCTCGTGAGTTAGAGTCACTTTCGCGGCGACTTCGGCGCGCAAGGTGCGAAAGTTAGGTGTTGAACTCACCCATTGTAACCCGTTCACGCACACCGAAACCGCGTATTCGGCGCCAAAACCAGCGTAATTTACCACGCTCACACCACAGTTAACATTCCGCCTAGTCCCGCGCCCGCCAGCACACCCTGTCAGCACACCCCGCCGCCGTACTGGGCAGCCTAGATAGGGTTTGTGAGGGACAGCAGAAGCGCGGCATGAGCATCCCAGCACCGGCGCGTAAATTCGATAGGCACCCCATCCGCCCGCTATGCTCAAAAGATGCCTTCCAACAAGCACAACACCCAGACCACCACCCTCACCCGCCGCGCCGCCCTCACCCTCGGCGGCATGTTCCTCCTCACCGCCTGCGGATCCGCCGCAACCGAACAGAAACGCCCCGCAGGTTCCGCAAGCCCCACCGGCAGCGCAACCGGCAGCCCCACCGGCACCGCCGAGGCGACCGCCTCCGCAACCCCGAGCGCCACCCCGACCCTCGCACCCGCACTGCCCGAAGCAGAGCAGGAACAGCTACGTGCCGCTCTTACCGCGCTCTTCGCGGACGGCACCTACCCGCAGTACAGCCTGCTCGTCACCGGCATGGACGGCAACCTGCCCAGCATTAAGGCAACCACCGCACCCGCCGACCTGTACGCCGCCAACGCCGACACCGCACGCGTGCCCGCCTCCACTTTTAAGGTGCTGACCCTGTTCGCACTCAACCGCTACGCGAACCTGCAGGCGCGCCTGCGCACCCGCGTCACCCGCGACGCCGCCGGACTATACCTCATGGCAGGCGGCGACACCCTGCTCGGTGCGGGCGCCTCCAACCCGAAGCAGATCGTCGGACGCGCAGGCCTGACCACCCTCGCCGAGCTGACCGTGAAGGCGCTGAACGAGGGCGAGAAGCCGACCGCGGCGCTGCCCGTCTACCTTGACGGCACCTTCTTCACCGGCCCCGGCGTGAACCCCGGCTGGGATGACGCGGACGTGGCGTCCGGCCAGATCACGCCCATTCACCCCATTGCGCTCGAATCGCACACGGTGCCGGGCAAGTCCACCGCTAGCAACCCGGTACGCCCGGACGATGCGGCGGTTGCCGCCCAGCAGGCGTTCGTGGATGCACTCAACACCGTCGGCAAGGAATCCGGCATGAGCTTCACCCTCGCGGAGCGCCGCACCGCCTCCGCGGAAGCAGTTGAAATCGCCGCGGTCGAATCGGCAACCCTGCTGGAGCAGGCACAGCACATGATGCTCGAATCCGACAACGCTCTCGCCGAGGTGCTCGGTCGTTGCGCCGCCATTGCCGCAGGTAAGGAAGGCAGCGGCGAGGCGGCACAGCAGACCGTGCGCCAGGCACTCGTGGATGCCGGCGTGAACATTGAAAACCTGGTGCAGGCAGACGTGTGCGGCATGTCGTTGACGGACCGCGTGACCGCCCGAACCCTCGTGCAGGTTGTGGCTCTGCTGAATGCTGATGAGCATGCGGAGCAGCTGATGAGCACGTTCCCGGTCGCGGGCGTGAGCGGCACTCTGTCCGGTCGTTTTGGTGCGGCGAACGCCGTGCACGCGCGCACTTTTGTGCAGGCGAAGACCGGCACCCTGTACACGGTGTCTTCGCTGTGCGGTGTGGCGACCCGGCCCAACGGCACCCGCCTGATTTTCGCGATTATTCTGAACGACCTGGGCGGCTCGGATGCACTACCCGCCGCGAAGGAACGCGTGGACGCCGCGGCGGCGGCGATTGCGAACCGTTCGACCGCGCCGAGTGCTTCTGTTGCTCCCTCTGCGGTAGCGGCGAGTGCTTCGGCACCCGCTTCGGAAGGGGCAAGCGCCCCGGCTTCTGGGGCGGCTTTGGCACCCGCTTCTGAGGCTCCCGCGGCGGCAGTTTCTACCGCGGCTGTGGCGGGTTCAGCCTCCTAGTGTGTGTGCCCGGATAGCCCCGAAAGCCCTCTAAATCATCCCGCGCAGGTTGATTTTCTGTAATGTTTCACGTGAAACCTGAAAATCAACCTCTCGGGGCGAGAGGTGGCGCGGGGCACCGATAGACTCCTCAATCGGGGCTCTCACCCGCTCACCCGACAGGGTTTTACGCCCGCCTTGTTTCCCTCTCCTCCAGCAGAAAAGTCACCATGGACCTTACCTTCACCCTCACTGATCTGACCGCCACCTCCGCCTGCGAGCTGCGGCTCTACACCGAGCTTCGGGAGCGTGCGCAGAAGCAGTCTGCACGCCCAGCCCCCGAGAAGTCCGAGCACGCCCGCGAAGCGTACCGCGAGTGCCTGCGAGCACTGACCGCCGGTGGAATGGTCGGCAGTGCAGTAGTCGGCAGTGGAGTAGTCAGCGGTGAGCATGCGGGCGGCACAGCACACCCGGTGCCGCTGGTGGCGACCTCCGCGGCGGGGCTGACCTACACGGTGGAGCTCGACCGCCTCGACTGCCCGGCTGCGGACAGCACCGCCGAGAGCAATACCGCCCGAATCGTCTGCACCCCGCACCTGGGTGAAGCGGCGCATCGAGCGCTATTGCGCGGTGCCCTGGCGGCGCACCTGCTGAACGCCGGTGCTGACAAGAATGCAGTCCGTATCAACCTCCATCTGGAGCACGGCGCGGAGGAGTACAGCACTGAGGAATACGGCGCAGAGTCCGAATCGGAGCCCACCGAGCATCACTCCCCCGTTCCTCAACCTCACCGGGTTGATTCGGCACGTGTTCTGCCACTAATTCGCATGCAGGAGCAGCGGCTCCTCATGCTCGTCCGGGCACTGAACGAGGGCGTGGAACCGGCGGAACTTGCCGAGCGCATCCCGCATTTTCTGACCTGCAACGAGTGCCCGGCGTGCCTGAACGCAGCGGCTTCCCTTGCCCATGCGTCCGAAGCCCCGGAACTCGTCACCGAAGAGGCCGCTGACGACGCTGCCGAAGACCCCAAAACCGAAGAGCACCCGATCATGTACCGTGTGCCCGCCGCGGTGGAGAACGACAGCGAACAGTACCGCCTGCAGTGCCTGCTGGACGCCCAGCTCGCCTCCCTGGAGGAGCACGCGGCGGAGCGCGGCTGGGGTGCCGGTGAACTGGAGGCGGCGATGCTGCTGTCCATGACGAACTACCACCGCCGCGAGCGTGCCCCGTTCTGGCGTGAGCATATTCGCCGTCTGGAGGACGGCCCGACGGCGTGGGTGGCGAACCGCGATTATGCGTACCTTGATCGGGTGCAGGTGCTCTCGGTGGAGCATGCGCATGCTCTTCTAAACACCCCCGCAGACCTGGAGGCGTTTGCCGCCGCCATGAAGGAACCCGCCGAAGTGGAGGAGGCCCCCGGCTGGTACCGCGTGCGCGGGGCGCAGGTGCGTCTGTTGCGTGCGCGAATTGAGGCTGATCCGAGCCTGGTGATTGCGCCGTCGGATCATGCGGTTTTTTGTGCGTATGAGGCGGGGTTGAGCCCGCAGATTGCGTTGGACCGCATGGAGTCGCAGCTGAATTATTTCCGTGCGTCGAACCCGGGTGAGCGTGTGCCTGCCGAGTTGGCGGCGACGGGTTTCTTTGGCATGCGTGTGCTGGCGGTGGCGCATGGCGGTTTCGGTGCCAAGCATGAGGATTCTGCAGGTTCCGAAGAGCCGGCTGAGTCGACCGGCGAGTTCCTGGAGGTGCTTCTGCAGGAGCGCATCCGCGTGAAGGATGAGCCGCACCGTGCCCTGCCTTCGGGTATTGGTCCGGGCGATCCGGTGTCGACGGCGACGATTGAGGCGGCTCTGCAGTCTGATGTGCACGGTCTGCTTTTCAACGGCGCCCTCATGCCTGACCTCCCCGTATCCGATGAGTCCTCCGATATTCCCTCCTCGCCCCGCACCCTGCCGAGCGTACTCGATGCGGCGGCTTCGCTGACGGGTGTGGAGAGCGCATCCGCGGACCTGTTGTTCCGCCGCGCGCCGCGCCTCACGAAGAGCGCCGCAAACGCCAAGAATGCAGAAAATCTACCCCGTGAGGTTGATTTTCCCGGCTCTGACCTGCCCACCGTGGATGCCGTGCACACGGCGGTTCGTGCCCTCGACCACTCCTATGTAGCGGTTCAGGGACCTCCCGGTGCGGGTAAGACCTTCCTCGCTTCGCACGTGATTGCGCGCCTGGTGGCTGAGGGCGCGAAGGTAGGCGTGGTCGCTCAGTCGCATGCGGTGATTGAAAATCTCATGCTGGCGTGCTGCGCCCGTGATGGTTTTGATGTTTCGCGTGCGGTGCGTCTGCGCGGCAAGTCGGTGACCCCGGACGCCCCGTGGTCTGAGGTGTCTGACTCCGAGCTGGTGGAGCTGATTTCCGGTGAGGGTGGCCTGCTGTTTGGCGGCACGGTGTGGGATTACGTGAGTGAGCGCCGCGTGCCTGCCGGGTCGCTGGATGTGCTGGTGGTTGACGAGGCGGGCCAGTTCTCGTTGACGAATACGGTGGCGGCGGCTCGTGCGGCGCGTTCGGTGCTGTTGCTGGGTGATCCGCAGCAGTTGCCGCAGGTGTCGACGGGTGTGCATCCGTACCCGGTGGATGTTTCGGCGCTGGGTTGGTTGTCTGATGGTGCGGCGGCGCTGGATCCTCGTTTTGGCTATTTCTTGGGTGAGTCGTGGCGCATGGATTCGGCGTTGTGCGAGCGGGTTTCGTGGCTGTCTTATGATGGCGCGTTGGCGAGCGCTGCGGCAATGGCTGGTCGTTCTCTGCAGGGTGTTGAGCCGGGTGTGGTGTCGTATCCGGTGGAGCATGCGGGCTGTTCGGTGCGGTCTGGGCAGGAGGCGCAGGCGGTGGTGGATTGCGTGCGCGAGTTACTGGGCCGCGAGTGGGTTCCGGCACCCGGTGCTGAGCCGCGCCCGCTAGCGGCTGAGGATTGCATTGTGGTGGCGGCGTATAACGCGCAGGTTGATTGTGTGCGTGAGGCGCTGATTGCCGCTGGTTTGGCGGATTCTTCGGGTACTGGCGTGCGCGTGGGTACGGTGGATAAGTTCCAGGGTCAGGAGGCCGCGGTGGTTCTGGTGTCGTTGGCATCGTCGCGGGTTGATTCTGGGCGCGGTGCGGGGTTTGTGCTGTCGCCGAATCGCCTGAATGTGGCGGTGTCGCGCGGGCAGTGGCGGGCAGTGCTGGTGCATTCGCCGCTGGTGGCGCGGGCAGTGCCGCAGGATGTTGAGGAGGTGCTGGCTCTATCGGGTTTCGCGGGCCTGGTGGAGTAGCGCCTAGTGCAGCCCTTATTTCTGCGCTCTTCTACACTCCCCCGCCCCCGCCCGCTGCGTTGCGGGTGTCTGGCGGAGCCCGGTAGCGGGCGTCTTTGGTGCGCCCTGATTCGGACTTAGCCCAAATTGGGTTTAGCCGGGTTCAGCCAAGGCTTAGTCGGGCGGAAGCACCAAGACTGAATTATAGTCACCCTAACCCTAATGTCAATACTCAAAATAAGGAAAGTTTTTCGACGTGCCCTCATGTATATGATTCACATCTCTCATAGAATCTAAAGTATCGCGCGACACACTATTTGTGGGGTGGCTCCCAATGAGCCGCCCCCGTGCATCCTCAACCACCCCATCGTTACCGACGGGCGCAGTAGCCCGTCGAGGTATTCACTCTCACGGATTACGCGCAACAAATTACGCACAGCGGATTGCACATCGCGCGACACTATAAACCCCATCGCGGAGGCCCCCCCATGAGTGTCAACACCGAGCTACTCAAGAATAGAGATTTTCGAAATACTCTTTTCGCCATTGGAGCCAACCAGCTCTCAGACTCGATGAGCTATATCACCACGCCCATCATTATTTTGGCGCTGACCGGCTCCCCCGAAGCCGCGAGCATTACCCTCTTCGTTGCGGGTGTTCTTGCCACCTGCGCCGGGGCGATATCCGGAACGTGGGTTGATAGAATCGGCCCCTCAAAGTGCCTGGCGCTGTCCTGTATTGGTCAGGCGCTGTCCTGGGTGGCGATTCTTCTCTACCTCGTTTTCAACGTCACCAATATTTACGTTTTGGTGATTACGATTTCTCTCGCCGCCATCATTTCCACCTTCGACTACCCGAGTGAACAGTCCATCATCACCCGCGTAGTACCCAAGGAACACCTGGGGTACGCCTCCGGTATGGGCGAGACGCGCGAGTCCACCGCTAACCTGCTGGGCGGCCCGGTCGCCGGCATCATTATCGGCTTCTCGACCGTGCTCATGACCGCCGTTCACGCGGTCGTTAACCTACTGGCGTTCATCGTCGCTCCCAAGAGCTACGGTGCTAGTCGGCAGCCCGCAGAAGAGGAGGAAGGCGAGAAAACCAGCTTCTGGCAGGACTCAAAAGCCGGTTTCGAGTACATCCTGAAGAACAAGGTGCTGGTGTCCATTGCGTTTGTTTCAACGCTTGCAAACTTTGGAACGGTCGGTATTCCGCTCACCTTCATCTACTACTACACTCTGGAGGGCGCACACCCGCTCTTCATCGGCATCTTCGCGAGCGCCTTCGGCGTGGGCGTGCTGCTCGGTTCGTTCCTGGTCGGCCCGCTGACCGAGAAGTTTGCGCTCGGCCCGCTCGGTATCACCTCCCTGGCCATCATGTCGGCCTGCTACCTGTTGTTGCCGGTGGTTCATTCGATGCTGTGGGCGGTCTGCCTGCTGATTGTGCTGGCGGGTATTGTGCTCCCCTCGTTCAATTCGAGCATCATTGCGTACATCAACGCCTCCACCCCGGAGCACATGATTGGTCGCGTGCATTCGGTGCAGGGCATCCCGAACATGGCACTGACCCCGCTGGCTGTTCTGCTGGCTGGTTTCCTCATTGTTGATTGGGGTATTACGTACACGGCGCTGTTCTACGCGGTGTTTATTCTTCTGTCGCTGGTGGTGATGGTGTTCCAGAAGCCGCTGCGTCAGTTGCCCCATATCTCGCAGGTACCGAACGCGCAGTAGTTCCGCGGTAGCGCCGTCTATCAACTCATCTCAACGCCCCCGAAAGCGAATAATTCAACGTGCACTTGCATGAAAATTATTTTCCTTTCGGGGGTGTTCTACGTCCTTTCAAGGATTTCTGCACACAGTGCACGCTCACGATAATTCCCCTTATCAATGCGCATTTTTAGGGGTTTAAATGTTGCCGGTATTACGGCGAACCTTACGCCGCTTGTTGAAGGTTTTACGGCATAATAGGAAGGTGTTCGTTCTAACCTTTATTCAACGTTCCGCACAGCACTCACTCACTGCACTGTCGGACGAACTCGCAAAGCTCAACCCGCGTGTTGCCTTCGCCCAGACATACCCTGATGAAATTCAGGGCGCCTTCGACCGCGCCAGCGACGCACTCCACGCGGCGCTCATTGCCGCGCGCGATAACGGCTTCTGGGTCGGCATCGGAATCGGCGAGCTCAACATCCCCCGATTCGCAGGCGCACTCGGCGCCGTCAGCACCACCGACTGCACCGGCGACGCCCTCGAATTCTCACGCCTCGCCGTCGAAGAAGCACAAGGAGGCGCACCCGTACGCTGCATCAGCGTCAGCGCCGACAACCGCCACCTCGCCGACCTCGCCGCAGGCTCCGCACGCCTGCTCTACCGCGTATGCGCCGACCGCACCGACGCCGAATGGCGCGTAGTAAACCTGCTCGTACCCGGCGTACGCGGCCAGCAGAAGGCCGCCGCAACCGCGCTCGGCATCACCACCCAGGCAGTCAGCCGCACCCTCGTCCGTTCCCTCTGGCATGAGGAGCAGGCAGCACGCGGTGCGCTCATTGAGCTGCTGACCCGTATTGACCGTTCGCGCCGCCGCGCCACCTAACGCCGCCGCGCATCCCTCATTCTTTCGCGCCTGCCAGCGCGGAACCGAACACCTGATCCCGCCCGTGACGGTTGCACCCCCTGCCAGGGGTGAACCACCGGGCGGGATGCTTTTTAAACCCGCACTGAATGTCCGGCGGCTTGTTCCTCCCGTAGCGCGCACTCCCGCAACCACTCCCCCGGCAGGCAAAACCAGAGAAAAGGTAAACTTATCTTTATGCCTCTTTCAGAACTTTCCGTCAGCACCCAGAACTACCTCAAGGAAATCTGGAGCCTCGAAGAATGGACCAAAACCCCTGCCACCGCATCCGCCCTGGCAGAGCGCATGGGCCTGCGCATTTCTTCGGTATCTGACGGCCTCAAGCGCCTCGCCGCCGCCGACCTGATCGAGCATCAGCCCTACGGCGCTATTGAGCTCACTGAAACCGGCCGCTCCTACGCGCTGGCGATGATTCGCCGCCACCGCCTCATTGAGACGTTCCTCGTGGAGACTCTCGGCTACACGTGGGACCGTGTGCACGACGAGGCGGAGGTTCTGGAGCATGCGGTATCCGACTTCATGGTGGACCGCATCGACACCCTGCTGGGGCACCCGACCCGCGACCCGCACGGCGACCCGATCCCGGATTCTTCGGGGCATATTAGTTTTCCGCAGACCGTGCCGCTGAGCCAGTGCGAACCCGGCGAAACGGTCGTGCTCGAACGCATTAACGATGACGACCCGCGCCTGCTGCGCTACCTGCAGGGCCACGGTTTTGTGCCCGGCGTGCGCCTGCACATTGAGGAGGGTGCGCCCTTCTCGGAGGCGGTGAACGTGAGCGTGGTCGGTGCCGGTTCCGGTAACCTGCACGATACGGACGCAGCCGGTGCGGTGAAGCCCGGCGGCACCATCATTCCGTTGGGTGCGGAGGCGACCGCCTCCCTGTTCGTGTCCCGCACGGTGCGCTAGATACAGGGCGCTAGCGGCGGGTTTCTAGCCCGGCAATCCGGGCGGGCACGCGCCCCCAAGAACTTCAGAAGACAGCAATAGGCGGAAAGCCCCACAGTGGGACTTTCCGCCTATTGCTGTATGTGGTGAGCTTTCTTAGGAAGCTGACGGCTCAGTTTTCGCTGCACCAGTGTTGAGCCGGCGGGCGCGCATCCTGCCCAGCAGACCGTAGCGCGGGGCAAACACGTACGCCAGGGCGAACAGTATGCCCTGCGTGACGACTACGGCACCACCGGGGGATACATCCGCGTGGTAGCTGGCGTACAGGCCGGTCAGCGTGCCCACCAGGGACACACCCACGCTCACCGCGAGCATGGGCACGAACCGGTCAGTGATCAGGCGCGCGGTGGAGCCGGGGATAACCAGCATCGCCACGACCAGTACCACACCCACAATCTGCAGCGCCACCACGGAGGTTAGCGCCAACATAATGAGCAGCAGTGCGCCGAGCAGACGCGGACGCAACCCCACCGCCTGCGCAAAGCCCGGGTCGAAGGCGTACAGCACGAAGTCGCGGCGCTTGACCAGCAGCACGGCGGCAACCACCACCGCGAGGACAGCGACCTGCCAGACATCCGACCAGGACACACCCAGCACGTTACCGAAGAGAATATGGTTCAGGTCGGTATTCGACGGCGTGACCGAAATCAGCACCAGACCGAACGCGAACATGGTCGTGAACACGATGCCGATCGCGGCGTCTTCGCGCACGCGTCCGCTACGCCGCACCCCGCCGATGAGCGCCACTGCCACGAGCGCGGCAATGACCGCACCCACCGCGAAGGGGGCACCGAAAATGTAGGCGAGCACCACGCCGGGCAGCACCGCGTGCGAGATTGCGTCACCCATGAGCGACCAGCCGAGCAGCACGAGCCAGCAGGAGAGCAGGGCGCAGACGGCGGCGGCAATGACGGTGACCACGAACGCGCGGAGCATGAAGGGCAGGGTCAGCGGCTCCACCAGAAAGTTGAGGATGTCCATTTAGTTCTTCCCTTCCGCAGAGCTGTTCGTAGTAGTGCCTGAGGCGGCAGTCGGCGTGCCGGCGTCCACCTCCATGCCGAAGGCACGCACCAGGTTCTCGGGGGCGAGTACCTTCTCGGGGGTGTCGTGCATCAGAATCTCGCCGCGCAGCAGTAGCGCCTCGTCGGCGAACTGGCGCAGGGTCGCCAAGTCGTGCGTGGAAACCAGCACGGTCGCGCCCTCGTCGCGCAGCTGTTTGATGACCTGCATGAGCATCGCCTCGCTGCGCTTGTCCACACCGGCGAAGGGCTCGTCCAGCAGTAGCAGCTGGGCGCCCTGTGCGATAGCGCGTGCCACGAAAGCGCGCTTACGCTGGCCACCCGAGAGCGCCCCAATCTGGCGGTCGGCAAGGTCGGTCAGTTCCACGCGGGCGAGCGCCTCATCCACGGCGGCACGGTCTGCGGCACGCAGGCGGCGGGTGATGCCGAGGTTGCGGTAGCGGCCCATGCTGACGACTTCGCGCACGGAGATGGGGAAGGTCCAGTCGATTTCTTCGCTCTGCGGCACGTAGCTAACGAGCCCGGCGCGGTGGTCGGCATTCTTGCCGCGACCGCCACGGTTACCGCCGACGGGCTGCCCGTCGAGGGTGATGCTGCCGGCGTGCATGGGCACGACCCCCATAATGGCTTTGAAGAGGGTGGATTTGCCGGAGCCGTTCATGCCGATCAGGCCGCAGATACGCCCGGCGCCCAGGGTGAAGGATGCGCCGGTGAGGGCGCGGACCGGCCCATAGTTCACGTGCACGTTATCGCAGGTGAGAAGTGACATTCGGTGGCTCTTTCGGGGTTTCTTCGGTGTGTTGATGAGTTGCTTGTGTAAGTGGGTGTTAACGGCGTGGGAGGAGCGGAGCCAAGAAGGCGACCGCCCCTCCTATCCTATCGGGGGTTTGGGGTTTACCCGGGGTTATTCAGGGTTTAGGAGTTGCCCTTGAGGCCCGCCACGATGGTGCGTGCGTCGTAGCGGATCATGTCCAGGTAGGTGGGCACGGGGCCGTTCGCCTCGGAGAGCGAGTCCACGTAGAGCACACCGCCGAATCGCGCGCCGGTAGCATCAGCAACCTGGCGCATCGGGTTGTCAGAGACGGTGGATTCGCAGAACACGGCGGGCACCTGGTTCTCGCGCACGTAATCAATCGCGGAGGAAATCTGCGAGGGGGTCGCCTGCTGTTCAGAGTTAACCGCCCAAATGTACTTTTCCTTCAGTCCCGCGTCTGCCGCCAGGTAGGAGAAGGCGCCTTCGCAGGTGACCAGTGCGCGCTGGTTCTCGGGCAGGGTGGAAATTTCCTTGACGAGCTCGTCACGCACGCCCTGCAGCTGCTTCTTGTAGGCTTCGCCGCGGGACTTGTAGTCGGCGGCGTGGGCCGGGTCGAGGGCGCTAAATTCGCGAATCATCACGTCCACGTACTTTTGCACGTTGCTGGGGCTCATCCAGGCGTGGGGGTTGGGCTTGCCCGCGTAGGCGTCCTCAGTAATGGAGATGGGCGTAACCCCCTCGGAGACGGTCACGTGCTTGGCGTGGGACTCTTCCACGAACTTAGCGAACCAGGATTCGAGGTTCAGGCCGTTGTCGAGGACCAGGTCGGCGGCGTGCGCCTTCTTCAGGTCGGAGGGGGTGGGCTCGTACTCGTGAATCTCTGCACCGGGCTTGGTGAGGGATTCGACGTTCAGGTCGTCGCCTGCCACGTTGCGGGCGATGTCTGCGAGCACGGTGAAGGTGGTGAGCACGGTCTTCTTGCCGCTGCTGCTCTTAGCGCCGTCGGTGGTGCTGGCGGTGTTGCCGCAACCGGTGAGCACGAGTAGCAGGGTGAGCGCGAGGGCGGCGCAGAGCGCCTGGACGAGGCGGCGTGCGTTGCTGCCTGCGGGGGTGAGAGCGTTCATGAGGCATCCTTCGTTGGAAGTCACGGGTTTGAGTATGTGGTTGATGTGTGGGATGTGCCGCGCCGGGACGCTAGGGACACCGTGGTGTCTGCGCAGGCATCATAATGCGCTTTTGCCTGTCGTCCCGGGCGGAATTTAACAATAGTTCGGCTAGACGAACTTTTCAACTAAGCCACACAGAAAACCCCGAAATACCGACAGAAACACACGCGAACACGTAGCCGGGGCACAGCAAAACCGGCAGATACGGCAAGGAGGCGAGGGACCCCTCCCCCGCCTCCTCGCTATACGCGGTTTTACGGCAAGCTATGCGCTCGGTTTAGTCGGCAATCTCAACCACGACCGGCGTGTGGTCGCTCGCGCCTTCACCGGCGCGTTCCACCTTATCGATCCAGGCGCGTTCCACACGTGCGGCAAGCGCGGGCGAGAACAACTGGAAGTCGATGCGCATGCCCTCGTCCTTGGCGAAGCGGCCCGCCTGGTAGTCCCAGTAGGTGTACTCACCCGGGGTGTGCGGGCGCACTACGTCCACCATGCCCTCTTCGAGCAGGGCGGCGAAGGCGCGGCGTTCGGGCTCGGAAACGTGGGTCAGCTCGTTATTGCGGAAGTAGTCAATATCCCACACGTCGGTGTCTTCGGGGGCGACGTTCCAGTCACCGACGAGGGCGAGCTGCGACTGCGGGTTAGCCGCCAGTTCATTGTGCACGTTCTGGCGCAGTGCCTCCATCCAGCGGAGCTTGTAGTCCATATGCGGGTCGGTCAGGCCGCGGCCGTTGGGCACGTAGAGGCTCCAGACGCGCACGCCGCCGCAGGTCGCACCGATAGCGCGCGCCTCCAGCACCTCGGGTTCGCCGGGCTTGCCGAAGTGCGGCTGGTTATCGAAGCCGCGCTGCACGTCTTCGAGGCCAACTCGGGAGGCGATTGCCACGCCATTCCACTGATTCAGGCCAAAGTGCGCAACCTCGTAGCCCATGAATTCGAAAAGGTCGAAGGGGAAGGTTTCGTCCTTGGTTTTGGTTTCTTGCAGGGCGAGCACGTCAACGTCGTGTTCGTCGAGCCAGTCTTCGACGCGGTTCTCGCGGGCGCGGATTGAGTTGATGTTCCAGGTGGCAATCTTCATGCCTTCTAGCTTAGCGGGTGCAGCGCAGGCACCTTTCATTGCACGGAGGCGATTACGCGGCGAGCACGGACGCTCGCAACCTGCCAGAACAGCACAGCACCCGGAACAGAGCACCGCCCGCCTGCGCAACCCATTGGGTCGCACCGGCGGGCGGTGAATATATGCGCTAGTCAGCACTGCATCTAGTCGGTATTACCCCTAGTCAACGGCTTCCTAGTCAACGGCGGGAGTGCCCACAACCTTCAGGCCCTTATCACCGTACGCCTTGAGCATGTACAGGGCATCGGAGAAGTACAGGGGGCTGGCAGGGTTCACCACGTCTGCCACGCCGTCACCGTCGCGGTCCACTTCGGGGTAGGCGCCGAGCGTGCGGGCTGCCCAACGGTTTTCAGCCTTGAACTGCTCAACCTTCTTAGCTTCGGCACGTAGCGGACGGCGGATCTGGCGCAGGTGTGCGGCACCGTCGGGGCTACCGGCGGCGCGGTAGAGGAACGCGGCGAGGGTGTGGCGGGTGGCGTACTCGTCCGGGTGGAAGAGCCCGTCATCCCAGCCGGAGGTGATACCCGCGTCCGCTGCCCAAATGTACGCAGCATAGTTGGGGTCGGTGGTGGGCACGTCCTTGTAGGGCGAGGTTTTCGGGAGGTCCTTGACGGTCGGCGATCCCGCCATGCGGTAAAGCATGCGTACGAGCTGGCCGCGGGTGACGGTTGCGGTGCTGTGGCGGCGGGTGACGGTGTATTCTTCGTTGTCGAGGTAGCCGTGGCAGACTGCCCACACGCCGGGAGTAGCGCTCATTGTGCCTAGGAACGTGGCGACGCATTCGGCGTAGCTGGGGTCGTCCTTGGGCTGGTGAAGTTTGATGAGGCCGTTGGCTGCAGCAGGTTCGGCGGCGTGAGCTACAGCCTGGTGGGAGGCGATGGCGGAGGTGCCTACGGGCAGGGCACCGAGGGCGAGGGCGAGAGCGAAGGTGCGGCGTGCGCGAGTGGTGGGTGTGAGTGCTCGGGAGATAACCGGAAGCATGGGCTGTCCTTATGTAATTGTGGTTGGGAACCGGCCGGAAGGAACCGATTTTTGGGTCGACCGCGGGGTCGCCAATGGAGCGAATAAGAAAAGGGGAAGGATAGTGGTCGTTGAGGAATAGTGAGAAGCGGCAATGAATAGGGGCTGACGTGCGGCGATACGCGGTTTTGGTGTGCACCAATGATGTGCGTGTTCCACATACTGTCGCACGGCTATGGTGGTACACAGTGAATGGACTGTTTTACACCGCCATAGAAAGTTTAAAGTACATATTGATATTTTATTCAATATTCAATTGAGACTTTTATCAATTAAAAATTAAACATTGTTCTAAACGACAAAGCAGCTGCGAATGGTACATATTCCATTCGCAGCTGCCCTGATTCTTAGCCGACATGTGGCGGTATAACGCGCCCACTAGGGCACACGCGCCTCCCTCACGATTCACAGGAAAGTCCCGAACCGGTTCGGGCGTGTCTACTAGCCTCTGCTAGCCGCGCATCACGTTATAGGCTTCCTTGGTGAGCTGACCGGCGGGCGAGGTGGAGTGGCGCAACTCCTCAATTTCGATAACCACGTTCGCGCCAATTGCGCCGGTAATGTACACGCGGCGGCCGAGCATATTGCCCTCACCAATGCGGTCGTCCTTGGCGGTTCCTTCGGTGATGCGCAGGTCGTAAATCTTGTTCTCAATGTAGAAGCCGTACAGGGAGGCGGGCTTCTCCGGCGGATTATAGGAGACAGGCGCGACCATGCGGGTGCCGCGGGCGTTGCGGCTGATGTACCAGTTAGCGGCCTCGTCAGCACCGGCGGCACCGCTGACGGTGCCAGCCCAGCTGGAGCCTTCCGCTTCGCATCCGATGAAGACGTTGTGCGCCCACTCAACGAGCCAGCCATGACCCGCGTTGGAACGGGCGGTGCAGCCGATGAACATGTTGCGTTCACCCTGCACGATCCAGCCTGCGCCGGCGTGGCGGGTGGCGGGCTCGTAGAGGGCGTTCTTGTTGCTGGTGCGGTGGTTGCTGTTGCTGGAGCAGTTCTCGAACTTAGCCTGCGCCGCGTACACCTCGATACCGGCGTAGGAGCCGCCGCTGAGGTTCGCTTCGGCAACGTCTACGCCGCGCAGCTTGTTGTCTGCCGCGCCGGAGTTCTGGCCTTCGTTGGGGCGGCGGGGGTGACCGGCGGGCTTGCCGAGCAGCAGGCCCTGGTTGAGGGTGCGGCGGATGGTCACGTCGTCAATTTTCATGCCCTGGTCGTCCAGGCCGAGCACGGCAACGCCGATGGCGGTGTCCCAGACTTCCACTCCGGCGATAACGGGCACGATGTCCGGTTCGTTGAGCATGTCGCCGGTCAGGTGGGTGTGGAAGATGACGCCGGCGACGTTATTCAGCGGGGCGGTGTGCGCATCGAGCGGGTAGCTGCTGATGGGGGTGTTTGCGGCGTTGGTGCGGATGTGCAGGTTGCGCACGCCCATGCGCATGGGCTTGTTGGCGTTGTAGCTGCCGTAGACGGGGGTGGTGTAGCTGCCGACGTGGAACACGCCGGTGTATTCGGTGTGGCCGTTGGAGGTGGTGGGGATGGCACGGTCGGAGTGCGCGATGACGACGGTTGAGGAGCCGTAGCCGAAGATTTCGACACGGTGCTTGATATCGATGAAGGGGTAGGAGACGCGGTAGATGCCGCGGGGTAGTTCTACGGATCCGCCGCCGCGTGCGGCGACAGCGTCGACTGCTCGCTGGATGGCTGCGGTGGAGTCTTTGGCACCGGTGGGGTCTGCGCCGTAGTTGATGGCGTTGATGCTCATGGGCGTATCGGGCATGAGGGGCTCAATTCTTTCGATGGGTACCGCGTTCGGTGCTGAAGGCGGCGTGGCGAGTGAATTGAGTGAATACGGCTGTATGCGGTGAATACGGTGCTACGTGGGTGCAGTGTTGAGTTTGCGTGGTGCGGTGTGTTGGGCGCATTTCTGCGGATGTTTTGGCGTGTGCGGGTCTGGGCACCGGCAGACCTGCCTTCTGCTCAAGGGTACCGCATTGCGCGTGTGGAGGCGACGACCGGGCACTGTGATGCCCGCTCCCCTACCCCGTTTTTCTACGGTTTTTCGGCTGTTTTGGGTGCGGGTTAAACGCCGAGGGGCGGGGATTGCTCCCCGCCCCTCAGACGTTTAAATATTTTGTAAATTAGTAGACCCAGGTACCACCAGGGAGTTCTTTAAGGGTTTCAGTAGTAAATTTTTGGTACTGTAGCGCATCAATCTGCAAGATGACTTGGTTGCCAAGGGGTCCAGCCGCACAGACCCTACGATTCTTCAGGTTGCTCTCGCTCATTCGCTCGTCAATGACTGAGCCACCAATAATTTGCAGGTCCTTCGTTCCACCCTCAATATAAAACCCATACAGTGAAGCATTGCGATCGTCTTTAGGGTTATGTGAGCGTGGAGCCACAAGCCGTAAACCCGTTGCTCCGTTCATAATGTACCAATTCGCGGCCTCCATCGGTTGTGCTTGACCTCCTACCGAAGCTCCCTGAAAGCTGGAGGACTCACCTAGACAGCCGATGAACTGGCTTTTACCGAGACGCAGAACCCAGCCGTGGCCCCCATTTTCCTGGGCGGTGCAACCAATGTACATGTTTCGTTCACCACGGTTGAGCCACCCGGCACCGGCATGAGCATTCTCAGGAGAGTATATGGTGCTTTTAGGGAGGGTGCGGTGGTTATACCAGCTGCTGGAGAGTTCAAATTTCGTTTGGGAAGCGTACACCTCAATGCCAGCGTATACACCACCGGACTGATTTGTCCCAGAGACGTCAATCATGGAGAACTTATTGTCCGCACCATCAGCGTTCTGGTCTTTAGACTTTCGCAACGGATGACCAACAGGCTTGCCGACTAGTAAACCTTGACGGAGGGCCTTTCGGATACGGAGATTGTGCACCTTCATACCTTGGTCGTCTTTTCCGAGAATAGCTACTCCAATATCAGTACCCCAGATTTCAACGTTAGAAAGTAAAGGAACAGCATCAGGTTCATTTGAGGATTTATCTGGCATCTCAGTGTGAAACAGGACTCCCACGACCTTGGGCATAAGAGGAGTCGTATGAAGCTCCTTCCAAAATGATCCATTAGGGTCTGAGAGAGACAGATTAGACGGGTTTGTACGGATAAATAAGTCTCGAACGCCCATACGCATAGGTTTGTTTTCACCCTTATTTGGGTTTGTCATAGGTACGCTATATGTTCCCGTGTGGAAAACCCCAGTTGTAAATTCAACGGTTTTCTCACCCGTGGCAATAATGCGGGTTGCCTGACCGTGCCCAAACACCTCTACACGATGCTTCAACTCAATGAAGGGGTAGGTGACACGATAAATACCACCAGGAATCTCCACTGAGCCACCGCCTCGTGCCGCTACATCATTAATAGCTTTTTGAATAGCGGCGGTGGAATCTTTAGCCCCCGTAGGGTCAGCGTCATAGTTAAGAACATTGACCGCCATAGGGCTTGTTTTCTCAGAGGCCATGAATCCTCAATTCAAGAAGTAGTGAGTGAATATATCTGCTAGTCAGCAGCTTATATGGGTAGTTTACTGCAATATCCGAGAAATCAATGGGGTATTTATGCACTTAGATATAAATTCATATCATCTTCCACATGAGGGTTATTTTTTATAAATCCTAAAGGTGAGGATTATACTTTCACCTTTTAATCTCTGACAGGCAAAGATACAAGTGACACATTGCCTACGTGCAACGGGGTTCAGATTCCTTAATGTGGTGCTAGTATTTAGCTGATTCACTCAACATGTCGTTCTCACATCACCGATTTCTGGAGAGTAACATGACCCCCCTCCCTCGCCCCCTCAAAGCATTGGGGGTAGCAGGTATTGCCGCATCCTTGATGCTGGCACCCCTCCCCGCACATGCGGAAGGGAACAACCTCTACCGCAACCCCAGTAAATTTTATACTGGCGCAGTTAGTGACTGTCTCCTGGATAAGCAATACGGACGCGGCCAGATAGCAGATATCTGGGCATATTGTAATGGCTTGATTTCTACAAACGTTTACGAAATTCCCA
Source organism: Rothia mucilaginosa (assembly GCF_964210535.1). Classification (GTDB taxonomy): domain Bacteria; phylum Actinomycetota; class Actinomycetes; order Actinomycetales; family Micrococcaceae; genus Rothia; species Rothia mucilaginosa_F. Next base: position 186,018 of record NZ_CAXOMR010000001.1, read on the forward strand.
ATAGTTCTGCCAGCAGAATGGACGTTATCGCTGCTTTATACCGTCTAGCAGGATACCCTGAAGTCAAAAACCTACCTGAAGTATCCCCATACGCAGACGTGGAGACCTATGACCCAACCTACCCTCTTGCTATCTGGGCATCACGTGAGGGAATTACAAGTGGCTGGTCTGATGGCAAGTTCCATCCCAATGATTATGCAACTACCAGCACCGTCATCGCTTTCCTCTACCGTGCTGCCGGTAGCCCACAAAAGCTGTGGTACCGCACATGGGAACATTACAATTACGCAGCTAAAGATATTACCCCCATCGGAAAACCTTTCTGGAAAGAAACTTCCTGGTACACCGTAGCTATCGCTCCGTACCCCAAGGTACCCGTTAACGAAAACGAACCGGATAATCTCAAGACCGCTAAACCCACCACCATCCTTGACAGGAGGACGGTATATTCAATGATTCGAGATTTTCATACTTCCGGGTACCAGGTCGTCGGAACCCACAAATAAAATATGATGCATACGTCTGAGGGGCGGGGATTACTCCCCGCCCCTCAGGCGTATGCATTTTAAGATTTTGTGATCACGAGCCTCAGCTCGCAGAGCCTAACCCGTGAGGGTTAGCCCATGAACACACCGTTGCCGCGCTTCTCCAGCTGCTTCGGCGCGAAAGTCGCGTGGCGAATATGATCCACCTCAATGAGCACGTTATCGCCCATAGCACCGGTCACGTGAACACGGCGGCCAATCATGTTGTTCTCACCAATACGGTCATCCTTCGCAGATGCAGTCGTAATGTGCATATCGCGAATGTTGTTCTCAATGTAGAAACCGTACAGGGAAGCCTTCGCCCAGCTGTAAGGGTTGTGCGAACGAGGAGCCACAAAACGGCTACCGCGTGCGTTACGGCCAATGTACCAGTTCGCCGCCTCGTCGCCTCGAGCAGCGCCGGTAACAGCGTCCTGGAAGCTCGAAGACTCACCCAGGCAACCAATGAACTGGTTGTTGCCCCACTCCACGAGCCAGCCGTGACCGGCGTTCTCCTGGGCGGTGCAGCCAATGAACATGTTACGGGTGCCCTGAATAAACCAGCCTGCACCCACGTGGCGGGTCTTCACCTCGTACAGGGCGTTCTTACCCTGGTTGCGCTTGTTGAACCAGCTGGTGGACGCCTCGAACTTGGACTGAGAAGTGTAAATCTCGATACCCGCGTAGGTGCCGAAGCTCATGTTTGCGTCAGAGACGTCAATCATGGAGAACTTGTTATCTGCCGCGCCGGGGGTGTCACCCTCGCGGGGGCGCAGCGGGTGGCCGACAGGCTTGCCGACCAGCAGGCCCTGGCGCAGGGTCTGGCGGATGCGCAGCTTGTCAATCTTCATGCCCTGGTCGTCCAGGCCCAGGATCGCAACGCCAATGGCGGTGTCCCAGATTTCGATGTTGGACAGGGTGGGAACTGCGTCCGGCTCACCGGGGTTAGCGTCCGCAATGCGGGTGTGGAAGATGACGCCTGCAACATTGTCGACGGGCTGGGTGTGTTTCTCCAGGAAAATCTGGTTGCTCTTAGAATCCAGCGGCAGGTTGTACTTGTTGGTGCGGATGAACAGGTCACGCACGCCCATACGCATGGGCTTGTTCTGGTTGGTGCCACCGCTCATGGGGGTGGTGTAGCTACCGGTGTGGAAAACGCCGGTGCATTCGTAGCTACCGTTCTTAGACGACGGGATGCTCTTGTCGGTGAAAGCGACGATTCGGGTTGCCTGACCGTGGCCGAAGATCTCGACGCGGTGCTTCATTTCGATGAAGGGGTAGGAGACGCGGTACATGCCGCCGGGAATCTCCACGGAGCCGCCGCCCTGCGCAGCAACATCATCGATAGCCTTCTGGATAGCACTAGTGGAATCTCGTACGCCGGTGGGGTCAGCGTTGTACTTGGAATCGCATACGTTCACGCTCATGATGGTAGCCATGGAGTGTCCTCTTTCTTGGCGGATACAAACAGCGATTAGCGCATAGATGGAATCTAAGCGCGTCATTAAGCTGAGTGTATCCAGTTGTGTTTGAGTGAATAAGTGGTTTTGAGCTTCCTTCCGGTTGAGTGAGTGAATCTCTTCCGATGTGGGATGCGGGCGGGGAGTGAATCCGCTACATCAACGCTCGTGGGCGGTGTGAGGGAGTGAATCTCAACCGTTCCCATGTGAGTCATAAATTCTTGCATACAGGATGCGAATCTGTCTAACCCACGACAAAACATTCTAGGGCAAATTTGGGGCTTTTTCGCCGCTCAACGCCCGATAGTGTTGATTGTCTCCTCGGTCACTTTTATGCAATAGAGTGCACATACCCCACAAAAACCCAACTGACCAGTACAAATACCACATTTTGCACATAAATGCACTAGTCAGGGAATTTTTGGCAGTGCGCGCCAAATCACTTCATAAACCGATTGATACGACCCAAAGTCCCCCATTAAAACCCCTCATCAGAGGCTTATCTCACAGACTCAGAGGCCCCCAATAGCACCCGCCAGAGAGCCCACTAGGCACCCTGGCGAGCACCCCGGCAGACACTTCTAACAGACACCCGGCAAGCAACCCCAGCAGATAGGATTCAAGCCCCTACTGAACTTCCTTCGCGGAGGCGGCACCCACCACATCCAGGCGCGCATAGCGGCCCGCGAGCCAGGTACAAATCATCAACTGAACCTGATGGAAAATCATGATCGGCAGCATCATCAGACCCAGCGAGCCCGCACCAAAAATAATGATCGCCATCGGCAGGCCAGCCGCCAGCGACTTCTTCGAACCGCAGAACTGAATCGTAATGCGGTCGGCACGGTTGAAGCCCAGACGCTTAGCCAACTGGTCAGTCAGCCACAGCATGAACACCACAATAATCGCCATGAGCACGACCAGCAGCACAATCTGCCACCACGCCACGCGCGTCCACACACCCTGCACCACCGAAGCGGAAAACGCCGAATACACAATCATCATGACCGAGAACTTATCCAGCCACTTGGTCGTCGGCTTCTTAGCGAACTCCCCCACCCAGCGGCGCGTCAGCTGACCGAGCACGAACGGCAGGAACAGCTGAACGGCGATGTCCAGGAAGACCGTTCCGGAGAACTCAATATGGCCCGTGTTCATCAGCAGCATGGCAAGCAGCGGGGTCGCCACCACACCCACAATCGAAGAGAGCGAAGCACTCACAATCGCCGCAGCCACGTTACCGCCCGCAATGGACGTAAACGCGATCGATGCCTGCACGGTCGAGGGCACAAAGGTCAAGAACAGAATGCCCATGTACAGCCCATCACCGAGCACAAAACGCAGCGGAGAAAGCGCCAAACCAACCAGGGGGAACAGCACGAACGTGCAGCTCAGAATCATCAGGTGCAGACGCCAGTGGGTCAGGCCGCGAATCGCCTCCGCGGTGGAGAGGCGAGCGCCGTACAGGTAGAACAGCAGGGCGACCGCGAACTTCGTGCCGGTACTGAACCATTCGGCGAAGTCGCCGCGCGCCGGCACAATAATTGCGAGGATGACCGCGCTAATGAGCATGGTCAGCAGCGGGTCGAGTTTGATGGAGCGAAGTGATGAAAGCATGGTTTCCATTCTAGAACTGCACCCCGCGGCGGATGCTGGGGCGGGCACATCTTCTCACCTGGGGGTCACGCGGGGAGAGCTTAGGAATGTGCAGGAGGCGGGACCGGGCTTATCGGGTAACTGGGCTTAACGACCGAACCCGCCGGGGCGCATTAGGCACCCCGACGGGTTCTCAAAGGTTCTTGGGCCTGTAGCTCAGGAACTGCTTCTCAGGAACTACTTCTTATCGCTATCGAAGCCGTAACCCTGACCGTACGAGCCACCCTCAGAGGAGCCGCTACCGTACTGGCCGTAACCGTACTGCTCGGGAGCAGACTGGCCATTAGAGGGCTGCTCAGGTGCAGGCTGGCCTGCACCATTCTGGGCTGCACCGTTCTGACCTGCGGCAGGCTGACCGAAGCCGGGCTGCTGACCGTAAGACGGCTGACCCGGTGCGGGCGCCTGCGGGCCACCGGGCGCACCCGGTGCCGGCATGCCACCAGCGGCAGCGTACGCATCCCAACGCTGACCGTGGAAGGCACGAGCCTGCTCGGTGAGCCAGCCAGCGAACAGGGTCGAGTTCGCATCGAACTCGGGGGCATTCTCAGGCTTGGGGTACACGTCCACGGTCTCCAGGGTGTGGTCAGCCCACGCGTCCTGGTGCTCACGCATGAACTCGGTGGACTGAATCGGGTCAGGCCACATGTGCACCGGCTCAGATGCCGGAATCAGGACCGGAACGCGCGGTGCGGAGTCCTTGACCGGGTTCTCAGTTGGGCGCCAGAACAGGCGGCCGGGCTGGGTGCGGTCACGCAGCGCGTGCGCACGCCAGGTGAGAATGGGGTGGCTTGCCAGCAGGTTCACGTACCAGACGGCAAGGCCGCGGTCGGTCACCGCACGGTCGGCAAGCTCATCGAAGTTGACCTGCTTGTTCAGGTACTTACCAGCCGCAAGCACCTTGACAGCACCCTCAGCGCCCTCGGGGCAGAAGCGGTAGCCGAAGTTGTCGGCGGTGTACTCCTGCGAGCGGGACAGCGCACTCGACAGCACCGGAATCTGGTTGAACAGCGTAGTGAAAATCAGACGGAAATAACCGACGTGACCTGCGGCGATGTGGCCAACCTCGTGACCGATAATGAAGCGCAGCGCCTGCGGGTCGCGGGACTTACCACCGATTTCGAACAGGTCGGAGTACAGGCAGATGTAGCGGCGGAAGCCGTGACCTGCCGCGAAAGCGTTCATGGTGCCGTTACCGAGGATGACGTACGCATCCGGCACGCGGCGCAGGCCCGCAGCCTCAGCTGCTTCGGCAAGCATCTGGTACGCCTCGGGGAACTGGGTCGGGGTGATGCGCACACCGTGAACACGCTGCTGCGCGTAGTAGATTGCACGAACGATAAAGACGGCAATCGGACCCAGGATGAGCAAGCCAACCGTCTGGAAAATCAGGTCTTCCAGGCTCGCGGAGGTGCTACCGGAAGAAGGTACTCGAACCGAACCTTCACCGGTTGAGCTGAAGAGGTAACGCATCATCGAGCTGAACAGGTCGGCAAGCGCCATGAACAGCACAATGTAGCCGACCGCGGTAACCGCGTAGGCGGCGACCAGCCACGGAATTTCGGAGGGGTGACGCAGCGCGTGCAGCACCTTCGGCGGCAGCATCGACTGGTAGGCGAAGAGCTTCGGCTGGGGCAGGGGGCTGACCGGCTTCTGGCGCTCGTCTTCGGGGAGCCAGCCGGCGGAGAGGTCCTGCGGGAGGGGCTCACCGGGGGCACGGAATGCCTGCTGGCCGGGCTGGGCGTTGAACTGACCGCCGGGCTGCTGGTGGTTTTCAGGAGGTTGAGTCATGTCTCGTCCGCTTCGTATCGAGTGTTATCTGATTCCACTCTATCGTTTTTGGGCACTTACTAGTGAATGTGAATACGCTTTTTCTCATAGAATGCCCATTCGCGACGCTACAGTGCGCCACAGTGTAAGGAGCGCGCCGCCTCGCGGGCATAAGACGAGCATAAAGAAATCCGCCGCGGCACCCATACAGAATGGGCACCACGGCGGATCACGTTACGCTGTACCGCCTACACGGCGGGGTGCGTGGGGCTTAGAGGCTCTTGACGAGTTCCTCGGTAGCCTCAGCGATAGCCTTCTCCTCGTTGGTGGGGATGACCAGCACCTTGATAGCGGAATCCTCGGTGGAAATCACGCGGGGCTCGGGGGAACGCTTAGCGTTCTCTTCCTCGTTGTACTTGATGCCCAGTGCGCCGAGGCGGTCGAGGACCAGCTTGCGGAAGTCGCCGGAGTTCTCACCGATACCAGCGGTGAAGATCAGTGCCTGCGCGCCACCAACAACCAGGTTGTAGCCGCCGATGTACTTCATCAGGCGGTAGGAGGTCATGTCCAGTGCGAGCTGTGCGCGCTCGTCGCCGGACTGTGCAGCCTCAACGACCTTACGCATGTCGTTGGAGCCAGCCAGTGCGAGCAGGCCGGACTCCTTGTTCAGGATGGTGTCCAGGCGTTCACCGTCAATGCCCTCACGGGACAGGATGGTGGTCAGCGCCGAGGGGTCAATGTCGCCGGAGCGGGTACCCATGATCAGGCCAGCCAGCGGGGTGTAGCCCATGGAGGTGTCGACGGACTTGCCGCCCTTCACAGCGGTCACGGACGCGCCGTTACCGAGGTGAGCGACAATGCCGTTGAACTCGTCGCGTGCAATGCCGAGCATGTCAGCTGCAACGTGGGAGACGTACTCGTGGCTGGTGCCGTGGAAGCCGTAGCGGCGGATGCTGTACTTGTCAGCCAGGTCGTAGGGGATTGCGTAGCGCCATGCTTCTTCAGGCATGGTGGAGTGGAACGCGGTGTCGAAGATAGCAACCTGCGGCAGGGAGGGCCACTTGTGCATTGCTGCGCGCATACCCTGAGCGTGTGCGGGGTTGTGCAGCGGTGCCAGCGGGGAGAGGTCGTCGATCTGCTGGACAACTTCCTCGGTCAGCAGAGTGGGGTGGGTGAACTTCTCTGCACCCTGCACCACGCGGTGGCCGACTGCCTGCAGCTCGCGGCCGTGCAGGACGGGCTCGAGCTTCTCGGACATGATGTCGAATGCGACTTCGTGGTTGGGGACGTCGGTGCCGATGTTTTCGACGAGGCCGGAGGTCAGCATCTGCTCTGCCTCGGGCAGGGAGGTGTCACGCACCTGGTACTTCAGGGAGGAAGAACCAGCGTTCACAACGAGAATAAGCATGAAAGTATCTCTTTCGTAGTTTTCTTTTCGTTCCATTCTCGCACTTTTCGAGCCTGCGTGCGAGACGGTCCCGACTGTGTTTTTAACGGGGGTTTTATCGCGGGCGGTATCAGAGCATTAACGGGGGCAGGAGGCGCGCGTTGGGTGGGGTGGAGAGAACGCCTGGAGGATAGGTTTAAGGTATGACCTAATTACTGGTGGTGTTTTCAGAGCTTAGGTATAGTTGGAACTAGCAAGGTAACACAAGAACCCTGACGTATTCGCCGCAAGGCGAGGAGGTATACTGGGTGAGCCGTAGCGGGGTGTACCGGTGGATCCTGGTCGAAGCTACGGACCTTGCGCATAAGGCACCCGCTGAGGGTGCCTTTTTTGTGCGCCGAAACTAGGCCCCCGACCGTGCGTGACTGAAACGCTTGCGGGGGTAGGTATAACCTCCGTATAGTGGGGGTTGTCAGGATAAAACGATAGTTACCGCCCTCCGGGCCCAGGGATGAAGGCGTCAAGGTATGAAAGCTGGAGGATTCTGGCCGTTCTTGACGATCCTGACACATAAAGGCACCTTACGGGGTGCCTTTTCTGTTTAACTACAGCTCAGGGGAGGGGACGCATTCCGGTGCGGCCCCTCCCCTGTTTCTTATGCTCGTAGTCCTTATGCTCGTGGGCTAGTCTTCGTCGTCTTCCACGGCAGGCAGGCCCAGCAGGGCGGTTCCCGCCTCGGTGAGGGACCAGCGCATCGTGCGGCCCGCCTTCACACCCTCAACAAAACCAAGCCCCTGCAGCAGCTTGAGCCTATCGCGCAGAGTCGGCGCCGTAACACCCAGCGCCTCCTGTAGCTCGCTTGAGGTAGGCGCGACCGGCGCACGGAAAATATGCACCTGCCCCAGCAGGTACAGCAGCCGCAGGACATCATCACGCTTCTTCGAAGTCAGCCCGGAGGTTCCGCCCGCCCAGGCGTGGCTACCCTCCAGCTCAGCGATACGCCTGCCAAGGGCACGCCACGCACGGTCACGCGCCTCCAGCTCGTCTTCCAGATGCCCCTGAGCCTGCTCAATCAGCCCCAAAAAAACATGCAGAAAACCTGTCACCTCACCGTAGTTGAGGGGTTCTTCCGCCGCGCTAAACGCCTTGTAGTAGCGGCTCTTCTGAATGTTGAGCGTGCTCGGCAGGGTGAGGGTCGTCAGCCGGGTGAGCGTCTGCCCCAGGTGAGACACCAGCAGGTACCTGCCCAGGCGACCGTTGCCGTCGTAGAAAGGGTGTGTGTATTCCACCATGAAATGCGCGGCGATCGCGGAGAATAGCGCCGGCACGTTCGGGTCGAGGGCGTGGTCGAGCGCCGCCTGCACGTTGGCGGTGATGGTTGTTTCGCTGTCGGGGGCGCGGTGAATTTCGCGGGTGTTGTCGTGAATAACCACGGGTTTGGTGCGGAATAGCGCCCCGTCTGGGCGGTCTTCTTCGGCGAGGTGCCCTTCGAGGAGCGTGTCGTAGAGGCTGCGCACCTGCTCAACCGTGGAGGGCGGGCTACCCGCCCCCAGGTCTTTGAGGAGGTTCACGAATTCGACGGCTCGCTTGGCGCGGGGGTCCTCACTATCGCCGGAGGTGAGCGCCTCAGAGATGAGCTGGCGTGTGGTGTGTACGCCCTCGATGCGGTCGGACGCCACGATGCTGCGCACCGCCAGGTCGAGTAGGTAGCTTCGCATGGCGATGCTGGGCAGTTGGGAGCTCAGCTGTTCGATACGCCGTTCACGGCGCATGATGCGTTCGAAGGATGCGAGCGCGGTGCGGTCTGCCATGTAGAACAGGGGGTGCTTCCCTACCGTGAATTCGTTGAGGAGGTAGGTGGAGTGGCCGTTGCGGCGTGCCTGCAGTTCGGTTTGTGCGGCGGCTTTGCCGCGTTCGTGGAAGATGCTTTTGAGGGTGCGGTACCTTGTGCCGGTGGTGCTCACGTGTGCCCTCCTTGATAGTGTAAAAAATCGCGGTTTTTTTCATTATCCTCCTGATTTTCAGGAAATAGTGAAAAAATCCGCGATTTCTTTCATAATCCAGGTCACATATAGGTGTTCGGGGTGCTGGGAGGCCTCCCAATACCTTCGCCACGCCAGCTAAAGCACGTCCGGATGAACCGCCACCTCCACGGCGGCAGGCAGCACACGTGCGCTAATGCGGTACGCCGACGGTGCCGGGTCGCCATCCACCTCAACAGGCTGCGCACCGTCCGGGAACTCCAACACCACCTCAGAGCCCACCAGGTGACGAATCACCGGCAACTCAATACGCGGCGAACCCAAAATCGTGCGGCGCGTAACCTTCGCCATCAACAGGCCCCACTCCACCAGGTCACGCGGGGACGCCACAATCACCTCAAGGTTGCCATCATTCACATCCGTCATATCCGCCAGACGAATACCGCCCTGCAGGCGGCCACAATTCGCAATCAGCACCGAACGCATCGGCAGGATGCGGGGCTCCCCACCATCCACGCTGATACTCACCGGATGCGACCTGCCCAGCATATGTTTCATGCCGGACTGCACGTACGCCACCCAACCGAACTTCGCCTTAATCTCCTCGTTCGTGTCGTTCATGACGAGCGCATCAAAGCCGGCACCACTCATCACAAAGAACGTGTGTTCGGTTTCTTCGCCGGGGGCGCTCGTCGTCGTCATTTCAATCGCGTCAACGGCCTGACCCGCGCCGTTGAGCGCAATATCAATGCACGCCGCCACGTCACTGACCGGAATGTACAGGTTGCGCGCCAGCAGGTTGCCGGTACCCATCGGCAGAATACCCAGGCGCGGCTTACGCCCCTCATGATGCGCCAGCGCCGCCGCCACGGCACGCACCGTACCGTCACCACCGGCAGCAATCAGCAGGTCAACGCCCTCGGCAATCAGCTCGCGGGCGGCCTCTGAGCCGGGCTCGTCCACGCGGGTGGTGCGCACCAGCGGCTGCGGGTGGCCGTTCGCCGCGAGGGTACGTTCCAGAATCTCGATAGCCGGCGCAGCGCCGGGCTTGCTCGGGTTGTACACCACGCCCACGCGCTGCGCCTCACCGGCGGGCAGGCTCGGCAGAACGCCGAAGGGCGCACCCAGTTCAATAGCGCGTCGGCGCGCGTTTTTACGGGCGCGAGTGACGGAGGCGGTCAACGCCGCCGCCGCGGAAACACCAAGGAGCTTACGGTAAAGAGGCATAACTCTTAGACTACCCGCCTACACAAAAACCCGCCCACCGTTTAAGCGGTGGGCGGGTTTTTTAGCTGGTTTTGATACGCCTTAGCGGGCGGACAACCCCTTACTCAGCAGCTACTGCGGGGATAACCTCGGCACCACCCATGTACAGATGAGGGAGCCGGGTGCGAGCGCGCGAGCACTCAAGAGGCTTCCGAATCAGGCGAGGTAACGAGCCTGGAGCCTCAGGTAAGTCCAGCGGTGTCGCCTCGCGGTCAGGTGTGCACAGTATGGCGCCGTACTCGTTTAGAAGTGCCACCGACGAATCGGTCCAGGCTATAAGGTTTGGCCCTATAGATTCACATTTCGTCCTCGATAGTTCATGGAGAAAAACGTAGTACTTGGGTCAGCTCACGCATCTAAATTCACCACTTCTTTGAACCAAGCAAGGTTAGAGCGCGAGTGAAGGACAATCACAACCTGCTTGTCACTGCCCTCGATAGCGCACGCCATCGATTCGAGCTCAGCGCGTTCCTCTGACGGAGTGAGACCCTTCAAGGTCTCATCAAGCAGCACAAGCCGGGCAGCGCCTTCACGTAGCACGGAACGCGCAAGCATGAGCCCGCTCGAATTCGATGCTTCAGATGCGAACGGATCGATATCTGGTACGATTACCACTTCGCCTTGGGGATACCGGCGGTATAGAGCATCAAGCATGACGGACTTCCCCGCGCCAGTTGGTCCAATCAAGGCAACCATAGAACACCCAGAGTCAAGAACGCTCTCAAGCAGAGCCAGGTCAGCAGACCGCACGGGCGGATAAGAACGGTCGGCCCGGTACTCTTCAAGCATCCGAACACGCTCCGCAGTCAAGCTGACTACACCAACCTGTTGCAGCGTCTCCACCGTAGATTGGATGCCAGATGACAGAGTTACTGCAAAATATATTACGACCGCGGGAGCAACCACTGAGTTCGATCCTTCGACCATCAGTGCCAATCCCACTGCAGAAACATTCAGTGACAACACAAGCAACTGGATCAGTCCCGTACGCAGTGCGTAGGCGTTCGCCAACTGAATCGAGCTGCTGACGTATGCAGCCTCCGAATGAGCGTAGGCTTCTTCTCCAGCCCGACGCAGCCCTGCACTGACGGGCGCAGCGTGTAAGCCAGCCTGGGCACCAGCCACCCCGATGAAGTCACCTCGGCGATTGGCAGCCGTCGTCGAGGCAGGGAGAATCCACTTTGAACCCTGACGCATAGCAAGCATCGCTAGGGGTGCTACCGCCAACACAACGATTATGAACAGCGGGGCGCCGGCCACTGCGCCTCCGATGAGCATAAAGGTCTGTAGAATGACCATAAATACCGAACCCAGGGCGCTAGGCACCGACATCTGAAGGTCGGAGAAGTCTTCACCCATCCGCCCCATGACCGCACCGCTTGTTCTAGGACTAGCGAATCGATCGAGCCTGCGTATAACCCGGTCGTGCAAATCGCTCAGCCTAGCGATGGGAGCCCAGTAGAGCGGGCCAAAGAACATGACGGACCCAACAATTGCTGCCAGTGCGCAAGCAGCTGACACTCCAGCAACCTGAGCAGACAGCCCATCACTGTGAGCAATCGTCAATGCAAAAGCAACTTCGGATCCGCTCAAGAGTAGGGCGCCACACGTAATCCACACCAAATGCGGTCCAAACAACAACAGGGCCGATCGTCGGAATGTGGCACGCTTCGGCTCAGGGTCAGGAAGGTCCTGTCCCTCGCTCACATCCGTCGAACCAGCATCTGCCTCCTTAGCTGCCCCGGGGCTATGAGCCTGCAACTCAAGAAGGTCTACCCTCGCATCATTGCCGGAGGTGAAGGCACTCGGTACGTACTCCTCCGAGCTTGCCAGAAGTGTGCACGTTGGCACGCACTCTAAGATTCTCTCGGCAACCACTTCTCGTGTTACAGGATCAAGCGCCGCGAACGTATCGTCCAAAATTAGCCAGTCCGGTTTGTCTGCCAAAACGAGAGCGACAGCAGCACGGTGTCTCTCTCCTGACGACAAGGTTGTTGCGTCTTGCCAGAACCGCCCGATCACATCCTCAGTGAGCCCCATATCTAAAGCGAGGCTAGTGAACCGGGATACCTGATGTGGCGAAGCAGAAGCTCGCCACGCTGACAACACCGAATGGGACACTTCCGGGTTGCGTGGTACGAAAGCAGAATCGGGGGTGGTCACGGATGTGCGCAATGCTTCAGCGCGCTCAGACGTAGCTGCAAGCACCTCTCTAGATTTTGAAGGCTGCCCCACCCAGTCCTGCTGTTTAACCGTGCAATTTGGAGACGACTCGAGCTTGTCGAGCTCACGCATCATTGGCACAGCGAGCCGAATAACCCGATAGTTTACGATGTTGTTCTGCACCGCTGCGTACAGGTAGCGGGCTGCCAAAATAATTCCAATACCGAAATGAGCGGATGGCCAGAGCCACGCGCCGAGAACCGCAACCACAGCGAGCACCGCAGTTAGTGCTCCCCGTTCAAGGAATCCATTCAGGATCTGCAACGGGACTCGTCTGTGCAGAAGCTGCTCTTCGGTGTTTCGGATGCTAGCGACCTTGTCCAGGGCGGTACCCCAGCTGGGGATGCTATGCCCTCGAGGCAGCGCGTTTGCTACACGCTGGATCCACTGCCTACGCTCTCCCTCTAGAGCGACGTACTGTTCCCATAGTCGGCCCACCAAGTTGATGAGACGGACGCTGACGAATACCAATCCAGTGATGAGCAACGCAGCGATGGCGCCGCTTGCACCATATAGCGCGAGCGAAACCGCGAGAAAGGCAATAATCTGAACGGTTGAAACGGCGAAATCAACAACGAAGGCAAACTGGCTGATCTGTCCTGGGTATGTGAGAACATGCCCGTGAGCTTCCGGCGGATGGGATGACCTACTAAAGATGTCCCGGAAACGGCGGTATGTAAGCTGTCGAACCGCGATCGTGAGAATAAGCTCTTGGCGTTCCTTCACCCAGTACCCTAGGCTTTCAGCCAGGAAAGCGAAGATGAGTAACCAAATAGCACTGCCTGGGGTCCTCTCACCTGACGTTACCTGACCGATACCTGCCGTAATCATCAGAGCCCCTGCAACATTCAGTAGGCCAGCGGTGAAGACGGTGAAACTCGTGCTCGTTGGCGCGAATATCAAAGCAAGCCAGCGGATCCGTCTCGGCAGGTTCCGCGCTATCTTTTGATAGCGCGCATACAAGTGCTCGATGGGCATGTCTCTCAGATGCAGGCTAGGAGCGCTCTGTGCTTCGCCCCGTCGCTTGTGATTGATCACCATTACGTTTCCATTCATTCGGTATTCGAGTTCAGGTGTACGGCCTCGTTAATAAGTTCGTCGTTCGGAAAACGGGCTTGGAGGTCGGGCCCATCCCCGCATGCGCGGAGAAAACTCGAGAAGGCAGGTAGCGAGGCCGCCGCGGAAACACCAAGGAGCTTACGGTAAAGAGGCATAACTCTTAGACTACCCGCCCACGCAAAAACCCGCCCACCGTTTACGCGGTGAGCGGGTTTTTCAGCTGGTTGTGAGATTACTCAGCAGCTACTGCGGGGATAACCTCGGCGCCACCCATGTACGGGCGAAGAGCCTCGGGAATACGCACAGAACCGTCTGCCTGCTGATGAGTCTCCAGGATGGCAACCACCCAGCGAGTCGTCGCCAGGGTACCGTTCAGGGTCGCCACGGAGCGGGTGCGGCCCTTACGCACGTTGCCTGCCTCGTCCACGGTGTCCGGGGTGCGCTCGCGAATGTTCAGGCGGCGCGCCTGGTAGGTGGTGCAGTTCGAGGTGGAGGTCAGCTCGCGGTAGGTGCCCTGGGTGGGGACCCACGCCTCGCAGTCGAACTTGCGGGCGGCGGAGGTGCCCAGGTCGCCTGCAGCGGTGTCAATCACGCGGTATGCGAGGCCGCAGCGCTGCAGCATTTCCTCTTCGAGGGCGAGCAGCTTCTCGTGCATCTCTTCTGCCTGCTCAACGGGGCAGTACACGAACATTTCAGCCTTGTTGAACTGGTGCACACGAATAATGCCGCGGGTGTCCTTACCTGCGGAGCCAGCCTCGCGGCGGTAGCAGGAGGACCAGCCCAGGTACTTCTTCGCGCCCTTCTCAAAGTCGAGGATCTCGTCGGTGTGGTAGCCGGCGAGCGCCACCTCGGAGGTGCCGACCAGGTACAGGTCGTCGCGTTCGAGGCGGTAGATTTCGTCGTCGTGCTTGACGTTGAAGCCGGTGCCGTTCATGATTTCGGGGCGTACCAGGGTGGGGGTGGTCATCATGGTGAAGCCGTGCTCGGTTGCGAGGTCGAGCGCCATCCACATGAGTGCCTGTTCGAGGCGTGCTACCTGGCCCTTGAGGAAGTAGAAGCGTGCGCCGGAGACCTTCGCGCCGCGTGCCATGTCGATACCGTCGACGAGTTCACCGATTTCGAGGTGGTCGCGCGGTTCGAAGCCTTCGGTGGTGAAGTCGCGGGGGGTGCCGACCTTCTTGACGACTACGTAGTCGTCTTCGCCGCCGACGGGTACGCCGTCGATGATGAGGTTTTCGATGCTGCTGATCAGTTCCTCGTATTCGGCGGTCTTCGCCTCGGAGGCTGCCTTTGCTTCGTTGACGCGGGCGGCAAGTTCCTTCGCCTGTGCGACGAGGGCGGGCTTTTCTTCCTTGGGTGCCTTGGCGACCTTCTTGCCGAATGCGTTCTGTTCGGCGCGCAGGTTCTCGTATTCGCCGATGAGTGCGCGGCGCGCGGTGTCGGCTTCGAGGATGCGGTCGACGTGGGTTTCGTCCTTGCCGCGTGCTCGCTGGGAGGCGCGGAAGACGTCGGGGTTTTCGCGGAGGAGGTTAATATCAATCACTGTTTTATCCTACCTAATCTTGCGGTGGGTTGTGGGCGGGGTTTGCGCTAGTGGCGCTGCAGCTGTGCGGGGCGGCCGTTCGGGAAGAGCGACTCGACCCACTCGTGCGCGGCGTCGAAGGAGCCGTCGGAGTGGATGCTGTCGACCTCGGTATTTTCGTGGTCGGCGCGCGGGTAGGAGCCGAGGAACTTCAGCGTCGGGGAGACGCGGTGCAGGCCGCGCAGTGCATCGCGCATGCGTGCCTCGTAGATGTGGCCGTCGGCGTCGATGCTGAACGAGTAGGAGCCCATGCCCTCACCGGTGGGGCGAGATTCGATGCGGGAGAGGTTCACGCCGCGCACGGAGAACTGTTCGAGCAGTTCGAGCAGGGCGCCGGCGCGGTTGGTGGGCAGCGGCACGGTCAGGGTGGTCTTGTCGGAGCCGGTCGGTTCGGGGATGTCGGCGGTGCGGGAGAGTAGCACGAAGCGGGTCACGGCGTTCTTGTTGTCGCCGATGTTGTCCTGCAACACGTGCAGTTCGGGGTGGTAGGCGAGCAGCGCCGGGGAGCAGATTGCCGCATCGTAGGTGCAGCCCTCTTCGAGCAGGCCGACAGCCGCCGCTGCGGTGGAGGAACCGGGCAGGTACGCTGCAGTGGGTACGTTATCCTGCGCCCAGCCACGCACCTGCGCCCAGGCGTGTGAGTGGGTGGAGATGGTCTTGACGTCTTCAATGCTGATGGGCTTTGCGGCGACCAGCACGAAGCGGATCGGCACGAGCACCTCACGAATAATGCGTACACCCTCGCTGGCTGCAATCGCGTCCAGGGTGGCGCTCACGCCGCCCTCCACAGAGTTCTCGATGGGCACCATGGCGGCGTCCGCCTCGCCCGCGTTCAGGCGTGCGAGCGCGTCGGGCACGCTGGTGGCGGGGATGCGTTCGGCGTCGGCTGCGCCGGGGACGCTCAGCAGGGCGGATTCGGTGAAGGTGCCGGAGGGGCCAAGGTAGGTGTATCGCATGCCACTATAGTAGCGTCTGCCGTGGAGAGGGCGCCGAATTGGGCCATAGGTTACGGTCTTTGGCGGTAGTTAAAAGCCCCTACCAAAGTCGCTAACCTATGGTCGAAAAATTTAAGTCATTACTGAAGAACGTAAGCTACCGCCAAAACCGCTACCTCACGAACTGGCGTACCCGCGCGGTGTCCCAGTACTGGGCGGGCACGCCTCCACCCATGAGCTCGCGGGCGATTGCGGCAGCCTGCACGGAGCCCGCCTCCGGCAGGGGCGCGTGCGAACCGGCGATAATGACGTTGCCGCGGCGGCGGCCCTTCAACATTGCCGAATCCGCCACGATGCACACGTACTCGAACACCTCGAGCAGTGCGGCGGCCTCGGCGCGGGCACCGGTCAGTGCCGGCCCGTCGCCGCAGTTTAGGATGTACAGGCCGCCGGGTGCCAGGGACTCGGCGACGGTGCGGGTGAACTCGACGGTGGTGAGCGCCTCGGGGGTGGTGTCCCCGGCGAACACGTCACGAATCAGCACGTCGCGGGATGCAGGCGCGAAGGTCGCGGTGACGGCCCCCGCCTCGCCTACGCGAATCTTCACGCGCGGCGCCTTGGGGATGTCGAACCAGGTGCGCACGTACTCGGCGAGCTTGGCGTCCAGCTCAACGACCGTGTTGCGGCTGGTCGGGTACAGGTCGGCGAAATAGCGCGCCATGGAGCACGCACCGCCGCCCAGGTGGGTGATGCGCAGCTTCGCGGCATCCAGGTGCTCCTCCACGTGGGAGGAGACGACCGCCGCAATCCAGCGCATGTACTCAAAATCCAGCTGGCGGGGTTCGCCCACAATCACGTGGGAAGACTGCACACCATTAATGAGCAACAGCCAGCCGTCGGCGTGGTAGCCGTCGGGGACGAGCTCCGCCTCACCCGTAGAAATCGGGTACACGCCTGCCGCCGCGCCCTGCACGGGGGTGTTCTCGGTATCGTCGATGCGGTTCTTCTGGTTCTTCTGCGCCTTCTGGGTCTTCTGGGATTTCTTGGGTGCCCTGCTCTTTTTCGCCATACCCACTAGCCTAGCTGACTAGACTAGCCGACAGCCCGCACGCCCCTAGCGTACGCACCCGCCCGCACCCGCCTCCGCAGAAACCGGCTGAGTAGACTAGAACCCATGGGATTTGTATGTCAGGGCCGCTACGCGCTCGCACCGATTGAACCGACCGACGCCGAAAAATACGTGAACCTGCAGCTGGACTGCATGGAGCAAACCTACGACCCGCTGTACTTCGACACGCTCGGGGAGAGCTTCACCGCCCGCCACCGCGCCGAACGTGGCGAATACCTTGAAGACTTCCGCCGCCACATTTCCTCCCCCACCGTGCGCGGCTTCTTCGCCTACGAGGTGCCCGGCTGGACCCCCGAGAGCGGGCTCTCCTGCTCCATCGGCGCACAGATCGACTGGGATAAGCCGGTCGGCCTGGCGCTCTCCCTGTGCGAGCCTTCCGATTGGGAGCTCGAACGCGCCGATTCCATGCCCGAGCTACCCGCGGGCACCCGCAAGCTCGCGCACCTGTACACGCTCAACCACACGCACGGCACCGGGCTCGGCCGGGCGCTCTACGAGTCCGTGATTTACCCGGATGAGAACTCCTACCTGTGGGTCCTAAACGAAAACGAACGAGCACTCTCTTTCTACGAGCACCTCGGCTACCAGCGCGACAGCATCGAATTTGAGGCACGCGGCATCTGGGCGCCCGGCCGCAGCGTACGATACACGCGCATCCTCAACCCCTAAACCGCACACCCAAACAGGGGAACAGCCCGCCCACATGACGCAGCGCACCGCACACCCTGTTAGGCGCCACCCCCACAACGCCTTAAGATAGAAGATGACCTATAAGCTCGACGCACCCGCGCACAGGAGCACATACACCCCTGCGCAGCCGCGGGACCCAGCGCCGAACATCCGCATAGAAGGAAAGTAAAACTATGACCACCGGTCTTTACCTCTCCGCTATGTCCCAGAACTCGGGCAAGTCCCTCGTCGCCCTGGGCCTAGCAGACTCCCTCATCAAGCGCGCAGACCGCGTCGGCTTCTTCCGCCCCGTCTTCGACGGCGCAACCATCTCTGACGACCCCGTAGCACGCCTCATCCGTGAGCACTTCGGCCTCGCTGAGGAGCAGGTCGGCGGCGCAGTCTCCATGACCGACGCCCTCGCACTCATCGCAGATGGCGACACCGAAGAGATCTCCGCACGCGCAGTCTCCGCCTACGAAAAGGTCGCAGCCAACAGCGACGTCGTAATCGTCGACGGCGTCTACCTGCCCGCTAACGCGCTCTCCGTCGAGTTCGACCTGAACGTCCAGATTGCACGCGACCTGGGCCTGCCCGTCGTCGCTATCGTCGGTGCGCAGGAAGCAACCGTCGAAGAAGCAGTCACCGCCGTTGACGTGGCACGCACCGAGCTGCTCGCATCCAAGGCAGACCTGCTCGCAATCATCGTCGGCCGCGCAGAACCCGAACTGCGCGACGAAATCGAGAAGTCCGTCAAGCGCGGCGACGCAAACCTGCCCGTCTACGTACTGCCCGAAATCCCCGAGCTGAACGCACCCACCGTCGGTGAAGTTGCCGAGGCCCTCAAGCTCGACACCGAAGGCATCAAGGCAGAAGACCTCAGCCGCGACATCCACGGCATCAAGGTCGCAGCAATGAACGTCTCCAACTTCCTGAACCAGTTCGTCGACGGCGACTTCGTCATCGTCCCCGGCGACCGTGCAGACATCGTGGCCGCAACCCTCGCATCCGCACTGGCACCGACCTTCCCGGCACCCTCCGGCGTGCTGCTCACCGGCGGCCTGGACGCACTGCCCGGCAAGAACACCGCAGTCGGCTCCCTCATCGACAACGCACCGTTCCCCGTGCTGTCCACCACCAAGGACACCTTCAAGTCTGCACGCGCAGTCTCCCGCGTCCGTGGCGCCCTCGAAAGCGGCCACCAGCGCAAGCTCGCAGCAGCAATGGGCGGTTGGGACGAGCACGTCAACAAGGACGAACTGCTCGCACGCCTCGAAATTGAGCGCCCCGCATCCATGACCCCGCTGCGCTTCCTGCACAACCTCATCGAGACCGCACGCGCAAACCGCCGCTCCGTGGTCCTGCCCGAGGGTTACGACGTGCGAATCCTGCGTGCATCCGAGATCATTGCACGCCGCGACTTCTGCGACCTGATCCTGCTCGGTAACCCCGCCAAGATCGCAGAAATCTGCCAGGCTGAGGGTATCGAACTGCCCAGCTCGATCCGCATTATCGACATCGAGAACAACGAGTACACCGAGGACTTCGCAGCAACCTACGCTGAGCTGCGTGCGCACAAGGGCGTCACCATTGAGGCTGCTCGCGAGCGCATGACCGACCCCTCGTACTTCGGCACCATGCTCGTCTACAAGGGCATTGCCGACGGTATGGTTTCCGGTGCTGTGAACACCACCGCGAACACCATCCGCCCCTCGCTCGAGTTCATCAAGACCCGCCCCGGCACCAAGATCGTGTCCTCCGTCTTCCTCATGCTGATGGAAGACCGCGTTCTGGTCTACGGCGACTGCGCAGTGAACCCGAACCCCAACGCAGAGCAGCTGGCCGACATCGCGAAGGCATCCGCAGAGACTGCACGTCAGTTCGGCGTCACCCCCAAGGTTGCTATGCTGTCCTACTCGACCGGCACCTCCGGCGCTGGCGCAGACGTGGACGTTGTGCGTGAGGCAACCGAGCTCGTGCGCGCATCGAACCCCGACTTCGCGGTTGAGGGCCCGATCCAGTACGACGCTGCATCGAACATGTCCATTGCGTCGACCAAGCTGCCCGGCAGCGAGGTCGCTGGTCAGGCTACCGTGTTCATCTTCCCCGACCTGAACACCGGTAACAACACCTACAAGGCTGTTCAGCAGTCTTCGGGTGCTGCCGCTGTGGGCCCGGTTCTGCAGGGTCTGCGTAAGCCCGTGAACGACCTGTCGCGCGGTACCACCGTTGAGGACATCATCAACACCGTTGCGATCACCGCAATTCAGGCACAGAGCCTGTAAACCGGTTTTAGCGTAGCGACTCTGAGGCTGGCGTAAGCCGGTTTTTGACCGCTGAATGAGGCCGCCCCGGCCGCTGCACCCCCGTGTGGGTGCGGTGGACGGGGCGGTTTTTATGTGCTGTTTTTTATACGCCGAGAAGCCACATGTGTTTCGAAAAGCAACAAGTTAAGTGGCTTCTCGAAACACATGTGGCTTTTCGAGGAAGAATTCATGGAGGAGGCGGGGTAGAGAATTTTTGTAATTACAGACTTTCACCGCCTCCACCCCGTGCCAGTGACCATCCGGGCAGCACCAAACCGCCCGGGCTGCTAGGCTGCTTCTATGACCACGACTGACGAAACTCTCCCCCTGGGGCTCTACGAACACCTCAAGAGCGCCTCGCTTATGGGCCGTGCCATCCCCGAAGGCGCGCAATGGCAGGAAGAAATCCTCAAAAAGGACGACTACAACATCCCTGAACTGCTCACCCAGTTCTTTGCCACCCAACTGGCCCCCGCCCTCGAAAGCCTCAAAAACCCCGCTGACCAGGTGAAACTCATCAACCGCATGATGGAGCTCCTACCGCAGGAGGCCGACGAGCAGAACGATTCGTTGCTGACCGATGATGACAGCAACGTAATTCAGATGCGCGAGCTCACCCTCACTGACGCAAAAACTACGCGCCCCGATATTCCTCTGAGCGATGTTGCTCTGATGACGAATACTTCTAAAGACCTGAATCTCAATACTGAAATTCAGAAAGAATTAGAAAGCGCAGACCGTGTAGATTTGCTCTGCTCTTTTCTTAAAATGTCTGGCGTTAATAGTTTGAGTGAGCAGCTTAAAGCTATTAAAAATCGCGGTATTCCTTTCCGCATTATTACCACCACCTATATGGGCGCGACCGACCGCAAGGCTATTGACCGCCTCGTCGAAGAGTACGGTGCGGAGGTGAAAATCAGCTACCAGGGCGACAGCACTCGCCTGCACGCGAAGGCCTGGCTGTTCCACCGCAATACCGGCATGTCCACCGGCTATGTGGGTAGCTCGAACCTGTCCAGTGCCGCGCTTACTGACGGCCTGGAGTGGAATGTGCGTATCTCCACCCCGATTACGCCCGGCCTGATCCGCCAGTTTGAAGGCCTGTTTGAAAGCTACTGGAAGAGCGGCGATTTCACTCTTTACACCGCTACTGACCAGGAGAAACAGGAACTCGACACCGCCCTGGCCAAGGCGGATATTACTGGCCGCAAGAGCAAGGGCCTGGAGTACGATATCGACTCGTCCCTGCTGGATGTGCACCCGTTCCCGCATCAGGCGCGTATGCTCGAAGAAATGCAGAACGCTCGTTCTAAGGGACGTCACCGCAACCTCGCCGTGGCCGCAACTGGCACCGGCAAGACCGTATTCTCTGCCCTGGATTACAGGCGCCTCTGCGAGCAGTCCGGCAAAAAGCTGAAGCTGCTTTTCATTGCGCACCGAAAAGAAATCCTTGACCAGGCGCGCCGCACTTTCGGCGACGTCATGCTTAAAGGTAATTTCGGTGAGCTCCTGACCGGCGGCAAAAAGCCCGAATATAATGAGGCCGTTTTTGCGACTATTCAAACTTTGTCGGGTGCTGCCCTTGAGAATTATGCACCGGACTATTTCGACGTCATCATCATGGACGAATGTCACCACATTAAGGCCGCCAGCTGGGACAAAGTTTTCAACTATTTTGAGCCCCGCGAATTTATTGGCCTGACCGCAACCCCCGAACGAGAAGACGGGGTGAACATCGCCGACAAGTACTTCGGCGGCTACGTGGCGACCTCAATTCGTCTGTGGGATGCACTCGAAGACCACCTCCTCGTGCCCTTCCAGTACTTCGGTATTGCCGACGGCACCGACCTGCGCCGCATCGACGTTCGAAGCGGCAAATACGACGAAAACGCCCTGGAAAACCTGTACACCAAGGGCGAGGCTGAACGCCGCCTGCGCATCATCGTGGAGGAGCTACGCGAGAAGGTCGACAACCCCCTGCGCATGAAGGCGCTCGGCTTCTGCGTGAGCGTGAAGCACGCCGAATACATGGCGCAGAAGTTCAACGAGGTGGGTATTCCCGCCGACTTCTTGGTCGGTACGGACTCCGCTGAGCGTCGCACCGAGGTCATGAAAAACCTTGCAGACGAAGCCCACGAGCTGACCACGATCTTCACCGTGGACCTGTTCAACGAGGGCGTCGATATTCCGAGCGTCGACACCCTCCTGATGCTGCGCCCCACCCAGTCGCTCACACTCTTCCTGCAGCAGCTGGGCCGCGGTCTGCGCCGTGCACCGTTGAAGTCTGTTCTGACGGTCCTCGACTTTGTGGGGCATCAGAATAAGAACTTCATGGTTCACAGTAAGTACCGCGCCTTTGTGCGGCAGGGCGCCCTGACCGAGCAGGACATTAAGAGCCCCGAACTGCCGGCCGGTTGCCACTTCCACCTGGATGAGCTGACCCAGAAGCAGGTCATCCAGAAGATTCGTGAGTCCCTACGCATGAACCAGAGTGCCCTTATCGACACCGCGAAGAGCTACCTGGAAGATATGCGCAGAAACTCCGCGGGCACCGATATTGACCCCACCGTCATGGACTTCATCAACCGCTACAGCATGGGTCTGCCCCAGATTTACGGCCGTAGCAGCAAGGTGCCCCTGCCCGGTATTACTAAGCCTGTCGCAACGACCTGGACCAGCCTCAAGGCCGCGAGTGGACTGTACCCTGACCTGGTGGTTCCCTTCCACGACAACGTATCCGTCGAGACGAATAAGCGCGTCAAGGCGCTCACGCACGTGCACGATACGTTCCGCATTAACGCCTACCTGGAGCTGCTGAACACGGACATCCTGGAACAGGACATGACCGACGAACAGCGCCGCCACGCATGGATGCTCCTGTTCTCCATCTGGCCGAAGGCCAAGTGGGACGGTTCCACCGAGAAGTTCAGCCTCGACGAGGGCCTGACGACTCTGCGTAAGAACCGCGGCATGCTGCAAGAGATAGAGAGCGTCTGGAACTTCAACACCTCCACGGATACCGTCTCCACCCTACCGCTCTTTGAGGGCGAAGGCATTCCCCTGCGCACTCATGCCCTTTACTCCCGCGAGGAACTATTCGCCGGACTGGGTGGTCAGGAGGAAAACTTCAAGGTCCCCGGCGTCTCAGTTAACGGTGTCGTACCCTTCAACCCGACGAATACCACCGCACTACTAGTGAATTTGGAGAAGTCCGAGAAGCACTTCTCACCGACCACCATGTACAAGGACTACGCCATCAGCGCCTCGGAGTTCGCGTGGGATTCACAGAACGCAACGACTCCCGAAAGTCAGCTGGGTCAGCTCTTCCAGCATCATGAAGAGTTGGGGCGCCGCATCGTTCTTTTCGTTCGCCGCAACAAGAAAGATGCTATAGGCACCAGCCCATACATGTGCCTGGGCACCGTGAAATACATTTCTCACGAGGGGTCTAAGCCGATGCATATCCGCTGGTCGCTGGACCGCCCGATGCCGGCGTCCATGTTCCAGATCGCGAAGATTGCCTCGTAGGGTCTGAATAACCGCAGCAGGCGGCCCCGGATGCGTGCGCGTTCGGGGCCGCCTGCTTTTTAGACAGAGGTTTTCGATAGGTTAGTGTCTTCGCCGTGGGTCTTTAACCCGCAGTGAAGACACTAACCTATCGACGAAAAAGCTAAGTCATAACCCATAACCAGCTCTCACCTACCTGGCGCAGCCGGAGATTCGGTCACGAGTTCCAAATTTCTGCCATAGGTTAGCGTCTTTGGTCGTAGTTAAAAACCATGGCAGAAGACGCTAAACCATGGCACAAATTCTGCAGAGGCAGCGCCTCCACAAGTGCAGATTATTTGATGCATAAAGCATTGAGAAGCCCAAATAATGGCCAACCACCGCCACCACCCTCAAAAGAATGCAAACGACGGCAAACATGCGGTAGGGTGGTAACTGTAGCGTTCCACAGCGCATTGATGCGCTTGATGGGCGCGCTACGGGGCTGTTTTCTTCCGGCGGTCAGTTTGACCTGTGAAAAGCGGCCCGACTAGTAACTAAACAACACACCATCACCGACGATAGGAGCGTATCTTCTATGGATTCGACCATTTTCAATCGCCGTACCCTGCTGGGTAGCGGCGCTCTTGTGGGCCTTGGCGCCCTGCTTGCGGCGTGCGGCCAGCAGGCAAATAATGAGGCGGCAGCCACCGCAACCGCGGCGCCGAGCGAGACCGCTTCGGCTTCTGCGGCGACTTCTAACTCGCCTTCGGCGAGTGCGACCCCGTCTACTGTCCGCGGCTACTCGGGCGGCTCCAAGGCACCTGACGGCGAGTACCGCCCTGCGGATAAGTACGGTCCGGCACAGAATGTACCGAAGCCTAACGTTCCGGAGGACGGCTACAACGAAAAGTCGTTGGAAGGCATGCGCAAGACGATGGATGCCTGGATCTTGTGGGGTAATTACGGTACTCAAACTGGCGATTACTCGATGGCTTTCAAGTTCATGTCCCCTACTTTTGAAGACGAACGTAAGGCCTATACAGGCGTCGAGGACCTTTACAAGAGAGGCGGATGGGTCATTGGCGGTATAAACCACTATCTAGCTGACGGTAACCCTTGGTCCGAAGATGGTGAAACCTACTTCTGGAAAGCCTATCGCGAGTGGGACTACGAGACTTATGTTGAATCCGACGGTAGCTGGCGCAAATGGAGCAATGACGATAAAACCGATGACACCTTCAAATTTGAGCTGAAACACAACGGGCAGAAATGGGAAATTATGAATTATGAGCCTGTTGAGGACTAAGAGCATGAAAAATTATAAAATATTTAAATCACAGACTTTTGCTCTGTTATTTCTTGTTTCTTTTCCTATTTCTGCCACAGCAGCTGTAAATACCAGCGAGTGTTCCTCGGATAATAGCGCAAAAATTTGCCAGATACAGGTGCCCCAAAAGAGTAATAACAAATCTGGCGGTAATCAATCTACCGGAGGGAATGTTGCTGGGGAAGACTATTCATCTCAGTCATCAAATTCAGAACCTAGCACCTACACCACCAAAGGCGCCAACGGCATGACCGTAATTCGTTCCAAAAGTGACTCTAATATTCTTGGTTGCGTAGGTAAGGGCGGAAAAATTGGGCACGTAAAACTCAACAATCTCATCGCTCGTGACGATGGGACCTACATCGATGGCGGCTTTGGCAAATATAGCCGCACCTCAGAAACCTGTGTCCCCGACGATACTCGCACCCTGACCAGTGCCGACAGCCCAGGTCCCACCGGTCCGACCTTTGAAGAAATGATGGAGGAAATCCTTCACGCTGCCCAATCGCTAGAACCCGGTAAGCCCACCCTCCACCAGTCCTACAACAACCCCGCAGGAACCGGCAGGGCAGAAGGCGACCCCAACATCTACAAGGGCGACCAAGTCAACTTCTACGTCGACGACGGAGGCCCCTACCGCCTCGAAGCAGACATGCTCGCCGGACACGTCGAAATTGAACTCATGCCCTCCTCGTACGTTATCGAATACGGCAACGGCGACCAGGCAACCCACTACACCGCGGGTAAACCGGTCACCACCTACCCTCGTGAGCGTCCGCGTCAAACGGAAACCAGTTACGCCTACCAGCGTTCGGGTAACTTCCATGCGTATGCGACCGTGCACTACACTGCTCGTTTCCGCGTGGACGGGGGCCCGTGGCAGATGATGGAGGTGACTCCGCAGGCGACCAGTGATCCGCTGCTGATTCGTGTGTGGTGGGTTGATGTGGGCCGCGTGGCAGGTGACTGCAGCTATGACGACACTCGTTGGGGTTGCAAGAACGATCCCACGATGGGTAAGAAGGACAACCCGAACCCGCGTCTGCGCAAGGCCGATATTCGTACCGGTCAGCGTTGGCACCTGAATGATAACGGTGACGGGGATATGGAGTATTCGCTACACCGCGACTGGCCCGATATGTAAACCAGATCTATCCCAACATATAAATAACCGCAGCAGGCGGCCCGGAATGTATGAACATTCAGGGCCGCCTGTTTTTGTGTGCCGAAAATTGTGCCATAGGTTAGCGTCTTTGGTCGTAGTTAAAAACCATGGCAGAAGACGCTAAACCATGGCACAAAATCTGCAGAGGCTGCTCCTCCACACGGGCGGAAATTTGGTAATGACTTAGCAATTTCGGTCATGACTTAGCGTCTTTGGCAATGGTTAAAATCCCAGCCCGAAGTCACTAACTCATTACCGAAAAAACTAAACCACAACCGGTTCCCGCCTACCTGGTGCATCCGGGGCCGCCTGCTTTTTAGACAGAGGTTTTCGATAGGTTAGTGTCTTTGCCGTGGGTCTTTAACCCGCGTTAAAGTCACTAACCTATCGAAAGGGCCGTAACCTATCGAAGAATCCCCCTATCGACAAACCCCCGCCCCCATACCGCGTAACAACTCGTAACACCCCCTTGCGGTATACCCCCATAGGGTATACACTTAAGCCATGGAAACCACTAGCAACCAGTGCTGCCACAGCACATCCGACCAGGTCAGCACCGCATCCGGCGCCCCCACTGAGGAACCCACCAAGGCACACACCGGCGCATGCTGCGGCGGCGAGGCGCCCGAAACCCAGCACGGTTACGCCTCCAACAAAGAGGCGCACCTCAAGCGCCTGCGCCGCATCGAAGGGCAGGTCCGCGGCATCGCCCGCATGGTCGACGAAGATAAATACTGCATCGACATCCTCACCCAGGTTGCCGCGGTCTCCAAGGCGCTCCACGCCGTCTCCCTGAACCTGCTCGAAGAGCACATCGGCCACTGCGTGACCGGCGCCGCCGTCGAATCCGAACGCACCGGCGACCCGACCATCGCAGAGGCCAAGGTCAAAGAGGCAACCGCCGCGATCTCCCGCCTCATGCGCAGCTAAACGCGCCGCAAACCCCTCGGCGGCCCCAAGTTTTCAACCCATTACCGAAAGGAAATCATCATGAGCACCACCACCGTTAAGGCAACCGGCCTGACCTGCAACCACTGCGCTATGAGCGTCAGCGAAGAGGTCAGCGAAGTTCCCGGCGTGACCGGCGTGACCGTGGACGTCGTCAAGGACGGCGTCTCCACCGTGACCATTGAGCACGAGGGCACCCTCAACACCCAGGCTGTTGCAGACGCTATCGTAGAGGCTGGCTTCACCCCCGCCGTCTAGCGCGGCAGCCGGCTCGATTAGGAGTCATCATGGCTTACCCTCCGCAGTACATTGCGATGGTTGTTGGCGCGGTCCGCACCCTTGTCGGCGCCGAAAACATGCACCTGCGCGACGCGATCACCCGCGTGGCCAGGCAGATGAATCTGGATGCGGCGCTGGTCGATTCGTGGGTGAAGCAGAGCCCCGAATACACGGCGCGTGAGGATGCGCCCGGTGCGGCGCGACGTAGCGGCACGAGCGCGAATAAGCGTTCCGCCGAGCACGAGCAGGGCGTGAAGGCGCGTGAGAAGGCGAACGCTTCGCCGTTCCCGCGGGCTGCCGTGAAGCGTGCCTACGGTGTGTCCGATCGTGGCGCGAAGGTGACAGGTATTCGCCCGCGCACGAGCAGGCCGGATGGGCTGCCCGGCGACCACTAAGCCGCCGCTTTCACAGCCGCAGCATTACTCCCGCCGCCGCGTTTACAGCCTCGCGGTTTTACCCGCGGCTTTCACTCCCGCGACACCCTCAGTACTGCACCCTAAACACTGCACCATACACCGTCCGGGGCGGGGTCCTTCGGGGCCCCTCCCCCGGCTTGGTGTACCTTTTTCTACCCTCCCGTTTTTGAGTTTTGAGGAAGTATTGTGTCTTCTACACAGCCTTCAACAAGCACCCGCGAGACCTCATCACAGAGTGAGCGTTCTCTTTTTAATCCTGCCGGAACGACCGTAAAATCAACGGAATCCACCCGAATCATCCACGTGGATATTCAGGGTATGACCTGCGCATCCTGCGTGGGTCGTGTGGAGCGTAAGCTCCGCAAAATCCCCGGCGTTGACCCGGCGGTGAACCTGCCGCTGGAGTCGGCACGCGTCATCGTACCCGCGGGTGTGAGCGACGAGCAGATTGTTGAGACCATCAACAATGCCGGCTACACGGCGCACCTTAAGAACGGGCCGCGTGCGGGCGCTGGAACGAACACGAACGCATCCGGCGGCGGCAACCATCACAGCACTCCGAGCATGAATGGCGGCTTCACTGACCGCATTATTTATGCGGCGATTTTGGGTGTGCCGATTTTCTTGATTTCGATGTTCCCGTCGTTCCAGTTCCCGAATTGGGGTTGGGTTGTGGCGGTTCTGACGGCGCCGGTTGCGTTTTGGTGTGCTGCGCCGTTCCACCGGGCCGCGCTCATCAATGCCCGTCACGGCTCCTCCACGATGGATACGCTCGTGTCCCTCGGCGTGGTCGTGGCGTACTTCTACTCGTTGGCGCAGCTGCTCATGAACCCGGCACTGACGGCGCACGTACACCATGCGGGCGGCAGTTTCTGGTCGATGTTTACCGGCCACCACGCGCCGCTATACTTCGATTCGGCGTCCATGGTGACGCTGTTCCTGCTGATTGGCCGCGCAATTGAGCACCGCACCCGTCACCGCTCCTCGGAGGCGCTGCGCACCCTGCTGAGCATGGGCGCGAAAGAGGCGACTCTGCTGCGCACCGACAAGCAGGGCGTGACCAAGCAGGTGCAGGTTCCGGTGGAGGATCTCATGCCGGACGACCTGTTCCTGGTGCGCCCGGGCGAGAAGATTGCCACGGATGGTGTAGTGGTTGAGGGGTCGTCGGCGGTGGATGCGTCCCTGCTGACGGGTGAGTCTGTGCCGGTGGAGGTGCATCCGGGTGATGCGGTCACGGGTGCGACGGTGAATACGTCTGGTTCGTTGACGGTGCGCGCCACTCGCGTGGGCACCGAGACGACCCTGGCGAAGATGGGTGAGCTGGTGGCCAGCGCCCAGGAGACGAAGGCTCCGATTGCTCGTCTGGCGGACCGTGTTTCTGCGGTGTTTGTGCCGGTGATTTTGACGATTTCGGCGCTGACTCTGATCGGCTGGTGGCTGATTTCCGGTGACGGTGCGGCGGCGTTCAACGCGGCGGTGTCGGTGCTGGTGGTGGCGTGCCCGTGCGCCCTGGGCTTGGCGACTCCGACGGCTCTGCTGGCGGGTACGGGTCGCGGCTGGCAGTTGGGCATTTTGATTCGTAATGCGCAGGTGCTGGAGGCGACGAGCACGGTTGATCGTGTGGTTCTGGATAAGACCGGTACCGTGACGACTGGTGAGATGTCTGTGGCGTTCTACGGCACTTTTGACGACTATGAGTCGGCGGGTGACTTTGCCGGTATTTCGCCGGAATCCGCAGATTCCAAGAGTGAGCGTTCCCTGTCTGTTCTGCGTGATGCCGCCGCCGTGGAGGCGCTGAGTGAGCACCCGATTGCCCGCGCGATTGCCGGTTTTGCCCGTGAGCAGGGTGTGCTGGCTGAGGGTGCTTCGGCGCCGAGTGTGAGCGGCTTTGAGGGTGTTCCCGGAGGCGTGCGCGGCGTGCTGAGCGGCGCGGGTGACGGTGCCGAGAACGGCGCCTCCCGACTGGTTGTTGTGGGTACTCCCGAGTACCTGCAGGCGGCAGGTGCGCAGCTGAGTGAGGGCCAGTTGGCTCTGCTGGATCAGGCTCGCCGGGCGGGTCTGACGACCGTGGTGGTTGCCCGCGGCGAGGCCCCGAATGGTGAAGCCGCAGAAGACGCTCCCGCCCCGCAGCCGGTCGGCATGATTTCGGTTGCCGACACCCCCAAGCCGGAGGCGGCAGAAACCATGGCGCAGTTGCGTGAGCTCGGCCTGGAACCCATCCTGCTGACCGGTGACGCCCCGCAGGTTGCGCAGGCGGTCGCCTCGCAGGTCGGCATTTCGGCGGAGAACGTGTACGCCGGCGTGACCCCCGAGGGTAAGTCGCAGGTGGTGCGCCAGCTGCAGGAGGACGGTCACCGCGTGGCGATGGTCGGCGACGGCGTGAATGACGCCCCGGCGCTGGCTCTTGCCGAGCTGGGCATTGCGATGGGCTCGGGCACGGACGTTGCCGCGGAGGCCGCCGATATCGTGCTGACCCGCTCGGATGTCGCCTCGGTGGTGACGGCGCTACGCCTCTCCCGCGCTACGCTGCGCACCATCAAGTCGAACCTGTTCTGGGCGTTCGCCTACAATTCGGTGGCTGTTCCGGTCGCTGTGGCGGGCCTGCTGAACCCGATGATTGCGGGTGCGGCAATGGCGTTCAGCTCGGTGTTTGTGGTGCTGAATTCTATGCGTCTGACGGCGTTTAGGAAGTAGCGCTCCGCCGCTATACGGGCCGGTCACACAGGCCGGCGCCGTTATACGGGTCGAATCGCCCCGCGCAATTTCAAACGAAAATTTCAAAAGCATATCTCACCGTGCTTTTTGCACGGTAAAAGATATAAAGAAATGCACCGCCCGTGTAAAGGCGGTGCATTTCTTTATATTTAGTTTTCACGGGCGTCGGCTTGAACACCTAGCTCAAACGCCCCTCCCGAAAACCCGAGCTCAACAGTCCGAGCTCCAAAACCCGGCAAGAAAACCTCACCGAGAACCCGGCAGAACCTAGGCCCAGGTGACCAGGTCCTCGATGGAGCGGCGGCTCTTCGGTGCGATTTCGTGGGCACGGTAACCGAAGGTCACAGCCACGGACACACCGAACTCTTCCGGGTCGAACAGGCCAGCGGAGGCGAGCAACTCGTTCACTGCTTCGTAGTTCCATACCCTCAATGGGGCAGGAGTCGATGCCGAGCATTGCGGCGCCGGTCATCATGTTGCCCAGGGCAATGTAGGTCTGCTTGGACGCCCAGTCGAAGAGCGCGCGGTCGCTTTCCAGGATCTTCATGTCGTTCTTCTGGAAGCTGCCGTAGCGCTCGAGTGCGGCCTCCATCTGCTCCTCGGTGAGGTTGCGGCCTTCGAGGGTGCGGCGCATCCACGGGGTGTCGTAGCGCAGGCCCTTCTTCGCCAGCAGTACGACCAGGTGGCTTGCGTCGTCGAGGGCGCCCGCCATGCCCCAGGCGATCGGCTTGAGCTTTTCGCGCAGTTCGGGGTCCTGGATGACCAGGAACTTCCACGGCTCGGTGCCGACGGAGCTGGGCGACAGGCGCGCAAATTCGAGGATTGCGGCGAAGTCTTCGTCGCTGACGCGGCGGTCGGGGTCGTAGGCGCGGGTTGCGCGGCGGCGGGCGAAAATTTCGAGGGCTTCTTCGCGGGTTACGGTCACGGTTTCATCCTTTGCATGAGGGTTTCAATATCCTGTCATGCTACACCTGCGGAGGGTGCGGGTGGCGGAAAATGTGGTCAGTTACGCCCGCAGGAAATACGCCCGCGAGCGCCGGGGTCGTATTGCCGGTGTCATGTTACCGGGTGTAAGAATCCGATGGGCTGGTACCCCGAGCACCCCCTATGATGCCCCTACTCGGCACCCGCCTTCATCCACACATCCGAGGAGGCGCGGCGACCGAAAATGACCGCGCGGATTCCTTGGAAGTACAGAATATACGCCGCCCACAAGCCGCAATACCCGGTCAGCGCATCCATGGTGCCGTTGCCGACCGCCCAGTGCAGGCCGAGCATGACGGGCACGTACATGACGAGCATGATGAAGCAGCCGATTGCCAGGTATTTCACGTCCTGTGCGCCCATGAGGATGCCGTCCAGGGTGAACACGTACGCGGCGATGGGCTGACCGAGGGCAATGATGACGGTGGCGATGGTGAAGAGGAACGCCACCTGCGCGTCCTGCGTGAAAATCCAGGAGCCGAAGAAGCCGATGAGCGGGCAAATCAGGCCGGTGATCACGCCGTAGATGAGGCTCATGCGGAGCAGTCGGTTTTTCAGCTGGCGCACCTTCACGCGTTCGGATTCTACGTTGAGGTCGCGTTCGCCGAGTTCCTTGCCGAGTAGCGCCTGCGCGGCGATGGCGAGGGAGTCCAGGGCGTAGAGGAAGAGGTTAAATACGCCCATGCCGAGCTGGTAGGCGGCGGTGTGTTCGGTGCCGAATCGCGCCACGACGAACACGGTCAGCAGGGAGGCAATGCGCATGGACAGGGTGCGCAGCATGAGCCAGGAGCCGAGCGAGAGCACCGAACGCATGCCGGTCGCATCGGGTGCCCAGCGTACGGCGTGTTCGCGGGTGCCGCGCATCATGACCACGCCGAGTGCGGCGGCCATGCCCCACTGGGTGAGGGAGGTGCCGGTCGCCGAACCGGCGACGCCCCAGCCGACCGGGTAGATGAGCAGCCAGTTCAGCGCGATGTTCACGACGGTGCCGACCGTGGCGACCTTGAGCGGGGTGACGGTGTCTTGGAGCCCTCGGAGCGTGCCGACCTGTGCGAGGATAATCATCATCGGCGGAATACCCCACAGCGAATGGTGCAGGTAGTCGAGGGCGCAGCTGATGGTTTCGTCGGTCGCGCCGAGGCCGCGCAGCAGCGGGTCTGCGAAGGCGTATCCGGCTATCATGAGGAGCATGCCGAGGCCGAAGGCGACCCACACGCCGTCCACGCCGATCTGCCAGGCGCGGCGCAGGTTCTTCTCACCGAAGGCGCGCGCCACGGCGGGCGTGACGGAGTAGGCAAGGAAGTTCATGAGGCCCACGACCGTGGTGACGAGCGTGGCGGCGATGCTCATGCCCGCGAGTTCTGCCTTGCCGAGCTGGCCGATGAGGGCGGAGTCGGTGAGCACGAAGATGGGTTCGGCGATGAGCGCACCGAAGGCGGGTACGGCGAGGGCGAGGATGCGCCGGTTCAGCGAAGGCTCGGCGGCGTTGGCGCTGGGGCTCGCGGCGGTATTCTTCGCGGCGTTCTTCGCGGGCGCGCCGGACGCAGTGCTACCGGATTCAGTATTCGGGTGCTTCTGTGTGCTCATCCTTCTAGGCTACTCCCCGCCGCCGCCGCGGGTGCCTGCGCGCGGGGCGGGGTGCACTCTGCGAGATGGGCGCGCGAGATGGGCGCGCGAGATGGGCGCGGCTATGCGCCTCGGCCGCGCAGTTCGTCGAGGGCGCGGCGTTCCTTCTTGGTGGGGCGGCCGCTGCCTCGTTCGCGTTTGGCGACCGGCGGCATGGAGAGGTAGGCGGGGCGCGGGCCGGAGAGGTCTTCGTAGCAGGTGACGGCGATGGGTGCGCCTACGCGTTTGACGAGGAGTTTTTCGACTTTGAAGACGCGTTCCCAGCCGGGGTAGCGGACCTTCACGATGTCGCCTTTTTTGAGTTTTTGGGAGGGTTTGGCGGGGGCGTCGTTGACGCGCACGTGGCCGCCTTTGCATTCGTCGGCGGCGAGGGAACGGGTTTTAAAGATGCGCACTGACCAGAGCCAGAGGTCGAGCCTGGCGCTGGTTAGTGTGGTGGTGTCTTCTGCGGTCATGTGTTCATTGTGGCGCGAGGCGGGCGGGGCACCAAATCAGGTGCGCCCGCCTATCCTGCGCAATCTCACCGTAATCTCACCGGGCAAATCCGCAGCCGGCACCAAACCCGCCACGCGGCAGAAAATTTTCTGTTGCACGCACCGGCTCATTGAGCGCAAAACCGCATCTACTAGGGGTATTGTTAAGTCACCTTCTCAAGAAGTGTTCTCAAGGCCACATCGTTCGCGTGGTCTACGGGGGGGGGGGTTGTGGCCGCGACGCCACGGGCTCCCCGTAACAGATTGGATATACACCATGTCAGCTTTGAAAAAGCTCCTGGCGACTGCCCTCATCAGCACTGTGCTGTCTTCTTGCTCCTTCGGTCCTACGTTGGAGAAAGATGAAAGCGCCCGCGCGATCTTCGACGCAGAAAATGACCAGGTGATCCTACCCCTGGACGCGTACGACACCACCGGCAAGGACGAATACTACACCAAAGCCCTTGAGCTCGCCCGCAAAAAGTGCTTTGCCGAACACGGGCAGCACTACAAGATGTTTGTCCGCACCGAGGGATCCGGCAGGAACCTCGGCAGGACCTACGGAATCTGGAACGTTGAGCACGCCCAAAAATACGGCCTCCACGAGCGCGACGAATCGAATACGCTGG
Organism: Rothia mucilaginosa; assembly: GCF_964210535.1. Taxonomy (GTDB): domain Bacteria; phylum Actinomycetota; class Actinomycetes; order Actinomycetales; family Micrococcaceae; genus Rothia; species Rothia mucilaginosa_F. The sequence goes on from NZ_CAXOMR010000001.1 coordinate 220,014, forward strand.
ATCTGCCCTCCCCTGCACCCTCATCCGACCCTGGGAAAGATGTCAGCACCGAATGCTATCAGCGCGCCAGCGAAGAGATGAAGCAAATTGGAGAGATACCATTCGGCTCCGCCACGTATAGGCGTGTGGAGACTGACGTCCGAAACGCCGCTGGGGATAGGCAGCTCAAAAAATCTCTCGACGACGAGTGGAAGCGATGCGTCAAAGACAAGGGCCTCACCCCCGACAGTGAGGTGACCGTCAAGGAAGAAAAGAATATTCCTCAGAGCACCACCCCCTCAGAAGAGGAAATTCGAATCGCCGTCATCCAAGCGCAGTGCAATCAGGATGTAGGCCGTTCACAGAAGCTCTACGACCTGGAGGCGCAGTACCAGAAGCCGCTCGTCGCCAAGAACCAGGCTGCCCTGGAGAATGAGCTCAAAGAATTCAAGCGCCGGGACGAGCAGTTCAAGCAGTACGTCCTCGACAACCAGTAACAAGCGAATAACAGTCGGTTGGCCGACAGAAAAGGGTGTGTGCCGTGTTCAGTAAACACGGTACACACCCTTCTTAAGTTTTGCCGACTATGTTTTACCGGCTAAGTTCGCGCCGATACGTTCGCGCCGGCGGCCTCACGCGAGGCAGGAGGCTTATGCCTCCACCTTTGCGGTGCGGCGCTCCTTGAGAGCCCAGCCAGTCACACCGGCGAGCAGACCGAACGCAATCCAGGAACCGAGCACCAGCCACTGGCCGCTCGTTGCAGCCTCCGGGAAGTACGCAATCGAACGCAGCAGAGTCGAGGAAGCACCCGGAACCATCATCTGGCCAATCTGACCCCACGCACCGGGCAGGAACGCGCTCGGCATGGACGCACCCGAAATGGGGTTACCGATGAACATGGTGATCACGGCGCCCACAGCCAGGCCAATAATCGGCGAGGCCAGTGCGCTCACACCCACGATGAAGGACGCAGTAGCCAGGTAGGTTGCGCTGAATGCGACCCACAGGGTTGCGAAGTCACCGGGGATAAGGCCGAACCAAACGTTCAGGATCAGGGCGGTCAGCGCGCCACCGATGACAGCGTACAGGGTTGCGGTAGCGAAGCGGCGCCAGGTGCCGTTCACACGCAGGGCGGAGAAGGAACCGCCGAGAATACCGCCAATGACCAGCGGGAACGCCGCGATAGCCAAACCCGTACCGGAGGTATCGCTATCGCTCAGGGGCACCACTGCGGTGGTCTTCACCGCCATGGCGGATGCCTGCTCGGCCTGCGCCTTCATCTGCTCCAGCTGCGCGGCAGCCTGCGCGCCCTGCTCACCGCCTGCCTGCACCGCCTGGGTGAGTGCTTCGGTCTTAGCTTCGAGTGCCTTCTGCTGAATCTGCGCGTTCAGCTGGGTGGCTACGCCGTTGAGCATCTGGGTTGCTGCGGCGTTGGCGGCGGGGGCGGTCAGCACCTCGGGGGCGGCGCCTTCGGTAAAGATGATTGCGCCGTAGGTTTCGCGCTGCTTAATCTGCTGCTCGGCCTCTTCGCGGGAGGATGCCTGCTTCAGCTCAAAGGTCTCAATGCCTTTGTCTTTGAGGGACTGTTCGAACTGGCTGACGGTCACGTCGGGGCCCGCGATGGAGACGGGCAGGTTCTTTGCCTCCATGGTCTTGGTGGGCCAGGTGAAGGCGAGGATAACAGCCGCGATGAGTAGCGATGCCAGCAGGGAGGTGGCGATGACCTTGATCCAGGAGGAACGCTCGGGGGTTTCTGCGGTCTTCTTGGCGGCTACGTTCTGGGATGCGGCAGCTTGGGGTGCTGCGGCGGTCACCGATTCTGCGGTGACTGCGGTGGTGGTTTCGTTGTTCACGATAATCTCCAAACAAAATGCTTATTTCGTTTACGGGTTAGAACTCTACGCCTGGTTTTGGCTACACGCAAACGAAATAGCTATTTTGTTTGCAAAGTCACAAAAAGAATCAGCATTGCGTTTACACATTCCAGGACCCCACCACCTAGACTGGAACCATGCCCCGACTAACAGACGCCACCAAAGCCGCACGCCGAGCCCAAATCATCGAAGCCGCCATCTCCTGCTTCCTCGAACACGGCTACACCAACACCTCCATGAGCGACATCATCAAGGCATCCGGCCTGTCCTCCGGGTCCATCTACTCGCACTTCTCCGGCAAAGAAGACATCCTCATCAGCGCCATCGACGAACGCCTCGATTACCTCAAGGAGCTCTACAGTGCACTCCCCGAAGGCGCCGGCCCCCAGGACATCCTCGAGGCCATCTACACCAACCAGCAGGTGAACGAGAACTTCTCCGCCATGCTGCGCATTCGCCTCGAATCGCTCCACGCACCCGAAATCGCCAAGGCAACCGCGGACGTCATTCCCCTGCTGCACGGGGTCATCACCAAGACCCTCACCCCCTGGGCGGCCGAACAGCTGAGCGTTCTGCACGAAATCGACCCCGACCCGGCGCAGCGCGCCCCCGAGCAGGAGGCGCTCATCGCCGACTACGCCCGCGACAATGCGGACGCCTTCATGATGGTTTTCCAGGGCTTCATGCTCCGCGCCTTCCTCGGCGCCCCCGAGGAGAAGGACCGCCTCTACCGCGTGGCAATGAGCCTGCTGCCCGAGTAGGAATCTTGACCCGGGCAAAAATCCTGACCCGTAGAAATCTTGAGGTTTTAGAGGCTCCCAGAATCCGCTATTAGGCTTAAAACCCCTGAAATTCACCCTCTCACGGTTGTTTTTCTGCATTTGAGCCCCGTAGGCTGGTGAAGCACCACAGCGCCTTCGTGGTACGTTGAACCCACCCACAGTTCACCCGAAATCGAGAAACCGATGACTGAATCCTGCACCCCCGCAACCCCCGAGCCGCGCGCTACTAACCCCGCCGAGCTGAAGAACCTGCGTGCCGCGCACGCCGACGAACTCTCCTCCCGCACCCGCGCCACCAAGATTCCCGAGGACTCCTGCTCCCTCTACGACGACGAGGCGCTCGGCGGCACCGCCGGACGCACCGCCGCCTGGCTGGCGCTCGAACACGTGGGTCAGTGGGGTCGTGACGTACTGGATGGCTCCGCCTTCGATGAGGCGCTCTCTACAGCGCTGGGTGAGGCAACCTCGCAGGCTGGCCTGAAGTTCCTGCTGATTCGTCAGGCGGGCAGGGAGGGGCGCGTACTGCACGGTGCACCGGATGCATCCGGCACCCCGACCCACCGGGTGCTCTACGCGCTCTGCACTCCGGGTGAGGAGAAGCTCTACTCGTTCAGTGTGAGCGCCCCCGAGCAGCTGCTTGAACTGCCCCTGGACAACCCGCAGGAGTTGATTCAGGTGACCGGCGCGGAGCTCATGGACTCCCCCGCGATTCTCGTGTGCACCCACTCCAAGCGTGACCGTTGCTGTGCCCTGCGCGGTCGCCCCATTGCGGCGCACCTGGCGGACATCCTTCCCCCGAACGTGGTTTGGGAGTGCTCGCATACGGGCGGTCACCGCTTCGCCCCGGTCGGCATTATGCTGCCCACCGGCTACACTTACGGTCGTCTCTCGGAACCTTCGGCGCTGGCGGCGTACCTGTCGCTGGCGGGTCGTTCTATTCCGTCCCTGCACGGTCTGCGAGGCCGCAGCACGGATACCCCGGTGGAGCAGGCGGCGGAGGTCGCCGTGCGCCTCGAATTGGAGAAAAAGGGTGAAGAAGTAACCTCTGACGGTTTGGTTTCACGTGAAACATCGGCGCAGGAGGCGCTAGAGGCACTTCACGCGGCGGGCGCTGAGTCCGCGGTAGATGCCGCCAAGCTCTCTGCCGAGAACCTCGTTCTGGAGGCGGCACTCACCTCCCACACCGACGGACGCACCTGGGTCACCTTCTTTGAGCGGGTCGCCCTTGAGCCGCGCCCCAACTCGTGCGGCAAGAGTCCCGCAGATGCTTTCAGTCGCGAGCTGCTCGCACTGCTCCAGATATAACCACTGCGCCAACTCTAAGCACTGGGCCAACTCTAGGCAGAGTCAGTTCTAGCACCCGCGCATGATGTAGACAGCACGAAGCCCCGGCAGGCACCTTCTCGGGTACCCGCAGGGGCTTCGCTATATCCAGGATTCGCCGTATCCAGGGTTCGCCGTAATTGGTATCTCAGCCTTATCCGGCGAACGGGTTCGGCGCACCAATGTACTGCAGCTCGGTGTACTCCTCCAGACCCTCGGGGCCGCCCTCGCGACCCAAGCCGGACTGCTTCACGCCACCGAAGGGTGCCGCCGCATTCGAGATCACGCCGGAGTTGTAGCCAATCAGACCGAACTCCAGACCAGCCGCCATGCGCGTAAAGCGCGGGTGGCTGCTCGTGTACACGTACGCCGCCAGGCCGTACTCGGTGTCGTTGGCGAGCTTCAGGGCGGTGCGTTCGCCCTCCTCGCCGTAGCCGCCGAAGGTGGTAATCGGGGCGACGGGGCCGAAGATTTCTTCATGCCACACGCGCATCGAATCGGTCACGCCGGTCACCACGGTGGGGCGAATGAAGTTGCCCTTGTTGAGGTTCTTGGGCATGCCGCCGGTATCGCTCGGAACGTTCTCCTCAAGCTCGGGAATGTACCCGCCGCAGGCGAGGAGCGCGCCCTTGCCCAGGGCGTCTTCCACCATAAAAAGCATGGATTCAACCGCTGAAGGTTGAATTAGCGGTCCGCAATCGGTTCCGTCGACGGTTCCGTCACCCACGACGGTCGCTTCCATGCGTTCCACGAAGGCGCGCGTGAACTCTTCGGCAACGTCCTCGTGCACGATAAATCGGTTGGCGGCGGTACACGCCTCACCCATGTTCCTCATCTTCGCCGCGTAGGCGCCCTCCACGGCGGCGGGAATGTCCGCGTCCTCAAAGACGATGAACGGGGCGTTGCCGCCCAGCTCCATGGAGGTGCGCAGAACGTTCTGCGAGGCCTGCGCGAGCAGGGTACGGCCCACGGCGGTGGAGCCGGTGAACGAGACCTTCCGCAGGCGCTCATCGGCCATCAGAGCGGAGACAACCTCGCCGGTGCGGGAGGTGGTGACCACGTTCAGCACGCCGTCCGGCAGGCCCGCCTCACGCATCAGATACGCGAAGTACAGGGAGCTGAGCGGGGTCAGGGAGGCGGGCTTGAGAACCACGGTGCAGCCCGCAGCGAGCGCCGGGGCGACCTTGCGTGCCGCCATGGCGAGCGGGAAGTTCCAGGGGGTGATGAGCAGGCAGGGGCCCACGGGGCGGCGCACGGTGGCGATTTGCAGGCCGGATTCGGGGGCGACGGCGGTGCGGCCGAAGCTGCGGGCGGCTTCTTCGGCGTACCAGCGCAGGTAGTTCGCGGCGTAGGCGACTTCGCCGCGGGACTGGTCGAGGGGTTTGCCCATTTCGAGGGTCATGAGCCGGGCGATGACTTCGGTGCGCTGCGTCATGAGCGTGTAGGCGCGGTTGAGGATATCGGCGCGTTCGCGGGGGCTGGTTGCCGCCCAGGAGGCGCGGGCGTCGCAGGCGGCGTCGAGTGCTTCGATGCCCTGTTCGACGCTGGCGTCAGCGACGTGCGCGAGAATCTGGCCGCAGGAGGGGTTGTGTACGGGGAAGGAGCCGTTGTCGCCGGTGACCCAGCTGCCGCCGAGGAGCAGGTCGGTGGGCACGTAGAAGAAGGGGTAGGAGGGCCGTTCGTAGGGGTCGATGGGTTCGCGTTGCGGCATGTTGATGCTTTGCATGTGCGGTTCGGTGCGGCCTCGCAGCTGGGCGGACTTCGCGGCAGGCTTTTCGGAAGTAGCGCTCTCGGAGGCGGAGCTTTCGGGTGAGGTGGTCATGGCGTGCCTTTCGGGTTGGGGCGGCCGGTGCGGTCGACTCTGACGCTTTTAATTCTAGTCCCCGTCCTCTCCCCTACCCCGCGAACCTACCTCGCACACCCCACGCGCCTACACGCCCTCGCTCCCCCTCCCGCCCTGAATAAACCGCAGGCATGCCAAAGGGGGCCGCATCCATTACAGATGCGACCCCCTTCGGGTAGATTCTCGCTCGGTGCGTCGCTCAGCGCGCGAGCATCCTAGCTGGGGATTATGGAAGGCGTTGCCCGGAAGGGATGCTCGGTGCTACATCCGCTCTGCCCGGTACCCGTGCCCTCACCGCTGAGCGGCGGTGGGGGCGGGCACCCGGTGGGTTAGGCCCACCGGTTCTCTCAAATCCAGGACTGACGTGCCTCGATTCGGGTCAGCTCCAGGGGACCGCCATCGTTGGTGCCGTGGAAGCGGCCGAAGTGTACGTACGGGCCGCGGTAGGCGCTGTGGTTGATGGGGCTGGAGTACTGGCCGTTGACGGTGTAGTAGAAGCTGTTCTTGTTCACCACAATCTTGCAGTTCAGCGCCTGGCCGGTGGTGACCTTCTGACGCAGCTTCATGGTGTGCAGTACGCGCGGGCTGGTCTGCTTGGGATCGAAGCAGAGGATCTGCGCCACGGAGCTGCCGCGGTAGTTGGGGCGGATGGCGAGCACGTAGGTGCCGTCTTCCTGCTTTGCGGAGAACTTCTTACCGATGCCGAAGGCGCCGTCGTGTTCGCGGCCGAACGCAATGTAGCCGTAGTGGCCGTCCTGCTGCGGCAGTGCACCGGTCCACTTCATGGAGAAGTCGAGGGTGTACTTTTCGCGGGTGGTGTAGTTCGCCAGGGGGCCGAGCAGCACGGATTCGTCGTAGCGCTGGTTGTGCACGATGGCGGTACCGGTCAGGTCGGGCATGTCCGCTGCGACGGAGGGGTCGGCGGGCAGCATGCCGTGGGGGCGCTTGCCGGTCTTAATCTTGACGCTGGCGTCGAAGGGGTCACCGATCACCCAGTAGGGGTCGGGGCACATGAAGCCCTTCACGCCCAGTGCCTTGTACTTTTCGTAGGCGGAGCGGCGGTGGATTTCCCAGACGATGACTGCCTTGCCGAGGCCGGTGAGGGCGCGTACGTTCTCCTCGCTCATGGAGCCCTGGGAAGCGCCGGTCGGCTTCTCGTAGTAGGGTACGCCGATGGCGTCCACGTTTTCGTGGCGTGCCATGGCGGAAATCTTGTCGATGGGGTCGCCGCCGTCGAAGTAGCACCAGGTGGCGCAGCCTGCGGAGTTGGCAAGCTTCAGGTAGCGGGAGGTGGGTTTGAAGCCGCCGCTGCCGTCGCGGTACATCTTGATGACGGTGCGGCGCTGCAGGCCGCGTTCGGTGATGAACTTGACGAGTCCTGCCTGTGCGGGGCCGTCCTTCGCTTCGAGGAACAGTACGACCTTCTTGCCGCCGACGGAGGCGTATTCGCCGCCTGCGGGTACGGCGTCAACCGCTGCGATGGCTTCTTCGAGGGTGGGGATGTCGTACAGGTCGGTCTTCTCACCCAGGTTCTTGCGCATGTTGACCTTGTGCTGGCGCAGTTCGGCGAGGGTGTGGCCGCGCACGTCCATGGCTGCACCGGTGGTGCGCTTGATGTTGGTGTCGTGCATGCAGACGAAGTGGCCGTCGCTGGTGGTGCGTACGGAAATTTCGACGGCGAGGGCGCCTCGGCGTACGGACTCTGCGTAGGCGTAGGCGGTGTGCTCGGGGCTGATGTTGCCGGCGCCGCGGTGGGCGATGAAGAATTCATCGGTCTTGTAGAGCAGCTGGTGTGCGGGGGAGCCGCTGTGTACTGCCGCGAGCTGTGCGCGGGTGTTGGCTGCGGCGTGGGCTTCGCCTGCCTGGAGCATGAGCGCGGCGGGTGCCAGTGCGGAGGCACCGATGAAGCCGCGGCGGCTCAGATTCTTAGAGATCTTCGGGAATGCAGTCACCGTAGTGGTCCTTTTTTTCGTTTATGAGTTGAGCGTAATGTGTGTGGTTGGTCATTGAAGTTTTGGTTTATAGCTGAGGGTCCGGATTCTCTCAACTCAAACTGCAACTCTAAGTAGAATAACGATTTTTTATCGGTTCTTCATAGCGTTCACAGAAATATAGGGTATCATTTGCGCCTCATTCTTGCCCGCGGTGCAAGCTGCGCTGGGTGTTCCTCCTTTTCCGCCGCTTTTAGTGGCGGCTTTTGATACGGTGTTAAAAAATTTCTCGTGTAACGAAAAAGGCCGCGCCTACAGCCCGATTGAGCCTACAGGACGCGACCTTTTGCGTTAAAACATTTTTCGCGGGTTTTTCACCGCTGTTGAAGCTGAGCTATTTTCGCTGGTTCAGCTTACTTCTTGGATGCCTGAGCGACGCGGTCACCGGCTGCGACAGGGCGGCGTGCCTCGGAGTCCTTGGAGATGTTGAACTTTGCGGTGTTGGTGATCATCACCATGGTTTCCTTGGAGGGGATACGACCCTCGATAGCTGCCCAGTCCACCTCGATGATGGGTGCGCCTGCCTCAACCTTGTCGCCTACGTTAGCGATCTTGGTGAAGCCTTCGCCGCCGAGCTCAACGGTGTCGATGCCGATGTGGACCAGCACCTCGCCACCGTTTTCGGTGCGGAGCATGAATGCGTGCAGGGTGTCCTGAATCAGTGCAATGGTGCCTGCAACGGGTGCGACGATGGTGCCTGCGGTGGGGTTCACTGCGTAGCCGTCACCCATAACGCCCTGAGAGAAAACGGGGTCGGAGACTTCGCTCAGCGGCAGGTACTCGCCGGTAACAGGTGCGACGTAGACGTCTGCGGACGATGCTTCCTGTGCGGCAGCTTCCTTCTTCTTCTTGCCGAAACCGAACATATATGCTCCTTCTGGTCGTGTGGCGCTATGAATAGCGTGTATTTGTAGCGCTGATGCGTCCGCGTCGGATGCGGGCGTCGTTGCCTTCTTGGTTTCACACCGTGCGGATGCGCCTCCCACCTAAACGCGGGGTTCGCACACTCCGGTGCATATGCACTCAGAATACAACACCTGAACCCGCAGCTCACGAGCTGAGGGTCATTCGACTCGAATTCTGCAAATATTCCGCAATTCTGGAACTTCACATCACACTTCTGCACTCTTGAGGTCCCGAGTACACTTAGTGAAGGACTGGCACCCCTCCCCCGAGCCGGTGCCGATAAGAGAGAAAAGGCTGAAACTGATGACTGAAGCGGCTGAGACCGTTCTTGAAGTATTTATTCCGGGCCCCGGCGAGAACCCGGAGGATCCGCAGGATATGGAGCGCTCCATCTTCCTGGGTGCCGCGCAGGAGGCGCTGGATTCGGGCGTGGACATTGAGGTGTACTCCACCGACTCCTACCCGTCCGCGTTTGAGGAGTGCGCACCGGTTGCCGAGCAGATTGAGATGAACGGCCGCGAGGTTCTGCCCCTCATGCTGGTCAACGGTGAGGTGAAGGTGTCCTTCGCGTACCCGACCGCCGAGCAGATTAAGCGTTTTGCGCGCGCTCACCTGGTCGCGCAGCCGAAGGCTAACGCGGCAGCGGCAGCGTGCGGCCCCTCCGGTTCCCCGGCGGCGTCGATGATCCCGAACCTGAGCCCCCTGGCGGAGCCCGCCGGTTTCGCGGCGACCCTGGCGGGTAAGGCACCTCAGCCGGTCGGCGGCCCCGAGATTGGTAACCGCGTGAACCTCATGGGTGGCGACACCGGCGACGGTATCCCCACCTCCGGTTCGGTGGCTGTGAAGTCCGGCGGCTGCGGATGCGGTGGTTGCGGCTGCGGCGGCAAGTAAACCCACCCCTGCCGGCAACGAGCGCCTGGCTCACCCGGTTCTAAACTACATAGCAAAGAGCGGTGCCCGTCTCCTCGTGATGAGGAAGCGGGCACCGCTTTCGCTTAACGAAGCTTAGGTTCACACCCGGCAGCACCTACGGGAGCTACGGCGGGCGAACAGCACCTTACTTGATGGAGGTACCGACGGAACCGAGCTGCTGGCAAGCCTCGACCACGCGTGCGGCCATGCCTGCCTCTGCAGCTGCACCCCAAACGCGGGGGTCATAGGTCTTCTTGTTGCCGACCTCGCCGTCAACCTTCAGCACACCGTCGTAGTTGCTGAACATGTGGCCAGCAACGGGGCGGGTGAATGCGTACTGGGTGTCGGTGTCGATGTTCATCTTGATAACACCGTAGGACACTGCGTCTGCAATCTCCTGCTCGGTGGAGCCGGAGCCACCGTGGAAGACCAGGTAGAAGGGCTTGTCGCCCTTGCCGTACTTAGCGCCGACCTCGGTCTGGATTTCCTTGAGCAGCTCGGGGCGCAGGTGAACGTTACCGGGCTTGTACACGCCGTGAACGTTACCGAAGGTCAGAGCAGCCATGTAGGTGCCCTTCTCGCCCAGGCCGATTGCCTCAACGGTCTTGATTGCGTCTGCAACGGTGGTGTACAGGGAGTCGTCGATAGCGCCTTCAACGCCGTCTTCCTCGCCACCAACGGCACCGATCTCAACCTCAAGCACGATGTTTGCCTTGGAGGTACGCTCGATCAGCTCAGCAGCGATCTTCAGGTTCTCGTCCAGGTCGATTGCGGAGCCGTCCCACATGTGGGAGTTGAAGATGGGGTCTTCACCGCGAGCAACAGCCTTCTCGGACTCTGCCAGCAGAGGCAGGACGAAGCCGTCCAGCTTGTCCTTGGGGCAGTGGTCGGTGTGCAGTGCAATGTTCACGTCGTACTGCTTAGCAACTTCGCGTGCGTATGCTGCGAAGGCCAAGGAGCCAACGACCATGTCCTTCTTGGAAGCGCCGGACCAGTATGCTGCACCACCGGTGGATGCCTGGATGATGCCGTCCGAGCCAGCCTCTGCGAAGCCGCGGATTGCAGCGTTCAGGGTCTGGGAGGAGGTCACGTTCACTGCGGGGTACGCGAAGCCCTTTTCCTTCGCGGTCTGCAGCATTTCTGCGTAAACTTCGGGGGTTGCAATAGCCATATGCTGACTCCTTGGATAGATGCGACCGGTTACCGATGCTGGGCCGGTTCACCATATTTTGTTGGCGCGCGAGACGCCTCCTACTCGCACTATTTTACCAAGATACGACTTATTTATCGTTAATTTTTTGTGGGTTTTTTTGGGTTTACTGCAGCGAAAGTTCCGCGAATTACCGCGGTAAAGTAGAGGTGTTAATGACTTGATGTCTTCTGTGCGTGCAGGTCAGCGTACACATCACCCGGACGCGGCGAAAGGAACCTCCCATGAGCAAGGCGAGCGCTAAAAATAATCCGAAACAGCTCGACGCGAAGCGTGAGAAGCGTGCCCGCCAGGCGCAGCGTCGTGCTGAGCGTGAGCATCCGAATGCGGCGGCTATTGCGCCGGTGCGCGCCCAGTTGGATGAGGTTCTGGATCGTAAGAGTCGGCATGTTTTGGGGCACGGCGATATGGCGAAATCCCTTGAGTTGATGGAGAAAATGCGTGATAAGGGCGCGAGTGACCATGAGATTGATGTGGCGCTTGCGGAGGCGAAGCTCCCCTCGGTCGTGCAGGTGGGTCGTAAGTCGTTGATGCGTTGGCCGAGCTGGTGGTGGTTGAATCGTCGTGAGCGTGCGTTGCGTGCGAAGATTGACCGCCTGATGGAGGGCTAAAGTCCCGTTCTGATTAGGTTGCTGGAGCACCCCGTTGTGGGTGCTCTTGTGCTGTGCGGTGGTGAGGTAATTGATTTTTTGGACTCAGGGTTCAATTAATCTATTTCACAAAACAATTAAAACCACACAATACAACATGAACCAAATATATTCATAAGATATGCATTATATGTATATAAATTGTTACGTGACGCGGGTTATATTTACCTAAATTGCCGTGCTATAGTCGTTACAACTCACAGACGTGTTCCCAACCACATTTCATGTAACACGTGCTTCAGGCGTAACTATCCAAGGAGGTATAGCATGAGCACCTCACCGAACAAGAACCCGCAGACTTCTGCAGCGGATCAGTACACCAAGCCCCCCACAGACGACCCGTTCGCACACGAACAGGAAGGCTTCCACAAGGGGCTTGGCGCACGTCAGCTCCAGATGATCGCCATCGGTTCCGCTATTGGTACCGGCCTGTTCCTGGGCACCGGTAGCCGCCTACAGGACGCAGGCCCCATGCTCGCCGTCATCTACGCCGTCATCGGCTTCTTCGGCTACCTGATTCTGCGTGCTCTCGGCGAGCTGATTCTTCACCGCCCCTCCTCGGGCTCCTTCGTCTCCTACACCCGCGAATTCTACGGCGAAAAGGCCGCATTCGTATCCGGATGGCTGTACTGGCTGAACTGGGCAATGACCGCCGTTGCAGACGCCACCGCTATCGCCATCTACATCAGCTGGTTCGGTCGATACAACCAGTTCTTCGCAGATATTCCCCAGTGGCTCAGCGCATTCATCGTCGTTGTCATCACTGTGGCCCTGAACCTCATCTCCGTGAAGCTCTTCGGTGAGCTGGAATTCTGGTTCGCACTCATTAAGATTCTTGCCCTGCTGTCCTTCATGGCGGTAGGTATCTGGTACCTGGTCTTCGGTGAACCCATCAACGGCGTCCGCCCCGGCCTTGAACTCATCGCAGCCAATGACGGCTTCTTCCCCAACGGTATTCTTCCCGCTCTTATCGTGGTTCAGGGCGTTGTGTTCGCCTACGCCGGTATTGAGCTGGTCGGCACCACCAGTGGTGAAACCAAGAACGTTGAGAAGGTTATCCCCCGCGCTATCAACACCGTGATCTGGCGTATCGCGATCTTCTACGTTGGTTCCGTGGTTCTGCTCTGCCTGCTCATGCCCTACACCGCATATAAGGATGCAGAGTCGCCGTTCGTGACCTTCTTCGACTCGATCGGCATTGACGGTACCGCACCGATTATGCAGCTGGTCGTTATTACCGCGGCTGCTTCCTCGCTGAACGCTGGTCTGTACTCCACCGGCCGTATTCTCCACTCGATGGGTGTTGCGGGTTCGGCGCCGAAGTTCACCACTAAGGTATCCCGCTCCGGCGTTCCGGTGGCAGGTATTCTGCTGACCGGTGTGGTTGGCCTCTTCGGTGTTGTGCTGAACTTCTTCGTTCCCGAGCAGGCGTTCGAGGTCGTGCTGAACATCGCGTCGGTGGGCACCATGGCTAGCTGGGCGGCTATCGCAATGTCGCACCAGAAGTACCTGAAGATGGTCGGTGAGGGCAAGTACAAGCGCCCCAACTACCGCGCACCCGGCGGTCGCTTCAGCGACTGGGCTGTGATGGTGTTCCTCGCTGTTGTGCTGGTGCTGATGGCTCTGGATTACCCGGTGGGTACCTACACCCTGGCATCGCTGCTGGTGGTTATCCCGCTGCTGATTATCGGCTGGTACACGGTTCGTGACCGCGTCAACGAGATTGCTCGCGTCCGTGAAGGCTACACCGGTTCCGTGCCTGTGATTGCTGCCCGCCCGGTGGTGAAGAAGCTCGTTTCGGAGCCTCGTACCCACATTGACCTGGGTGAGCTGGATCTTGAGGATGAGGACAAGCCGAAGGGACACTAACCCGACCGGCAGCTTCCGATCCCGGTGATACCCCGGCGGAATCCCGGTGAAGGCGATGAGGGGGTTCTAGACCCTAGTCCTAAACCCTAGCCCGTAGGTTCCAGGAGCTCTAGACTCTAGAACCCCCTCCCTGCACGTCTTTTCGTGTTCGCTTCCGTATTACATCCGTGTAATACATAAAGCAAAGTACATATCTATAGCATTTCTAATACGGTGTGTCCTGCAATATATTTTGAGATAATAGATATCCGCAGTGACCACCAGATGCACAAAGAAGTTTTGTGCAGATATTCAAAGGAGAAAATCATGACTGAACGTCCTAGCGCACACGCGGTGGAATTTGTTGACGTCGCCTCGATGGCGAAGTGGATTCAGAAGGACGGCGTAGGCAACATCATTGCCGGCATGGTCGACTTCCTCGAAGAAGACTTCAAGAAGTGGCAGAGCTTCGACAAGATCCCGCGCGTCGCCTCCCACACCCCCTTCGGTGTGATTGAACTGATGCCCACCTCCGACAACATCACCTACTCCTTCAAGTACGTGAACGGCCACCCGTCGAACCCGGCACGCGGTTTCCAGACTGTGACCGCGTTCGGTCTGCTCGCTGACGTGGACAACGGCTACCCGGTGTTCCTGGCTGAGATGACCCTGCTGACCGCGCTGCGTACCGCTGGCGTGTCCGCCATGGTTGCTAAGCACCTGGCACGCAAGGATTCGAAGAAGATGGCGATGATTGGTACCGGCTCTCAGTCTGAGTTCCAGGCGCTGGGTATGCGCGCTGTGCTCGGCATTGAGGACCTGTCCGTCTATGACGTTGATCCGCACGCGATGGAGAAGTTCCGCCGCAACCTGGAGCCGCTGGGCTTCCGCATCCACCTGGCTAAGGACGTGGACGAGGCTGTTGAGGGTGCCGACATTATTACCACCTGCACCGCCGATAAGCAGCAGGCGAAGGTTCTGCTGGACCGCCAGGTGAAGCCCGGCGTGCACCTGAACGCTATTGGTGGCGACTGCCCCGGCAAGACTGAGCTGGAAAGCGAAATTCTGGACCGTTCCACCGTGTTTGTTGAGTTCCCGCCGCAGACCCGCATTGAGGGCGAGATTCAGCAGAAGGACCCGGACTTCCCCGTGGTGGAGTTCTGGAAGGTTCTGACCGGTGAGGAGCCGGGCCGCGTGTCGGATGAGCAGATTACCCTGTTTGATTCGGTGGGCTTCGCGATTGCTGACTTCTCGGGTCTGCGTTATGCCCGTGCGGCTACGCAGGACACCGACCTGCAGCAGTTCATTGACCTGGTTGCTAGCCCGGATGATCCGAAGGATCTGTACTCGCTGGTGAACGTTAACGTTCCGGTGGGCTAAAGGGCTTAGCAGCCTGACGCTGAGTGGCCTTGAGCTGGCGAGCCTGTAGGTGCGCTGGCGTAGGCTGCGAGGTTGAGAGTGAATAAAGTGAGGGCCGGGGAGTGTGACACTCCCCGGCTCCTTCTTGTGCGATTTTCTTATGCACGGATTTTCTATGGGCAACTTGTGGGCATTCTGCGGCTGGTTCGCCCGTTCTGCCTTTCAGGTGGATGCGGCTACTGGTGGGTGGCAATAATTTCGCGCGCCTTCGCTATCTTCGCATCACGTTCAGCCTTCAATTCATTCAGCAGCGCCTGATTCTTCTCAATCAAAGGCCCCTGATAAGACGCCTCAAGATCACCCAGACGCTGGGCCAACCTCACCTTCTCGCTACATTGAGCTTCAATGGTTGCCAGGCGGATAACCTCCTCCAACACTTTGGGATCATCAGCATTCAGACTGGCCGTTTCTTTGCTCGTCCATTCACCGTCCCCGGTGCGAGGCGTCAACCCTTCCTGACGCTGACAGTCCCACCAATCTGAGCGGGCTTTCTTCCATTCGGGGTCAGCCTGCGCACGCATGTACGCTTCACTACGGATACGCTCGACGGGGCGGTACTTTTTCTCATCATCCTCATCAAAATAGAGCATATCCAGTTCTTCCCGATGCTCTTCGCGGCAGCTGGCCCTGACGTCTTCAGGGATGCTCTTATAAATCCTTTCCTGCTCATCTCTGACTTGGATGGACGTAAAATGATTCGCCGCATGCTTCACGTTCCAGGAGCCGTACTGGGAGGCGTTGCCAGAAACCAAGCCGTTTTCTAGAATTTCAAAATCGTATCCTTTTTTCGCATAGCACTCTTTAAGAATCAACAAATACGCCCTATATGTTATATCTTCGGCCTGGTCACTCATATCGTATTCGTCGAGGGGAAGAGTAATATAGTTATTTTCAAAATCCAGCTGGGCTTTGAGGCTAGTATCCTTAGGCGCAGCGGCACAGGAACTTAAAGCTAAAGCAAAGCAGGCGAGTAGGGCAGAAGATTTCTTCATTGTTACCAACTCCTTTCAATCAAGAAAGTCAGGAGGAGCCCACAAACATTGGGCTCCTCCATCACAATTATTAGTTGCACTGTTCAGTTCAAACAGAATGTGTTATTGACTAGTGGCGATAATTTCACGCGCCCTCGCCACATGCTTTTCTTTCTCTTCTTTCAATTGATTGAGCTTCGCCTGATTCTTCTCAATGAGAGGCCCCTGATAGGACGCCTCAATATCACCCAGACGCTGAGCCATACCAACCTTCTGGTTACATTCCGCTTCGATAGTTGCGAGGCGAATCACTTCTTGAGTTTTTTCCTCCTCACTCTTAGAACTTACGTCAATATTGGACGTCTCTTGACTACCCCACGCCTGGTCATCCTTACGTGGTGTTAACCCATTGCTCTCTAGGCAGCTCCACCATTCAGAGCGAACTTTATTCCATTCCGGATCACTTTTCGCACTCGCATAGGCTTCCTGTCTAAGCCGGTAAGCGAAAGAGTCATTGTCATTCTCGTATTCAATTTCTTTCAACTGATTGGCACTTTCCTTGCGACATTGCCGTCTAATATCTTCCGGTATTTTCTCTGCATTCATATAAGCCTCTCGAGCCTTTTCTTCATTGGCATATCCATACTTCTTGGCATATTCAACATTCCAGGCACCATATATATTGCTGTGCTGATCATCAGAGAACGCAGGGACAGCATCAGAGTATCCCTTAGCTACGTAACATACTTGCATGATACGGGCGGTCGCCTCATTAATTACAGCCCTTGACGCATCGTCATAGTCATACTCATCCAGGGGAAGAGTAATCAAATTATTCGCGTAATCGAGCCTGGCTTTATACTCAGAATTTGAGGCACCTCCCTGAGCGCATGAAGACAGCAAAAGCGCGCCTGCTAGGGCAGTGATTGTGAATGCACTACTTTTATGCAAAAGCACACCCTCCTTTCAGAATGGAAGAGAAACTTAAAGCAGGAAAGCATCTTGTCTCTCTACCACCATTCACTTAGCAACCCACATGCATAACTGAGCTAATCCGGTCATCCCAGGTCTCACCCCAATGGAGACCTGCATGGCTTAGACCCCGCAGATAGTTGAGGTCGGAAGAAGAATCAAACCTGCGACCCCTATAGTGGCTGTCTTCGTAATAGCGCCACCGACATCCATCAGAATGCAATGAAGATGCACGGTCATTCATCCAACCCAGATGAGGGTTAGTCCCGGTGTACATGCGGGACCCAAGGAAATTTGCATCCGAATAGAAAGTAACACCCGCATGTGCCGGAGGTGCTACCGCACCGAAAGTCACCGCAGCCACACAGGCCGCAACAGCAAGAGACTTATTAAAGATCCTCATCAGAATCTCCTTTCAAAAGAATGACGCCGCGGTCATTCATACCCACAACCCGCAACCATTAGCGAGCCGAAGCCAGGAAATCTCGCATGCCCCAAACTGAAATTGAGAGTGCGATTCTCATATTCCCTGTGACTTGAATTAACACTAGCACACCTAGACTATTTATTTAGTGACCTAAATCACTTATGTGATAATATGTGATTTACCCACTTTAGATATATTCAAATATTATTTACTACATTTATAAGACAAAAAATCCAGATAACATCACACAACCCCACCACAAACAACGAACCAAACCCCATAGGTACCCACATTCATGTGAAAAACTCAACACCCCACCCAAACAAAAAATCACCCAATCCCCAATAAAAACCCCCAACAAAAAAGGTTCCGACGCGCACACAACGCATCGGAACCTTTAAACACCTCATAAACAGCCGCCAAACTACGACGGAATCTGGCCAAACACATGGCGGCGAACCCACGCATGCATCGCAATACCCGCAGCCGTCGCCGCATTCATCGAACGCGTCGACCCAAACTGCTCAATCGACAGAGTATCCCTAGCCGCCGCATGCAACTCCTCCGACAGACCCGGGCCCTCCTGACCAAAAACCAGCACACACTTCTTCGGCAGATCATACGTCTCCAACGGCACCGAATCCGGAAAAATATCAATACCAATAATCTCCAGACCCTCACCCTGCGCCCACGCCACAAAATCCTCAATCGTCGGATGATGACGCACATGCTGATAACGATCCGTCACCATCGCACCACGACGATTCCAACGGCGACGCCCAATAATATGGACCTCCTTCGCCAACATCGCATTCGCAGTGCGCACCACCGTGCCAATATTCAAATCATGCTGCCAATTCTCAATCGCCACATGAAAATCATGGCGGCGCGTATCCAGGTCAGCAATAATCGCGTCCATCGACCAGTAACGATACTTATCCACCACGTTACGGCGGTCGCCCTCACGCAGCAGCTCCTCATCCCAATGGTCACCCTCAGGCCACGGGCCCTCCCACGGGCCCACACCCACCTCAAAACGGGCAGTACCCTGCTCAGTACCCTCAACAGTCTCAGCTACAGCCGCCTCCGCAGGCACAGCCTCAGCCGCCTCACGATTCTCAACCATCACAACCACCTTCACGCCAACAACCAGCGCCACAACCGGCGCCCACAGAGCCATCTTACAGACAAAAACCCGCACCACCAGCCACACACAGCAGCCAGCGGCACGGGTTCACCCGCCGCAACGGGAATGCCTTAAAAATTCACGAGGTCCTAGTCCAAGCCAGTAGAGACTAGTCCAGGCCCAGCTCATCCTTCGAGTATGCGTACAGGCACGGAACGCCCGCAACCTCTTCCACATGCTCCTTCGCACCGGTCGCACGGTCAACAATCACAGCAACCGCCACAACCTCAGCGCCAGCCTTACGCAGCGCCTCAACAGCGATCAGCGCAGAACCGCCGGTCGTGGAGGTGTCCTCCACAGCAACCACGCGACGGCCCTCAACGCTCGGGCCCTCCACCTGACGGCCCATGCCGTAAGACTTCTGAGCCTTACGCACCACAAACGCGTCAATCGCACGGTCCTGATCGCCAGCAGCACGCATAATCGCGGTACCCACCGGGTCAGCACCCATGGTCAGACCGCCAGCGGCCTCAAACTCGATGCCGTTCTTATCCAGCAGGTCCAGCATGACCTGACCAACCAGGCGAGAAGCCTCGTGGTGCAGGGTGATGCGGCGCAGGTCAACGTAGTAGTCGGCTTCCTTGCCGGAGGCGAGGACCACGTGCCCGCGCACCACAGCCAGCTCCATAATCAGCTGGCGCAGGCGTTCACGGGCTTCTTCAATGGGGAGGTTTTCAGAAAGCTTAGTCATAGTTCCAGTGTAGCGGCTCACGTGCAGGCGGCGCAGGCTATCCTGCGCTATCCCACTACCGCGTTATCCCGGCGCTAGGCTATTCCACCACGCGGCCCACCGACGGCGGCAAGGCGGCGTGCAGTTTCGTCAGCATCTCCTCATACTCGGCGGCAGGATCCGAATCGGCAACCACCGCACCACCGGCGGCAAGAGTCATCGTGCCGTCATCGTGCGCCACGAGCGTGCGAATCACAATCGATAGGTTTGCCGCGCCATCCGCCGACACAAAGCCCAGGGCACCCGAATACACACCGCGAGCGCGATTCTCCAGGCGCTCAATAATCTGCATGGTCGAGGGCTTAGGCGCACCCGTCATGGAGCCGCCCGGGAAGCACGCCCGCGCGGCGGCCACCGCGGAAATTCCCTCGCGCAGACGGGAACTGACTGTAGACACCAGCTGATGCACGGTCGAGTAGCTCTCCACACCCATGAGCACCGGCACGCGCACCGTGTGCGGCTCGGAAACCAGCGACAGGTCGTTACGCAGCAGATCCACAATCATGAGGTTCTCGGCGCGGGTCTTCTCATCGGTACGCAACCACGCCGCGGCGGCCTGGTCTTCTTCCGGGGTGGCGCCGCGAGCAACCGTGCCCTTAATCGGCTTGGTTTGCGCGTTGCGGTGCATATCCACGCTCAAAAAACGCTCCGGGGAGGAGGAGAGCACCGAAAAATCACCGCACCGCAGGTACGCCGCATAGGGTGCCGCATTGTGGGCGCGCTGGCGGCGGTACAGCTCAAAGAAAAGCTCCGGGCTCGGATTCTGGATGCGCGCGACCGTCTGCGCGGTCAGGCACACCTCGTAGCTGTTACCCTCGTAGATTTCGTGCTGACTAGCGCGAACAGCGTCCATGTAGGCTTCCGCTGCGGGTGCCGGGAAGAGCAGGAGCTCGGCGAGCTCAGGGGTATTGTCAGGGGCGTTGACGGGGGTATTTTCGGAGGCGCACTCCCCCGCCGCAGTCAGCGCCGCGCTCAGCAGCTGTTCCGCCGCCTCACACCACGACTCATCGCCCACCAGCCAGCTACGCGCCGCAGCCCCCGGGCGGGCATGCTCATGCACCAGGTAGCGGACCGCCGGCAACCACAGAGAATCCGGGGTCGGCGCCTCATGCGCCGGCAGGTAGCCCGGTACCGGGTGGCCGTGCTCCAGGCTCATGGCGGCACGCGCCTCATAGCCGAAATAGCCCACGTAACCGCCACGCAAACCCGCGGGCAGACCGGTTGCCGCCGCGGTATCCGGGTGCACGCGCGGTGCGCGGGCGAGCGCCGCCTCCAACTGGGCGAAGGGGTCTTCCCCGCCAGACTCAGCCGCCGCACGCGCCGAATCCACGCGCAAGGGCGACAGCTGCGCCGGGACCACACCTACATACGAGGCAACCGACATAGGCGACTCCTCACGCGCCGAATCCAGCCAGAAGGAATACTCAGCGCCACCGCTCAGCAGCGGGTACGCCTCCTCGCAGTTCACCGCGAAAGGAAGCGGGCGCACGACAAGCTCCCGCGTCTGCGCATCCCACGGGATGCTCTGCAGAATACTCGGCAGGGCATGAGGGGACGCAGAAGCGGGAGCGTTCGAGGTAGAAAAAATACGGTCCGCGGAAGTTTCAGTCACGGACTCCATTGTATGGCGTACAGGCGAACTGGCGGTTTAGTGAACGACTGCGGGTGCTTCGCCGTTTTCGCTGGTCATCGGCAGACCGGCAGCGAACCATGCGCTGGTGCCGCCCGCAATGTTGTGTGCGGCGTAGCCGTGTTCGCGCAGGAAGGTTGCCGCGCGGTTCGAACGGCCGCCACCGTGGCAGATGACGTAGAAGTCTTCGCCGGGTGCGGGCAGTTCTTCCAGACGCTCAGCGATGGTGCCGAGGGTGATGTGCTTGGCGCCGGTGGCGTGGCCGCCCTCCCACTCGTAGTCTTCACGCACGTCGATGATAGTTGCGCCTGCGGGAACGTCGCGGGGGTCAACCTGGGGTACAGCGGTCATGGGGTTCTCCTTTGAAATGGTTAAAAATGAGCCGGTCGGCACGACGGGGTGCCGGGTGGGCATAGTTGTGGTTCCACTCTATCGCTTTGGGGGTGTGCGGCGCATCTAGCCCGGTATTTGGGGGTTTGTGAGACTCGGAAATGATGCATACGAAAAAATCGAAATGATTTTTCATGCACTGATTGATAGTTCAATCTTTGAAATACATGAACACAATATGTATACATATGCACCCACAAGGGTATAGACTTAAACACATATTGCCCGGGTCACACAGAACCCCGGGCTTGCACAGAAAAGAATTACCACCATGTCTCACACCATCACAGGTGCCGAACCCAAGGAAACCAAGACCTTCTTCGGCCACCCGAGCATGCTCGCGAACCTGTTCACCGTAGAAATGTGGGAGCGCTTCTCCTTCTACGGCATGCAGGGCATCATGATCTACTACCTGTACTACACCGCCGACAAGGGCGGCCTGGGCCTCGACAAGGACCTCGCCACCGGCGTTATCGGCGCGTACGGTGCAGTCGTGTACCTCATGGCAATCCTCGGCGGTATCCTCGGTGACCGCATCCTCGGCCCCGAGCGTACCCTCTTCTACTCCGCCATCGGCATTATGGCGGGTCACATCTCCCTCTCCCTCATCCCCGGCGTGCCCGGCGTGGTGATTGGTCTGCTGCTGGTCGCTATCGGCTCCGGCGGTCTGAAGAGTAACGCATCCGTGCTGGTCGGTTCGCTCTACAGCGACAACGACTCACGCCGCGACGCAGGCTTCACCATCTTCTACATCGGTGTGAACACCGGTGCACTGCTCGGCCCGATCCTGACCGGTTGGGGCTGGAGCACCTGGGGCTTCCACATGGGCTTCGGTTTTGCCGCAATCGGTATGGCTGCCGGCCTGATTCAGTACTCGCTGACCCGCAAGAACCTGCCCGCCTCCGTACACCACGTGGGCACCCCCTTCACCGGCGCCCAGAAGCGTAACTTCTTCCTGGCACTGGTCGGTATCGTCGTCGTTCTCGGCATCCTGCTGGCAACCGGCCTGATGACCGCAGACAACCTCAAGAACTGGGTCATGGGCTTCATCTTCATCGGCGCTATCGCCCTGTTCGCACAGATGCTGACCGCCAAGGACGTCACCGCTGATGAGCGTTCCCGCGTCACCGCATTCATTCCCCTGTGGATTGCAAACGCCGTGTTCTGGGCACTGTACCAGCAGCAGTTCACCGTCATGGCGGTGTACTCGGATGAGCGCCTCAACTGGAACATCCTGGGCATGGAACTGAGCCCGAACCTGGTCAACTCCATCAACCCGATTTTCATCATCGTCTTCGGCATGATGTTCTCCGCCCTGTGGACCAAGTGGGGTGACCGCCAGCCGGTGACCACCGTGAAGTTCTCCGCAGCGCTGATTATTATTGGCCTGGCGTTCTGGATCTTCCTCGCTCAGGCGGGTGTTCAGAGCGTGAACGTCGGCTGGATTGTGCTGATTCTATTCGTCTGCACCATCGCTGAGCTGATTATTTCCCCGGTGGGCATTTCGCTGGCGACCAAGCTCGCACCGAAGGCGCACCGCGTGAACATGATGGCGCTGTACTTCACCTCCGTGGCAATGGGTACCGTGCTGTCGGGTTGGTTGGCTCAGTTCTACAGCATGGAAACTGAAGTTCCCTACTTCACCTGGATGGGTATTATCACCATCGCGACCGGTGTGCTGCTGTTCCTGGTGCACAAGCCGGTTCAGAAGATGATGCGCGGCGTGAAGTAGCCACAAAGTTGCTTATCTACACTGCCAACTCGCTGCTTCGGGCAGCGTGAGCGTGTAGATGTGAGGGCCCCAAATCCTTGAATTACCAAGGGTTCAGGGCCCTTGCTGTACGCCCTGGTACATGCTCCAGTGTATGCCCCGGTGTATGCTCCCGGCAGTCGGAGCCCCGGAATGTCGAGGGGGGTTCAGGAGGGGCGTTCGGAGCATGTTCCTTAATGAGACAATCCGCGCAGATTTTCTTATTAAGCGCCTTAATAAGAAAATTGAAGTGTATTGTCTTATTAAGACCCCTCAAGCACGACCAGCATTAACGACACCCAGGAGGAGGAACCATGCCCTCAGCCACCACCTGGCCCGCCCTCACATGGGAGCCGCAAACCCCCTGGGTTCACCGGGACGCCCTCGCCTCCCGACGCGCAACGCGCCGCAACTCCGGCACCTTCTCCAGCGCCGTACCCGCTTCCATTGCCGCACTCAACGTCGAACTCAGCCCCGCACTGCGAGTGCGCCTCCAAGAGAACGCCACCGCAATGACCCGCTTCGATGAGCGACTCCACCACATCGGCGGCATCCCCTTCTCGGCAGTTCTTCTGCGCGGCGAATCCGCCTCCAGCTCACAGATTGAAAACCTTACCGTTAGCGCACGCAGGCTCTCGCTAGCTGTCCTGGGTGCAAGCGGGTCGAAGGTCGGCGTTAACGCCGAGCTGGTGGCGCGCAATGTTCACGCCATGCGTGCAGCCTTGAACACCGCAGAGAACATTAGCGTCGATAATATCCTCGCGATGCACCGCGAACTGACCCGCGGCCTGCAGCAGGACTCCGGCGTACTCCGCACCCAGTGGGTGTGGATTAAGGGTGATTCACCCGTCGCCGCCGACTATGTGGCACCGCATCACGAGCGGGTTCCTGCCGCCCTCGAAGACCTTGTAGCCTTCATGAACCGCCGCGATATTGACCCCCTCGCACAGGCGGCTATCGCGCACGCCCAATTTGAAACGATCCACCCTTTCACCGACGGCAACGGCAGAACCGGACGAGCCCTCATCTCCGCGCTCCTGCTCGCCTGCGGCGTCACTCGCCACGTGATTCTGCCCATCTCCTCCGGGCTGCTGCACGATACTGACGGGTACATTCAGGCGCTCACCGACTACCGTGCAGGCGATGCTGAGCCCATCATCGAGCTCTTCATCGACGCCGCGCAGAAGGCAATCACCAACGCAGAAATCCTGGCGCAAGACATTGAAATCTTGCGCGATGAGGTGCTGTCCATTGCCCAGCGCAAAACCCCTCTCCTGCGTTCCCTCGCCGACCTGTGCTGCACCGAGCCCGCCTTCACCGCGCGCATGGTGGAGGAGCACACGCAGGGGTCGAAAGCCAGCGTGTACCGCCTCCTCAACCGCATGGTGGAGTTGCAGATTCTGCGTGAAGAACGCGTCAAAATTCAGGGGCAAAAAGTGTGGACTGTCCCCGCTCTCAACCGCGCCCTCGACGACTTTGCGGCACGAGCAGGACGACGCGGATAGATGCGCCATCGGGTTCGATAACCCGCGTGAAAATTTTGCGACCATAGGCGGGTTCCCACGCGCGAAACTACTGCGCGGGACTGTGACGATTTATTTCTTCACATGAACGCACATGACGACATACAGGGTCAAAAAGGGACGCATTAAGCCACGAACAGAAATCTACTAGACAGCCCTCAACCACAGGTCTAAGGTGATTCCAGAACGAGTCGGAAAACCCCTTCCGGCACGACCCTTCAACCCTTAGCCGAGGAGAAAATCATGGCACTTTACCTGGTAGAACTGACCCCCGCACAGCCGTCCAAGGACGAAGCAACCGCACTCATCGAGACCGTCAACTCGTCCCTGACCAACGGCGCCGAGCTCATCGAAACCCAGGTCTCCGCAGACCACAAGATCGTCTTCGTCATCGTCGAATCCGAGAACACCGCATTCGGCCCCGACCTCGCCGCAGCAATCGGTGAGCGCGCAGCCGTCGCAGGCCCCGACGCAGTCCGCCTGGTCGGCGCAGAGCTCGAAGACATCAAGAAGCTCAAGAAGGACGCAGACTACCTGGTTGAGTGGGACATCCCCGCAGAGATCACTATGGAACAGTACCTGACCCGCAAGAAGGCAAACGCCCCCAAGTACGCTGAAGTACCCGAGGTTTCCTTCCTGCGCACCTACGTTCGCGAAGACACCGCCAAGTGCCTCTGCTTCTACGACGCACCCGACGAAGAAGCTGTTGTTCGCGCCCGTAAGGCCGTCAGCACCCCCATTGACCGACTGTTCAAGCTGCACGCATAGACGCGATGCTCCCCGCTTAGGAGAAACCCCATGTCCGAGTTCACTCTCGAACCCCTCTACGATTACCCCCAGCGCGAGCAGGTGCTCGCACTCGCCCGAACCCACGCAGATGCTGTTGACCGCGGCGAGCGTTCCCCCTTCGAAAACCTGCGTGAAATCGCTAAGGACGGCCTGATTACCCTGGGCCGCGACGGCGGTTCCCTGGTCCCCCAGGTTTCGGTGGCTTTCGACCTTGCCACCGAGGACGCCTCCACGGCGTTCTCCCTGTGGGCTCACCGCTCGACCATTGCGTTCTTTGACGCTGTGGGCCGCGAGCTGCCCGCCGGTCTGGCGGATGCGACCGTCAGCGGCACTACCGCCATGGCGGCGGCGTACAAGGAGGCTTCGGGTCTGGCACCGATCAAGGTGGAGGGTACCCTCGTTGAGGGCGGTCTGAAGCTGAACGGTTCTGTGTCGTGGGCGTCGAACCTGTACCCGGGCGGCGTGATTGTTCTTCCGGTGGCTGTGCAGAACGCCCCGGAAAGCCACCCGAACCGCTACATCGTGACGGTCCGCCAGGACGTCGAGGGTCTGAGCGTTGACTACCACCGCAACCTGCTGGCGCTGAACGGCACCGAGTCCGGCACCCTGAAGTTCGAGGACGTTTTCGTTCCGAGCGAGGATGTTCTCAGCGACAACATTGAGGCGTTCCTGCACGATGTGACCGCGCCGTTCCTGCTGGTTCAGTCGTCGTTCTGCTTGGGTCTTGCCGCTGGTGCTCTACAGGAGGCTGCTAAGCATCTGGACGTCTCCCAGGGTGTGTTCCGTCCTGAGTTCCCGCTGATTCTGACGGAGTACCAGAGCCTGCGTGAGGAACTGGTTCGCCTGGCGTCTGAGCCGGAGCGTGCTGAGCGTCGTGACCTGCTGAGCTTGCGTTTGGGTGTTTCGCACTTTGCAACCATTGCTACTCACTTTGAGCTGCAGGTTGTTGGAGGCGCCGGTTACGTGGCTACTTCCCCGACTGCTCGTCGCCTGCGTGAGGCGTCGTTCCTGCCGGTTCAGTCGCCGACCGAAGGTCACCTGCGATATGAGTTGGCGCGTTACGATCACCTGGAGAACCTGCGTGACGCTCTCTAAGCTAATGAGCTACGTATAGCGAGTGTTTTTATTCGCTCTTTGCATCAATACCCCGTATATGCTTTGAATTGCATATACGGGGTATTGATGCATTCTGGGCTATATATTAGGGGTTTGGGGCTCATCATAAGAGAATATATGCCCCGCTCAACGTATCCCTGCTCATATTTACAGCCGTTTAGCTGTGACCCACACCCGCATACGCGTAGAATTATGTGGAATTTTATACACCACCACATTCACCTCAGGAGCTCCCTTTGAGCATCTCTAAGCTTCTCGGCTTTGACTGGTCGATCCACGGCGACGGCCGCAGCATCAAGCCCGGTTCCTTTGTTGCCCCGAACGAGCGCCTCGCATGGCCGATTACCATCGGCATCGGCGCGCAGCACGTGGTCGCAATGTTCGGCGCGACCTTCCTCGTGCCGATTATTACCGGCTTCCCCCCGGCAACCACCCTGTTCTTCTCGGGTATCGGCACGATCCTGTTCCTGCTGATTACCCGCGGACGCGTCCCCTCCTACCTGGGCTCCTCCTTCGCGTTCATTGCGCCCCTGGCGGCTGCCATGAACTCACACGGCCCCGCTGGTGCCCTCGGCGGTATCGTCATGGCGGGTGTGGCGCTGTTCCTGGTCGGTCTGATTGTTCAGTTCGCTGGCACCGGCTGGCTGACCAAGCTCATGCCCCCGGTCGTAACCGGTTCGATCGTGGCGCTGATTGGCTTCAACCTGGCGAAGAGCGCTAAGGACAACTTCATGGTGGCACCGGTGACCGCGCTGGTGACCCTGTGCTCCATCATCCTGATTTCGGTGCTGTTCAAGGGCATCATTGGTCGTCTGTCCATCCTGCTGGGTGTGGGCATCGGCTACATTACCGCCGTGATTCGCGGCGAGGTGAAATTCGAGAAGATTCAAGAGACCGTTCAGGCTCAGGGCTTCATTGGCCTGCCGCAGTTCCAGACCCCCGAGTTCCACTGGGAGCTCGCCGGCCTGTTCATCCCCGTGATTCTGGTGCTCGTGGCTGAGAACATCGGTCACGTGAAGTCGGTGGCTCAGATGAGCGGCGAAAACCTGGACGACTACTCCGGCCGCGCCCTCATGGCGGACGGCCTGGCAACCACCATCGCAGGCATGGGTGGCGGTTCGGGTACCACCACCTACGCTGAGAACATCGGCGTTATGGCTGCGACCAAGGTGTACTCCACCGCGGCGTACTGGGTGGCGGCTATCTTCGCGATTGTCCTGTCTCTCTTCCCGGGCTTCGGCGCGGCTATTGCATCCGTTCCCGCGGGTGTTCTGGGCGGTGCCGCAACCGTACTGTACGGCATGATTGGTATGCTCGGCGTTCGTATTTGGAGCGAGAACCGCGTGAACTTCTCGAACCAGATCAACCTGACCACCGCCGCTGTGGCGCTGATCGTGGGTATCGCGGACTACACCTGGACCTTCGATGGGATGACCTTCGCCGGTATTGCTCTGGGTACCGCTGCGACCCTGATTATCTTCCACCTGATGACCTTCATTGCGAAGTACACGAAGGCTGCTGGCGACCCGCTGGAGCCCTTCGACCCTGAGAAGAGCGCTGAGGGACACTAAGTTCTTCACCGCCCGTTGGGAGTGATGCTCCTGATGCGTAGGCTGTAGAAAAGCGGCCCGGATGGATTGGTTTCCATCCGGGCCGCTTTCATGTCTTCTAGGCGTTACACACAACTGCCATTTTGTTCAGACACAAATCAGATGTAAATCAGACACAAAAATTTGAGTCTAGACATAAATTTTTATGTCTAGACTCAAATTTTTTATGTGTAGACATAAAAGTTTATGTCTGAGTTATGTCTGCGGAGGATACCTTTGCCGCGCACCCCAGCCGCTCGTGCTGGATAGCTAGTGCCGGCTGGCTAGTACTAGACGGCTAGGACCGTTCGGCGAGCATCGCCTCAATCGTCTGCGCCACACCGTCCTCATCGAAGGGAGGGCAGGTGCGCCCCACCTTCGCAATGAGTGCCGGCTGACCCGACGCCATAGCGAAGCCCTCCCCCGCCCAGCAGAGCATTTCTGCGTCATTCGGCATGTCACCAAACGCCATCACCTCGTGCGCCTCAATGCCGTGGCGTGCCGCGAACTTCTCCAGAATCCGGCCCTTATTCACGGTCTTAGAGCCCATCTCCACGAGCGGCTCACCGACCACGCCGCGGGTCACCGACACCAGCGAACCGACCGCCTGATGTACGCGCGCCTGCAGAATATCCGGGTCCATGCCGGGCACACGAATCAGATACTTAATGACCGGGGTCGAGCCGATACGTTCGAGCGCTTCGGCGATTTTCGCCTCCACCACGCGGGCGCCCTCAAGCACCTCGCCACCGTTGTGCGGGCCCTGAATGTAGACGGTGTCCACAGTTTCGAGGGTGTAGGTGGCGTCGGGGAACATGGGCTCCAGCAGTTCGTGGGCGCGGGCAATCACCGCGGGATCAGCGCCGTTGACTTCTTCCACCTCGTTCGCGCCCAGGTGGTACACCACGGCGCCGTTGGAGCAGATGGCGTAGGAGTCGAAGTCGGTCTGTTCGCGCAGGGGCGTGAGCCAGCGGCTCGGGCGGCCGGTGACGAAGACGATCTCGATTCCGGCGGCGCGGGCGGCCTCGAGGGCGCGCAGGGTGCGCGGGCGGAACCGGAAGTCGTGTCCGATGAGGGTGCCGTCCAGGTCGCTGGCGATGAGTTTAATCATGCAGTGTTTGCCTTCGGTGGTGGGGTGTATCGGTGCTGGTTAGGGCTACGCGCTAGGCTGCCGGTTCCGCGTAGGTGACGGTCAGGAACGCGCGGCCCAGGCCGTGGCCGAGCAGGTTAAAGTTCACGACGGCGGGGGTGGCGTTCTCGTCAATGTCGAGCTTCTCCACGTCTACGGCGGTGACGCAGAAGATGTAGCGGTGCGGGCCGTGACCAGCCGGAGGTGCAGCACCCAGGAAGCCCGCCACACCGGCGTCGTTGCGGTGCGTCAGGGCACCGGCGGGTGCATCCGCGCCGGTGTCGATGCTGGTCACGTCGGCGGGAATGTTGGAGACGGTCCAGTGCCAGAAGCCGCTGGGGACCGGCGCATCCGGGTCGAAGCAGGTGAGCACGAAGGACTTGGTGCCTTCGGGGAATCCGCTCCAGGACAGCTGCGGGGAGCGGTCCTGACCACCAGCAATGCCGAAGAGTGCGGAGCGCATCCATTCGGGGGCGGTGCCGCCGTCCTGGATGTCGGTGGAGGTCAGGGTAAATTCGGGCAGTTCGGGCATGCCCGCGTAGGGTTCGCGGGGCAGGGGCGCGGTGCCGATGTTGGTCATGGTGCTCCTCGTCAGTGGGGTGCGGGTGGATACGGCGACGCCGGCGGACAGAGTGAGCTATCCGCCGGCGAGGCGTGAATTTTTTAGCCGTTGAGTACGGCGTCGAGTTCTTCGCGGGTGGGCGGGTTAGCGCCCGCGCGGGAGACGGTGATACCGGCTGCGGTTGCGGAGAAACGCAGCAGGTCGGCGATGTCTTCTGTGGTCAGTGCGGCAACCTTGGCGCGCGCCTCGGAACCGGCAATGCCGCGGTCGAGCAGACCCGCGATGAGTGCCGCCATGAGGGAGTCACCGGCACCGACGGTGTCCGCAACCTCTACGCGGTGTGCGGGCTGGCTGATGCCCTCGGGGTACTTCTTGGTGAAGGCGATGGGGCCGTCTTCGCCGCGGGTGATGACCATCAGCTCTGCGCCGAGGTCGAGCCACGCGCGGGCGGTGTCGTCGAGGGAGCGCTCGGGGTAGAGCCACTGCAGGTCCTCGTCGGATGCCTTCACGACAGTGGAGAGGGAGACGAACTTTTCAGCCCATGCGCGACCCTCGTCAACGTTGTGGATGAGGGTAGGGCGGCAGTTCGGGTCGTAGCTGAGCAGGGCGCTGTCGCGGGCGGCTTCGAAGGCTGCGGCGACCACGTGCGCGCCGGGTTCGAGCATGGCGGCGATGGAGCCGGTGTGCACTGCATCGGAGGTGCGTGCCAGTTCGGTGAGCTTCTCTGCGACGGAGTCGAGGGACCAGGTGATGTCGAATTCGTACTCTGCTGCGCCGTCGGCACCGATGGTTGCCTGGGCGACGGAGGTGCGCTCAGCGCTGTGCTCGAAGGGCAGGGTCACCTGGGATGCTTCCAGGTGCGCGTCAATGCTCTTGCCGTAGGCGTCGGGACCGTAGTGGCCGACGAAGTTGGTGGGGTGGCCGAGGCGGCGCGCGCCGACGGCTACGTTCATGGGCGATCCGCCGGGGTAGGCGCGGGTTTCTCCGTCGTGCTGGTGGACGACGTCTACGAGTGCTTCACCGATTACAGTCAACATGGTTTCAATTCTACTCATGTTTGCGCCCTCGTGGCGTGTGTTTTTGTGGGTATTTAAAGTGGTTTTGCTTTCCCTTTTGAGGGCTTATGTTGGCTTGTCGTGTGGGTTCACAAACTGCCTTCTGTCTCTTCTGACTTTTAGCCTCAATATCGCTAATTTTGAGGCTCTGAAGGGGTCCGCACGGGTTAGACTTAAACCGACGCCGGGTCTTAACGCCCGGCACGGTATTGACGCGACAGCATCGTCGCGCCTACCCTCCAACGACGAAGTTAGGAAGAAGGTCATACGTGACGACTGCAACCGCTACCTGGGTTAACCGTGAGGCTACCGCAGAGGAGCTGATCCCCCTCATCGGTAAGCTGCACCGCGAGAACGGTGTGGTGCTGAGCATTCACGGCCGCAGCCTGGTCAACAAGTCTGTCATTGAGCTGCTGAAGCTGCACGATTTCGTATCCCACATCGACGGTGCGCCCCTGAACCCCGCGCACTCCCTCGAGCTGGTTCGCGCCCTGGTTGAGCTGAACCTGGGCGCGTGCTCGATTAACATTGCTGCTCTGCACAAGGCACACCACGAGGCGGGCTCCCCCGAGCTGTCCATGTGGCTGCCCGAGCAGCTGGGTTCCTCCGTGAACCACCAGGGTGACCAGCCGAAGGAGCAGGACGTTGTGCTGTACGGCTTTGGTCGTATTGGTCGCCTGCTGGCTCGTATTCTGCTGGAGCGTTCCTCCTCGCCGCTGGGTTCTGGCCTGAACCTGCGCGCTGTTGTGGTGCGTAAGAACGGCGATAAGGACCTGGTCAAGCGTGCATCCCTGCTGGAGCGCGACTCTGTTCACGGCCCGTTCAAGGGCGTTATTGAGGTGGACGAGGAGAACAGCACCATCATCGCTAACGGTGTTCCGGTTCGCTTCATTTACTCCTCTGACCCGACCACTGTCGACTACACCGAGTACGGCATCAAGGACGCTCTGCTGGTGGACAACACCGGCCGCTGGCGCGACGTTCCGGGCCTTGAGCAGCACCTGAACTGCCCCGGTATTTCTCGTGTTCTGCTGACCGCTCCCGGTAAGGGCGACATGAAGAACATCGTGTTCGGCGTGAACGACAACGTCATCACCGATGAGGACAAGATCCTCTCCGCAGCATCCTGCACCACCAACGCGATCACCCCGGCACTGAAGGTTCTGGATGACGCATACGGTGTTGAGCGCGGCCACGTTGAGACCGTTCACGCATTCACCAACGATCAGAACCTGATTGATAACTTCCACAAGGGTGACCGCCGCGGTCGCTCCGCTGTGCTGAACATGGTCATCACCGAGACTGGTGCAGCGAAGGCTGTTTCTAAGGCTCTGCCGCAGCTGGAAGGCAAGCTGACCGGTAACGCGATCCGCGTTCCCACCCCGGACGTCTCCATGGCAATCCTGAACGTGAAGCTGACCAAGCCCGCAGGTTCCGCTGAGGAACTGAACGAGCTGTTCCGCCGCGAGTCCATCGACGGCGAGCTGCGCCGCCAGGTGGGCTACTCGGATTCCCCCGAGGCTGTTTCCACCGACTTCGTGGGTTCCCGCACCGCAGGTGTTGTGGACTCGCTGGCTACCGTGGTGACCGATGACTCCGCAATTGTCTACGTCTGGTACGACAACGAGTTCGGTTACTCCTGCCAGGTGATTCGCGTTCTGGAGCGCATGGGCGGCTACGACGTGCCCTCCTACCCCGCTAAGTAAGCTACCCCAGCTCATCTAGCACACATATAGCAAACCCACCGGTACATATAGCCATTTGGCTATATTGCCGGTGGGTTTGTTTATGAGGTTATATGCGCTAGCAGTACGCTCACAGGCGGTACTGTGCAAGCGGCGATTTACGCCTTACGGCGGTACACCACACCCTGATGCGCCCGCAGCGTGAAGCTCGAGGGCACCGGGCGGTTCGCCGCATCCACCAGACCGGAGGGAACCTTCACGGTCACATCCTTTGAGCCGGTGTTCAGTGCCGCCCAGCCGTTCGTAAATGCACGGGTCTGCGCGGTCTTCTGAGCGATAATGCCGCCGACCGGATCCCCCAGGTCGTAGGAGAGCTCGGGGGCGTGTGGAATCTCGTCGTAGGCGTCGTGGTGGGTTGCGCTGATGCCGGTGAAGGCGCCTCCACCGAACACCCAGAAGCCCGCCAAACCGTAGAGGAAATTTTCATCCGTGCCGGTAATCGGAGCCTTGCGGTCGCTGAGCGGGGTACGCAGAATCGTCACCTTCTTCTGCGAGGCGGCGCTACGGCCACCCAAACCCGCAAAAGTAGTACCCAGGTTCACGTCGCCCGCCGAGCCGTTCGCAATCTCACGACCCTGCATCACGGCGTACGGCGAAGACAGGTAGTCGTTCGGACCCCAGCCAAGCCACACCTCCTCAAAGCCGCCACCGTAGGCGCTGTGACGCTCCCACTTGCCGTAACGCAGACGAGACTCAGCAATATTGGGCACCAGAATCTTGCCGATTTTATTCAGCTCAATACCGGCGTACGCGACCAGAAAATCCAGGTGCTCACGAATCTTCGTCATAGACTCCACACCCTGGATGGGCAGGTTCAGGTCGTAGTAGTCGTTCTCGATGTCGTTATCCGCCATGACCCCGTCGAAGGGTGAGTTGCGCATTTCGCGCACCACAGCGTCCACCCACTGCCAACGGTAGTCGGCGTTCCACACCTGCATCTGGAAGTGCTTGGGGTAGCCCTTCCACTCGATACGGTCACCGTTGAGGCGGTGGGCGAAGAAATCCTTACCGGAGTTCGCCATCGACTGCGCCAGCGGGTAAGAGACACCCGAAGAATAGATCGGGCCGGGCTCATAAGAGCGGGTGGAGGACAGGCACTTATACGCCAGCACCACCATTTGAGGTGCACGCTTCTTCAGGTAGCGTGCCGCGTCCAGTTCCCAGGGCTGCAGGATTGCGACAGAGTAGTTCTTGACCGCAAAATCAAGCTGCTGCTGGGTAATGGGCTTACCGCCGTAGCGGACCCAGGCACCAAATTTGCCGGGTCCGCCCAAGCGGGTGAGTTTATTCGCCATCGTACTCCGGGTCGAATTCGGGGGCGCGAGGGGGCAGCTTGCCCAGCTCGCGGTAGATCGTGTTGTAGCGGTCCATGACCAGTCGCAGCTGGAAGAAGCTGACGATACGGTCGTAGGCGTTCACACAGTAGCGTTCGTAGATGCTGGGCTCCTCCATGAGGGTGCGCAGCGCCGCCGCGAAGCCGTGAATATCGCCGGGGATAGTCAAGATACCGCAGTTACCGATTTCGTGGCCGTCGGGGGCGACCAGCACATCATCAATGAGCTGGGACATACCGCCCACGTCGGTGCTGACCAGCGGGATGGACGCAGCCATCGCCTCGAGCGCCACAATCGGCTGACCCTCATTGTAGCTGGGCATGAGCAGCAGGTCGAAGCGGTCGAGCATCGCACGCACGTTCACGGTGCCGTGGAAGGTGATGTACTCGCCCATGTTGAGCTCTTCGATGGTGCGCAGGCACAGCTCGTAGTACTCGGGCAGGTGGTCCTTGGGGCCGAGCACGTCCAGGTGGAAGTTCACCAGACCCTGATCGCGCAGCACCGCGAGGGAGCGAATCAGGTCGGTCAGGCCCTTAATAGGCACCACGCGGGCGATGAACACGAAGCGCCACACGTGGCCGCGGCCCTCAGCGAGGATGCGGGCACGCGCCGCCTGGCGGGCGTAGTAGGCTTCCGCCACGGACTCGATGAGCATACCGTTGGGCAGAATGATTGCGCGGTCCTTCTCGCCCTCGTTCATCTGGTCGATGGGCGCGCCAATACCGCGTGCCTCTTCCAGTGCCTTGGGGTACAGGTAGGTTGCCATGTCAGCACTGGGGTAGCAGAAGCGTCCCATTTCGACGAACCAGACGGACCAGGCACGCTCGTCGAGGGTGACCGGGCCCAGGCCGGGGTGCTCACGCTCCTCGTTGAGGAAGGCGTAGTCGGTGGTGACGGGCTTCGCCATGTTGCGTTCGAGCTTGGTGTTCACGGTGTCGCGAATGTAGAGGTTGTGCTCGGTCAGCAGGAAGCTGGTGCCGTGGTCACGTGCGGCTGCGGCGGCGATGAGTGCCGCGTAGCCGGTGGTGTGGGCGTGGTAGACGCGGGCGTGCGGCATCCGCTCGTGCAGGATTGCGAAGAGGATGGAGACGAAGTCGCGCACCTTCCAGAAGAGCTCACCGAAGGGCACCTCGGAGAAGAAGCCCAGGCCCGCAATCGCCTGCATGAACTCGCGGGTTCCGAAGAGGCCGAAGAGGTTGTAGCTGCGGGTTGCGGGGTTGATGCCCTCGTCGTAGAGCTTCCAGAGGGGGTTCACGTCGCCGGCGATGAGGGCGCTGAAGCCGTCCATGAGGCGCTGGGTGAGCGCCTGACGCTCCGCAAAGTTCATGCGCAGTGCGGAGGGGTCGCAGGCTTCCGCGAAGGCGTCGCGGTTGACTTCCAGGCTCAGGTACAGCACCTTGACCCACTTGACGTTCTCGGGCATGCCGTAGAGGTCTTCGTGGGGGGAGTTCTTATCCCAGGCGATGTGAATAATGCCGTAGGTCAGATCCGGGTTTTCGCAGACGATATCGTGCACCACCGCGGACACCCCACCCTTGAGGTAGGGGTAGGTGGATTCCATGATGATGGCGACGTCAACGTCCGGGTATTCGGGGTCGCTGTAGTGGGGGCCGGGAGCCGGAAGCTGCAGCGGCGCGTAGTGGTTTCGGTACATCTGTTCAGTCATTGTCGTGTGTATCTTTCGCGGACCGTGCGGTTCTTACCAGGCGAGGGCTCGACGCCAGAAGAGGGAGTACTCGGGTGCAGCCCACGCCTGACGGTAGACGCGGTAGCATGCGAAGGCGAGCACTGTCTCGCCCACGATGATGGGCAGGTAGCCGGTCTCGTTGGGCAGGATCATGAAGGAGATGAAGAGCAGCACCAGGTGCGCTGCGGAGAGCAGCTGCACGGTGACGTACATGGTCATGTACTCGATCTGGTAAATCAGCAGTGCCACTGCAACGAAGAGGAACGCCACGACCAGGCCGGAGAGCGCCAGCGGGTAGGACTGCGGCAGGAAGATGAACATCAGGATGCCGGTGACAATAGCGCTGGCGATGTAAATCAGCAGGGAGTTACGGATAGCGTGGTTGGAGGTGCGCAGAGCCTTCGAGGACTCCTCCTGAACACCCTTGTAGGGCAGGCGGTCGAAGATGGTCCACAGGTGCTGGATGCTTGCGTTGACGCGGTCTGCCTCCACCACGAAGAAGTAGTTGTAGGCGATAACGCAGGGGATCAGGCTCAGGTAGATTGCCACGACGTTGATCTCGCCGCCGGTGACCAGGAAGAGCATGTACTTATCAGCCCAGATAATGGAGCCGGTGAAGAAGCCGCGCAGGGCGTCGAGCGCAATGTCCTTGAGCGGGATGCGCGCGAAGTGCAGCAGGTGCACCAGGTCCTTGCCGAGGCTCACCAGCAGGATGAGCGAACCAACCAGCGGCGGCAGGAACCATTCCTTCGGGAAGAAGAGCAGGGCAAGAGTGTAACCAAGCCACGCGACGAACCAGATGATGCGGTTCTTCGCGAGGTTCGGGATGACCAGCAGCTGCGCGAACGCAATGTTGAGAACGCCCAGGACGAAGAACGCACCGAATGCAGTCGGGGTCCAGTGCAGGACGAGGGCGACCGGTACGGCGAAGATCAGTACCAGCGGCATGGTCATGAAAAAGAGGTAGAGCCAGTTGCGGGTGAATGCGGTCAGGTCGGTCATGTCCTGGAACTGCGGTTCGGACATGCGTGCGCGTACAGCGCGTGCTTCGGCGCGCTTGAGCTGGTGCTCAAGGGTTTCAGCGTGAATACGCAGGCCTTCGCGGGCGTCCGCAATCTTCTTGTGCTCCATCTGGATACCACGGTACAGGGGCAGGCAGGCCGCCTGGCTGAGCCAGGGAACGGTAATGGACGCTGCCAGGATCACCTGGATCAGGGGGACACCGTCGAGGTTGTACCGGTTAATGGTCGGGGTGACCATGGGGAAGACGGTGGTCAGCAGCGCGACCGGGGAAACGTAAAGCAGAAAGTTAATGAGGAGGCGCCAGGCGGTGGTGGTTTTTTCCTCGGTACCGTGGTTGGTAGACAATCTTGCAGACTTTCAGTCGATAATCGTAAAGATTAGGGGCAGTGTGTTTGAACAGCACCGTGTGACGCGCCAGGGGGGAAGACTCGTCGTACCGAGAAGTGCCGGGTCCCCATGGTTTGCGCTGATGCCGCCGTGAATCAATATACGGCATATATCAACTAAAACCTTTGGTTTCCTTAACCCTCTACTTGATATTTGGAGGGATTTAAAACACATTTCCACACTGCATTTAGTGTAAAAACGTATCGTTCCTTGTCAGAAGGGTTTTTCTGCATAGATTTTGCGGCATCCCTCCCCCTGTACAAACTCCCCCTGTACAAACTCCCCCTGTGCAAAAGCATCCCGGCCCCTCCGATTGGAGAGAACCGGGATGCTCTAAGCAACCCTAACGGGCCTTAGCTTTTTAGGATGCGCTCGAGAGAGTACGCAGTGCCACAGACACCACAGCCAGGCGCGGGTGACCGGATGCATCGGGAGCAGCTTCGCGGATCTCCTTCAGGACGCGGTCGATGTTGCCGACGCGGGTCGGGTGGTCCTCAACCCAGGTGTCCAGAGCCTGCTGTGCACCTTCCACAGTGGAGAAGTCGCCCTTGGCGCCCTCTGCCACGGACAGTGCCAGCTCTGCTGCGGTCTCGTAGAGGCTGCCGCGCAGTGCCTGACGTGCCAGGATCTCCCAGCGGTCGTTGCGAGGCAGGTCGGAGATGAGGCCGAGCAGCTCGTCCACGGTGAAGCGGTTGTAGGTTGCGAAGTAGACCGGTGCCAGCGAGGTTGCCTCGAAGTCGTGGTCGCGTGCCGCACGGATAACGTCCAGCAGGGCGTAGCCCTCGAAGCCGCGAATCCAGATGACGATGAGGTCCTCGGGCAGACCCCATGCCTCGCCTGCGTCGCGCTTTGCACGAACACGGTCGCGGGAGCTGCCGGAGAGGTACTCGGGCAGGTTACGGCGCATCTCGACGACGGAACCGAAGATCTCCAGCAGCTCAGAGATGCTGGTGCCAGCGACCACGCCACGCTCGGTGATGAACCAGCGGACTGCACGGTCCAGAACGCGCTGGTTGTCGCGCAGAACGGTGAACCATGCATCCAGCGGGGTCTTCGGGGGCAGTTCGCGGTGCAGCTTAGCTGCGGTGCCCAGCTCGAAGAGCTCGCGAGCGACGATGAAGGCGCGTGCGACGGAATCGATACCGACGTTGAACTCCTCCATCACGCGGTATGCGAAGGTGATACCGCCGATGTTGACCAGCTCGTTAGCGACGCGGGTGCAGATGATTTCCTTACGCAGCGGGTGCGAGTCCAGGTGCTGACCGAAACGCTCAACCAGTGCTGCCGGGAAGTAGTTGCGCAGAACGCCTTCCAGGTAGGGGTCGTCCGCGAAGTCGGTCTGCTCCAGTGCGTGGGTGAGGTAAATCTTCACGTACGCAGCCAGGACGGACAGCTCGGGGCGGGTCAGGCGGTCGCCAGTGGTCTCCAGACGCTCGTCCAGCTCCTCGTCGGTGGGCAGGAACTCGACGGCGCGGTTCAGGCCGGCGTGCTCTTCCAGGTCGTGCATGAGGCGCTTGTACAGGTTGGTGCCCAGGAAGGAGCCGTGGAACTCACCCTGCAGCAGAACGTTCTGCTCAACGTTGGTCTCGAGGACCTTGCCGCCGACCTCGTCCTGCAGGGACTCGATGAAGGAAGCACGCTCTTCGCTGGACAGCTCGCCGTGTGCCACGAGGCGGTCCACCAGAATCTTGATGTTGACCTCACGGTCACTGGTTTCCACACCTGCGGAGTTGTCGATTGCGTCGGTGTTGAGGATAACGCCGTTGAGCGCAGCCTCAATACGACCCAGCTGGGTGAAGCCGAGGTTACCGCCCTCGCCAACAATCTTGGCGCGCAGGTCCTTGCCGTTGAC
This sequence comes from Rothia mucilaginosa, assembly GCF_964210535.1. Classification (GTDB taxonomy): domain Bacteria; phylum Actinomycetota; class Actinomycetes; order Actinomycetales; family Micrococcaceae; genus Rothia; species Rothia mucilaginosa_F. The sequence continues at coordinate 258,598 of NZ_CAXOMR010000001.1, forward strand.
GCGCAGTGCGTCGTTAGCCTTGTCGCCAACCTGTGCGTTGGTCTCGGTGGATGCCTTCACGTAGGTACCGATACCGCCGTTGTAGATCAGGTCGACCGGTGCCTTGAGGATTGCGGAAATCAGCTCGGTCGGTGCCAGCTCGGTGACGGACTCATCCAGGCCCAGAACCTCGCGCACCTCGGGGGTGATCTCGATGGACTTCAGACCGCGAGAGTACACGCCACCACCGGCGGAAATCAGGTCGCGGTTGTAGTCCTGCCAGGAGGAACGGGGCAGGTTGTACAGGCGCTGACGCTCGTCGAAGGACACTGCCGCGTTCGGGTTCGGGTCCAGGAAGATGTCGCGGTGGTCGAATGCTGCGACCAGGCGGGTTGCCTTGGAGCGGAGCAGACCGTTACCGAACACGTCACCGGACATGTCGCCGATGCCGACTGCGGTGAACTCTTCGGTCTGAGCGTCGTGGCCGAGCTCAGCGAAGTGACGCTTGACGGACTCCCATGCACCGCGTGCGGTGATGCCCATAGCCTTGTGGTCGTAGCCGACGGAGCCGCCGGATGCGAAGGCGTCGCCCAGCCAGAAGCCGCGCTCGAGGCTAATTGCGTTTGCGGTGTCGGAGAATGCTGCGGTGCCCTTATCCGCTGCAACGACCAGGTAGTAGTCGTCAGCGTCGCGTGCTACAACACCCTCGGGGCGGACAACAGTCTCGGAGCCGTCATTGCCAACTGCGAGGTTGTCGGTGACGTCCAGCAGGGAGCCAATGAAGACCTTGTAGGACTCGCGACCCTCGGTGATCCATGCGTCACGATCCACTGCGGGGTCGGGCAGCTGCTTGGGGAAGAAGCCACCCTTCGCGCCGGTGGGGATAATGACGGAGTTCTTCACCATCTGTGCCTTGACCAGGCCCAGAACCTCGGTGCGGAAGTCGTCGCGGCGGTCGGACCAGCGCAGGCCACCACGTGCGACGCTACCGAAGCGCAGGTGAACACCCTCAACGCGCGGGGAGTAGACGAAGATTTCGAACTTGGGGCGGGGCAGGGGTGCGAAGTCAATCTCCTGCGGTGCCACTTTGAACGCGAGTGCGGGACGGTCAGCCAGGTATGCGTTGGTGCGCAGGATAGCGCGGATGACCTTGCCGAGGGAACGCAGGTAGCGGTCAGCGTCCAGGGTGGGGATCTGGTTCAGTTCCTCAGCCAGTGCTGCTTCGATTTCCTCGCGGCGTGCGTTGCGCTGCTCATCGTTGAGACCGTTGTTCGGGTCGAAGCTGACCTCGAAGAACTCGACCAGGTGCTTGGTGATGGCCGGGTTTGCGAGCAGGGTGTTCGACATGAAGGACGGGGTGTAGCCCAGGCCCAGCTGAATCAGGTAGTGGTTCAGGGCACGGAACAGACGTACTTCCTGCCAGGTCAGGCCCTCAGCCAGGATCAGGCGGTCCAGGGTATCGGACTCGCGCTCACCGAGCAGGTAGGCGTTCAGGGCGTCCTCGTAAAGGGAAGCCACAGCGTTTGCATCCACGCCCTCGGGGAATTCAACTCCGAAGTCGTAGAGGTAGCCGTAGTCTTCGCCATCCTCAGGCTTGAACTCGTAGGGCTTCTGATCAACAACGACCAGACCCATATTCTGCATAACCGGCAGAAGCTCGGTGAGGGTGTGAGGTGCGGACAGGTAGGTCTTCAGTCGGGTGGTGTTGGCTTCGCCGGCTTCAACCTTGATTGCGGCGGGCTTCTGGCCCGAGAGAGATTCAAGAATCACGATATCCTCGATTGCTTGTTCTACTGTGTAATCGGCTCGGTAGGCTGCGCTAGTCGCATCTGCCCAGGCTGATGCGAGTCGGCGGCCTGCCGCTCCGGGTTTCCATGCCTCAATAGCAGCTGCGGTTGCTTCCACCCAGGAGCGGGCGGCTTCTTGCAGTCGCTTTTCGAGAGCTTGATGATCCGTCTTCGGCACATCGTTGGGGTTGGTGAGCCGAATGCGGAAAAATAGACGCGCCAACGATGAGGAGGACAGGTACACCTCATGGTCGATGGCACTAAGATCAAATTCCTGTTGGAACACCCGCTGGATACGGGAGCACACGTTCGTGTTGTAACGATCCCGAGGCAGGTACACCACGGCGGAAATAAACCGGTTGAACCGGTCAGCGCGCAGGAACAGGCGGGTCTTGCGGCGCTCCTCCAGGCCCATGATGCCGCCGAACGTATCGGTCAGATCATTAGCGGAAGCGTGCAGCAGCTCCAGGCGCGGGTAATCCTCCAAGGCACCCAGAAGCGCCTTGTCAGAGTAAGAACCGGGGTGGTAGCCGAGGCGGCGGCGCACCATCGCGATACGCTCACGCACCAGCGGAGTCTCAATAGCGGGCAGTGCGTACGCCTGGCGGGTGAACAGGCCCAGAATGACGTACTCACCGATCACGCGGCCATTCAGGTCGAAGCGGCGCACACCAATGTAGTCCAGGTAGTCGTTCCGTGCGACAGTGGAGCGGGAATTCGCCTTCGTGATGTACAGGGGGCGCGGGAACAGGGCACGCTCCAGGGTCTCACCCGAAAGGGGGATGCGGCTCCTACCCTCCGTGGTGCGCAGAATACCGAGCGCCGAACCGGGGCGGTCCACCAGCGAAATAGCGCCGGAGGTGCCGTCCAGCACACGCTCCTTAACACCCATGAACACGAAGTTGCCGCGGGTCAGCCAGCGCAGGAAGTCCTGTGCCACCTCCACACGGGATGCAGGCTCCACACCGCGCGGGTTGGCGGCATAGGATTCCTCACCATGACCCAGGGTTGCGCCGCGCAGGTCGTACATGGACTGCGCCAGGTCGAAAACGCGGGCGACCATGGCATCCAGGTCGGTGTGGCAGGCGCGAACGTCAGCGAGGACGCGCTCAACTTCCTTCTCACAGCGGCGCTGCTCTTCCTCAGTGAGGTAGCGGGTCAGGCGGACCGCAATCCAGGACTCAATAGCGACCGTGGTGCCTTCGGGGGCGTTATCGCTGAGCTTGAGGGAGGGCACGCCAAGAGTGGCGGTATCGCCGCTGGCAAGGTTGCCGCGCATGCCGGTGCCGCGCAGGCTCAGGAGGTTACCGTCCGGGCCGCGTTCGGCGAGGAAAGTGGGGTGAAGAATCGTAACGAAACCACCAAAGTGCGCGGCGAGGCATGCGGTCAGGGAGCTGACAATGTGCGGCATGTCGTCGGTCGCGACGTACAGGGTGGTGTTGTACTCGTCGTTGCGTGCGGCAACGACAGGGGTCTTGGGCAGGCGGATTTGAGCCAGCGCACGGTGGGTGCGAGCCAAATCCTCTAACTCTGCCGGGGTGAACTCTTCACGCTCATCTTCGGGGCTGTTCAGGAAATACTGCTCGACCCATGCATCGGCGCCAGCGAAGTGTGCCATAGCCTTGTCAGTCATTGACAATCTATCCTCCGAATATCGGTATCACTTCACTGTGACGGTGTCTGTGTGGTCTCATGTGCGCGCCGTGGCGCGCGAGCACTTATACCAAGCTTATACCTTCGAGGTGTTTCTGTCAGACATATCGCTCTTGTGGGCATAGAAATTATTTTTATCTTCTTCCCAACTCCAGCGCGCATTTGGTACGGGTTCAAGAAAGTAGGTGCATCTTACGAGGCGGACACGTACAGTGAAACTATGAGTTTGCGTACTGAATCCTTCCTGGTGGGCCTCATTGGTGACGGCATCACCTCCTCACTGACCCCTCCCATGCACGAAGCAGAGGCGGACGCGCACGGCGTGCACTACCTGTACCGCCCCGTCGACCTGGACGCCCTGAACCTGGACGGAGCCTCCGCACCGGCGCTTCTGGATGCGGCAGCACTGCTCGGCTTTAATGCCTTCAACATCACGCACCCGTGCAAGCAGTCCGTCATGGAGCACCTGCACGAGCTTTCGGAAGCGGCACGCGCCCTGGGCGCGGTGAACTGCGTGGTGATTCGCGAGGACGGCAGCTTCTACGGCGACAACACGGACTATTCGGGATTCATCGCGGGCCTCAAGCGCGGCCTGCCGCAGGTGGCTGAGGATCCGACGCGCCTGGAGCACGTGGTGCAGTTGGGTGCTGGCGGTGCCGGTAGCGCCACGGCGTACGCGCTGTGCCGTCTGGGGGTGCGCCGCCTGAGCCTCTTCGAACGTGACGCAGCGAAGGCTCAGAGCCTGGCGGAGCAGCTGGGTGGGCTCTTCACGCAGACCCGGGTCGAGGTGCTGAGCGATGATGAGCGCTTGATTGAAGCTCTACTGGAGGCTCAGGGTTTGGTGAATGCAACCCCCGTGGGTATGCACGTGCATCCGGGTATGCCGTTGAGCGAGTCGGCGCTGAGCGCCGGGGTGTTGCGTGAAGGCCTGTGGGTTGCGGACGTCATCTACCTGCCGCAGGAGACTCAGCTGGTGCGCGCGGCGCGTGCCGCCGGGTGCGAGGTGCTGACGGGTGGCTACATGGCGGTGGGTCAGGCGGTGGATGCGTTCCGCCTCTTCACCGGGCTGGAACCGAACGCCAAGCGCATGGCGGCTCATTTTGAGGCACTGATTGCGGCACAGCAAGGGGTTTAGAAGGGTAAACACGCAGGTGGGGCTGGATAGCCAACTATCCAGCCCCACCTGCATTTATTCTATATACGGAATATATTCTGTGGGCTATGCATCCAGCTCAGCCAGAGTCTTCTTGTAACCCTCGCGAGCCGTCAGCGCACCCAACGCCACAAGCACACACATGGCGACCGTGAACACGGCGGGCAGCACCGCATTATGCAGGTCGGCACCCGCGAGGCTGGTCGCCACGGCGGGGGCGACGCCTCCAGAAATTGCGAAACCAATCTGGGTACCGAGCGCCAGGCCGGTCACGCGAACGCGGGTCGGGAACATCTCGGCATAGAAGGAGGGCCACACGCCGTTCGCCATGGAGTACAGCGCGCCGTGCATGAGCACGCCGTAGGCGAAGATACCCACCCAGTTGCCCTCGGTAATCGCACCGAGGTACGGGAACATCACCAGGGAAGAAGCCACCGCACCGGTAATGAACACGGGCTTGCGGCCAATCTTATCGGCGAGCATGGCGGCGAGCGGAATAGCAATCAAACCGAGAGTGTTCGAGGCAACCGGCACCAGCAGCATAGTGCTACGGTCCAGCCCGTAACCCTTCGTAGCGAAAGACAGCGCAAAGGTCGTGAAGACCATGTTCACGGTATTAACCATGGCGCACACGGCGATGGTAAGCACGGCACGCTTGTGGTGCTTGAAGACCAGCATGAGCGGGGACTCGGTGAGCTTCTCGCGCTGCAGGTAGGCGGGCGGCTCGGAGAGAGTGCGGCGAATCAGCCAGGCGGTCACCACCACGAATGCGGAGAGCCAGAAGGGCACGCGCCAGCCCCAGGTGAGCAGGTGCTCATCCGGCAGTGCGGCGAAGGGAATAAACACGGCGGTCGCCAGCAGCGAACCAAACTGGGTGCCCTGCAGGGTCCAGCTGGTCGTGAAGGCGCGCTGGTGTTCGTTGGCGTGCTCCAGGGAGATGGAGATGGAGCTTGCCTGCTCACCGGCGGCGGAGAGGCCCTGAAGCATACGGCAGGCAACCAGCAGAATCGGCGCGATAATGCCCGCCTGGCTGTAGGTCGGCAGGCAGCCAATCGCAAAGGTTGCGGCACCCATCAGGAAGAGGGTGAGCATCAGGACGAATCGGCGACCGTAACGGTCACCGAGGGGGCCAACAATCATGGCACCGAAGGGACGCACCACGTAGGCGACACCCACAACCACCATGGACTTGAGGATGCCGATGGCGGCGGTGTCTTCGGGGAAGAAGATGCGGTTGAGCACGATTGCGGCGGCGGTGCCGTAGACAGCGAAGTCGTAGTATTCGAGGGCGGAGCCTATCCAGCTGGCGAGGGCGGCTCGTCGTGGTGATCGGGCGGGCGCGTCGGTGCGTCGGCTCATGGGTGGCTCCTTCGGTGGTGTACCCGTTGGGAGGGACGGGGCGGCTGTGTGGGTGGCCCGCGCAGTCTGTCAATGTGCCCTTCCAGTGTAGGGAGCGTACCGCACGTTTTCCATAGGGTTACCTAAGTTCCCAAGGTTTGAAGTAGTAATAGCGGGCGGACACCCCCCCAGCCCCCGTCAGTTCATGAGCAATAAAAAATGAGGGGTTGAGCATAACTATTCGTTTGCTCAACCCCTCATCATTTATTTATTAAATATTCTCCAGCTCAGCGTTGCCGCTATTCGACACAGAACGCGCCTGCCACACCATCGCACCCAAATGTACTAGCAGGCCAAGAATCGGCCCCACATACAGGGCAAGAAGAGTGCGAGTCAGAAGAGGCAACGGCGACACCGCCACCACACAAGCAACTACAGCCGCCAGCGCCCAACCAGCCACATACGACCGGTGCATATTCAACGCAATCACCAGCGACCCCGACAACACCAGAAGCGCCAGGAAAGCAGAAGCAAACACCAGAAGCGCAAGCACCGGAGAAGTCACCACCTCGGCGTACGCTTCAACCTCTGAAGGCTTCGGCGGGTAAAGCAGACCAAACAGCCACGGGCCCAGCACATAAGCCGCCGCAGCGCCCACAAGACCCACACCCAACAGCGCACCAGCAGGCTTCGCAAAAGCACGCAACGGGTGGTTCTGTTGCTTCAAGAAAGCAGACACCGCCACGCCCTGAAAAGCCTGCAAAGGAATCATAATCGGCGAGCGCGTAATCGAAATCGCCAGAATCAGAACCGCCAAAATAACCTGCTGTAGCGGGTCGTTTGAATCGATGCTAACGTTCAGCAGAAGCGGCAAGCCCATCATAAGAACCGCATTAGCAGTCGACGACCCCATCGACAGTGTGTAGTTATACAGCAGACGACCCGAGGAAACATCCGCACGAGAGCTAAAAACTCGCCGAGCTTCTGGAAGCAGAAGCACCATCAGCAGCCACAGAAGTACCGGAGAAACCGCTGCGGCTTCAAGACCGATGAGATGCGCAGAGACCAGACCGACCGCACAGATAGCCATAATGCGCCAAATAGCGTCAAACCCCGACACGCTCGCGAAGAGGTACCAGCTTTCCTGACCAGCAGACGCACCGTAGAGAGTCATATGCATGGCATAGAGGGCCACACCAGCGCTCAGGAGAAGCACACCGCTAAACCCGCTCAGCGGAATCTGGGCGGAAGCCCACAGAGGGCTCGTTACTAAGGTCAGACCGCCCACGATAAGACCCACCAGAGCACCCACGGGGGCAATACGTGCACCCGTTTTACCATCGCGGCGCGCAGTGCCCACGGCGCGGGTCGCCTCCTGCTGGATACCGACCACCACACCGTAGAGGGCAAAAAGAAGCGACCAGAAGAGAAGGAACTCCGTCAGGCTTTCGCCCTCCAGAAACCGTTTCACAACAACGGTAATTCCTAGAGAAGATAGTGCAGCTAAACCGGACGATCCCAAAATTGCCATCGAATGACCACGAGTCATTTTCTTCGGCTGGGACTCTGCCGATGATTCCACGCTATCTCCGTTCTCTACTGGTCGCACCTATTAGATTGAAATCTTTACTTTACGACGTGCTCGGCAAGGTTCTTCACGCCCTGCCACTTCTTCGCCAGAGCCGCCTTCGGCAGCAGAGTCAGCGCGTGAGCACGCGAGGAGAAACGGATACGAGCCACGCGAGCCGCCTTCTTCCAACCCAGGGCGCTCATCTCTTCAACCATGGTGTTGTAGTAGCGGCGCTCCTCCTCAAAGCGGGTACCCTCCAGGGCACGCCAAGACGAGTCGGAACCACCGTGACGGCGGTACATGAACGCAACCTGCGGATCGTAGTACAGGGAGCCGCCGCGCATCGTAATGTCGAGAATCAGCGCCATATCCTGGATAACATTCAGGCCCTCACGGAAGCCGGTACCCACGATAGCGTCCTTACGCCAGCCCAGGGACGGGAAGTAGAACCACGCACCACGCAGCAGGGAGGTAGCCAGCTCCTCGCCCTGCAGAACAGCCTCACCCTTGGGGCGGTAGAACGCCTTAGTCTGCTCCACCAGGGTGTTCGACAGGCCGTTGTTCTCATCAATCACAACCACGCCGGGCTGGAAGATGGAAGCCTCGGGGTGCTTAGCCGCCGCGTCCACGAGCCACTGTACGTAGTTGGGGAGCATGACGTCGTCAGCACCCATGACGGTGACCAGCTCGTTCTCCACGAAGGTCAGGCACTTGCGGTAGTTCGCGTTCGCACCCAAGTTGGTTTCGTTGCGCATGTAGGTGATGCGTTCGTCCTTCAGGGACTCGAACCAGCCGGGAATCGAGTCGTCCGGGTAGCCGTCATCGACAACAATCAGGCGCCAGTCCGGGTTGGTCTGACCGACCACAGACAGCACAGCCTGCTTCATCATGGCGACGTCGCCGTAGTAGGGGAACAGAATATCAACGGTCATGGGGTATTACTCCAACTCACAAGGGGTGAAAAGTACTGAAAGATAAAGACTAAGAATCTTGCTGGTCACGCTTCTTCGCACCGGATGCACCCTCCGGCTGCTCCTGAAGCGCCTTCAAAATGGCGACTTCCTCAGCCAGGATGCGGGTCTTCTCCGACAGGCGCGACAGCTCCAGGGTCAGGTGAATACTCACACCCATCAGCAGCAGAATCGACAGCAGGAACAGCAGGTTCACCGGCAGGGCTACGCCCACGAAGTCCGCCACACCATTGAGAAGAGTCGGGAAAGCACCCAACACAATGATGATGGCACCAATAATCAGCCACAGGGCGGCGTAGCGCTCCTTCATGCGCTGGTGACGTACCTGAATCACCACAAAAGTACAGACCAGAATGGCAAGGATCAAGAAGAAAACACTGGCGCTCACGGCTACTTCTCCTCGGGGCGGCGGCTCACCGAAATGCCGTAGGCAAACAGTGAACGAACCAGATAGATGGCAGACTTCAGCGGACCGGAGGAGGGAGTACCTCCCTGACGCTCACGCATATGCACCGGCACCTGACGCACCTTCAAACCATTGCTAATTGCCATGGCGGTGATGTCAATCGTGTCGCCCAGGTATTCGGCGGGCAGGTTACGGCAGTAGAAGTCGATACCGCGACGGTTCGCAATCTTAAAACCGCTGGTCACGTCCGTGAACGGGGTTCCCGCCGCGCGAGTAAACAGGAACGACAACAGGCTCATCGCCCACTTGCGCGGACCGGACACATCATAGTCCGCCGCACCATCGGCAAAGCGGGAACCAATCACGATATCGTAATCCTGCACCGCCTCAATGAGCGAGGGGATGCTCTCGGGGTGGTGCTGGCCGTCCGAATCCACCTGCATGGCGTAGTCGTAGCCCATGCGCTGCGCGTACTTGTAGCCGGTGCGCATGGCGGCACCCACACCCATGTTGTAGGGCAGGTCAATCACAAACGCGCCCGCCTCACGAGCCACGGCGGAGGTGTTGTCGGTGGAGCCGTCATTGACCACCACCAGGTCCACGAAAGGTACCGTCTCCTGCAGCTCAGTAATAGTGCCGGGTAGCGCTTCTTCCTCGTTCCAGGCGGGCATAATCACCAGCGTACGAGGGAACGTGCGGGGGGTAAGGGACGATGTGGGAGAACCCATAGGGCAGTTACCCCTCCTAACGATTGTGTCTTACCGTGCGTGCGAAAGCCGACATGCCCTTATGGACATACCGGCTTTCATCATATCAGTGGTTCCGCGGCATCTCAGATTTGGCGACAGATTGTAGACTGCACCACTTATTCTCTGAGATACATACGCTTTATGAGGGGTGCTCGCGTACCTTCTAGTTATCGCAGGCGCTAATACGGTACAGAGTCATCGGACCCGAGGAGTACACGGGGGTCAGAACATCCGTATCAATAGCAGCCACCATGCCGTCATAGTTCTTCTGCTGAGTAGGACCGAAATTGCCCTGGTTCTCCAGGTGAACATACCAGTGAGCCTTGTACTCGTTCACTTCGCGGCAGACTTCCGGGTTCGTGCGGGCATCCTTCAAATCATTCAGGATCGCCGCGTACTTCGGGGAGGTCTGGAACTCGAAGTGGTAGCTGGTCAGGTGGCGGTCAGCCAGCGCATAAATGTAGGCACTACCGTCCCAGGGGTTGTTGACGATGGTGTCGCCCTTGGGCACGATCTTCGGGATTTCGTTAATGACGTTCATCTCATCCTGGTTCAGGATGTCGGAGGTCGGGGTCACCTTGTACCTATCCGCCACTTGCAGAGTTGCGTCGTGCATCGCCGGGGTACGCGAGGACAGGCCCGCAACCGCGAGCACCAGCATCATGGAGACACCCATCATTGCCGGGGCCACCTTCGCGTGCTTCTCACGCGGAATAGCGTGCATGATGCGCACGAAGATGCCCTCCACGGCGCCGCCCAGGCCGATACCAGCGAGCAGCACTGCAGGGAACACCACCAGAGCAGCCAGGCGGAAGTGGTCGGTGTACCAGGGAGCCACCATCAGCAGGCGGAAGTCGCCACGCGGCACCGAAGCCGCAATGATCCACATGTAGCCGACCAGCATCCAGCTACCAATCAGCCACAGGTTACGGCGCTTGTACAGCAGGTAGCCAACACCCCACAGCACCAAGAAGCCCAGCAGATATGCGGGCGCAAAATTACCACCCAGTGGGTTCGCGTTCTCCAGGCCCAGGAACAGGAACTGGTAGACAGCCTCGCCCTCGCTCATGATAGCGGTCCACAGGTCGCTGGCTTCCTCGCTCGGACGCAACGCCAACCAGATAGTGACACATCCGGCGATGAGAGCGACCAGAACACCGGTACCCACCAGACGCTCACGAGTGGACGCACTACGGGTACGCAGCACCTGCACCACACCTCCCAGGAGCATGGGCACAGCAAACACTGCGGCAGAAACCACCGCGTTCGGATGCACCAGAGCCAAACCACCCAAGCCCACCAGAATCGTCAGCGACAGGGACAGCACGAAGGAGTACTCACGGCACGCCATGAGCTGAATCACGTGTAGCAGTAGCGCCACGAACGCGGGCAGCAGGGCATAACCCAGAAGGTTCGGGAACAGCACACCCCAGAACAGCAGCAGACCGGGGAACGCAAAGAAACCGCAGGTCAGAGCCGGAATGGCGAGCGCCTGCAGGGGGCGCAGGTGCGGAATGCTCAAGCACATAGCAATCAGGGAGCAGGGCCAGATAATGCCTGCCGCCAGCAGAATCATGACGATGGTTGCCGTAGCGATGCTCGTGCCGGTCGTGCTGTAAATCAGGTACACGAAGTCGTGCCAGCCGGCAGGATAAAAAGTAGGTTCTTGATTCGCGGCGGCAATTGCACCCAGAGTCAGGCTGGAGGCGTCGCCGTGCTCCTGAATCCAGCGAATCGCGTTCATATGGAATGAGTTATCGAGGGTCTGCGAGAACGCCTCGGGCCCAAAGACCATATGCTGGGTTGCGTGCAGGGTCAAGAAACCGCCCAGCACCGCGCCGATCACGGGCCAGGCGAGGGGCACGGTATTACCCGCCCAGTTCTCTGCGGCCTCGCTGGAGGCGTCGGGTAGGGCGGAGGGCCAGCGGCGGCCCACCAGGTGCATCACACCCGCGGCGGCAGCCACCAGCACGGCGGCAACCGGCACGAAAGAAATCAGGCTCCACGGAATACCGGTCTTACCCAGCACAATCGCGGAAACAGCCACCAAAGCGAAGGACAGCAGCGGCGCATAAAAAACGCGCAGACGTGCGGGAACACGCAGCGCCCAGCCCATTGCATAGCCGGGGCCAAAAGCCAACACGACCGCAAAAAGTAGCAGCGGAATAGTTGCCAACCAGCTCATTAACCCTCTTCTCCCCACAGTTCACGCACCCGAAAACCCCTCAAATACGGGGGTCGGTGCGCTTTCGCGTACCAAGCAAGGATACCTTAGAGCCCTCTTCACCCCCGCGAAACCCCGCGGAAGAGAGAGGGACAGCACCCAAAACCAAGCGTTCCGAACCTTTCACGGGGTGCCCCGTGGAACACCTCCGGGAAGCCCCCAAACGGCGAAGAATATGACGTAATATTTCGCGCCCTACGTCATGAAAGGTGCACCTAAGAAACATAGGGCAATAAATAAGGTGTTCAGCACCCATTAGCTTTACCCTGAAACATATCTCCCCTTAACAAAGGGTCGCCCAACGCATACACATCGGGACGAACCCTCAAACGCAGCCGCAGAAGAAAGGGTCGATCATGACCGAAACCATTGCAGCACAGGCACCCATCGCCGACACCTCCGAGCAGTTCAAGCTCGCCTTCGGACACCAGCCCGCCGGCGTCGCCATCATCACCGCCACCGACGAAAACGGCGAACCCGCAGGCTTCACCGCCTCCTCGCTGACCTCCGTATCCGCAGACCCCGCCATTATTGCTTTCTCCCTCAAGGCAAACAGCGGCTCCGCAGCAAAGATCGCGGCTGCCTCCTCCTTCCTCGTGCACATGCTCGACGCTGAGAATGTCACCATCGCTAAGAACTTCGCAACCCACGACTACCCCCGCTTCGAAGACCCCAGCACCTGGGAATTCGTCCACACCGGCGAGCCCCTCGTCCACGGCGTGCGCCGCGTACTGCGCGCAACCCCGCTCAGCCGCGTTGAGGCAGGCCCCGCACTCGTCTTCACCGCGCAGGTTGAAGAGTTCATTCGCAACGACTGCGAAGGCACCCCGCTGGTCTACCACTCGCGCAACTTCCACGCGCTGGGTGACCACTCCAACGTGAACAACTACATCATCTAACCCCGCGCAGGGGTCACGGGGCGGTATTCGACGACCATGAGGCGACGAATACCGCCCCGCGGCGTACCCTGAACATAACAGCGCACAGCATCACAACGCAGAAGGAATAGTTATGACGGCTCAGACCACCCAGCCCGCATCCCTCCCCTGGCTCGAAAAGCTCATCGCGATTCCCACCATCTCCGGCAGCTCCAACCTCGAACTCATCGATCTCATCGAAGCCGAGTTCGCCCGCTACGGCTACAGCGGCGTGCGCACCTACAACGAAGACGGCACCCGCGCCAACCTCTTCATCACCGTCCCCGCAGCGGACGGCACCACCCGCGGCGGCCTCATCCTCTCCGGCCACACGGACGTCGTTCCCGTCGCCGGTCAGGACTGGGACGCCGACCCCTTCACCTTGCGCGTGGAGGGTACCCGCGCCTACGGCCGCGGCGTGTGCGATATGAAGGGCTTCATCGCCGTCGCCCTCTGGTTGCTGCCGCGCGTTGCCGAGGCGAAGTTGCGCGCTCCCCTGCACTTCGCGTTCTCCTACGACGAGGAAATCGGCTGCGTCGGTGCCCCCTCCCTCATCGAGGAGTTCGTGGCACGTGACCTCGCCCCCGATTACGCGATTGTGGGTGAACCCTCCAGCATGCGCATCATCGACGCGCACAAGGGCGCACACCGCGGCCGCGTCACCTTCACCGGCGTACCCAAGCACGGCTCCCTCGCCACCCACGGCGTGAACGCGGTTGCTGCCGCCGGCGAGTTCATCACCTTCTTCACCGACATGGCGGACCAGTGGGAAGAAGAAGGCCCCTACGATGAGTCGTTCATTATTCCCCACTCCACCGGTAGCGTGAACCTGGCAAACGGCGGCCTGCAGTACAACATCGTCGCCGAGCAGGCGGTCGTGGAGTACGATGTGCGCACCCTGCCGCAGGTGACCACCGAGTCCTTCGTGGAGCGCGTTGACCGTGAGCTTTCCGAGGTGATTCTGCCCGACCTGCAGGCGCGCGCCGCACGCGCAGAAAAGCTGACCGGCGCGGAGCCCGGTAGCCTCACCTCCCGCGTGGGCGTGAAGCACGAACTGCTCGCCGCCGTACCTGGCCTCGGTACCGAAGACGATGCGCCCATCGTGCGCCTCGCCCACGAGTGGCTCGGCACCGACGACGCACCGCAAAAGGTAACCTACGGCACCGAAGCGGGCCAGTTCCAGCGCGCCGGCGTGCAGAGCATCATCTGCGGCCCCGGCGATATTGCGCAGGCGCACTCCCCGAACGAGTGGATTGAGCTGGAGCAGCTGAGCGAATGCGAGCGCTTCTTCGAGGGGATTCTCGACTGGGCGAGCGCCAAGTAGCAGCCAAATAGCAACCGTGTAGCGGCGTAGACCCAGACCATGGCGGCTGCAAGAGCCATGTAGAAACCACAGAAAATGCCCGGGCACCTCATACGGTGCCCGGGCATTTTTTGTGCTGATGGCGGGTAGTGAAGGTGGGGATTCAAGTGTTGGTTGAGCCATGGATTTAACGATCGGTTGAACTGTGGGTTTAAGTATGGGTTTATGGAATGAGTCCAAGGTGTGGACTATGCCCGTTTTTCCCCTCATCCACCACATTTATTTTTAAACGAAAAACCCGAAAAACCGCTTATGTCTAAGGGTGAAATAACACCAAAGTATTGTCTTCCAGGGGTATTCAAGGTTCCATAGATGCCAAAGGTTTAAACACGCCACTCGGGCGACATAACCCACACAAAACCACACCTCCCTCACGCTCGGCACTGCACACCCGGTCGAACCCCGGTTCACCACCCGCAGTTCACTACCTGAAGGACACCCCGTGTACACCATCAGCCCCTACCTCGCCGAATTCCTCGGCACGCTCATCATGTGCACCATCGGCTGCGGCGTCATCGCCAACGTCGAACTCCGCCGCTCCAAAGGCCACGGCGACAACTTCTTCACCATCGCCTTCGGCTGGGGCTTCGCCGTCACCTTCGGCGTCTACGCCTCTCACGCCTACTCCGGCGGCCACCTAAACCCCGCCGTGTCCATCGGACTGGCAGCCTACGGCGAATTCCCCTGGGAGAAGGTTCCCGGCTACATCATCGCCCAGGTCCTCGGCGCAATGGTCGGTGCCGGACTGGTCTACCTCAACTACCTGCCGCACTGGAAGGCAACCGCCGACAAGAAGATTAAGCTCGGCATCTTCGGTACCGTCCCCGCCATTCACAACTACTTCACCAACGCCCTCTCCGAAATGATTGGCACGTTCATGCTGGTCTTCTCGGCACTGTACACCGGTGTGAACTTCAAGCCGTCCATCAGCGGCGGTGTGGAACTCTCCCTCAACCTCAACGACGTGCTCAAGCCCCTCGCCTTCGGCTTCATGGTCGCCGTGCTCGTCATCGGTCTGGGTGGTCAGACCGGCTACGCGCTGAACCCCGCCCGTGACTTCGGTCCGCGCCTCATGCATGCCCTGCTGCCCATCCACGATAAGGGTTCCTCGCGCTGGTTCTACGCGTGGGTTCCAATTTGCGGCCCGATTGCCGGCGGTTTCATGGGTGGCGCGTTCTTCAAGCTCTACTACGAGGGTCAGGTCAGCCCGTGGCTGTTCGTTTCCAGCGCGCTGGCAGTTGTGGTTCTGCTCTTTGCGTGGTGGGCTAATAGCCACCTGTACCGCGCACCTAGCTCCGAGGTCGTCCCCGAGTTTGAAGACACCCACGCTACCGCAGCGGCACGCGCGGCAACCTACACCCCGACCGGTTCCATGCCGGTTCTGCTGCCCGAAGAGGTGAAGGAGAACCGTAGCACCCGCGTCGTGAACCGCGTGACCGACGACGAGTAGTCTTCCCGCCTGGGAACTTTCCTGTCTAGGGTTTCATCTAAAACGGCGAACCCCTCATTTTCATAACCTGATTTATGTTGTTCAGGTTATGAAAATGAGGGGTTCGCCGTGTCTACCTCACAGAAGGAGGTTCATTCAGGGGTGCCGAAAAGAAATACAGTCTAGAAAGGTCCTAGCTTAGGTACAAAAAGAGTCATCTCCTGAACGATATACTCTGCATCTTCCAAAGCCTCTTCAGCTTCTTCCACAGCTATAGGCTCATAATCCAAACCGGGATACTCAACCTCATGGCGAGTTCGACGCAAGCGAGAATACAGCTTACCCACCACATCATGAGGGCCTCGCTGAGCACGCAACGCATCACCCACCACAATATGACCTCCCCGAGTAGTCGGCCGCAGACCCTGCACCGCCAAGGCGGCAGTCATCGCCAATCTCGAAGCATCATAGAGGAGCGTATAGGCACCTTCCGGATCATCATCTACCAAACGATGCGCCGTCTTTAGATGCCGACGAGCACGCAACAACAGACCTTGAGCATGCTCACGATTTACAGCGACCCGTTCCAACTCACCGGCATTAATCAGCTCAAGCATGCGCTCCCGGCCAACAGTCCAAGGACCAGGAGTCGGGGCATTAGGCTTCAGCGTCGACATCATTCACCTCCAACTGCCCAAAGAGAACCTCCATCGGGCGCGAGCGCACAGTCTGCACAAAGCCGTCCTGCGAGTTCCAAGCCTCAGGAGATAGCCGCTTTACGTTCACCTCATAGCCAAGCTTCTGCTCAGCATCATCAATAGCCTCATACAGCTTCTGACGTGAAGGGGAGCCAACAACCAGCACATCAATATCGTTCGGCACGTGCCCAGCCACCCCAGAACGACGGCTAGCCCACGAGCCATAAATAGCGGCACCCTCAATATTGGAAACACCCTGCAAAGTATCCCGGAGTACCGGAACGGGGCCATAAGTTACCAGAATCAGCTGACGCATCGCCTGGCCCACCGGATTATCAACCTTGGCTTGCACCATACGGGTCCTGCCAACATTCTGGACGGTCACCAAACCGGACTGTTCCAGACGGTTCACCTCTCGGGAGACAGTCGGCAACGATGCACGTGTCGCATCAGCAATCTGCGACACCGTGTACTGCTGCTCAGGGTGAGAGAACAGCAATGCCATCACTTCACCCTGCAGGTCACTACGCAAGATAGGAAGGAGACTAGGAGCAGACGTTTTCATAACATGAATTATATCAATCATGTTATGAAAACGTCTGCCAATTTGGAGGGGTTCTAGACCGCAGCGGAAGCCATTGCCAGCACCCGATCATGCTTAGCGAGGCGGCGCTTCTGAATCGCGCGCACCACCCAGATGCAGACCGCACCCAGCACCGCGCCGGCAGTGTTATTCACAATGTCATCCACATCGAAAGTGCGGTAGGTGAAGCCCGCCAGACCCCAGTTACCGGTCAGCTGGCTCAGTTCAATAAAGCTCGAGAGCACGAAGCCGCTCAGTGCCGTAGCGCGCAGACCCCACCGCAGGCAGCCCGCCGTAAAGAAGCCCAGCGGAATGAACATCGCGATATTGAAGAAGAGCTGCGCATACACGGTGGTGAAGAAGCGGCGCAGACCCATGCCCGCCGTCAGGTCCCACGCCTGCTGCCAGCTCCAGCCCACATAGAAGCGCGGGTAATAGAGTTCGGGGTTCGTGACGCTATTCGCACTACCAATCGGGGTTAGCGTCAGCGAAAGAATCGACGCAAGGAACAGCGCGAAGGACGCAGTCAGCAGGTACTGGCGGATGCTGTGTGCTCGGCCGGTCTTCTTGGTGCGCAGGTGCATGCCAATGAAGCCGATGATGGAGAGCGCCACGGTGAGCACCACAATCTCGATGGCAAAGGTGCCAATCATGTGTTTATTCAGTAGTTCCTGCATGCTGTGTGTTCCTTAGGTCGTGAGAGTGAGTTATATGCTTCCCACATGAACATATGCCTGTCCTTACATATATTTCCGGTGGTATATAGCGGGTGTCTGTTCATGCCCGCCGCATATCATTCACCACCAGTGTAAAAGACGGCTCTATGGCTCACCCTAGGCGAAACTGTGAAAAAGCTGTACACGCACCCAAACATGCCATGAGAACCACCACAGCCGGTGCCGTCAGTACAGAACATCTGGCGGGAACACCGGCGCAATATACCGACCAAACAGCAGCACAAACAAGAAGGCGCCCGCAATCGCAGCCACCATCGCACCCACAACCTGCACCAGCCAGAGCATCAGGAACTTCACCATCTTGCCCTCAGCGCGGGCGGTCAGCGCCTCCACCATGGCGGTCGAGAAGGTCGTAAAACCACCCAACAGGCCGGTCGTAATCACCGTACACCAGAACGCCACCTGATCCGTGGCGTTATAGTGCACGCCCAGCGCGCGAGGATTCGACACCGGCAAAATCAGCAGACCGTACAGGAACGAACCCACCAGGTTAATGACGAACACCGGGCTAATAATCGACGACTCCGTGCGCAGGCGAGGCGACATCGCCTTATCGAGGAAGAAGCGGGTCATCGCACCCAGACCGCCGCAGAGGAACACCATCAGAGCGAAAAACATTAGCGACCCTCCTCAGCATCACGGGCGGGCACCAGGCGGGACGCCACAAACTGACCCGTCAGCATGCCGGCTGCGGCGGCAACCAAACCACCCACGAGCAGCACCAGAATCGCCAGCACCATATACCCGCCGTGCACCGTGTACGGCAGGAAAATCGTCTGCGCCAGTACCGCAGCAATCGACGAATACGTCGTGTAGCCGCCCATCATACCCGCACCGAACAGCAAGCGGAACGAGTGAATCTGCTCCTCGCCGTCACGGCGCGCGTAGGCGTTCCACACCATCGTCAGCAGGCCCAGCGTGAACGAACCCAGCAGGTTCGCCACCAGCACGCCGCCGGGGGTGTACACGCGGCACAGCGCACCCGTACCGCCGCCCAAAAAGACAAGAAAAGGGGCAGGCACACGGTTCAGAACGCCTCCTATCCTCTGCCGGATACTCGCGCGGTTCCTCATCACCGTACACCTGCCCTTTCGTCTCGTATTAGTCTTCAAAGTGCGCTATAACAGCACACAAACGCACACTAATACTTTAGCGGTTACCCAGGCTTTAGCTGTTACCCGAATCGGCGGCAGACTCACGCTCGTGCTGATTCTTCTCACTCAGCGCGGCGCCCTCAACATCCATATTCGGGGTGAGGCGGTCCAGCCACTTCGGCATCCACCACGCCTTATCGCCCAGCAGAGCCATAACCGCAGGGGTCAGCGTCATGCGCACAATGAACGCATCTACAAGCACGCCGAATGCCAGGCCGAAGCCCATCGGTCGAATCATCGTCGAATCAGCGAATATGAAGCCACCAAACACCGAAATCATGATGATCGCGGCAGCCACCACCACACGCACCGCATGGTTATAGCCGGTTACGATGGCGGTTGCCGCGTCCTTACCGTGCACGTACGCTTCACGCATGCCAGTCACCAGGAACATCTGGTAATCCATGGCAAGGCCAAAAAGAATACCGATGAGCAGGGTCGGCAAGAACGACAGCACCGGGCCCGGGTGGTCCACACCGAAGAAGGAGCTCATGAAGCCCAGCTGGTAGATGGACACCACGGCACCGAAGCTCGCCAGCACCGAGAAGAGGAAACCCACCGAGGCAACCAGCGGCACCATAATCGAACGGAACACCAGAATCAGCACCAGGAAGGACAGGCCCATCACCACGCCCAGGTACAGGGGTAGCTTCTGCGCGAGCACCTCGGAGACGTCAATATTGCCGCTGGTCTGACCCGCAATGCCAAGAGAGACCTCAGAGCCCTGAACCGGAACGGTTACGGCGCGCAGCTCGTGGACGAGTTCTTCGGTCTCCACGGAGCTTGCACTGTGGGCAGGAATCACCTGGAAAATCATGAGGGTACGGTCATCGGTCATACCGCCGGGAACCACAGCCTGCACGTTCACGCCGCCACGCTCCTTCACCGCAGAGGCGATATCGATCTGTGCCTGCTGAGCCTGCTCCTCACTCATGTTCGCGGGGGTGTGCGCGACCGCAACCAGCGGGGCGCTCATGCCCTCACCGAACTTGTCCTTGACCAGCGCGTACGACTTATACGCGGCGCTATCGGAGGGGTAGTTCGAGGCGTCCGGCAGGCCCAGGCGCATCTGCGACATGGGGGCGGCAACCGCCAGCAACGCCAGCGTACCCATCACTAGGGTCAGCAACGGACGCGCCAGCACGAGACGCAACCAGCCGTTCGGCTTCTCGGTGCGCTCGGCATCCTGAGCGCGGCGCTCCTCAATCTTCTGCGGGGTATCGATAGAAGCCCACAGCTTCTTCGACATGATCTTGGTACCCGCCAAGGACAGCACCGCCGGGGTGAGGGTCACCGCGATCAGGGCAGCAACAACCACGCAGAACGCGGCGGCGTTACCCATCACGCCCAGGAAGGGAATACCGGTCACGTTCAGCGCAACCAGCGCAATAATCACGGTGCTTGCCGCAAAAATCACGGCATTACCGCTCGTACCATTCGCTAGAGCAATCGCTTGGACCTTCGGCATGCCGTCGAGCAGGTTCGTGCGGTAGCGGTTCAGGATAAACAGCGAGTAGTCGATACCGACCGCCAGGCCGAGCATCAGACCCAGGGTGTAGGCGGTCGAGCTCATCTGAATGATGGAAGACAGCGAGAGCGTGCCGAGCACACCCACCACCACGCCCACCAGGGACATGAGAATCGGCAGACCGGCAGCCACGAGGGTACCGAGCATGACCATCAGCACGATAAAGGCGATGACCATGCCCGCAACCTCACCGGTGTGCGAGCCGCCGCCGAGCGCAGATTCGCTCAGGTTCGCATCGAACTGGACGGTCGCCCCGTGCAGGTTCGCCGACTCGATATCGGACATGACCTTCTGCAGGTCAGCAGAGGGGACCTCAAAAATCTTCTTCTTGAACGACACGGTCGCAATCGCCGTGGACTGATCCTCGGAGACCATACGGTAGCCGGCGGTGAAGTCGTACAGCTTCTGCTGACGCTCCAGCTGCTCACGCTGTGCGGGCAGCTCACTTTCGGTCTTCTGCAGCTGGTTGCGCTGCTCGTCCAGCTTCTTCTTGCCTTCAGCCAGTTCGTCCTTCTTGGAAGCAATCTCTGCGCGGCCCGCATCGACCTGCTTCTGGCTCTCTGCAAGAGTGTCGCGCTGCTGGTTGAGGGCGTTCTGCTGTTCGGTCAGCTGCGTCTGCTGGGCGTTGAGTTGCTCCATCATGGCGGCGGGTGAGCCTGCCGCCTCCGCCTGAGCGTAGCCGTCCTTCAGCTGCGCCTGTGCGTCGTCGAGCTGCTTCTGCGCCTCGTCCAGCTGCTTTCGACCAGCGGTAATCTGCTCCTGCGAGTCGTCGAGCTTCTTCTCGTTCTCGGCAATCTGCTTGGTGCCATCCTCAATCTGCGAGGCGGCGGCACTCAGCTGCTTCTTGCCGTCCTCAATCTGGGTGGGGGCGGCGTCAATCTTAGCGTGCGCCTCGTCGAGCTGGGTTTTCGCCTCGGCAAGCTTGGAGGTGGTGGTGAACGGGTCGGTGACCGCATCCACGGAGGGTACCTCGGTGGTGAGCTTGTTCAGCGCGGCAGAGAATGCCTGCTTCTGTTCTTCGGTGAGGGCGGTGCCGTCACCGGTGGTGAGAATAATCTGGCCGGAGCCGCGGTTGGCGCTCGGGAAGCGCTGTGCGAGCTCGTCGGAGAGCTGCTGGGTCTGCGTTCCGGGCATGGTGAAGGTGTTGCTGAGTTTGCCGTGGAACGCGGTGTAGGCACCCGCTACACCTGCAATGATGAGTGCCCAGGCGAGGATAACCGCCCAGGCGCGGCGGGCGGCGGCTTCACCGATGCGGTAGAGCCATGTAGCCATGAATTATTCCTTTGAAGTTGAGTGAGCGAAGAGTTTGTGGTGTTGGGTGCGTGTGAGTACGGTGATTGCCCTGTTTTGCCACCCGCATACTGAGGTGACGCCCCTGTTTTTGGGCAAAAAACACCCCGCTTCGGGCACCTGCAGGTGAGGTGCCCGAAGCGAGAGTTTTTGAGCGTGAACGCTATGGGGCTTAGCTTGCGAATTCGCCCTGGACCAGGCGGCCCAGGTAGTCGAGTGCCTCGAGTACGCACTGGCGCATTGCTTCGATGGCGAGTGCTTCGGGGTGGGTGTCTTCGGGGGCTTCCGCTGCGACCTTGGCGGTTACTTCTTCGGCGCGGGTGAGGTAGTAGTAGACGCCTTCACCGATGGTTTCGGAGAGGTTGGAGGCGAAGACTGCCACGCGCAGGTAGGGCAGGTCGGGGTATGCCTCGAGGTACTGTTCGAGGAAGATGTCGTAGGTGCGCTCGAGGATGACGTGCGAGTATTCTTCGAACTTTGCGGGGCTGTCCATTTCGAGGGCGTAGAGCAGGTGCGCGAAGGGTGCGATGTACTCTTCGAGGGTGTTGCTCATGAAGACATTGCGGGCGATGGAGAGCATTTCGGCTTCCATGCTTGCGTTTTCGCCAGAGATGCTGAAGTCGCACTCTTCGAAGATGCGGTTGAAGTACTGGTTCATGCGGGTGACCAGCACGTCGTCTACGGAGGCGAAGTGGTTAAAGATGGTGCGGCGGGAGACGCCGGCGCGTTCTGCGAGTGCTTCTGCGTTGAGGGCGCCGTAGCCACCCTCGAGGATGAGGGATTCTGCTGCCTCAACGATTGCGATGCGGTTCTCTGCCTTGCGGGCGGAGCGCTTGTCCGTGATGTTTGCGGGGGATTCAACAAGATTAGCCATGTTTTTTACAATACGCGCATTGTTTCACCGAGGGTAACTATTTTGGGGTTAGATTGACCACATATTTGCACTCCAGGTAATAAACTTGAAGTGCAGATTTAATGTTTACTCAACAAGCAATTTAGTGTTTTTGCACGTCAACCCACCATAAAGCCGCAAAAGCACCGCAAAGGGGAGCAGAGTGCACACACGGCACACCCCACTCCCCCTCAAGTAGCCATTCACAGAGTGGACGCGCGCGGACCAGGTAGCAAACCAGGCCGGCTGATTAGACGCCGGACTAGGCAGCCGGCTGAAGACGCGCATCCAGCGGCAGGCGCACCGTAAAGACCGTATGGCCCGGCTGACTCTGCACCTGAATCGAACCACCGTGCGCCTGCACGATCGCCTGCACAATCGCCAAACCCAGACCGGTGGTTCCATCCGAGCCGGAGCGCGCCTTATCGGCGCGGGTGAAGCGGTCAAAAATCTTCGGTAGGAACTCGGGTGCAATACCCGGGCCGTTATCGGTCACGGTGACTACAGCCTCGCGGCGTGCCGCGTCCACCGACAGGCCCGCGGTCACGCGCGTACCCTCATCGGTGTGCTTGCGGGCGTTCGAGAGCAGGTTCAGAATCACGCGCTGAATCTGGGAGCGATCCGCCACCACTTCGACGGGCTCATCGGGCAGGTTCAGGTGCCACTCGTGGGTGCGGGCTGCCGCCTGCATATCCGAGGTGCACTCGAGCACCAGCTCGGTCAGGTCAACCTGCTCCAGCTTAGGTTCACGGCCCTCATCGAGGCGGGCAAGGGTCAGCAGGTCCTCTACGAGGCGGGACATACGCTCAGTCTGCGAGTCAATGCGCGCCAGGGAGGACTGGCCTGATTCGCTGAGCGGTTCGGTCCAGCGGAGCATATCGGAGTAGCCCTTAATGGCGGCGAGGGGCGTACGCAGCTCGTGGGATGCGTCCGCAATGAAGGCGCGAATCTGGTGCTCGGTGCGTTCACGCACTTCGAGGGCGGAGTTCACGTTATCGAGTAGCTGGTTGAGGGCGTAGCCCACCGCGCCTACTTCGGTGCGCGGGTCGGAGTCTCTCGGTTCCACACGCACCGCCGAGGAGATGGTGTGTTCTTCCAGGTCCAGGTGCGCCACATCGGTTGCCACCGCGGAGACTCGCTCCAGCGGTTTCATGGTGCCGCGAATAATGTAGGAGCCAGCCACACCGGCGCCGACCATTACGGCGATAGATCCGAGGGACACCACAATCACGAAAATGGTGAGGGTCTGCTGCACGTTGGCGAGCGGGATACCGACCACCTGCGCGTCGGCGGTGCTGCTAGCCTTCGGGGTGATTTTCACGAGGTACAGACCGGATTCCAGTTTGATCTCTCGAACTTCTTCTTTGGTGGCATTCAGTGCCATGGTTCCGAGGGTTACCTGGTCATTGGCGGAGAGGGTTTGTACGGTACCGTCCTTACCGAGCTTGCTGGCGATTTCCACAGCGCCTTCGGACTCAACACAGGTAATGATGGTTCCGGACGCCTGACCGGGCGCAAAGAGAGAGCTGCTCTTCTGCAGGTCGCTGCAGTCCACTTCTTCTCGCTTGCCGTTTCGGGAGGTCGGCTGCACTACGCGGTGACTGGTTTCTTTGAGGTCGCTTTGCGCCTGCTGGTAGAGGGAGTTCTGCAGGGTCACGTAGGTGGACAGGCCAATAATGAGGCAGGCGATGCCGAGGGCTGCCACAAGGATGGCGATAAGGCGCGAACGCAGGTGGGGTACGTACCCGAGTTCTTCGGGGGATGCCTCGGGATTCCTCATGCTCTTCCAGGCGGCGCGTAGGCGCACGAAGAAGTTCCCCGGCGAGCGCGTGGCGCCGTCTCGTGCGGGGGTACCCGCGCGCAGGGGGCGGGTTGCTTCGTTATCCAAAGAGGCGGGGTCACCGGGTGAGTAGGAGCCCACGAGCATCCTTTCTTTCTATATTCGAAATACGGAATATAACTGATATGGCGCGGTATAACCGGGTGTTATACCGCGCCATATGAAGAGCAGAGAATAAACTTAGACAGCGGGACGTAGCACGTAACCGGCACCGCGCACGGTGTGAATCATCGGTTCGCGACCCACGTCAATCTTCTTACGCAGGTACGAGATGTACAGCTCCACAATATTTGCCTGACCACCAAAATCGTAGTTCCAGACATTATCAAGAATCTGACTCTTGGAGACCACGCGCTTCGCGTTCTCCATGAGGTAGCGCAGCAGGTCGAACTGCGTTGCGGTGAGGTTAATCTGCTCGCCACCGCGGGTCACCTCGCGGGTGTCCTGGTTCAGCACCAGATCGCCGACGACCAGCTCAGCATCATCAATGGAGGCAACACCGGAGCGCTGCACCAGGCGGTGCAAACGG
Source organism: Rothia mucilaginosa (assembly GCF_964210535.1). GTDB lineage: Bacteria > Actinomycetota > Actinomycetes > Actinomycetales > Micrococcaceae > Rothia > Rothia mucilaginosa_F. The sequence continues at coordinate 283,388 of NZ_CAXOMR010000001.1, forward strand.
ATCATGACCTCTTCCATGGAGAAGGGCTTAGTCACGTAGTCGTCCGCACCGGCGGCAAGGCCTTCAATACGGTTATCAACCGAATCCTTAGCGGTCAGAAAGAGGCAGGGAACCTCGGGGTAGAACTTGCGGATACGGGAGAGCAGCTCCAGGCCGTCAAAGCCGGGCATCATAATATCCAGCACGAGCACGTCGGGGCGCCAATCGCGGGCAATCGCGAGCGCGGAGGGGCCGTCGCCTGCGGACTGCACCTCCCAGCCGATCATTTTCAGACCCATGCTGACGAGTTCTTTGAGCATCTCCTCATCATCAACAACGAGGGCGCGGATGGGGCTACCGTCCGGGTGCTCTAGCGCGGGAAGGTTCTTTGCGATTTCGGTTGCTTTGCTGCTCATGTGATTAAGGGTATCGCGATTTAGGGTTCGCGGGCGGGGCGGGAGCCGGTTTTCAGCCGCAAACTTATGGAATGCTTGCCCGCATCACAGCTGGGACACAGCTTTACCCCACATTTGCGCGTTATCCCTTCATGACGGCTTCAAACTTTCGGTAGAATTTGTACTAGCTTAGGTAACACTCAATCACCTTTGCGTATCTTTTGTTTTTGCCGTTTCTGTTCCGGCGACCCAACACCCGTGAAGGAGGACGACGTATGCGCATTAGCCGTATTTATAACAATAATGTTGTCCTCACGGTGGATCATTACGGCAAGGAGTCCGTGATGATTGGTCGCGGCATTGCTTTTGGTAAGCGTAAGGGTCAGCTGATTGACCCGTCTGCGGTGGAGCAGACGTTTGTGCCGGAGCAGGGCATGTCGGGTGAGCGCTTGAGCATGACTCTGTCTGAGATTCCGGCGGAGATTCTGTCGATTGCCACACTTTTGGAGTCGAAGGTGCGCGCCGAGGGTGCATTGGAGCTGTCGAACTCGTTTATTCTTCCGCTGGCTGATCACTTGCACTATGCGGTGGTTCGTGCGCGTGACGGGGTGCGGGTGCAGTATCCGCTCGCCCCGGAGGTGACTGTTCTCTACCCGCGCGAGGTGGAGTACGGCCGCACGGTTTTGGAAATGGTTCGCGAGCGCCTGCAGGTTGAGCTGGACCCGAATGAGGCTATTCCTTTGGCGTTGCACCTAGTCAACGCGCAATTTGCGACGGCGGATATGTCTCAGGCATTCCGCATGACTGAGGTTTTCGCGCAGGTTTTTGAAATTATTGAGGCGAGCTACGAGCGGAAGATCGACCCGGACTCAATGAGTGCGGCACGTTTTGTGACGCATCTGAGGTACCTGTTTGTGCGGGCGAGCCGCGCCTCCGCGAATCGCACGGAGGATGCTGATGAGGTGTCGCAGCCGAGTTTGTTGGCGGCTCTTCGTGCGGATGTACCGCGCGCCTACGCGTGTGCGCAGAAGGTTTTGCTGGTACTGCAGATGCAGCTGAAGCAGAGCCTGACTCGTGATGAGTTGACGTATTTGACGATTCATATTGCGCGTCTGGCGCGGGATATGTGGGGCATTAACGCGTAGCGCATGTTCGATAGAAAGCGACCGGGAGGGTTCTCGGTCGCTTTTTCTATGCCCCCGGATTTTCTATGCCCTGAAATATATACCCCGGAATCTATGCCCTGGAACCTATATCTCGAATTCTATACTTCGGAATCCCGGCGAGGGGTTCGGGTGGGGAATCTGGGAGTGAGGATTCTAGAGGGGTGATGCCGGGCGGAACATGGCCGTTAAAGGTGGGTTGCTATTTATATATACAACCTGTCACTAAAATGTCGTTTTCCCGGGTGTTCTTTCGCGCGTTAGCGCGTCGATTTAAATTTTGAAATGACGGTTTATAGCGGCGTATTCCAGAAATACCATTCTGTGGACAAACCTCAGACAAATGTGGGTTTTTCATAAATCCCACATTTTTTGATCAATGCATTCATTTTTTGCTCGATATTTTCTTTGTAAATCATTTTCTCGCACTCGTGCGCTCCACATATTCCACGTCAAACACCTCGCCAGTCCATCAGCAAGACGCCAATACTCCCGAATTTTCGCGAGAGTAACGCTAACCCCTTCGCGCAGACAAGCATTTTTCGGTGTTCTGTTTAAATTTTTTACACCCTGGCAATAAATACGTGTTTTGACATCAAAAACCCATATTCCAACACCGATAAAAATGTCACAAGAACCTAAAGTGTGCATGCTCAGAAAAAACCCACAAAACACAAAAACAACGTGTTACTATCTGAGAATTATGAGGCTCCTCACGGGGCCACTACACACCATGTCACGAACACGAGAGGACCACTATGGTCACTATCATTGTGGCGGCACACGGCGAGTCGGCTCCGGCTCTGCTGAAGACCGCCGGCATGATCCTCGGTAACTTCGAAAACGTCCACCCGGTCACGTTCCTGCCGGGTCAGGGCCCCGAAGATCTCGTCGAAGAGTACACCCGCATCGTTGAGGCGTCTGAAGCAGAAGAAACCCTGCTGCTGGTCGATCTCTTCGGCGGTAGCCCCTACAACGCCGGTGCGCAGTTCGCAGCCACCCGCGAGGGCGTCGACGTCGTCTCCGGTGTCAACGTACCGATGCTTATTGAGGTCATCTCCGGCGCAGGCCGTAAGAACGCAACCCTCAAGTCCCTGGTCGCTAAGGCGCACAAGGCTGGCACTAAGGGTATTCGCTCCTTCCAGGAGGCGAACCAGCCCGCGGCCGCCAAGCCCGCCGAGGCGAAGCCCGCAGAGACCAAGGCGGTCGAGGTTCCGGCTGCTCAGCAGGTTCCCGGCGGCACCATGGACGCTATCTTCACCCGCATCGACTCCCGTCTGATTCACGGTCAGGTGGCAGGCACCTGGGTTCCGCATATCGCACCGCAGACCTTCATCGCGGCATCCGATAATGCGGCACACGATCAGCTGCGCAAGTCCCTGCTGCTGCAGGTCGCGCCGACCAGCGTGAAGACCAACGTCCTGGACATCGCTAAGGCTGGTCGCGTGTACAACAACCCCAAGTACACCGGCATGAAGACCATGTTCGTCGTAGAATCCCCCGTTGACGTGGTGCGACTGCTCGACGAAGGCGTCAAGATCAACGAAGTGAACGTTGGTGGCGTCACCTTCAAGACCGGCATGGTTCAGCTCTCGGACGCAGTGTACGCCTCCGAGGAGCACCTGGAAGCCTACCGCGAACTCATTAAGCGCGGTGTGAAGCTGACGGTGCAGCAGCTGCCCAACCACTCCCCGGTTGATTTGGAAAAGATCCTCAAGCAGAAAGGCCTGGACGCATGAGCGCCCTGACGTTTATTCTCGTTGTTCTCGTGGCGTTCATTGCGGGCGTCGCATCCGTGGTGGACGAGCGTCAGTTCCACCGCCCCCTGGTCGCTTGTACCCTGATGGGTTTTGCGCTGGGTGACCCGACTACCGGCATTATGCTCGGTGGCGCACTGGAGCTCATCGCCCTGGGCTGGATGAATGTTGGTGCCGCTATGGCTCCCGACTCGGCTCTGGCGTCCACCATCTCCGCTATTGTTGTGATTCAGGGTCACCAGGACATCACCACCGGTATTGCTATTGCTGTGCCGCTGGCTGCAGCAGGTCAGGTTCTGACCATTTTTGTTCGTACCATTACGGTGTTCTTCCAGCATCAGGCGGATAATTTCGCGAAGACGGCGAACTTCCGCGGTATTGAGTTGATGCACATTAGCGGTATGGCTCTGCAGGGTCTGCGTGTGGCTATCCCGACCGCTATTGTGGCTCTGATTAGCTCCGAAGAGCTGACCCGCCTGCTGGGCATGATTCCGGAACAGGTGACCATCGGTCTGCGTATTGCCGGTGGCATGATTACCGTGGTCGGTTTCGCAATGGTCATTAACATGATGCGTTCGAAGGCTCTCATGCCCTTCTTCTTCCTCGGTTTCATTGCCGCTGCCGCTATCCCGGCAACCCAGTCGATTGTGCCTCTTGCCAGCGGAAAGCCCGAGGATGTTCTGGTGGCACTGTCCACCCCGGCACAGTTCAACCTGGTTGCTATCGGTATTGTGGGCGCCTGCCTGGGTCTGCTGTACACCCAGCTGAACCCGCTCTTCCATAAGAGCGAGGCACCCGCCGTAGCACCGGCAGTCGCAGCAAACGACCTCGATAACGAGCTCGAGTAAGGAGCATCATCATGACTGAGAACAAGAACGTCGAGCTCGTTGAAGTTCCCGAGCTCACCCAGCGCGATAAGGTCGAAACCTACATCCGCTCCACTTTCCTGCTTGGTTCGTTCAACTTTGAGCGTATGCAGTCCATCGGTTTCGCGGTTTCCATGATTCCGGCTATTAAGCGCTTCTACACCAAGAAGGAAGACCAGGCGGAGGCGCTGACCCGCCACCTGGAGTTCTTCAATACCCAGCCGTGGGTTGCATCCTCGATTATGGGCGTGACCGCTGCGATGGAGCGTGAGAAGGCAGCCGGTAAGGACATTGACGAAGCCGCCATCACCAACGTTAAGGTGGGCCTGATGGGCCCACTGGCCGGCGTGGGCGACCCGATTTTCTGGGGTACCGCACGTATCGTGCTGGCGGCTCTGGGCGCATCCCTGGCGGTGACCGGCAATATTCTGGGCCCGCTGCTGTTCTTCTTCGGCATGACCGCAATTCGTTGGGCAACCCGCTGGTACGGCTTCAAGTACGGCTACGAGAAGGGCACCCAGATTGTGACCGAGGCGGGCGGCAACACCCTGCAGAAGATTACTCAGGGCGCCTCCGTGATGGGCCTGTTCGTGATGGGTGCTCTGGTGTACCGCTGGACGAGCGTGAACATTCCGTTGCCACTGACTAGCTACACAAACCAGGCGGGCGAGACGGTAAATGTGACCGTCCAGTCCGTGCTGAACGATCTGCTGCCGGGCCTGGCCTCGCTGGGTCTGTGCTTCCTGTGCATGTGGCTTCTGAAGAAGAAGATTAACGCCATCTGGTTGATTTTCGCCCTCTTTGGCGTGGGCATCCTCGGTTCCTACCTGGGATTCCTGGCTCTCTAAAAATATGAGGAATGAGCCCTTTCACCCTTCAGTGAAGGCGTGAGATTCAGGGGCTATATCTCAAGTGGTGGGGGTGCGGTCGGTACACTTAAAAGTACCGGCGGCACCCCCGTTTTTTATGGGTTGCGGCGCACAATTCGCGGCAATGCAGCCCTCCCGCGAAGGAGTTTCTATGACCAAATTGATGGCTTTCGATCTTGACGGCACGATCCTGTTTAACCGTGCCGTGGAGCCTGCCACTGAGCAGGCGATTGCCCGCTGGCAGGCGGAGGGTAACCTGGCGGTCTCGTGCACGGGCAAGAGCATTTTTGCCACGCAACTGGCGTTGAACCCGACCGCCATCCGTTTTGATTACCACGTGCTGTACACGGGTGCGGTGATTACTGACCGGCAGTACCGGGTGATTTACCATCAGCCTCTTCCGGTGAGTGTTGTGCAAGCGTGCTACGAGCATTTCAGCACCGTGGACGGCGTGGCTCTGTTCGCGACGACTCTGGATAACGATTACAGCCTCTGCGACCGGGTGGGCTCCTCGACGAATATCCTGCCGGAGTTCACTCCCCTGCCGGCTGACGACCTGCAGAACCACGAGTACGTGGGTGTGCCCCTGTGGATTCCGGATGCTCAGGTTCGCGAGGCGGCGTACACCTGGATTCTGGAGCGTTTTGGTGATTCGGTGGACTGCCACAAGAACCAGGATTTCCTGGATATTGTGCCGCCCGCCTGCACAAAGGGCACCGGTCTGCAGCATCTGGTGGAGTACCTGCAGTCGGAGCATCCGGGTAGCTCCTATGAGGTGCATACGATTGGAGATTCGTGGAACGATATCGACATGCACCGCTACGCTGACCGTTCGGCGTCGTTCTGCTACTCCCCCGATGAGGTTAAGGCTGTCACCACCGATTGTGTGGATAAGGCGTACGAGTTTATTGAGGCTTCCCTGTAGAAGCTGCCGAGGTGGCGTTTAGGTGCGGCGAGCGCTAATCCTGCCACCCGCTTCCGCGTACTCGCCGTCTACTCCCCCGTTTCACGTGAAACACCCGCTTTCCCGTTACTCCCCGTGTACCCCCGTGAGGTTTCTATGTGCCCTTCCGCTTCTCAGCCCCGTAAGAACCAGCCCGGCAAGGATCAGTTTCCCAAGAGCCAGTCCCAGAAGAGCCAGCAACCGGAGCCTGCCCAGTCTTACGACCCGTCCAGCTTCTCTGACACCTTCCGCGCTATGGCGCGTGAATCACTCGTGAAGAACCAGAAGAACCGCCCGGACTCCCCCATCGTCTCGATTTCCCCGGTGCTGATTGTTTTGGGCGCCATTGCGGCGGCACTGTACGGGCTGTGGCAGAGCTGGGCGTGCCTCATTCCGCTGGTGCTGATTCTGGTGCTCATGTGGGTGCGGTACACGATGCAGCGTCAGGCTCTCAACGATTTCGCCGAGCTGGAGGCGGCACGCACCGCATGGAAGAAGACCCGCGACCGCCAGTACCTGAAGCTGATGGCGGCGCAGTCGGCGCGTATCCTGGATGAGAATAAGGCGCTGACCAAGCAGGCTCGCGCGCACGTGCAAGAGTACGCGGATTTCGCGGCACAGAAGCTGGGTACTCAGCGCTAAAGACCCCACTGCGCTCGCTCACCCCTCCTCCAAAAACAAAAGTATTCGACGAGCGTTAGTCGAGGTGAGCATTCAGGCGCAACAAAAGACCGTAACCACTCCCCTGTACGGGGGCGGTTACGGTCTTTTATTTACGTCAGATACCCTCTGCGGGGGTCTTTTACGTCTTAGGGGTTACGCCCTAGTTGGTCTTCTGTGCGGGTGCTTCAGCAGGCTCTTCTGCGGCTTCCTCGACGGACTCCGCAGATCCTTCGTCTGCGCTGTCAGTAGCCGGAGCCTCGTCCAATCGCTGCACCACAGCGGGGCGGTCATCAAAGCCGCGGCGGGTGCCTCGGGCAGCCTTCGCCTCCATGGTGTACAGCTGCTCGCGATTCGTCAGCACCACCAGGGTCATGGCGTTCAGGCAGACACCCACAATGCACAGAATCCAGCCGATCAGCATGAACCGACCACCGGAAAGCACCGCGCCGGAAAGCATCAGGGCAACAGAAACCAGGTACGCCGGGGAAAGCAAAAACTTCGTATTCACTACCGACCTACCTAGCGTGCGTTGGAGCGGGGCTTGGGGGTACGACCCGAACGGGGACGCGAGGGCAGAACGCTCATACGGCCGGGGGCACGATCAACAATCGGCTGAGATTCGGTGGGCTCTTCCTCGCGGACCTCTGCAGTTTCAGCGGGCGCGGTCGCCTCAACGGTCTCAGCTGCCTCAGCGGGAGCTACTTCCTGATCAACCTGCGCCGCAGCATCGTGCTCAACTGCCTCATGCTCAGCGGCTTCTCGTTCTTCGCGGCGGTGCTCTGCGCGCTCGCGGATACGGTTCTCCACGGAGGATTCGAAACCGTCCAGGTTGGTCACCAGTGCGGGGGTCGGGTCACCCTTCGCCTTACCCACGGACAGCACAAAGGCGAGGACGTTCAGGCCCAACGCAAGGATGAGAAGGATCCAGCCGAGCCACAGGAGCCAGGGGTTGGAGGTTCCAATCAAGAGCGCGCCGCAAAAAATTACGCCGAGGGAGGTCAGGTACGCAGGCGAGAGAGTCTTGAAGTCCATGTCTACTTTCAATGTGTTCGTGAGTTTGAGAGAGCTAACGTACGTTCACTACGTTTCCTGTCTCATTTTAGGTGATAGTTGAGGCTTAATCTGCTTCTGCCCCTGTCTATCGCCTGTGAGCTAAAGACCAGATGGCTTATCTCGGTGGCGTAGGCAGGGGCAGAAACGTAGTGTTCGCGCACGGGCGTACCGGCTAGGACTTGGGGGTTACCTCGTTGGTGACCAGGGGCGAGGCGGGCGCGTTCTCGACCACGGGGATTGCGCTGGTGCTCAGGGTGCCCTGGTGCTTCTTCCAGAGGTTGTAGCGTTCGAGGGCGACCGCGCCGGCGGTCATGGCGGGAAGAATGAACATGCCGGAGGAACGGATGCTTTCAGCCTGCGCCAGGATGTCCAGCTTACGCACCACGCGGGTCACGTCGTGGGAGTCGTAGCGGTCCTGAGCGGCAATGACCTCGTTCTGCGCGGCGACGAGGGCGGCGTCGCGCAGGCGCACGAAGTCGTTCCTCTTGCCCTTAATCTTCTCCATGTGCTGCTTGTATTCTTCGGGTAGCGCCTCGCTAATTTCGTCGCGACGGGTAATAGCGGAGCACATTTCCTTCACGCGCGCGTAGGTCTCGGGGTCGGTGGTTGCCTTCGCCTCCGCCTGCAGTGCTTCAAGAGCCGCATCCTGCGCAATCTTGAGTAGTTCGGGTACGGCGGTTTCTTCTTCGTGGTTAGCCTGAACGCCAAGGACCTTCACGAGCATGGGTAGGGTCAGGCCGGGCAGCACGAGGGTGAAGAAGAGCACGGAGAGCATCATGACGATGGCGTCCTGGCGGACCTGTTCGGTGCCGTTGACCACGGGGATGGACAGGGCAAGAATCAGGGTTACGAGGCCTCGCATGCCGGACCAGGTCATGATGATAACTTCAGCAAAGCTTTCGGGGGCGCCCTCGTGGATGGGGTTCTTGCGTCCTGCCAGCCAGATAATGGTGAACCAGATGAGGCGTACCAGGATGGCGACCAGGGCAACCAGGGCACCGTCAACGAGGAGGCCGGTGATGCGAGAGGGGTCGGCGGTGGCGATGATGCTACTTGCCTGCAGGCCGATGAGGCCGAAGGCGACACCGGTCATGAGCAGCTCAATGATCTGCCAGAAGGAGGTGGAGGAGAGGCGTTCTTCCGCTTCGAGTGCCGCCATGTATTTGGTGCTGGTGAACTGGATAGCGCCGATGACCACGGCAATAACGCCGGAGGCGTGCACGCTTTCAGCAGCGAGGTAGGCGCCGAAGGGGATCATGAGGGTCACGGCGTTGCTGGTGACCACGTCGTGGGCACGCTGGCGAACGTAGCCGCCAAGCCAGCCGAAGATATAACCAATAATGACCGCGAGGATCGAGCCGAGCACGAAGTCCTTGGCGACCGAGAGCGGCTCGATGTGGTGGCCGCTGGTCATGGAGTGGATTGCGGCGTGGAAGAGAACGATTGCGATAGCGTCGTTGAAGCTACCTTCGGTCTGCAGAGTACCGATGAGGCGGCGGGGGATGCCGACGGGCTCAGCGACTGCTTCCACGGCGACGGGGTCGGGCGGGGAGACGGCGGCACCGACGGCAAGGGCGACGGCGATGGTCATACCGGGGACCCACCACATGGCTGCGCTGGCAATTGCCAGGGCGGAGACGGTGGTGAGAAGGACCGAGTAGAGCAGTACGGATCTCCAGCGGCGGCGCAGGGTGCCCCAGGAGAATTTAACGCCGATGGCCCACAGTAGCGGCGGAAGGAAGATCGGCAGGATGATGTCGCTGTCGATAGTAAGATCCGGTCGGTTGGGGATGAAGAGCGCGGCGGTGCCGAGCAGGGTCATCATGACCGGCCAGGGGAGGTTGAGTCGATCACCGACGCTGACCATAAACACGGTCGCAATCAGGATGATGACAATAACGGAGAGGTAAAGCATTGGTCCGGTGTTGTTCCTTTCGCGCGGCTAGGGTTAGTCGGCTACGTCTTTCTACTCTACCGGAGGGGCTCATTCCGCTTTTCGGATATGGGGGTTCTGCAGCGTTTATTGTGGTGTTGTTTACCTCTAAGCCTAATGCTCTTTACGGAATATAGAGTTTTCCCCTGAATATCTCTGCTTTTCAGCAGGTTATTCAGGGGAAAATTCTATATTTGGAATATATCGATTGGGGTAGCTACCTCTAGCAGATTACTTAGAGCCGCATCCACCAGCACCGCAGCCACAACCGCCAGCGGGAGCTTCCTCCACGACCGGTTCAGGCTCGTCGTGGCCACCACAGCAGCCACCCTTTTCTTCCTTTGGTTCGTCGTGGCCGCCGCAGCAACCGCCACCACCGTGGGAGTGGCCGTGAGACTCAGCCGGAGCTTCAGCGGAGGAACCGCATCCACCCGAGCCACAGCCACAACCACCGGCGGAAGGTGCCGGCTCCTCGTGGCTACCGCAGCCACCCGAACCGCAGCCACAGCCGCCACCGTCGACCGAGCCGCAGGCGGAGCCGCGTGCGTCGCGGTGACCCATGAGGTCCACGCCGAGGTCGGAGAGGTAGCGCAGGTAGCCTGCGAGGGCGTCACGTCCAGCGGTACCGGAAATGACGATGCCGCCGTGGCGCAGAGCCTTGAGCACCTCGTTGACCATGGGCCACTGCTCAATGTCGTCGGTAATGGTGATGGCGCTGACCACGTGCATTGCGAGGGAGGTCAGCGAGCGCAGGGACTGCTCGTAGCCTTCGGGCAGGTGGATGACCTTGGCGGGTGCCGCCAGGCGCAGGATGGACAGTACGCGCATCAGCATCATGGGTACTGCATTTTCGGGCAGTAGTACGGTCACGCCGATGGCGGAGGATTCAGCAATACGTTCAATGCTTGCCGCGAGTTCTTCGGAGTCGATATCGCGGGAGATATCCAGTACTTCGTAGGAGTCCACGGCGATGGAGCGGGTGCCCAGGGCGTCGGCGAGTGCTTCGTCTTCGGTGTGGATTGCAATCATGTTGCGGAATTCGTTGCGGCGCACGACGGAGGCTGCCTCGATGAGGGCGAAGTCCTGTCCGTCACCGTCCACGAGGAGGGTGTGGATTTCTTCGCGGTTGAGGCCTTCGCCTGCGGTGGCGCGCTCGATTAGTTCAGAAAATGCATTGCTCATACCGAATATTAAACACCCCCTTTTACTCTGTGCGCCCGCGAGGTTTACCTGTCTTGGCGGTTTTGGGCGGTTTAAGACGTGATTTTATGCCGAGAGCGTGGGCGGCTACCTATTCTGTGTGTGCTGAAGCGTTTTTGGTGGCAAAAGCGCTCATGAAACGCGAACCGTTCGCTCCGGGTGAGTGAGAATCAACATTGCTTTTTGGGTTTGTGCCGCGTATTTGTTGGGTTTTTGTTTGCCGCGGGGTGCATCTTGCTCACGTTACAGATTTGAACACCCTAAAATGAAAGGGTGGTACTTTCCCGTGAAAAGATTCTAGATACCGCCTACGAGGTCTTGGCGACCTACGGTTTGGCGGACCTTTCCATGCGCCGACTCGCTCAGGAGCTTCACGTGGCTCCCGGCGCCCTGTACTACCACGTGAAGAATAAGCAACAGCTTCTGATTCTGTTGGCGGATTACATTCTGGCTCGTGCCCCGAAGTCAATGTCTGAGGAGGCTGAGCCGAATCCGGAGGCTATTCGCGCTTCGATGATTCGCCGCGGCGATACGCTGTTCTCTCTGCTCTACCCGATTCGTGAGTGCCCTGAGGTGGTGCGTTTGAGCTTGACGCTGCACCCGCGTGAGTTGAAGCCTGTGGTGGCGATGGCTCATGAGTTCCAGGCGCTTGGTTTGGGTCACGCGGAGGCGCTGCGTCGTGCTCGTTTGTTGACTCATATTGCGTTGAGCCTGGTGGAGGAGTATCAGACTCTGCCGCTGATTTCTCCTCAGGAAGCTGTGGCGAGCGGCGATGTTCCTCTGATTGAGAATGCGTTTAACCGTTACCGTCAGGATCTGCTGTCTGCGATTGATTCGATGATGGTGGTGCAGGAGCCCTATACGCAGGATGCGTAATCACTTAGCCCTTCTTTTGGTTTATTAGTTATGTATGGTGCCCCGTGCCCCCTCGTGGGGGTGCGGGGCTTTTGCGTGCGTGGCCGCCCTGCCGTGCTCCGATACCGGTGCGGTTTGGCGGCTGAGTCGATGTTCGCTGGTTTTCTGCTTTAGTCTAGAGGTGACACGTGCTTGTATCCGGGGTGTATCGGGTGCGGGTGGGGTGTCGTTGATGTCTTAGTGCCCTGTTGGGCTTTATCAGAGGTGTTCCATGTCGATGACCGCTACCGCCCAGTGGGCGGCTCTTCCGGACCATAGCGCGGAGATTGCCCGCGTTCGTGAGGAGTTTATTACTGCGTATGGTTATGAGCCGGATGGCGTGTGGTCGGCGCCTGGGCGTCTGAATCTTTTGGGCGAGTACATCGATTTTTTGGGTGGCTCGTGCCTGCCGATGCCGCTGCCGTACCGCACCTATGTGGCGGGTGCGTTGCGTCGTGATGGTGTATTGCGTGCGGCTTCTTTGCAGATGCCCGGCGATGAGCGCACGGTTGTGATTCGCGATATTCAGCCGGGTCATTTGAAGGGCTGGTTCACCTATGTGGCGGGTGTTGCGTGGGCGATGAATCAGGAGGGCGGCAGGGATATTATGCTGCCTGATGAGTTTGGCGCTGACCTGCTGATTAATTCTCGTGTTCCGGTGGGTGGCGGTTTGTCGTCTTCGGCGGCTTTGGAGTGTTCGACAGCGTTGGCGCTGTTGGAGCTTTCGTGTCCGGTGCGTAAGGATTGCCCGGAGGTGGATGCTACCCCGGCTGATAGTGATGCGTTGCGTGCACGTCTGGCTCAGGTGTGTATTACGGCTGAGAATAAGGTGGCTGGTGCGCAGACGGGTGGTCTGGATCAGACGGCGTCGTTGCGTTCGCATCCTGAGCAGGCGCTGGTGGTTGATTTCCGTGATTTTTCGATTGAGCCGGTTGCGGTGGATATTGCCCAGCACGGCCTGAGTTTTTTGGTGATTGACACGAACACTCCGCATGAGCTGACGGATGGCGGTTTTGCGGCTCGTCGTGCGGCGTCTGAGGCGTGCGCTGAGGCTTTGGGTCTGCGTTTTTTGCGTGATGCGTTGCCGGAGGATTTGTCCTGTGCGGGTATGGATGCGCGCGCGGCGAAGGCGTGGCGTGCTGATTTGGTGGATTCTTCGGTGAATCGTGCCCTGGATGCTCTGGAGGATGCGGGTCGTCCGTGTTCGTTCCCGCGCGGTTGGGTGCGTCATGCGTTCCACGACATGACTCTGGTGGGTCGTGCGAGCTATCTGCTGCAGCATGCTGATGAGCTTGGTTTCGCGGCGTTTGAGGAGGCGGGCCGTATTTTCACGGAGTCGTTTGTGTCGATGCGTGATGAGTTGCGTGTTTCTCGCCCGGAGATTGATGATGCGGTGCAGGTGTGCCTGGATCAGGGCGCGCTGGGTGCCCGTATTGTGGGTGGCGGTTTTGGTGGCGCGGTGATGGCGCTGATTCCGACTTCTCAGCTTGAGGCTGCTGCGGATGCGGTGGCGACCACCTATGCGGTGCGCGGCTATGCGGCGCCTCGTTTTTTGCCGATGGTTGCTGGTTTTGCGGCGTCTCATGATTGGGCGGCGGGCGCGGATCCTACGGATATTCCGGTGTTTTAGGGGGTCCCGTAGGGCCGTCATAAAGCGTCGGGGTGTCATACGGGCGTATTTTTGGGTTTTGAACAATATTCATAGCTGGAAGTTTCCTGCGAGTTTCTATAAAAATCCTCCGTGTAACACCCCTAATAACGCACTGATAAGCCACGATTCTTTGATCGTTGATCAAAAGCTTCGCCACGTTTCACGAGGGTGGTTTTTCTTGCCTTCGCGGGTATGTACACTTATCGACGGACGCAATCCGTGAGCTGTAAAGTTTCGATGCGCATAGTCCGGCATATGGATAGCATCTACACTGGGTTCGACCGTCACATACAAACCCAGCTTGCAGGTTTCGTCCACCAAAGCATCACACTCCGATTTAGCCCGTCCGGGCAGACCCCCTCACCCAGAGTGAGGCTTTAGAGCGCGAAAGCGCAGAAAGGAGGCCCCCGTGGGCTTCGATATCAAGGGCACCGTTGAGCAGGGCCTCGACAAGGCTCAGGAAGTCATCAACGAGAAGGCTGGCAAGGAGGTCGTCACCGACGAGCACATTGCCAAGGTTGAAGAGGTCGTGACCGACAACGTCTCCAAGCTGACCGAGAAGTTCGGCAAGTAAGGCGACAGCCTCCCTTTGGATTGGCGCCCTACCTCGCCTCCTCATGAGGTAGGGCGCCATTCCCCTGGGTTTGCATTACAGGCTTTCACTCAACATCTCTCTCGAATATATGGGGCATTCTGCCCCGCCTGGGTTCTTTCACTCACTGACTCACTCGGCATATTGCTCAGCTTCTGCTACCGCCGGGTAGCCTGTTTTCACTCTTCTTTTACTCTTACTCAGCACAAGTGCTCGCGCTTTCTCGCGAACTGTATACGCCCCGCATCATTGGTCCGGCAACCGTGGTGTGGGGCGTATGCCGTTAAGGCGCGGGGGTCTGAGAGTGCGCCGCGGATGCTCGCCGTATGAGGGCCTCTCCCCCGCACCTACGTACTCAAGCTATGCTTGATACATCAACTTATTAAGCTACGCCCTCAGGCAGGTTTTAGCGCCTCCTGGAGACCGCGGAGCACCCCGTCTATGGAGGAACTATGTTTGAACGTCAGCAGTCCGATCAGCAGAAGGCACGCGAGGTTATGAAGGATGGCGGCGTCGTCATTTACTGGCGCCCCGGCTGCCCCTACTGCGAGGCTCTGGATTCTAAGCTGGGCGAGCTGGGCGACCACGCTACCTGGGTGAACATTTGGGAGGACCCGCAGGCTGAGGCGCACGTGAAGTCCCTCAACGACGGCAACGCGACCGTCCCCACCGTGGACACCGGCGACACCCACTTTGTGGTGGCTGACCTGGTGAGCCGCAACAAGGTGAAGAAGCTGATTGAGAACACCCTCAACTCCGGCGGCGAGGCTTAAGATGGCTCGCCCGGCGCTGAACCGCGATACGACGGTCTGCATCTCTCTGTCTGGCCGCCCGTCGAACCACGGCATTAAGTTCCACAACTACCTGTACGAGAAGCACGGTCTGGACTACCTGTACAAGGCGATGACCACCACCGATATTGAGGGCGCTATCGCCGGCGTGCGTGCACTGGGTATTCGTGGCTGTTCGGTGTCTATGCCGTTCAAGCAGGCTGTTATCCCGCTGATGGACGATATGGACCACTCGGCTGCGGTCATTGGTGCGGTGAACACGATTGTGAACACTGACGGCTTCCTGAAGGCGTACAACACGGACGTGATTGCGGTGGCTTCCCTGCTGCGTTCGCATAATGTGGATCCGTCTCTGCCGTTCCTGTTGCGCGGTTCGGGCGGCATGGCGGCTGCGGTGGCTGGCGCGTTCTTTGATGCGGGCTTCTCGCAGGGCATGATTATTGCCCGTAACGAGGAGACCGGCCGCGCGCTGGCTGAGCGTTACGAGTACGCTTGGGCGCCGGAGGTGGGTAACCTGCGTGCACCGATTCTGGTGAACGTGACCCCGATTGGCATGGCTGGCGGTGAGGAGAGCGAGGAGCTGTCTTACCCCGAAGAGGCTATTGCTGAGGCGCAGGTGGTCTTTGACGTGGTGGCCATGCCCGTTGAGACCCCGCTGATTCGTGCGGCGCGCGCGGCGGGTAAGGAAGTTATTCACGGCGGCGAGGTGATTGCTCTGCAGGCTGCTGAGCAGTTCCGCCTGTACACCGGTGTGGAGCTGAACCCCGAGGAGGTTGAGGAGGCGGAGGCTCAGGCGAACTAGGTTCGCGCCCGCTGCTTCTTCGCCCCGTGAGGGGCTCGATACGCAAAAGTGCCCGGAAGGTTTATCCTTCCGGGCACTTTTTGTTCTATCCGGCGCTTCGCGCCGAAATTTTTTGTAATTACACACATCCTGGTACTTAAGGTTTTCCACATCTGTGGAGAAATCTGGGGAAAACTCTTACACCCGTGTAATTCACCCTATGTAATTCGGTTGTTTTAGCCTGTATCCACAGGTTTTTAACATGTACTCACACTCGTGGAATTACACGAATGTAGTTATACACAATGTGGAAAACTGCTGTGGATAACCCGACTCCGAGGCGGATTTCCGCGGGTTTCAGGCTCAATAGCGACCCTTGAACCACCGCTGCAGGCCCTGCTGCGGCGGTGGCTGAGAAGACTCAGATGACTCGGGCTTCTTCACAAATGGGAGAATCAGGAAGGTCGCGAGCGCGCCACTGACAAGACCGCCAAAGTGTCCCGCGTGGGAAATATTCGGGTGGAAGAGGCTCTGCACAACATCAATACCCATGAGCAGAATAAAGAGGCGTGCTGTGTCCTTTTGCCTCCTGAGAAGCAGAATCACGAAGAAGGCACCATAGAGGCCATACACACCGCCTGACGCACCCACGGCACCCCGGTAGTAGGAGAAGAGGTACACGCTGCAGCCGGCACCCACGGTAGCCGCCATATATACGAAGAGGAACTTCCACCGCCCCATCATGCGCTCGAGGGACACACCGAAGATGAAGAGGTAAATCATGTTCCACACCAGGTGCATCGGGTCAGTTTGTGAGTGCACAAACCCGTGCGTGATGAGGCGGTAGTACTCGCCGTGGTGAACGCGGGGACCCGACATCATGCCGAGGTTGTGCACCCAACGGAAGGGGATAATCAGCTGCAGTCCGTACACCACGACGTTGATCAGGATGAGCGTGTACGTAATATGCCAGTGACGGGCGATGAAGGAACGCTTCGGTCTCGCGTTACCCCCGTTAAGCTCGCGATAGCAGTCGGGGCAGACTACACCCGCGCCCTGTGCCGTCTGGCATTCGCCGCAGACGGTGCGGTTGCAGCGCCCGCACTGGGCGTAGCTGACACGGTCGGGGTGGTTGACGCAGACCGTGGGGCTCTGCCCGTAGTTCATATAGTTGGGGAAGTTCTCCACTGCCTCTCCAAGGATTTTGTGCCGGATTTTCCGAAGATTTTCTGCGGATTTTCAGGCTAGTACCTGCCGTTTTGCCATTGCTGCGGGCTCTGCTGCGGCGGATCCGAGGACTCGGGCTTCTTCACAAACGGGACGAACAGCAGGGTCAGCAGTACACCGCCGATAAAGCCACCCGCGTGGCATGCGTGGGAAATATTCGGGTTGAAGAAGCTCTGAACCACACCAATGCCGATAAGCAGCATAAAGAGGCGCGCCGTGTCCTTTTGCTTCCTAAGAAGCAGGATCACGAGGAAGGCACCGTAGAGGCCGTACACGCCGCCTGATGCGCCCGCCACGCTCGTTGAAGGAGTCAGCACGTGCACGCCGAAGGCACCAAAGACGATTGAGCCCAGGTACACCACAAGGAACTTCCAGCGCCCCATCATACGTTCGAGAGATACACCGAAGATGAAGAGGTAAATCATGTTCCACACCAGGTGCATCGGGTCGTTTTGTGAGTGCAGAAAACCGTAGCTGATGAGGCGGTAATATTCACCGTGCTGAACATAGGGCCACCACATCATGCCGTGGTTGACCATCCACCTATTCGGGATAATCTGCTGCAGACCGTACATCGCGACGTTCAGCAGAATGAGCGTGTACGTAATGTGCCAGTGGCGCGCCAGGAATGAGCCCTGTGCTTTCGAACCCCGTGCCTTCGAGCTGCCGCCCGTGAGGTCGCGGTAGCAGTCGGGGCAGACCATGCCCACATCCAGCGCTACCTGGCATTCACCGCAGACGGTGCGGTTGCAGCGCTTGCATTGGGCGTAGCTAACGCGGTTGGGGTGGTTGACGCAGACGGTGGGGGTCTGCCCGTAGCCTGCGTAGTTGGGAAAGTTCTCCACTGAACCTCCAGGGGTTGTGTACCGGATCAACCGGGGTGGTGTGCGGGGGATGGCGCGCGTGGGCGTATAAGCGCAGGGGCCCACCGGAAGAATCCTGGCGGGCCCCTGAACTATACGTGTTTTCTCAACACCTTCAGCAGAATGCTCGTATGAGCCTTCTGATGGGGTTTATTAGAGCTTTTCGATGTCGATCGAGGAGATGACAACGTCCTTGACCGGGCGGTCCTGGAAGCCGGTCTCAACGCTCTCAATAGCGTCAACAACCTTCTTGGATGCCTCGTCGGTGACCTCACCGAAGATGGTGTGGCGGCCGTTCAGCCAGGGGGTCTCAACGGTGGTGATGAAGAACTGAGAACCGTTGGTGCCGGGGCCTGCGTTAGCCATTGCCAGCAGGTAGGGCTTGGAGAAGGAGAGCTCGGGGTGAATCTCGTCCTTGAACTGGTAGCCGGGGCCGCCAACGCCCATGCCCAGGGGGTCGCCACCCTGAATCATGAAGTCCTTGATGATGCGGTGGAACACGACGTCCTTGTACAGGGGGGTGTTCATGATTTCACCGGTGCGGGGGTGCTTCCACTGACGGGAGCCGTCAGCGAGGCCGATGAAGTTCTCAACAGTCAGCGGTGCGTGGTTGCCGAAGAGGTCGACGACGATGTCACCGTAGTTAGTGTGGATAGTTGCCTTAGCAGTTGCATTAGTCATGGCTCTATTGTGGCACGGGGCGGCGCTCATTCGCCATCTAACATGTTTTTTCGCCCCGGGCGCACCGTTGGGCGGGCTTTTTGGGCGGGAATTGAATATCCTGAGAGGTGAACACTACGCGCGCGGCGGCGTTTTCTGGCCGCTGGCGCATTTCAACCGATGGAGGTCACCCCATGTTCTGCTGCAAGAAGCGTAAGGCACGCAAGGCTGCTAAGGCTCAGGCTATTGTCTCTTCCCTGGCTGCTGTTGAGTCCGCGCTGGAAGGCAAGACCGCTGAGATGTTCGCTGAGAAGCTGACCGGCAACAAGAAGGCTCTGAAGAAGGCTCGTAAGGCTACCGCGAAGACCGTTCGCGCCGCTGAGAAGGAACTGGCTCGTATTGAGCGTAACGGCGGCAAGCGCCCCCGCAAGGGCCTGGCGTTCCTGGGTCTGCTGGTTGCGCTGGGTGTTGCAGGCGCAGCAGCTTACAATGCAGCTCGTCCCGTGGAGGACCCCTGGAAGAACGCATAAGCGTTCCCCGTATCTTCTTCTCTAAGGCTTTCTGAGGCGCCGCTGGCGGCGTGAGGGAGCGCTTTATGAAAGATAAGCCGCCCGCTAGAGTGTACTCTGGCGGGCGGCTATTGTTTGTTTGGGGGAAGGGGAGAGGAGGCGCTACAGATAGAGCGCTGAATCTCCCCTGGTATCCCCCTGCTATATCCCGGATATACAAAGAACCCCATGTCTTTCGACATGGGGTTCTCGG
>NZ_CAXOMR010000002.1:0-162292 GCF_964210535.1 Rothia mucilaginosa
GTCGTAGCCTCCGCAGACGCAGAACCCGCAGCCGAAGCGCTCGGGCTCAGCGACGGAACCGGCGAAGCGGAAGCAGTACCCGGAGCGCGACGCACCATACGCCAAGTGCCGTCCTGGTAGTGCGCCACAATCTGACCAGCCACCGGCTTACCCGGGTACTTGAACACCTCGGTCAGCGGCTGCACACGATCGTTGGTCTTGCTGTACACGCCAGCACCCTCAGCACCATCAATCACCATCTCGGTTGCCCAAGTGTAGTAGCCGGTGCGGGTGTCCTTAGTCGGGCGGTCAGCGGTCAGCGACAGAACCATCGGACGCTCCGAACCAATAACCCAGCCGCTCTCCGAAGCGTACATGCTCTGGAAGAACTCAGCCACAGTCGAGTAGTCGCCGGTGTGGTCAATGTTCGTGAAGCGGGTACCGTCACCGGTCAGCAGCAGGTAGTTCAGGGTGGCCTGCCAGTACGCAATGAACGCGTGCAGGCCCTCAACACTGTTCTCACGCAGCTTCGCCGGCTCCACGGGGATCGCGACGTTCACTGCCTTGTGCTCCTTGGTGCCGGGCTCAAAAGTACCGGTGGAGGAGTAATCGGCAAGAACGACCTCACCCTTCATGCTGGGGCCAGGCTCAACAGTGGTGGTTGCCTCCGTGGTGGGGGAGACGGATGCGGTAGCGCTCGCAGTCGAAGACTCGGTAGTGGATGCGCTTGCGGTCGCCGAAGACTCGGAGGACTTCGAGGAACATGCGGCAAGAAGCGCGGCGGTGCCCAGACCCAGTGCGGTCAGGGCGGTGCGGCGGGTATACATGGTAGACATGGGGGCTCTTTCTGAGGTGAATAAAGTATGTGCCGGTATTGAACTAATTCCAGAATATCGCAGGGGAGCGGCCAGCCCAATGTCGTGTGTGCCTCCATGACCGTAAAAACGGCGGGAGATGACGAAAAACACGGGCTCTCGCTAAGGCAGTAATATTGTTGCTTCTACGCCGGAGAAGAACTGCTTGCTGTAGGCTGGGGTGAATTCGTTGCGTTGCTTCCTCCTGCAGGACCGACTGTCCATGCACCATTTTGGTATACCAACTCAAAAATGATTTTGCTGGGACCGTCTGGGTTATTTGTGTAGGCTAGCGAAATCTCCAAGCCCTGTGCCGTGGTGTGGACTACGGCCCTACTGTGCATGTAGGTCGTAGCTTTCCAATGGTAGCGGTCTTCGTCAATCTTTTGAGGAGATTCCTCTGTCAACTGGTATAGACAAGGTGTTTCGGTGCCGTATAGCCAGCCGCTGCCGTCTGAATACATTTTCACGTACGCCTTCTTCATCTTTTCCCAGTATTGGTCTACGGTTGCGTCTACAGACTTTAAAGGCTCAATATCCCCAGAAATCATGAGATAGTTCTGAGAAGCCATCCAATATCCCAATGCTGCATACATGCCGCCCTTTGTCTTGTTGCTCATGTTTGCAGGGCGTACGGGTTTGCGCGGATTCTCAGCTTTCTTCTCATGGGTTGCCGGAACGTAAGTTCCTTGCGACTCGTAGTTGTTGAACTTCAGCTCTCCCTTATAGATACGCTGAGCGTCGAGCACACTCGGGTCGCTGAGCGGGCGGATATCGCTGGCGCAGGCAGTCAAGGAGGCGAGCGCGGCAGTGGCGGCGATGCCAAAGGCGGCGCGTCGGGTCACGAAGGTAGACATAAGGTACCCTTCAATAGATTATCGGTGTATCTATTTCAGGGTACCTTAGTGTATTTGGGTATTCTTACGATTTATTGGGTTCCAAACCTGGGAAAATACTACAAAAGATACGTTAGCTAACGATAAGTACCGTTTACTAGGGGAAAAGCCATTATCTTCCTATGCTGCCGCTTTCCTGCGCTGGCATTTTGCCGTGCTGCGGCTTTCCTGTGCCGCCGCTTTGCCGCGCTGCCGCATCCTAAACGCTGAGGCCAGAATCGCTTCCGCCCGAGGATCCGGGAGAAGTCGTCGAGGAACTCTTCGTCTCAACGGTGACCATCCACGCATCGTTTCGGTATTTCAACACAAAAGTGACCTCATCGTCGCTGGAGTCACCGCTCGTCTCAGCCAGACGAATGTCCCTGTCCTCGGGCACGTAATGGAGAACAGCATCCTTATGGCTACGGGCAATACCCTTCCAGCGGTACTGCTCA
The DNA here is from genome assembly GCF_964210535.1 of Rothia mucilaginosa. Classification (GTDB taxonomy): domain Bacteria; phylum Actinomycetota; class Actinomycetes; order Actinomycetales; family Micrococcaceae; genus Rothia; species Rothia mucilaginosa_F. Next base: position 2,164 of record NZ_CAXOMR010000002.1, read on the forward strand.
TCGTTAACCTTCTGCGGGGTCTCGTCGGTTAGGTCAGCCACGAGCGGCGTCTCGGTGCCGTACATCCACCCCTCATTCTTTGCGTACAACACTACGTATGACTCCAGCTTCCGCACGTAGATGCCGTCCAGGTCCACGTCCTTGAACGGGGTAGCGTCGCCAGTAACCGTCAGGTAGTTCAGAGCTGCGACCCAGTAGCCCAGCGCCGCATACATGCCCGAGGTCGTCTTTGACTTTATGTTCACGGGAGGAACGGGCATAGGCGGGTTCTCCGCCTTCTTCGTGCTGCTTGCGGGGTGGTACGTTCCGGTGGACTTGTAGCTATTGAACTTCAGCTCGCCCTTGTAGGGACGCATCGAGTCAACTACGCTCGGGTCCTCCAGCGGGCGAATATCGCTGGCACAGGCGGTTAGGGAGGCGAGCGCGGCAGCGGCAACAACACCCAGGGCGGTGCGTCGAGTAACGAAGGTAGGCATGGGAACCCCTCAATAGTTTGTTCGTGTGCTTTTAAGCGTACCCGAGCAGGTTTGTTGACACGTTCAAAGCCGGCACCTGCTCATCTGGAAGAATAGTTCAACACGACCGTACACAGGCCATGCAAACAAAAAGGGGAAGCTCCCGCACGCAGCCTCAACTGCATTCGAGAGCTTCCCTCATCACTATAAATGACTAGGAACGCGGGTTAGGCACTAGCGCTACTCGCCTCTGAAGAGGGGGAATCAGCTTCTTCATCACTGAGTAAGAACCATGCGCCATCCTTATAGTCAAACGGAAAATTGGTTGCCTCGCTCTTGGTCGATCCATCAACCAGAGGAACAGGGTCATGACCCTCAACATGAGCCTTTGCATTGGGATCATAGATAATGCGTCCGAGCCAATCGTAACGGTTGGGACCGCCCTCAACTTTTTTGGGAGCATCAGTCAGCAGCTGAATGGTAACCGGCGCATCCGTGTCATACACCCAGCCCTTACCGGAAGAGTAGATAAGAACAGCATTGGCGTGATCGTTCGCATAGCGGCCTTCAGGGTCAGCCTTCTTGAGCGGCTCGAAATCGCCGGTCATGAACATGTAGTTGAAGCTTGCCACCCAGTAGCAGAGGAACTGGTACATGCCCTCAACGGTCGCCTCGTTCATCTTCTCCGGAACAACAGGCTTCGGCACGTTCTGCGCCTTCTTCTCAGCCGTGGCAGGAACGTACTCGCCGTTCTTCTCGTACTTGTCGAGCTTTACGGTACCCTTGTACGACTTCTTAGCGGAAGACGACGCAGATGCTGAGGCGGATGCGCTTGCAGACTCAGAAGCGCTAGCGCTCGCCGAAGCCTCACCGGAAGGGGAAGAAGAGCTATCAGCCAGCGGGCGGATATCGCTAGCGCAAGCAGTCAACGCCGCAGCCGCGCCGGCACCGGTAGCGGCAGCTAGTGCTGCACGTCGAGAAAGAAAAGTTGCCATGAAAAATCCTTAAGTAATGTGTGGGGTTATGAGACTAAATCCTAGAGCCTATGTGCGAGGTAAATTCCCGCCCATAAGACGAACTGAGCAAAGATGCTCTAGGCGTTCTTGGAGCTAGCCTCATCGGATGATTTAGCACTCGGGCTTGCAGTGCTTTGCCCGCGTACCTTGGTGGGGTAAGTAAACCACTTGCCGTCCTGATACGACAATTTCAGGTTGGAAAGCTCAGGCTCCATGGAAGTGTTCTGGTACATAGGCCTGTTGCCCTTACCCTCAACATGCATCATCGCATTAGGGTCCTTGGACAGCGTGATACGCCAGTAATAGAGAGGTTCGCTGCCTTCCACCTTCTCAGGTTGCGGGGTCATCATCTCAGCCTGAAGCGCATGCTCCGAACCGTAAAACCACCCCTCATTGGACTCATAAAAAGTCACGTAATCATGGAAAGACTTCACATCCCTGCCGGAGGGGTCAGCCTGCTTCAACGGCTCATCGTCACCGGTGAGCACCAGATAGTTGACGCTGGCAAGCCAAAAACTAAAGGCAGAGTAGGCACCATCAATGCTGTTCTCATGCATATTCGCCGGAGGGAGGGGCTTGGGCACGTTCTGCGCCTTGTGCGTCTCATCCGCGGGAACGTACTCGCCCTTCTTCTCGTAGTTGTCGAACTTCACCGGCCCCAGATAAGACTTCGCAGAAGAACCGCCCCCAGAGGAGGAGCTAGCGGAGGCAGAGGGGCTAGCAGAGGCGCTGGGATTTGCGGAAGAGGACGCCTCCCCAGAAGCAGACGGGGAGCTATCCGCCAGCGGGCGAATATCACTGGAGCAGGCACTCAGCATCGTAATAGCGCCTGCACCGGCAGCTAGCAGGGCTGCACGTCGAGAAAGGAAAGTCGTCATCAGAAATCCTTAAGTAGTGCGTATCAGAAGATGAGGAAATTTAGCTGTTGTTATCCAGAAGCATGCGCCACATGCCTTCCTTGTACTCCATGATGAACTTCGTCGTGCGAGGAATCGTCTTTTCCTCCTCAACGATAGTCGCATCAGGCTCACCCTCAATGTGGTACTTAGCGGCAGCGTCATACGCGACGGTCACAAGCCACTCATAACGGTCCGGCTTATTAGCAACCGGCTGAAGCTCATTCTCCGCAATCTCAATCTTGTACGGCTGATCCGAACCGTAAATCCAACCCAGGCCCGACTCATAGAGCTTAATCATGGTCCTAGAGTTCTTCAAAAAAGCCTTCGCCGGATCCGCCTTCATCAGCGGCTCAACATCGCCGGTCAGAATCAGATAATTCTGGGAAGCAAGCCAATAACCCATCAGCGCGTAGGCGCCCTCGGGGCTGTTCTCCTTCATCTTCTCCGGAATCAGAGGCTTCGGCACGTTCTGCGCCGGCGCATCCGCACTCGCAGGGACGTAGGTGCCGTTCCGCTCGTAGTTATTGAACTTAATCGGACCAACATACGAGCCGGGAGTGTGATCATCAGTCGGAGAAGGTGACGCCGAGGCGCTCGCAGACGAGGACGCCGCACCAGAAGCCGCGCCAGACGCAGCATCAGAAGCTGAACCAGAGGAACCGCCGGAACCCTGCGACAGCGGGCGAATATCGCTAGCGCACGCAGTCAGCGCCGCAAGAACACCGGTCGCACCCACGCCCAGGAGAGTACGTCGAGTGAAGAAGGTAGTCATCGGAAGCCCTTCGTTGGAGCCAATACAGAGCAAATCACGCCACACACCGCGGCAGGCATACGCACCCCGTACAGACCTATCAGTACGTCAATGTATACACTTTTAAGGTTACCCGAGAGCCACCCGATAGCCCCGCGACCACCTCAATTGTTCAGAAAATTAAGACCCCACACCCAGCGTTTTACCAGGTGCGGGGTCTTGTCACATAACAAGTCACTACGAGAGCGAACCCTCTGCAAAGCGGCAACTACGCGGCGCTAGACAGCTCCCATTTGCCGTCCTTGTACTCCAGGCGGAACCTCGCCACCCTCTTCTTCGACTCATCAGCGCTCGTTGCCTTCTCAGGCTGATTCCTATAATGCCGCATCATCTTCGGGTCCATGTAGGAATAGCCTTCCCAAATAAAGCGGGTATTGTCGCTACCCGGCACCTCATGAGGAGCATCCGTCAGCAGCTCAACAATATACGGAGTTTCCGTACCGTACACCCAACCAGCACCCGACGCATACAGCTTAATCGTGCTCTGATACTTCTCCCAACCGTAGCCGTTGTAGTAGATATGTTCAATCGGGGCCGGGTTACCCGTCATCATCAAATAGTTCAAGCTCGCCAGCCAGAAACTCAAGAAAGCATACGCACCATCAACGCTGTGCTCCTTCATATTCGCCGGAGGAACAGGCTTCGGCATATTCTCAGCCGGATTCGTAGCGCTCGCCGGAATGTACTCGCCGGTCTTCTCGTAGCTATCGAACTTCATCGGACCCTTATAGGACTTACCCGAAGACGGAAGACCCGAAGTAGCCGAAGCACTCGCAGACGCAGAAGGAGAAGGAGAAGCCGAAGTGCTCACAGACGCCGAGGCGGAGGCAGTCTCGGAGGCGGTCGCCGACTCCGACGGAGAAGCTGAGCCGGTGCCGCCAGCCAGCGGGCGAATATCGCTAGCGCACGCAGTCAACGCAGAAAGCGCACCCGCAACAGCAACACCCAGAGCGGTACGTCGAGTGAAGAAAGTAGTCATCGGAAGTCCTTCGTCGGATCCTTCACCCACAAAACCATCAGCACGAGGCTCACAACCTGCAGGTAAAGACCACATGTAGTACGTCAATGTATATACGTTAAGCGTACCCGAGGCACCCTCCGCCAACCCCGACCATCCGCCGGGTTTTCTCCTGGGTATTCCCTGGAATTTCGGCAAAAAGAAACCCCCGCCCACGGTGCATTACCGCAGGCGGGGGAGAAGCCTATCTTAAACCGTTAGGTCTGAACCGTTAAGGTGAGGTCTAGACGGAAGAAGAGCTACCAGAAGAAGCAGGTGCAGAAGAGCTCTCCTTGCCGGTCAGCATAAACCACTTACCGTCCTTGTACTCCACAATAGCCTTCATCAGCTTGCCGTTCGGGCTCTCCGCCGTCTTGAAAGGCTGATCTGACTTACCCTCAAGGTGAATCTTCGTATCAGGGCTGTAGTTCATGTAAGCCGGCCAGTAGTACAGGGCACTGCTACCGGAAGGCTTCTGCGGTGCACTACTAATCAGCTCAATAGTAATCGGGGTATCCGAACCGTACAGCCAGCCAAGATCGTCCCCATACATCATCGCGTAATCCTGCAGCATGTCAACGTAAATATCCGCAGGGTCCGCCTTCTTCATCGGCTCAGTGTCACCGGTCAGCACTGCATAGTTGAAGCTCGCCAGCCAGTAACCAATGAACGCGTACATGCCGTCAACGTTCTGCTCGTTCATGTTCGTCGGAACGAGAGGCTTAGGCACATTCTGCGCCTTATGAGTGGCGGTCGCCGGAACGTACTCGCCGTTCTTCTCGAAGTTATCAAACTTCACGAGGCCCTTATAATGCTTGCCGGAAGAAGCAGACGCCGAAGCGCTTGCGGATGCGCTGGGTGAGGCGCTAGCTGAAGCGCTCGCGGATGCACTAGCAGAACCGGAAGCGGGGCTTGACGCTGAGCCATCAGCCAGCGGGCGGATACTACCAGCACACGCAGTCAGTGCAGCCAGCACACCGGTGCCGGTCGCGCCCAGTGCTACGCGGCGGCTCACACGGGTAGATATGGGGGAAGGGCTCATCATAATTGGCCTTTCAAAAGAGGTCAACAAAGGAAATAGAGTGAGTTGACACCCTTATAATACCCTAAAGTGCGTGAATGACTATCAAATGTTGCTATTCATGTACTTTTGAGTAGAAGAAACCCAAAAAGCTGCAATTAGTGCACTAGGAAGCCGAGGGGCTCGCAGAATCCGAGCTCTTATCAGCATCCTTATCCTTCTGAGTGCTCATAAACCAAGCACCCTCCTTATACTCCACAACAATCCGCATCGCCTGGCCCTGAGAATCCTCAGCCCCCACAAGGGACTTATCGCGGTTATCGCCCTCGGTCAGATGCCTCTTCGCATTCTGATCAACCAGGGAACGAGCACGCCAGAAATAACGAATACGGTCACCCTCAATCTGCGTGGGAGTATCCGTCAACAGGTACACAGACATCGGCTCACTCGTGTCATAAATCCAGCCGCGCCCCGTCTCGTAGAGCTTAACCATCGGCTCAAGCTCCTTATAGTAATCGCTGCTCGGATCCGTCTTCTTCAACGGCTCAATATCACCCGTCAACGCCAAATAATTAAAACTAGAAATCCAATAGCCAATCAGTGCATAAATACCGTCAACGCTCAGCTCCTGCACCTTCTCCGGCATGATCGGTTTGGGCACATTCTGCGCCTTCTTCTCAGCTGTGGCAGGCACATACTCGCCGTTCTTCTCAAAGTTATCGAACGTGACCTTACCCTTATACGACTTATTCGCAGGCGGCAGCGCCGGCGAAGCAGACGGGCTCGCCGAAGCACTCGCCGAGCCAGACTCAGCAACATCAGCCGGCGGATGCACCGTACGCGCACACGCACCCAACACGGCGGCAAGACCAACACCGCCCACACCCAACACGGCGCGGCGGCTCAAAGCGATGGACTTAGAAGAAGAGCTAGTCATCAGCAGTCTTTCGAAGAGGTCAACAGATGAGGAGGAGTGAGTCGACACCCCCATCATACCGGGCACACCTTAGAGCCACCCTAAAGCACATGTGAATAGCAAATAGCCTGGGAGAACTGGGCACGCATGAAGAAACCCCGCGGCCCTTATTCCGAATATTTTCGAAGAAAGAACAACAGCCGCGGGGCAAAACAACTGGAGGGGCGTGCAACTTAGCGGAGCAGATGCGCAAAATTGCGGCGAGCCTTCGCAACCTTCGGGCTCACCACAAACGCACAATAACCCTGCGCCGGGTTCAACGCGTAATAGTTCTGGTGGTAATCCTCAGCCTCGTGGAACACGCCCAGCGGCTTAATCTCCGTAACGATGGGGGAGGAGTACAGCTGCTGAGCACGCGCCACCGCACGCTCAAACGCCTCACGCTGCTGCTCATCCGCGTAGAAAAGAACCGAACGGTACTGCGAACCGGTATCCGCACCCTGACGATCCCAGCTGGTCGGATCGTGGCTCGTGAAGAAAATATCCAACACCGTATCTAGGTCAATCACCTGCGGGTCGAAGCTGAGCTTCAGCGCTTCCTGGTGACCGGTCGTACCCGAACACACCGAACGATAATCAGGGTCGGGAGTCTCACCACCCGTATAACCGCAGACGCTCGCCTCAACCCCGCGGAACTGGCGGTATACCGCATCCAGGCACCAGAAACAGTCGCCAGCAAGAACAACATCAGTCATGATTCCTCCTCGAACTATAAATCCACACTACCTGAAGAACACTGCTGAGCCGCATAATATTCCCGAGTTACCGCCGCGCCACCTGCCACAATAGAGGTATGACTGAAAAACTTGAAACCCCCACCCTCGCAGAAGTCGTCGACGCCTTCCACACGCTCTTCCCGCCGCAGCTCGCCGCCGGATGGGACGCCTCCGGCCTCGTTGCCGGTCGTGCCGCCGCCAAAGTGAACACCGTCCTCTTCGCGGTAGACGCCCTCACCGCCACCGCCGAAGAAGCCGTAGCCGAAGGCGCGCAGCTGCTCATCACCCACCACCCGCTGCTGCTCCGCGGCGCAAAGTTCATCCCCGACAGCGACTACAAGGGCAACGTGCTGCACACCCTCATCGAAGGCGGATGTGGCCTGCTCGGCGCGCACACCAACGCAGATGCCGCCGTCGAAGGGGTGAATGAAGCACTCTGTGACGCTATCGGCCTCATCGACCGCGAACCGCTCACCGAAGCGCAAACCCAGGTACTCGACGGGCAGGAGCACGCGGTGGGCACCGGTCGCCTCGGCACCCTGCCCGAAGAGATCACCCTCAAGGAACTCGCTGAACGCCTCGCCGCGGCACTACCCGCAACCGCAGGTGGTCTGCGCATCGCCGGACGTGCCGACCAGCCGATCCGCCGCGTCGCCCTCTGCGGTGGTGCCGGTGACTCCCTCTTCGAGGCGGTACGCGCCACCGACGCGCAGGTGTACATTACCGCTGACCTGCGCCACCACCCCGCCAGCGAATTCCGTGAAACCGCACGAGTCGATGGCAGCAACATCGCGCTGATTGATTGCTCCCATCCCGCCAGCGAATCGCTGTGGTTGCGTTCGGCGGCCGACCGCCTGCGCGCCCTGCTTGCTGAGCGCGGCTTCACCATTGAAACGAAGCTGTCCGTACTGAATACCGACCCGTGGGACTTCACCGTCTCCACCGGCGTGGCAACCGGTCAGGATGCGCACTCGGCAAGCACCGCCGCAGCCCCCGCGTGGACCAGCCTGACTGAAAAGTAAGCGCTGAAAATAGCTACTGAATAGCTACCAAGAAGCAGTCTTCAAAAATTTAGGCACAGTAAAGCCCGGTCTGTACGAGCCCGACAGGAACCTCTCATCAAGGATCCTGACAGGAACGTGCAGACCGGGCATTACTTCTGCGGGAGCAATACTCTGCAGGGCTTGGGGTACCAAGCGCAGGGGGGGGCTAAATGACCTTACTTAGCGCGAGCCTGGAACGCCTCAATCAGAGTCTCCAGCTCACCATGAGTCACCATATGCTGAGCGTCAAAAGCACCGCTAGCGTTCAGCACCACCTTGTTCTGCTGAGCCCACAGAATCTCGCGGTAGAACGCCGAACCCGGAGCCACATCACTGTAGGGAGAGTTGCCCGTCACTGCGGGCGAACCAGCTGCGCGGTAGGCGAATGCCGCAACGGTAGCGTTCGAAATTCCGGCATCAGCATGGAACTTGCCGTCCGACCAGCCAAAAGTAATGCCCTTCTGACGAGCCCACACGTAGGCGGGGAAGTTCGGGTCGTCAGTCTTCACATCCGGCCAGGGAGAAGTCTCGGGGAGCTTCACCTCGGGGGTGCCCGCCTGGATGTACAGGGCAGCTGCGAGCTCACCGCGAGTTGCGGGGGTCTTCAGCTTCTCATCGGAAGGAGCAGGCTTCTGATCATCGTCCTTCTTGGGGTCCTGAGCGTTGGGCAGGTTCGCCTCCCGGTAACCGTTCGTGCCGTTCAGGTCCAGGTCCTGCCATGCGAGCAAGGTGCCACGACCCTCGGTGGACTTGCCCACGACCGGTGCGAGCAGCTCGCCCGTCTCGCTGTAACCATCATTAGCCCACACCTCAATCACGTACTTCTTCGAAGTATCCAGGGTGTTTGCCGGAAGATTCACGGTACCGTTCAGGTTGCCGTCACGGTAGGCCGAAGCCTGGGTGGGGTGGTCAAACTCGATAATGTCGCTGGTTGCCAGAACCGGGGTGTTCGAGCCCTTCTCACGAACCACGAACTGGACACCCTTAACGGAGTGGATATCGCCGTTGAACCCCTGACCGCCAACGTTCAGATTCTGCGATTTGGCGGGGTCAGCCACGCTGTTGTAGCCCAGGCGCGGTGCGAACGGCGCCGGCTTCTCACCTAGAGTGCTCAGCACCTGGGTGCTCACCACGTTCTTGCCGGTCCACAGCTCCTGAGCGGTCAGCGGCTTCTGACCCTTCTGCTCAGCAACCACGTGAATCTCGTAGCGGACATCGTACTTGGTGCCGCCGGTTGGATCGTGGAAGTTGTCATCATCAACGAAGTAGTAGGCGGCAAGATCGTACGCCTCAACCTTCAGGTCAGCCTCAAAAGTGCCGTCATCGGCAATGGTGAAGTCCTGACCCTCCACGAAGCGTAGCATCTTCGAAGTCGGAATCTCGTAGCCAGACGGTGCGTAGTTCGCGGGAGCAATGTACAGCGCCACGGTACCGTGCTGAGCGCGCCACTCCTTGGTGTAGCCTGCGCCCTTCACATGGACGGTACCGCCCTCGGTCGTGATGAGGAAGGGGTTCACACCGTCGTACTTGTAACCGTCAGGGATGGATACATCCAGGGTCGGAGTAGCAGCAGCGACCTGGTGAGCAGCCTGCGGGGTAGCGGCGGCAACGGGTGCATCAGCGGCAGGAGCCGCATTCTGAGCCAGCGCCGGGGCCATCGGCAGAACCATGGCACCAGCCAACGCCAGCGCGCCGCAACCCTGAGCTGCGCGGAGGAAAGAGGACTTAGAGTTCGGAAGCGAGGACATAACACATCCTTAAAAGTTGTTTCTCGCGGGGCCCTGCGGAATCAACGGCGGGTAGGGAATTCGCCGTTGAATCTGCTGCGCCCTATGAGAAAAGTGGTTGGAAGCCCCGTCGGTTTCGGGAGTACTCCCACCCTAGCAAAGTGTTGAACAGTTGTCAGGAAACACTCAAGGAACGCTTTAAGGTTTTCGAAAATCTCACGTAGTGAGTAGCTATTAAATGCTGAAACCCCGCGCCCCCGAATAGAAAAACCAATCGGGAACACGGGGCATTCAGCGTAGAACTAGTCCACCATACCCGGCACCGTTCTACCCGGCACCGTTCTACTGAGCGCGGTTCTGGAAGTTGAACAGCATCTGCTCCAGCTGACCACGATTCACCAGGTCCGTCGCGTTAAAAGCGCCGAAATCCGGATTGATGACATACTGCTGAGTGGACCACAGAATCTCACGGTAGAAGGCGGAACTCGGATTAACATCCGTGAACGAAGAAACACCGGAAACAGCCGGAGAACCTGCCGCACGGTAGGTGAACGCCGCAACCGTAGCGTTCGAAATGCCGGCATCCGCGTGGAACTTGCCATCAGACCAGCCGAAAGTAATGCCCTTCTGGCGAGCCCACACGTAGGCGGCGTAGTTCGAGTCGGTGGTCTTCACATCCGGCCACGGGGAGGTCTTAGGGAGGTCCACCTTGGGGCTACCAGCCTGAGCGTACAGTGCCGCCGTCAACTCGCCGCGAGTAGCGCGCTGCTGCTGCTCCTGGTAGGTGAGCTTCGAAATCAGGCTCTTGTACTCTCCCTTAGGCACGGTAGCATCCGCGAAGTCCTGAACACCCTCAAACTTCAGATCCTGACGGCCCATAAGAACACCGCGGTGCTCCGGCGCCAAACCAACAATCGGGGTGATGAGGGGCCTGTCCTTCTTGGTGAGGTCGTAGTCGTAGTCGCTCCACGCCTCAATGACGTACTGCTTAGACGAATCCAGGGTGTTTGCGGGGATCTTGATGGTGCGGTAAAGAGTGCCTCCCTCCAGGCGGGTTACGCCATCGGGACCTTCATAGTAGGACTTCATATCGCTCATCGCCAGGACGGGGGTGCCGGTGCCCTTCTCACGAATCACGTACATGGCACCCTCACGGCCGGGCAGCTCCTCACCAACGAAACCCTCACCCTTGACCAGCAACTCCTGATCCTTCGTGGTGTCCTTCAGAGCATCGTACTTCCACTTAGGTGCCATGACTTCAGGATGGTAGGCGCGGGTGTACATTGGGTGGTGGGCGATAACGTTCTTGCGAGCCCAAATATCCTCAATGCTCGACTGGGGCTGGCCCTTAGCCTCGGTCAAAATACCCGTCTCGTAACGCACCTCATCCAGGGTGATACCCGGGAAATAATCGATGGGAGTGTAGAAACTCTCCAGGGCCTTAGCCTTGATGGTCAGCTTTGCCTCAAAAGTGCCGTCATCGGCAATGGTGAAGTCCTTACCCTCTTCAAAGCGGAGCATCGAGGTGGAAGGCTCAGCATTACCGGGGCGATCCTTCGTAGCGGCAATGTAGAAGACAACGGTGCCGTGTTGCTCACGCCATTCCTTGGTGAAACCGGTACCCTTCAGAGTCACGGTGCCGCCCTCGCCGGTGTACAGAATACCGTCATAATCAGTGGAGTACGTCGGCTGTGCCGCTGCATCCTGAGCAGCCGGCTTGGGAGTCACAGCATTTGCCACCGGTGCATTAGCAGCAGGTGCCGCATCCTGGGCGAGTGCCGGAGTCATCGGCAGAACCATCGCACCAGCCAGCACCAGTGCGCCGCAACCCTGCGCCGCACGGAGGAACGAAGACTTAGAGTTCGGAAGCGAGGACATACATCATCCTTACGGGTCGTACCCACTGGGATGATGCAGTTTCATAGGGTTTCTGGGGTGAGAAATCTCCGTCGAATCTGCTCCAACCCAATGAGAAAGTGGTCGAATATCCCCGTCGGTTTCGGGGACATTTTCACCCTATCAAAGGGTTGAACAGATGTCAGGAAACACTCAAGAGAGACTTGAAGGTTCTGAGGTTTTTCACAGGTTGACCAGCCGCTAAGAACTGAACCCAGCAGGCTAAACTCAGCAACCTAAACCCCGAAAACAGAACCCCGTGTTCCTGAACAGAAAACCTGCTCAGGAACACGGGGGTGTTCAGCTGGCTATGTTTAGCGAGCCTGGAAAGCAGCCAGGACAGTCTCCAGATGACCGCGAGTCAGCAGCTGCTTAGGGATGAAATACTGACCACCGTATACAGTAGGCAAATTCTGGCTCGCCCACAGAATCTCACGGTAGAACGGCGCACCAGGCTTAACATCCACATAGGGAGAATCGCCCTTCACCGCAGGAGAACCCGCCGCACGGTAGGTGAACGCAGCAACGGTAGCGTTCGAGATGCCAGCGTCCGCGTGGAACTTGCCGTCCGACCAGCCGTAGCTGATACCCTTCTCACGAACCCAAATGTACGCAGCGTAGTTCGGGTCGTCAGTCTTCACATCCGGCCAGGGGGAGGTCTCAGGCAGCTTCACCTCGGGCGCGCCGGCCTGAAGGTACAGAGCCACCGCCAGCTCACCGCGAGTAGCGCGCTCCTTGCGCTGCTCATCGGTCAAGCTAGGCTTCTTATCCTCAGCAGCGTCAGAGCCCTTGAACTTGAGGTCCTGAGAAGCCAGCAGAGTACCGCGGCCCTCGGGTGCCTTACCCACCACGGGAGCGACAAACTCGCCATCCTCGTAACCGTTGTTACCCCACACCTCCACGACGTACTTCTTCGAAGCATCCAAAGTGTTAGCCGGAACCTTCACGGTGCCGTCCAGCTCGCCATTCACATACTCAAAGGCACGATCGTGATGGTTGTACTCGATGATGTCACTGGTCGCCAGAACCGGGGTGTTTGAGCCCTTCTCACGAATCACATACTGAAGACCCTTGGGGGAACGGAACTCACCGTAGAAACCGGTACCCGAGAAGTAAATATCCTGATCTGCTGCGGTGTCGCTCAGAGCCTTGTACTTCACCTCGGGGGCAAACGGGCTGGGGCGGAACGCCTGAGTATGCACCGCAATACGGCGCACCACGTTCTTGCCAGCCCACAGATCTTCAACGGTCAGCGGGGGCTGACCCTGCTTCTCAGCAACCAGGTCAACCTCGTAACGCACCTCGTAACGCGGGATACCGGGGAAGTAGTTGCGAGGCTCGTAGTAGCGCTGAAGCACGTCCGGCTTGACCGTCAGCTGAGCATCCAGGGTGCCATCCTCGGCAATGGTGAAGTCCTTACCCTCCTCAAAACGGAGCGGCGTATCATCAGCGGGCAGAAGGTCACCATCGGGAACACCCTGAGAAGCGGCCAGGTAAACCGCTACATTGCCGTGCTTTTCACGCCACTCCTTGGTGAAACCCGAACCCTTCACGTGGACGGTGCCGCCCTCAAAGGTGTACAGTAGCGGATTCTTGCCGTCGTACAGAACGTCGAATGTCGGAGCGTCCTCCTGGACAGCCTTAGCGCCCGGAACATCCGCAGCCTGCGAACCATCAGAACCGTTAAAGTTCAGCGTCTGAGAAGCGAGCAGGGTGCCACGACCCTCGGGTGCCTTACCCACGACGGGGGTAATGAACTCGTCGCCCTCGTAGCCGTTGTTGCCCCACACCTCGACAACGTACTGCTTTGCCTTATTCAGGGTGTTAGCGGGAATCTTGACGTTACCGTTGAGGTACCCGTGCTGGTACTGGAACGCATACTCGGGGTCGTTGTACTCGATAATGTCGCTAACCGCCAGAACCCGCGCCCTCAGGGTCTTCTCACGCACAACAATCTGAACACCCTTCGGGGAGTTAATATCGCCATTGAAACCCCAACCTGAGAAGTTCAGAACCTGATCGTTACCGGTATCCTTCAGAGCGTTGTAGCGCCAGTGCGGGGCGAAAGCGTCAGCCTTCTGGGCGACAGCGGCCTTCGGAGCAGGGTCAGCCGGAAGAGAACCAGCCGCCGCAGTTGCAGGAGTGTCTGCAGTAGCGTTCTGAGCAAGAGCCGGAGCCATCGGCAAAACCATCGCGCCAGCCAGCGCCAATGCACCGCAACCCCGTGCTGCACGGAAGAAGGACGAAGCCTTGAAATTCGGAAGAGCGGACATAATCATTCCTTATCGGTCGAACCCATCGCGCCAATGCAGTTCTAAAAGGGAGTGAGAAATCTTCGTCGAATCTGCGCCAACCCAATGAGAAAAGTGGTCGAATATCCCCGCCAATTTCGGGGACAATTTCACCCTATCAAAGGGGCGAATAGAAGTCAGGAAACACTCAAGAGAGACTTGAAGGTTCTGAGGGTTTTCCCAGGTTGACCACCGCTAAAAACTGAACCCACCATGCTGAACCCCGCGCACACTCCTCAAAACACAAGAGGCCCCGCACTCCAAACAGGAAGTACGGGGCCGCTCGATACGCTGAATAAAGCGCAAAAAACTAGGCAGTGTAAAAACTACGAAGTGCGGAAGTACAGGTACATCATCATCGCAACGCGACCGCGAGACGTCTGAGCCGTCGGCTCAAAAGCGTTACCCTCAGACACCGTCGACACGCCACGGCGAGACGCCCACACAATCTGACGGTAGAACGGAGTCGCAGACGAAACATCGCTAAACGGCGAAGAACCCGACATCTGAATCTTCTGCGCACCATCAGCACGGTACAAAAGCGCCGCAGCAGAAGCATTCGACAGGCGCGCCTCCGCATGGAACTTACCATCAACCCAACCGGAGGTAATACGCTCCTGACGCGCCCACAGGTACGCATCATAATTCGGGTCAGACTCATCAACATCCGCATACGGCGAATGCTCCGGACGAGTCACCGACGGCGAACCCGCCAGCTTATAGAACATGCTAATCAGCTCGCCACGAGTCACCGGATCCTCAGCACCAAAATGGTCCTCAGAAAGCGGCTCCATCGTCTGAGTACGAACAGCCCAACGGATACCCGCATAGTACGCAGAATCCTCAGTGGCATCATCAAAAATAGTGTTCGCATCCGGCGCGGTCACAGACGGACGCAGAATCTTCGGGCCCTGAGTCGAAGAACTCGACACCAGAGGAGAAGAAGTGGAAGGCGCCGAAGCAGCTACCGGCGCAGCAGTATCCGCCGAAGAAAGACGCGCCTCCGACGAATCATAGAAAGAAAACAGAGGAGAGAACGGCAGATACAAAACACCCGCCAGCGCCACAGCGCCAACAGCCAGCTCAATGCGGCGGCGCTTACGCTTCTTAGAATCAGCCTGAGAAGAAGCCTCGGGGGTGCCCTCCGGCGCCAGCAGAGGTGCAGAAGAATTATGGGCAGTATCAGTCAACTGCTTAGAATCCTGGGACATAAATCCTCAATGTGGTTGATGTATCGGTGTGTGATAGGCGCCCTCGCACAACAGACGCCCAACCGGAAACGGGCGCGCACCAAGGGGGCGCAACAGTCCTAAGCATAAACCACAGCTTGAAAAATATTAATTTACACTCCACGGAACAATTGTGAAAAAGGGGAGCGGAACACCCCAAAAATCCCCCAATAGCGGGTACCGTATGAGGTGCGCCCCACATGCGGTACAGCCCACATTAGCGTGTTAATCGGCAAAAATACCCCGAAAAACCGCGGAACAGCGCCGGGCAACAGCCCCGCACACGCCCCTACATGCGGCTTATATACGTCCAGCAGGAGGCGCAGAAAAGCCGGGCCAGCGGGATGAAACCAACGTTTCATCACCGCCAGCCCGGCTCAATCATTGCGGGTTAGACGCCAACCCCAATGAACCAGCAGGACCCTAGCGAACCTTGTAGTTCATCAAGAAACCAGCCAGCTCACCACGGCTCACTAGCGCAGACGGGTGGTACTCAGAACCCGGGAAAACCTGCAGCTTCTGCTGCTTAGCCCAGGTAATCTCACGGTAGAACGCAGAGCCAACCTTCACATCGGTGTACGGCGCCTCAGTCACAGCAACCGGCTTCTTACCATCGAAACGGTACAGGAACGCCGCAACAGTAGCGTTAGACACGGAAGCATTCGCGTGGAACTTACCATCAGACCAGCCGAAAGTAATGCCCTTCTGACGAGCCCAAATGTATGCAGCGTAGTTCGGGTCATCAGTCTTCACATCCGCGTACGGGCTAGTCGCCGGCAGATCAACCTTCGGGGAACCAGCCAGACGGTACAGCGCAACAGTCAGGTCGCCGCGGGTCGCATCATCGTTAACGCCGAACCAATCCTTCTCGCGAGAATCAATCAGCTTCTGATCAGCAGCCCACAGAACAGCCTTGTGGTTCGCGTGAGCAGCCGGAACGTCAGCGAAACGCTCACGAGCCTTCTTGTTCGCAGACTCACCAGTCAGAGTCAGGTAATCGGCAGCGATGCGCTCGCGCTGACCATCGGCGTAGTTAATGGTTACGAAAATAGCGTAGCGGCTATCCTCATCCAGCTTGGTGCCGTCAACATTAACGGTGGTCTCAAACGCGCCGGTTGCCACGCGGTCAGCGCTCAGAGTGAAGCTATCCATAGCCTCACCGGTCGGGTTGCCGTCAGCCTCAGCCTCAGAGAACAGAACGTTCACGGTAGCGCCAGCCGGAACCTTGAAATCCTTACCCTTCACACGGATAGTGGTCGAAGAGCTCAGATCAACCTTGTCAGTGCTCAAAGACACCGAAGGAGAAGCAGTCTTAACGTTCTCGCCGTTCACCGGAACAAACGCCTGAGTGCTCAGCGCCTGGTTGTTCGCCTCATCGTTATCTTCCGGGACGTTGAACTCGAAAGTCTGCACAACGTAGGAGCTGCCGGACTTCAGGGTACCCGCCGGGATGTCCAGAACAGTCGAGAAACGGCCGTTGGTGTAACCCATGTACTGGCCGAAGAAAGCAGAGTAGGAGGTGAACTTAGCCTCCGACTGAGCCAACGCGGGGCCGGTCGCCTTGCCGGTCGCCGGATCAACCGCACGAACCGCAACAATCAGCGACTCGCTACCGTTGTACGAAATGTTCTGGAAACCGGCACCGTTCACGGTGACCTTAGTGTTCTCAGAAGCATTCACCGACGAAGCGTCGTACGACAGGGTCGGGGAATCAACGGTGGGAACATCCGCGACCTTCAGTTCAGCACGAACCTCACCCGCGGGAATCCAGCCGTCTTCAGCGTCATCGCGGTAACCGAGCACAACATCGAAGGACGAGCCATTGGCCTCCAGATAGTTAGCGCCGATAGAAGCGGTCAGGTTCACGGAGCCGTCAGCTGCAAAAGCGGAGGCGGGAACATCCTGAACGTAGAAGGGGTAATTACGCGGGTGGTGCGGCGGGAAAGCAACGCTTTCACCCTTCGGAACAACGTACAGGCGGAACGACTTGCCCTTGACGAAGTCCTTAGAGAAACCGGAGCCGCTAACGGTCACGTTGCCGCCCTTGAGAATGTCAAAAGTGCCGGAGGTAACCTGCAGACGCTGAGCACCCTGAACCTCGCCCTGCGCAACAGCCTGAGCCGCTACCGGAGTAGCAGTAGGCGCCGCAAACGCGGGGGAGAGGGGCAAGAGCATTGCGCCAGCCAGGGTGATGGCGCAGCCGCTCTTGGCCATGTTTTTGGGTAGCGCAAAGCGCATGTGGTTGGGAAGTGAGGACATTGTTATCCAATCAGTTTTTATCGGTGTCACGCATCGAGTGTGGTGCGCATAAACACCGTAGCAAATAGTTAAGACGTGCTGGAACCTGAAAGGTCATCAGCGCGAAAAATGTCTGTGTGTTTTATCGCATGTCTTAAGGTGAAGTATAGCTTTAAAAAGTATGTGCATGACGTGGAAAATATGCCTAAATATTGTGCTGATAAGCACAAACACTGGTCACTGTACAAAAAAGAAAGCACAAAAAACCCACCGCATTCGAAAAATTCGCACCTATGCAACCTCTGCAGGTTGAAAATATTCACAATGCGGTGGGCAAGGCAACATAAAAGTCACCCACAATAAAAGTGGCACATAAACAGGGTCGTAAAGTCGCCTATTTGACGAAAGCCATTCAAAATAGCTAACACCGAGAACGGGACACTATGTGAGACGGCTGCCGCCGTGCTCCATGCGGTACAGCATCGTAGCGAGTTCCGTGTGCCCAATAAACGACGGCACATACGCCTCATAGGTAGACTGTTCGCTGATATAACCCCAAATGTGCTGATCAATCGCCCACTGGGACTCCTTACGGAACGAGTAATGCCAGCCAAGAACAGTATTCCACCCATGTTCAGAAGAACCACCCGGCAGGCTACTCTTCTTTGATGCCGAAGAAACAGGACGAGGCTTCGCCGCAGGAACCTTACCCTGCGCCCTCTGATACCTATACAGGAATGCCACCGCCGAAGAATTGTAAACCTTCGCATCCGGGTGGAAATTACCATCAATCCAACCGAACGTAATGCTTTGCTGACGAGCCCACACAATCGCGGCATAGTCCGGGTCGCTAGGCTGAACATCCGGATACGGGCTGGCCTCCGGAAGCTCAACCTTCGGCGAACCCGCCAACATATAAAGAGCCACCGTCAGATCACGGCGCGTCATATTCTCAGAATAATAGAGCTCTGACTTGGGAAGCTGCTGAGCCTTGTACCACCTCTTCGCAGCCTCACTCTCCTCAAACGCGTTCACCACCAAACCAATGTCAGTAGAAACAACCTGCTGCACAGAATCCGCGGCACCACCCTGACCGGGAAGAACCTTCTCCACCACCAGCTTGTAACCGCCCTGATAATTCAGCGCCTCACCAGGAACAGTGAGCGTCGCCTCCGTGTAACCGCTCTGGATGCGGTCAGCCGCAATATCCTGCTCCAGCGCCTTCTGACCGGTCAGATTGCCAGAAGCATCCGTAGCCTGCAGTGAGAAGCGGTAATGACCCTCAGTGAGGTTCGGCAGATTTACGGCACGCACCTGCAACGTGTTCTTCTCCCAATAGGGGCTCACCTGCGGTGAATCAGAACGATATTGGTCCATCTGCTGCGGCTCAACACGCAGAACCGGGGCGGCATCCTTCACCTCGGTGTTCGAGTTGGGTGAGCGCACCGGAATAAACGGGGCAACATCCGTCAAGAGGCTACCGGGTACCTTCTCCTCATCCGGATTCGGGAAGAGGCCGCTGTAGACGCCAATCATGTACGACTTACCCGGTCGCAGAGTACCCGCAGGAATTGTCACATCCGCAGAGAAATAGTTGTTCAGAAAACTCCAGCAATAGTATTCACCGCAATCCGTATAACGAACTTTATGGGTGAAAACAGGCTTGCCCACCATCTTTCCCGTTGCAGGGTCAACCTCATACAGAGTCAGATATGCCGGGGCACTCCCCGGCTCAACAAGCTGCTTAGAGAGAATATGGTAGCCCTCAATCTTCAGCTGCGTATCAACCCAGGGGTTATCGACCGCCGGCATGCTGTACACGTAAGTAGTCTGACCCGGCTCAGGGTCCTGCGTCAGGCTGAGTGGAGTGCGGGCAGTAAGACGGGGATCCTCATACTCCTCAGCGCTCGGCTCAGGTTCGCCCGCCGGATAGTAGGTCAACACCACGTCAAGGGCAGGCGAAGGGGTTGCCCGGATGGTCTGCTTCTTGACCTCGAAGGTGAAGGTGATGCTTCCGTCCGGGTTGTCGTGGACGATGCCGTCTTCTCGAAGATGATCGACCCTGCCGCTGTACAGGGGATATTGGGTTGCCTCGCCGGTGCGGGACCACTCGTAACCGGTACCACGGTTTACGAGACCGAACTGGAAGAGCTTGTACTTCTTACGGAACTCGGGGCTCAACGGGGAGGTCGTCACGGACACCGTGCCGCCCTGAGAAATGTTGAGGGTGCCGGTGGTGACCTTCAAATCAATCTTGTCGGCACCGCTGACGTCAGTGGCGGCGGCACCTGTGCCTGAGGCGGCGGGGGCGGCAGCTACGGGGGTTATCTGCAACGATGCGGCGGGGGAGGCAGGGCTCGCCGGATCCGATTGAGCAGGCTCCACCTGTGCAGGCTGGTTCGGTGCCGCCAACGCCGCCGGGGTAATACCCACAAGCGGGGTCATGCCCAACAGCAGGGAGAGGCTGATTGCCTTCTTGCCCCGGGTATTTTGGAGGCGGTTTTTCTGGGCAGGCGTCTTAGCGCCCTGAGTTGTGGTTGGTTGGAAGAAAGAAGACACGGTTATCCCATCTAATGTTCTGCACTGTGCTTTCTATACCGCGGCTTTACACGGTGGTTTTCTGCACAGTGGTTTTCTATACGGTGATTGAAGTGAGTGAGGGAAAACGTTGAGTGGAAGGGGAGAAATAAACGGTGAAAATGAACGAAAAGTTGAGTAGAAAAAGGGGTGCACCAGGCGCCTTAGCGAAAGTGCTGGCGGGCTGAAAAGCCGGGCGAATCAGCCCGAAATTTCAGCCCGCCATCACCGATTGTAAAGCAACACAGTATCAGGCTGCGTGGCCGCGGGAGGCGACTCTCAAATAACTACTTCAGGGTAACTACTTGAGACGGCTGCCGCCGTGCTCCATACGGTACAGCATCAACGCCAAGTCATCGGTGGGCGTTTGCTCCCACGTAAAGTACTCGTGTCGCCCATCCTTGGCGTAACCCCAAATGCGTTGCTGTACAGCCCACCGAGATTCACGCCAAAAAGCGCTACCTTCCTCCAACTCCGTAGCCCAATTCTTAGTGCTCAGCTCAGAATCCTTCAATCCCGGCAAGCTACCATTACGAGGTTGAGGTGCGGCAGTCGGCAAGCTGGGGGACACCTTACCGTGTGAACGCTGATACCTGTACAGGAACGCAACAATAGAGCGAGGAGAAAGCTGCACATACGGGTGGAAATTCCCGTCAACCCAGCCAAAGGTCACGCCCTGCTGACGAGCCCAAATATATGCCGCATAGTCCGGGTCATCCGGAGTGATATCTCCATAAGGACTCGTAGCCGGAAGCTCCACCTTCGGGGAACCCGCCAGACGGTACAACGCCACCGTAATATCACGGCGCGTCATATAGCTGTTCCTACCTGACTCAGAAAACTCAGGAAGAATCTGACGATACCTAAACCACTCCCAGGCAACATCGCCCTCCTTATCCTTCGTCACCTCCAGCTGTAGGTCCTTCGAAGTAAGCTGCTCAACCGACTCAACCGCACCGTCCTTGCCGGCAGTCACCTTCTCCAAAACGAGCCTATATGAGCCGTCATAATTCAGCGCCTCACCGAGGACATTCAGCTTCTCATCCACCGTGCCGTCATGGATGTTCTCAGCAGCAATCTCCTGTTCCAGCGCTTTTTGACCGGTCAGACGTCCCTGCTCGTCAACATGCTGCACCGAGAAACGGTAAGAAACCCCAGGCTGCTTCTTCAGACCCACTGCACGTACCGGCAGAATATTTTCCCCATCATAAGGGCTCACCGTCGTAGCCTTCAGATACATCTCAGGGCTAGCCGATTCCTTATTAGGCGAACGTACCGGAATGAAATCAGCAACATCATTCAGCAACTCACCGGGGTACTTCTCATCCTCCGGGCGATCATAACCGTAGAAACCAAGCTTATAGACCTTACCCGGCTTAAGCGTGCCCCCAGGAATCGTAATAGACGTCTTAAAATGCTCATTCAGGAAGCCGCTACAGAACTCACCGCAATCCGTGTACCGAATCCAATCGGTGAATGCCGGTTCGCCTACAATCTTTCCGGTCTTCGGGTCGACTTCATAAAGAGCCAGAAGCGCCGGACCTCCCAGGTATTCACGATTACCGCGCGCAGTAATGTGGAACCCCTCAAGCGTCAGAGTCGTATCCTTCCACGGGTCATCAATCGCGGAGGTACCGAAAATGTACTTCGTCTCGGTAGGCTTAGGGTCCTGCACAACATTAATAGGTGCACGTGCCACGAGACGGAGATCAGACTGCCAAGGCCCCGGATGGTAGCCCTTCTGGTAGTACGTCAGAATGACGTCGAAAAGAGTGCCTTCTTCAGCCTCAATAATGAGCGGCTGAACATTAAGGAAGAAGGTATAGCTCCCGTCCGGGTTTTCTACCATCTGCTTCGGGTTGGGCTCACGGTCAAAGACGTAGCCGTACTGGGTACCCGGCGTGCGGAAGTAGTTATGCCCAAGATGGAAGTAAGAAGAACCGCGTTCGACCAGAGAAAATTCGTAGAATTCGTAATTCTGACGGAACTCAGCGCTGAGCGGAGGCGTCGTCAGCGTTACAGTGCCGCCTCGAGAAATGTTGAGAGTCTCGGGAGAGACTTTAAACCCGTCCATTTCAGGGTTGCGGGGCTCTTCTCGCACATGCGGAAGCGTCTGCTCGGACTCGTTAGCGTCCTCTAGAGTTGCAGCGGCGGAGGTTGGGGTCGCCTGTGCCGGTTGCGCCGGGTGTTCGGGCACAGCTAGTGCCGCCGGGGTGATACCGGCAAGCGGGCTCAAACCCAGCAGCAATGATAGGCTGAGCGCGCGGGCGCTTGCCGGGTGACGCGGGGTATCGGAATGCGGCGGGGCGCCTCGTGGTGTGAAGAATGAAGACATCATTATCCCATCTATAAAAAACTATACGGTGAGTGAAGCGAATGAACAGGTGAAGCGTGAATAAGCAAAGCGAGTGAAAAGGTTGAGCAAATCAAGGGTCGGGAAACCGGGACGCTACTCGTGGGAAGACTCCCATCAGGTAACGCTCCCGATTCCCCACACCGGTGCCTGTAAAGGATGCTAGGGGCGGGACTGTCTAGCTGCTGAGCCTGCGGGCACAACAACTCGAAGAACACAGCCCGCCAGCCCCCTCACGAACCGAAACTAACTAAGACGGCTGCCGCCGTGCGCCATACGGTACAGCATGACCGAGAACTCCGAAGATGAAACAGCATCCGAACTGAAACCCTCGGCGTAGCGGTGATCATAATCCGTATAACCCCAGATGAACTGCTGAGTAGCCCACAGCGACTCCCGCCAGAATGCAGTATCCGTACGCTCATAATCGGACCAATGCGAACGCGAAACTCGGACAGGAGAATCACCCGGCACGCTACTGTTCTTGGGCACAGACGAAGACGGCACACTGCTCGACTCCGGCGCAGGAGCCGGGGCAACCATCCGCTGGTACCTATACAGGAACGCCACCACAGAACGCGTCGAAAGGGCCGCCTCCGGGTGGAACTTACCGTCCGCCCAGCCGAAGGTAATACCCTTCTGACGAGCCCAAATGTACGCGGCGTAGTCCGGGTCGCTCGGTGCCACATCCGCATAAGGACTGGTTGCAGGCAGCTCAACATGAGGTGCGCCCGCCAGACGGTACAGCGCCACCGTGACATCGCGGCGACTCAAAACGGTCTTACTCTCGTCCAGAAGAGCCTGCTGCTTAACCCACTCGACAGCCGCCTTCTGCTCCTCGGTAGTATTCGCCAAGAGGTCAAGATTCTCAGAAGCCACCGGCTCGACCGCATCCGCGGCACCGTCCTTGCCTGGGGTTACCTTCTCCAGAACAACCTTGTACGATCCCTCATAATTCAGCGCGCTACCGGGGACGTTCAGCGTCTCCTCAGCGGCACCATCGTGGATGCGCTCAGCGGGAATAACCTGCTCCAAAGCCTTCTCGCCGGTCAGCTCGCCGAAAATATCCGTTGCCTGAACCGAGAAACGGTAATGGCCATCGGTAAGCTTCGGAAGATTCGAGACGCGTGCGGTGAGGGTATTCATCTCCTGGTACGGGCTGATGCGCTTATACGGAATGTACAAGTCCGGACGCGCTACAGGCTGGTCAGGGTTCGGCTGGTTATCGCTCGGCTGCCCTGAACGCACCGGAAGGAACTGCGCAACACTGGTCAGCAGGCTACCGCTATAATCCTCCTCACCCGGGTGAGGCAGATTAGAACCGTAGATGCCAATCATGTAGAGCCTACCCGGCTTCAACGTACCCGCCGGAATCGTCATCTTCGTGCCGAAATAGTTATTGCGGAACCCAGTACAGTGATGCAAGCAGTTGCCCGTCAACGGAACAACATGGGAGAAAACAGGACGTCCCATAATCTTTCCCGTAGCCGGGTCTGCCTCGTACAGAGTGACGTACGCCTGGCTGTCGTATCCACCTACGATATTCGGGGGAAGAATATGGTAGCCCTCAACCGTCAGAGTCGTATCCTGCCACGGCTTATCAATCGCCGAAATGCTGTAGCGGTACGTCGGCTGTTCAGGCTCAGGGTCGCGCACCGTGGGCAAGGGAATTCGTGCCGTAAGACGATAATCTTCATACGGATAGTCGTGTGGGTCAGGCTTATCGGACGGGTAGTAAGTCAGCACCACGTCGAAGAGGGTGCCCTCCGGAACCATCATCCACTGCTTCGGAATATCAAGAGTGAACGTGACACTCCCATCAGGATTATCGTGGGCCTTACCCTCAGCACGGAGGTCGGCAACCTTGCTGCCGTACTGCGCCTCAGGAAGCGGATTGCCGTAATGTGACTCAAGGTAATTCTCACCGCGCTCCACAATGCCGAACTCATACAGCGTGTACTTCGCGCGGAACTCGGCACTCAGCGGCGCGGTGGTCACAGAGACAGTACCGCCCTCAGAAATGTTGAGGGTGCCCGAGGTGAGCTTCATGCCAACCGGGTTGTCAGGTTTCTTATCCTCCGCAGGGGTGGGAGGGGTCAACGGGGTAGGGGAATCCGCCAGCTGAACTGGTGCAGTAACCGTAAAATTATGGTTCTCTGAACCGTAGTAAGGATTATCTGAGAAATAGACCCTCAGTTCCGCTTCGGAACCCAAATACACGCCCTGTAGCTCTTTAATATCCTCAGCATTAATTTCAAGTTCTACGGTTTGGGTGCCGTCGGGGTTACGGACCACAATTTTGTCACGTTCATAGTAATGGTCACTATTAACGTTGAGGTTGGTAATCGTTTTTTGAGCGGTTTTACTATAAACACTGATTGACCCAATGTAGTACCCCAAATCAACTTCCGGGGAAATATTAGAAATAGTAACTTTATATTTCCCCTCATGGTACGGGTCAACCGTCTGAGGAGACAACGAAACCTTCGGAAGAGTATTGCGGTACGTATTGCTCTGGTAAGGCATTTTCATGGGGTTCTTGCCCACAGGAACGAAGGGGAAGGCACGCCTCATAGCAATCGGGCCTGAAGGAGAGTCTCCCTGTACCGACAGATAATAACCCTTGCCTGATTTCAAAAGACCGGCAGGAATCGTAATTTTATGCTGAAAATGACCGTTAGGAATTAGGTCATGAAAAACACGCTTAAAGTACGGAGAATCTGAAGGATCAAAAGACTCCAGCTCCTTGAGATATTTATGGGTAACATTTGCAGCCGGATCATATTCAACGAGAGTAAAGCTTAACTTATTCATCCCGTCAAAACCCGAACCCATCATATTGATTTCAACTGGTTTTCCGGAATTAATCTGCTCCTCAGAAATAGAATCCACATCATAGGTAATAGAAGGCAAAACAGACTGCGGAAAATCATTCGTCACAGGGAGCGCCGTACGAATACGATCCTCAGTATTCCACTGATAGGGGTGCGCTTCATCTAGCGGGCGGTAGGTCAAAATAACTTCGTACTCCATGCCCGCAGGTATGCCGTTGGAAGATACTTCCAAGTCAGCGCTGAAAGTCCCGTCTGGGGCAGGCGCCGGAACGTCAAAACGCGGCCCCTGGTATGTTGGCTCCTGGTGAGGACCCACGTAGGTAGAGGAACCCTTGGGCACAATAATGAGGCTACGTAGCTCATTGTGCGCCAAGAATTCGGGAGTGAAGCCGGCACCCTCAACATGCACCGTGCCTCCGGCATAAATTCTTAGTGCTCCTCTAGCGACGCGCAAAGTCGGTAGCGAACTGGTCTGCTCGCCCTGGGCTGCAGGATTTTGCTGGTTGTCTGCTTGCTTCTGAACTAAAGCTGCGGCGGGGGAGGCGGGGGTTGCCTGTTCAGGGTCTGCCTGAGCGGGTGCAACCTGTGCCGGTTGCGCCGGGTTTTCGGGCGCAGCTAGTGCCGCCGGGGTGATACCGGCCAGTGGGCTCAAACCCAGCAGTAGCGACAGGCTGAGTGCGCGGGCGCTCGCCGGGTGGCGCGGGGTATCAGAAGGGTGCGGGGCACCTCGTGGTGTGAAGAATGAAGACATCATTATCCCATCTACAAAAACTGTACGGTGAATGAAGCGAGCGAGTATATGAAGCAAGCGAAGAAGTCGAGTGGATAAAACGTGAAAAGACCCCCCCCAAAAAAACAGGGGAGAAGAAGCCCCGTAAAGCCTGGTGCCGGGCAAAAGAACTCGCAGAAGGCAGGGAAGAAAAATCGGGACGGTACCGGCGGGCTGAAAAGTCGAACTAATCCGAACATTCCAGCCCACCGGTTACCTCCTCACCACGACCTGGCGTTACTTGAGGTGGCTACCACCGTGCTCCATGCGGTACAGCATCAACGCCAAATCACCAGAGGAAATGGAAGAATTATCAAAGCCCTCATAGGCGTATTCCCCGTCAACGCTGTAACCCCACATGCGGTAATCAACAGCCCACTGAGCCTCACGCCAGAAAGCGCTACCCTCACGAACCTTATGCTGCCAGCCACCGGAACTCTGGGGCGCATCCTGGTTACCCGGCAGCGAAGAAGAGGCCGGCGCCTTCGGCGTGACCTGACCCATCGCCTTCTGATACCTGTACAGGAAAGCCACCGTCGACGGGGTCGAAAGGGGCGCATCCGGGTGGAACTTGCCGTCCGCCCAACCGAAGGTAATACCCTTCTGACGAGCCCAAATGAACGCGGCGTAGTCCGGGTCGCTCGTTGCCACATCCGCATACGGGCTAAAAGCAGGTAGCTCAACCTTTGGGGAACCAGCCAATCGGTACAGCGCCACCGTCACATCGCGGCGCGTCAGATTGCTATTCCAGGACATCGGCGAAGGACCAGGCAGAATCTCACGATCAGCAAACCAGCGTTCAGCAGCCTGCAACTCACCCTCACGCGTCAGCTTCAGAGGAATATCCTCGACAGCAAGCTGCTCCACCGACTCGCTGGCACCATCCTTACCGGGGGTGACCCTCTCCATAAACAGACGGTACGCACCCGAATAGCTCAGCTGCTGATCAATCGTCAGATTCAGCTCCACCCTGCCGTCCTTGATGAGGTCAGCCGGGATTGCCTGCTGGAACACCGTCTGACCGGTCAAATGACCCTGCTCATCAACATGCTGCACCGAGAGGCGGTACGATCCTTCACCCGGTGCAGAGAGCCCGGTAGCGCGTGCCGTAAACGAGTTCGTCTTCGCGTACGGGCTCAAACTTACCGACCCAAGGTGCAGTGCGGGCCCCGTGGACTCCTGATCGGGGGAATGCACCGGCAGGAACTCCGCAACATCATTCAGCATAGAACCCGGAGAATCTTCCATGCCGGGGTAAGGCACCCCGCCACCGTACACGCCCATGAAGTACAGTTTGCCCGGCTTCAACGTACCCGCCGGAATCGTCATCTCCGTGTTGAGGTAGTTGTTACGGAACGTGCCGTAGTTATCCTGCTGGTTAGTGAACTCCAGCGTGTGCGTGAACACGGGCTGACCCACCATCTTGCCTGTTGCCGGGTCAGCCTCATACAAGGCGAGAACCGGCTGTTCACCATCCCCCGCGAAGTTATTAGCCTGCGAGAGGACGTGCCAACCCTCAACCCTCAGCGTCGTATCCTTCCACGGGTTATCAATCGCAGACCGGCTGAAACGGTAGGTCGCGCGGGTAGGCTGCGCGTCCTGAACCACATCAATATGGGCGCGGATGTAAATACGATATATCGGACTCAACAAATCCAGCTCATTTACATCCGAGGGGTAGTACGACATGAACACGTCAAAGAGCTCGCCGTCCGCCGCCTCAACGTACTGCGGGGGAACCTCAAACGTGTAGGTGAGGCTACCGTCCGGGTTCTCACGCACCTGATGCTTCAAATCCTTGAGAAACCCGCCGTACTGGTCGAGAGGCGGATTATTATTACGCCAATCATGCACGTACACCGATCCACGTCGCACCAGAGCCAGCTCGTAGAAGGTGTACTTCTGACGGAATTCAGCGCTCAACGGGGAAGTCGTCACCGACACCGTGCCGCCCTGAGAAATATTGAGGGTTCCCGAATCGACCTTCAGCTGCACGTTTCCGGGGTTCACCGGGCGAACCGTATCAGCGGCAGGAGGCACCATCGGAAGCTGCGCGCTCACCGTGAACTTATGGCTACCGTACAAATACTCAGAATCCGAGAACGTTACCCGAACTTCTGCCGTCGAGCCCACGTGAGAGGGGTAGAACCCGTCATCATCCTGAACCTTATATTCGACTTCTACCGTACGGGTGCCGTCAGCATTGCGGGTTACCAGCTCGTCACGCTTATAGTAGTAGCTCGCTACATCGTTGACCGCGAAAGGCTTGGACTCACCAGAGGTAGCGTTATAAATCGCCACAGAGTCAATGTAGTACCCCAGGTCAACCTCGGGTGAAATATTAGAAATAGTCACCTTATAGACGCGGTCCTGACCGGGATCAAAGTTCGGGGAAGACACAGATACCTTCGGCAGGGTGTTCCTGAACGAATTATTCTGATACGCCATGTGTGCGGGGTTATTGCCCACCGGAACGAAGGGGAACTTACGCGACAGCTTATTCCACCCGTGGGTTTCCACACCGTAAACATCTAGGTAATACCCTTTGCCGGACTTCAGGACTCCCGCGGGGATCGTGATCTTCTTCTGGAAATAGCCGTTAGGAATCAGGCCCTTGAAAATGCGCTGATTCTCTTCCGTATCCGGCGCCTGGAACTCGCCCAAAGAAGCCACGCTGTAGGTCCTAATTGTTCCCTGCTCAGACAGCGTGAAACTCAAGGAACTGACATCCTGAAAACCGGTACCCGTCAACGTCACCTCAACCGGCTGACCGGAAGCAATCTGCTCCTCAGAAATAGCCGAAACATCATAGGTGATGGAGGGGAGCGCCGCCTTCGGGAGGTTGAACTCCACCGGTAGCGCCGCACGGACGCGGTCCTCAGTGTTCCACGCGTAAGGGTGCGCATCGTCTACGGGGCGGTAGGTCAGAATGACCTCGTACTCCAGGTTTGCCGGGAGGCTATTTGCCGGAACCGTCAGGTCGGCGCTGAAACTGCCGTCGGCAGCCGGTTTCGGGGCGTCAAAGACGAGGCCGCGGTGATCGACCTTTTGGTAGGGGTTGGTGTAGGTTGAAGAGCCCTTCGGGGCAATTGTGAGGCTACGCAGCTCATGATGTGCCAAGAACTCGGGGCTCAGCCCGGTACCCTCCACGTGGACGGTGCCGCCGTGAAGAATGTCGAGGGTTCCGCTGGTCACGCGCAGGGTCGGTAGGGACGCATCCTGCTGATCACCCTGAGCTACGTTCTGGGCTGGCGTGTTCGGTGCGGGGGCGTTCTGTGCAGGTGCTTCTTGAGGTGCTGCCTGCTGAGCGGGGGAAGCGGGCGCCGGCTGAGCTGCCACCGGCGTCAAAGCCAGCAGCGGAGTCAAGCCCAACGCCAGGGAAGCGCCCGCAACTTTTCGGTGTGCACCATGGGGCGGTTTAAAGAATGAGGACATCATTATCCAATCTGATTTTCTGCATGAATGAGGGTGAAGGAGAAAAGAAGTTGAGAGGATTAATGAGTGACAGTCCACCGCGCTGAGCCTACACCGAATCCACATCGTAGAGGACCCGCCGCAGCGGCATGCTGAAGTGCAATTTCAGCCTACCAACCCGCGTCTTAAACAATCAATGAAAACACGAGAAAAACATGCCGATGAGAGTTATAAGACAAAAAATTCAAAAATTACGTCCCGGTTCTAGATAAAGCCAAAACCCCCCAAAAAGACCACACATAGAGAAACAAAAACTGGAAACATAACCAGCACCAAAAACGGCGCCCAACAGTGTCAGCACTAGAAAATGGGCACACGAAAAGGGGCGGTGAGAGAAAAACTCTCACCGCCCCTTCTTCAGGCCACTATCTTCAGCTGTTGTTATCAGGGTAACCCGCGCTAAAACACGCGGGCTCAACCACCCGGTTCACCGCACCAGCCGAATCTTAATCATCGAGATAAGGGCTACGGCTGATGCTAGTCATGCCCAGCATCGACAGGACACGAGCCAGCTCCTCGCGGGTAGCAGTCTTGGTCGGACGGAAATCCTTGCTCTTATAAATGAAGCTCACATCAACATTCACCGACGAGTGCAGCCACACCGACTCGGTGTAGAACGGGGCACCCGGCTTCATATCCTGCGGGACAGTGCGATTGAACCACGAAGGACGGCGGCCGGGGGTCAGCATAAAGTAACGGTAGAAGAACGCAGCCATCGTAGCGCGGCTAGCCACCGCCTCCGGGTGCATCTTACCGTCAGACCAGCCCGAGGTCAGACCATTCTGGTACGCCCAAATGTACGCTGCGTAACGCTCATCCTTCGGGGACACATCCGGGAACGGGGAACGCGCCGGAAGCTTCACCTTCGGGGAGCGGGCGCCTCGGTAGATTGCATCCATCAGATCGCCACGGGTCACCGCACGCTGAGGGTGG
Organism: Rothia mucilaginosa; assembly: GCF_964210535.1. Lineage (GTDB taxonomy): Bacteria > Actinomycetota > Actinomycetes > Actinomycetales > Micrococcaceae > Rothia > Rothia mucilaginosa_F. Next base: position 32,419 of record NZ_CAXOMR010000002.1, read on the forward strand.
AAGCAACGGTTCTTATCGAGCAGCAGAATCTTTGCGCTACATGACCTGTAGATATCGGGAGCGTACTCGCCATCCAGATCAATATCCACAATGAACGGTGCCCACGCGAACTCAGTGTCAATCGTCGGGCGAACCTCAATAGTACGCAGGATGGTGTACTGCTCACGGCGCGGACGAAGAGACAAGCGAACCCCGTAGTTTCCCTTCGGGCCGGCAGTGATGTCACGATTAATAACGTGGTGCCTCACGTAGAGGTCATCTTCAATGCGCTTCTTCGGCTCAAGAGCGAAGAAATAGAACTGAGTGAAGCCCTTTTCCTTGGTGTAGTAGCCAGCCTCAATGTATGGGGTGTACAGGCCAGTATCAAGCACAGCCTGCAGACCGGTAATCTCGTAGCTGAGGTTGAAGCCGCTAATATCAAATGACGCCTCGGTAATCTTGAACGTCAGCGGAGTGGTCTTAACGTCCAAGGTGGCAGCCTGGGCGCTCTGCTCGCCGGCGTGGTGCGCGCCCAAAGCGCCAGCAACTGTTAGTGCAGCCGCACCCTTAATGAGGGCGCGACGAGAGGAAAAAGTAGACATGTCATTGTCCCATCGATGTGTTTCTGAGTGGTTACTTCTACGCTAGCAAACCAATAACCATTGGTTAAGCCTCTAGCTGTTTGCTATACGTACGTGGCGTAATGTGTTTCCGTGTGCGCTGAGTTGAGATTGTGAATGTTAGTGAGTGAAATACCCGCCATCAATGGCGAGACGTTTAATACTATAAGCACTTCTGTGCACAAAAAGAAGGCGGATAGTTGGACACTACCCGCCTTCTGCCCCGCAAAAACCTACCCGCGTAGTGTGGGGAAATGTGGTTTTACAGGGGGAAATACATTTTTAACGCTCATAAAAATAGTTAAAAAATCTTTACATTGAATCTCTACAAGAGTGAGAAATAACAACCGGTTGCCGCTACTGCTCATGCACCAGCAGGGTCAAAACACCCGCCTTACGGGCCGTGGGCAGAGCGCACTCCACCGACCAGTCCTCGCTGACCGCCTCCAAAAATTCGGCAATACCAGCCGTGGAACCGTCAATAGGACGAGCCGCCAAGCCCGACTGAATCAAGTAGCGCGCAAACAGGCCGCGGTAATGCTTCGCCATGTGCGAGACGACCTTACGCGAACCATCAGCCGCCACACGCTCCACACGAACCGCCAGAGTCTGCGACGGGGGAGTCACCCACGACTTCGCGTAGGCAGCGGAACGGCAATCCAGAATCAGCTGGTCCTTCGCGGTTGCCTCCAGGGCGGTGCCCAGCGCGCCCTTCCAGAAGGAGGCGAGCGCACCAATCGAACCCAGCTTCACGCCCATGGACAGACGGTAGGCGGGGATCGCGTCCTCGGGGCGCAGAATACCCCACAGCGCCGAAGAAATCAGCAGCGACCAGTGTGCGGCATCGCGTTCGGCATGGGAGAAGCTCGCATAATCCAGCGCCTCGAACAGCACACCCGTGTAGGTGCGGATTGCCGGCTGTGCAGGTTCGGTCAGCAGGCGCGTATTGCATTCCACCTCTGCCTCGAGGGATGCACCCACCTTGAGCTCTGCCAGGGCATCGGGGCTAGAGCTGACCGCGGCCAGCTCCTCCAGGACGCTCTCACGCTCGGAAGTGAGCTCAGGGAACGAGAGGTCAGCGAAAGAAACCGGCGCATTGCCAGCCGGGGCGGGGGTCTTACCTTCGGAAGGGGGAAGAAGAATCAGCATCTCTCCAGTGTACCCGCGAGGCCGCTAGGACATCCGTGAGACGCAGCGTAGCTACGAGGCCCCGGCATGCCCGTGAGGGAACCACGCCTGTGAGACGAACCCGCGAAATAGCCGCCGCCAGGGGTATGCGTATAATGGGTGAGGTGAAACGGGCCGTCCGGGCAATCGCGAGGCACACGTGCTTCGAGGAAAGTCCGGGCTCCACAGCACAGGATGGTGGATAACATCCACTCGGGGTAACCCGCAGGCCAGTGCCACAGAAAGTAAACCGCCGCGGTTCGCCGCGGTAAGGGTGAAAGGGTGGTGTAAGAGACCACCAGCGGGCGCGGTGACGTGCCCGGCTAGGTAAACCCCATTCGGAGCAAGGTCAAACAGAATACGCCATGGTAGGGTAGTGCGCCCGATCCCCGCTTTATCGGGGTGCGTATTCGGGTAGGCTGCTTGAGACGTGCGGCAACGTACGTTCTAGATAGATGATTGCCTCGAAACGCCCCTTCGGGCGGCGTTTTAGACAGAACCCGGCTCATAGGATGACCCGTTTCACGCTACCGTCGGCTGATGGAAAACGAAGACCGCGAATGCGCCTTGAGAGTGCATTCGCGGTCTTCGTTTTAAGTTCTGTACAAAAGCTCTCAACCGAGAGCTCAGAAGAGCTCGTGATTAGTGGCCGAACGGGTCCGGATCCACGCCGGGCATCCACGAGTTACCGTCGACGGTCCAGCCTTCCTTCTTCACGACCTTCTTCATCTTGCTGGTCCACTTCTTGTTCAGGCGGTTCACGTACAGCTTGCCGTCCAGGTGGTCGGTTTCGTGCTGCATGCAGCGTGCGAACCAGCCGGTCGCCTCAAAGTGGACGGGGTTGCCGTGCTCATCAAGACCGTTCACGGTCACCCACTCGGCGCGCTTGAGGGGGAAGCCGTAACCGGGGAAGGACAGGCAGCCCTCTTCCTCTTCGTACGGGTCCGGGTCGGCGGTAGAAATCTTGCCCAGGGTCAGCACCGGGTTGATGATGCAGCCGCGCGGGGGCACGCCGTCCTCGTTCTCCATCTTGTAGGTGAAGATGCGCAGACCCACACCAATCTGCGGTGCCGCCAGGCCCACACCGTTGGATGCGTCCATGGTCTCGTACATGTCAGCCACGAGTTCCTTGAGCTCATCATTAAACTCGGTGACGGGTGCCGCGGGGCGGTGCAGAACGGGGTTGCCGTGAATAACGATGGGGCGAATAGCCACGGATTCATCCTTTGCTTGTGTTGAACGGGAACTGCTGAACGGGAACTTGCCGGATGCGCCAGCCTCGTGAAGATGCGGTGCGCCCTGTTCCCGCTCGCTGGTTAAAGTGCGGGTGTAAAAGCTCTGATCCGGTCAAACCGTGTGCGGGGCAACCGAACAGGGGATAACGCGAACAGAGGGTAAAGCGAAAGGGCCGTTACGGATAACCATAACGACCCTTTCCATCGGGGTGATCGACGGGGGTTGAACCCGCGACCTCCTGGACCACAACCAGGCGCTCTGCCAACTGAGCTACGACCACCATGTGCTTCGCTTGGTTTCCCTTGCGATATGCAACGGATACTACTGTACAGGAGATTCAGAAACCTGCCAAGTTGAAAAGCCGTGATGCTCGTTACATGTTGCGCTTACGCCTCGGATGCCTCAGCCGCCTCGCGTGCGGCACGCTCCGCCTCCACCTCACGCGCAATCTGCGCCGAAGCAATCGCATCCGGGCCCTGCGGCACAAAAATAGCGCGGCGGTAATACTTCAACTCGTCAATCGAGTCCTTGATATCACCCAGTGCGCGGTGGTTACCGGTCTTTGCCGGGGCGCTGTGACGAGCCGCCGGGTACCAGCGCGCTGCCAACTCCTTAATGGTCGACACATCAATCACACGGTAGTGAAGGTGCGCCATGACCTCGGGCATGTAACGCTCCAAGAAGCGCTTATCCATGCCCACGGAGTTACCGCCCAGCTGCGCCTTGCCCGCCACCGGAACATACTTCTTGATGTAGCGAAGCACCTGCTCCTGCGCGTAATCCATCGACACGCCGTGCTCAATATCGGGCAGCAGACCCGACGCCTCATGCATCGAACGCACAAAGTCATTCATGTTCTCCAGCGCACCGGCAGGAGACTCATCACCGGGCTTAATGACGAACTCAACGCCAGAACCCAGAATGTTCAAATCGGCATCCGTGACCAGAACACCCACCTCGACGAGAGCGTCATTCTCCACGTCCAGGCCGGTCATCTCGCAGTCAATCCATACAATACGTTCACTAGAAATACTCACCCTCCCACTCTACCCCCAAACGCCGCCGACCAGCCTCCCCACCTGTCATAAAAGCACATGCAGTATGCTCAGCCGACCAGAAATAAGGGAACGGATACGCCCACCGATACGCCCGCCACCTGTTCGTCAGTTCTACCGCAACGGCGAATCCGCCGGGTGCTCAGAGCCGCTCGGGTATGATAAAAACCAGAACGACGATGCAGACAGAAAGGGAGTTATGCGCGCACCAAAGGAGCTAGCACACCGGCTCACCACCCCTGGCGCACACGACGCACCCCTCTCACCCAAACTCTTGGACTACGTCAATAATCACCGTCTGCGCACGCTGATTATCGGCACCATCGGCTCCATCATGGTCACCCTCGGCTCCTACGCCGTCGGCTGGCTCGCCGACAGCTCCAACTTCTGGCGCTACGAGATTATCCGCGCCATCCGATTCGAAGCCGCATGGGTCATCACCGGCATTATCCTGCTCGCCCTCGGCGCCATGATCATGTGCCGCGAATGGCTGCGCATCTACCAGAAAATGGGCGACTGGAACGAACCCAACGCCATGCGGTGGATGATTGCCGTCACCGTCAGCTGGTCCCTGCCGCAGATTTTCGCCTTCACCATCTACAGCCGCGACATGTTCTCCTACTACGGTCAGGGCATGGTCATGGCGCACGGCCTCAACCCGTACAAGCACGGCGTCTCCGAAATCTCGAACTTCATGCAGAACGGCGCGGACCCCATGTGGGCGGAATCCCCGCCGCCGTACGGCCCGGTCTCACTCAAACTCGAAGAGTGGATTGTGCGCCTGGCGGGGGAGAACATCGACCTCTCCCTGTTCTACTTCCGCCTGCTCTCCGTACTCGCGGTTATCGGAATCCTCTACTACGTGGCAAAACTCGCCCAGGCGCACGGCTTCAACCAGGTCCGCGCCCTCTGGCAGATCGGCCCGAACCCGCTGTTCATCGCATCGTTCATCGCCAGCGGCCACAACGACTCGCTCATGACCATGTTCATGCTCGGCGGCCTCTACTACGCCAAGCGCTACCGCGACACCTGGTGGGGTGGACCCCTCGGCGTGACCTTCGTAGCCCTCGGTGTTGCCGTGAAGCCGCTCGCCCTCGTGGTGCTGCCCTTCGTGGGTCTGCTCTGGGCGGGTAAGAACGCCTCCTGGCCGCGCAAGTTCATCTTCTGGGCTCTCTCCGGTGTGCTGCTGCTCGCCGAAATGGCGCTCATGGGTTGGGCAACCGGACTGGAATTCGGCTGGATCAAGGCGCTGTCCACCACCGGCGGCCAGTACATCTGGTACACCCCCTTCGGCCTGGTCATCGGCGCCGCATCCCTGTTCGTTCAGGGCGACGCCTTCGAGGTCATCCGCAAGCTCATCGAAACTGTCGGCAAGGGCATCGGCATGCTCGGCGCCATGGCAATGGCATTCGTCGGACGCGACCGCAACATCGTGCGTCACGCCGGCCTCGCCATCCTGTTCATGCTCCTGTGCAGCCCCATGATTCAGCCCTGGTACCTGCTCTGGGCAATCCCGATGCTCGCCGCAACCGGCCTGCGCTCGCACTTCCAGCTCATGTGGTACTTCATCACCACGCTGTTCTTCATGGCGTACGGTGTGAGCGACCAGCTGAACGTGTCACCCTACCTGCGCGACTTCAACCAGGACATGGGACGACTCATCGCGACCGTCATCTGCCTGGGCTACATCATCTACCTGGTCGCCCTCGACCCGGCAACCCGCCGCCTGGTGTACGTGAGCCTGCACCCCACGCAGATTCGCCGCACCACCATTCGCCTGTGGTGGCAGCTGTTCCCCGGCGCCTCAAGCCGCCGTGCACGCCGCCGCGAGGTGAAGAAGGCAGAACGGGAAGCCGCCAAGGTAGGCTCCTAGCGTGAACTCCTAACGCGCCCGCCTGGCTGGGTAGCCCAGTGGCATCCTCCGCCTGTAGAGGCTCGGTGCATGAGAGGCTCAAAATCTCATGTACCCTAGAGGAAGGCCTCAGTAGCTCAGAGGATAGAGCAGGAGCCTTCTAATCTCTTGGTCGGGGGTTCGATTCCCTCCTGGGGCGCCACATACGAAAACCGCCCCGCACCCTAAACTCAGGGTGCGGGGCGGTTTTCTGTATGCATTTACGTTTTGCGCCGCCACAAGGAGGCGGTGCCGGGAGGATACTTCTTGGCCGGGACTATTTCTTCTTAGTCGGGTTCGTGTCCTTGCAGGAGTTGAGGACGCGCTCCATAACCTTCTTCTCGTCCGCGGTCACCCACAGCTTGTACTTCGCCTTCACGTGCACCTGACGAGCCACGTAGGTGCAGCGGTAGGCGGTGTTGCTCGGCAGCCACTCGGAGGCGTCCGCATCGGACTTCTGCTGGTTCGCCGGGCCGTCCGCGGCGAGCAGGTTCTCCGGGTCGTTCGCCAGCTGGCGGCGCTGCTCGGCGGTCAAATCCTGAGCGCCGGTCTGCCAAGCATTCGACAGGGCAACCACGTGGTCAATCTGCACAGCCGAGGAGGTCTTCTTACCGCGCTTGAACTCGATGGTCTTGCCGGTGTACGGGTCATCCAGAGTGCCGCTGATAACGGTGCATGCGTGGGTCCTGACCTTGAAGCGAACGTTGGTCAGGTCGCGGCGCAGAATGTCGTCGCGGGTGTTGCACTTGTTGCCGTCAACGTCATCCCAGGCGGGGCCGAACTGGTCGCGAGAGTAGCCGGCCTTCGAGGCGCGATCCTTCACCTGTAGGGACGCCAGCTCGCTCTTCGCGGTCGCCAGATCCGGCGCGAGCGCGGTCGCGGGGTCAACCGCCTTGTACGGGTTCTTGACCTCGGCGAGGGTTTCAGTCTGAACGTTGGTTTCTTCCTCGTCGGTGGCGGAAGTCGTCGTATCGGAGCCGAGCAGCCCATCCACGCCGTTCTTGCTCACGTATACCAGACCAATAATCAGCACAATCACGGCAAACACAGCGAGCAGACCGTAAATGAGGCGCTTCTTCTGCGGGTCCATCGAATCGGGCAGCTTGGGCAGGTTGCGCTGCAGCTGCTGAAGTTCCTGCAGGGAGGGCAGGTTGTTGTTCGCGGGCTTTTTGCTCACGGGTTCTCCAAGGCGGGTAGACGGGATGCGGCTGAGTGCACCGCATCATCAAGGATAGAGGGAGCGGGATAGAAATAGTGAACTTGAGGGCAAGAATATGGCCTGCTGCCGCTGAGATACCTGTCACCATGCCGGATGGGGTGGGGTTTTGCGGAGTCGGGGGAGTAGCCGTCATATTTCTGCAGGGAGTGCGTTGCCCGCGGGCGATTTTTAAAAAAACGGGGCGAAAAGTTCAAAAACTCTATCCACAGGCGGCACCCAAAACCGCAAAACGCGAGGTTATCCACAGGAACAGTAACCGCCGGATGCGGGCTCGACTCAGCCCTGGCAGGGTTGAAGAACCCCACCCACTAGTTTCTAAGGAGAAACCATGAGCGACACCATCCTGATCCGCGGATTCACCGCCTCCGACCCGGCACTGAGCACCCTGCCCAACGGGGTGCCCGTCGTGAACTTTCGCCTCGCCAGCACCCCGCGCTGGCAGGACGCCACCGGCACCTGGAAAGAAGGCACCACCAACTGGTACACCGTGAAAGCCTACCGCCGCCTCGCGCAGAATATCGCCACCTCCGTTGAGAAGGGGCAGCCGCTGGTCGTGAGCGGTCGTCAGCGCATTAGCCGCTGGAACCGCGAAGACGGCACGCAGGGCACCACGGTAGAAGTGGACGCCCTCGGCATCGGTCACGACCTGAACTACGGCACGAGCACCTTCGCCCGCACCGTGGAGAAGCGAACGGTCAACGAGGGAGCCATGCAGGGCGCGCCGTTGCAGAACTCGGTGCCCCAGAACCAGGTGCAGCAGGATGCGCCTCAGAACCTTGCACCGCAGAACCCGGCACCTCAGAACCTTGCACCGCAGAACGGTGCATCCCAGGGCGGCGCATCCCAGAGTGACGAACCCCCCTTCTAAAAGTGCTCCCCGGATGCTTGCATAAACGCGGGTGCATTGGGATAATGGAGCATTGTGTTGACATCGGGCACGCCCCTGCCGCAGGGGGGAGAGCGACCAACGGTGTCAGCCTTCGGGCACCAATCCTGTCCGAAGCATCAAGTTTTCTGTCCCGCAGTGGGGCAGAGCAATCTGAGTCTATTTGACCTGCGGCAGATGACTCTGGAGATCTACAACTATGCAGACTCTTGACTTCCTCGACAAGAAGTCCCTCCGTGACGACATCCCCGCATTCGGCCCCGGTGACACCCTGAACGTTCACGTTAAGATCGTTGAAGGTAAGAACCACCGTATCCAGGTCTTCAAGGGCTTCGTCGTTGGCCGCCAGGGTGCAGGCGTTCGCGAGACCTTCACCGTCCGCAAGGTTTCCTTCGGCGTTGGTGTTGAGCGTACCTTCCCGGTTCACTCTCCCTCCATCGAGAAGATCGAGCTGGTAACCCGCGGTGACGTCCGTCGTGCAAAGCTGTACTACATGCGCGACCGCCACGGTAAGGCTGCTCGTATCCGCGAGAAGCGCGAGTTCTAATCTTTATAGATACAGAATTCTGTTGCAAACCGCTCCCCAACCGCATTCCGCGGGAGAGGAGCGGTTTTTGCATATTCTGAGACCCGGTTTCTGAGGACTCGGTTTCTGAGAACCTTGCCGCTCTCAGAAAATAAAAGCCCAAGAGCGCAAACACTCTCGATACAATAGCTAGGTACCGTTTCACTCGAGCTAGGTATCTCTCAAACGAAAGGCTCACTCCAGCATGGCAGACGACAAGAACACTGCGAACACCAGCCCCTTCCCTGAGGGATACCAGCCTCAAAGCCGCCGCGAGCGCCGCGAAATGGAAGAATACTTTGCGCGCCTCGCCGCAGAAAAGACTGCTGCAGAAAAGAGCGCAGCAGAGAATGTGACCTCTGAAAAGGCGGTAGCCGAGAAGGCGACCCCCTGGAGCGCTACCTCTTCCACCGAAAGCGACACTAAGAGCACCTCCGAGCGCGATCACGAGGTGGTCGCCAGCGCCGAGGCGAGCGCCGCCTCCGCAGGCGCCGCCGCTGCAACTTCTTCCGCCGCGAAGGATACCAAGCACGAAAAGACCAAGGAAAAGGAGACTTCTGAGAACGTGGAAACCACCAAAGACTTCTCCGAAATGACCCCCAAGGAACGCCGCAAGGCAAAGCGTGCCGAACAGGCGGAGCTGACCTACTCCCAGGCGCAGGAAGAAGGCCGCCTCGGCGAATGGTTCTGGGTGCAGGCACGCGAGGGTGGCACCGTCATCCTCTACGCGCTGGTCATCGCGTTCCTGGTGAAGACCTTCCTGCTGCGCGGCTTCTACATTCCCTCCGGCTCCATGGAGCAGACCCTGCAGGTCAACGACCGCGTGTTCATTAACGTGGCGGGCTCCTACTTTAGCGAGCCCAAGCGCGGCGACGTCATCGTCTTCAAGGACTCTCAGGGCTGGATTCCCTCCACCCAGAAGACCAGTAGCCCGCTCAAGGATGCTCTGTCCTTCGCGGGTATTCTGCCGGATACTTCCTCGAACTTCCTGGTCAAGCGCGTTATCGGCACCCCCGGTGACGTGGTCGAAAGTGACGGCAACGGCAAGATCAAGGTCAACGGCGTAGAGATTAACGAACCGTACCTGTACCCGGGCAACAACCCCTCGGAGGTCCCCTTCAAGGTGACCGTGCCCGCCGGCAAGTACTTCGTGATGGGTGACCACCGCAGCAACTCTGCAGACTCCCGCTACCACATTAGCGACGGCACCGCGTTCATCTCCAAGGATGACGTGCAGGGTAACGTGTTCGTCGTGGCGTGGCCGCTGAACCACTTCGGCCTGCTGACCGACGAGAGCTCCGTATTCTCCTCGGTTCCCGCGCCGACCTCCACCCCGTCCGAGTAAGCGAGCTTGGGAATGATGGCGAGCGCCCAGAAGAGCGCAACGAAACCCGCGAAGGCAACCCCGCCCGCAGCCGACCTCGAATACGAGCAGCAGCTCTTCGCCTCCGGCGCCCGCACGGTCGCCGGAATCGACGAGGTAGGCCGCGGCTCCATGGCGGGCCCGGTCACCGTGGGCGTCGCAATCCTCACCCCGGACGCCACCCTCGAGGTGGGCGGGCTGATCGACTCCAAGGCGCTCTCACCGGCACGCCGCGAATCCATGGTCCCCGAGATTCGCCAGTGGTGCGCCGTGGCGGTCGGGCACGTGGAACCGGCGGACATTGACCGGCTCGGCATGACCCTCTCGCTGAGGCTTGCCGCCCAGCGTGCGCTCGCCGAACTGGCGCGCCGCGGATACCGTGCCGATGCCGCCCTGCTGGACGGTAAGCACGACTGGTTTACGCCTCCGCAGGAAGACCTGTTCAGTGCGCTGGCACCGGACCCGGCGCAGGCACACTACAACGCACTGCTCGCCCAGGCGTGGGAAGGTGCAGGCGGTGCGGGTGAGCCCGCGCAGATGCCGGTGACCATGGTCATTAAGGGCGACTACAAGTGCGCCTCCATCGCCGCAGCCTCGGTGGTTGCGAAGGTTGAACGTGACGAGCTGATGGTCCAGCTGGATGCCCGCTACCCGGGGTACGGCTGGGCAAAGAACAAGGGCTACGGATCCGCTGCTCACCGCGAGGCGATTAGCGTGCAGGGCCCCAGCCCGCAGCATCGACTGTCATGGTCGCTTCCGGCAACCGCCGAGCAGATTGAGGCTGCGGCGGCACAGCGCGACTAAGGCGCAGGAGGCGACACCCTCGGGAGCCTGCATGTCACCGCTGAATCAGTACTAAGAAAGCCCAGGAAAGGAAGAGTAGTGAGCGCAGAAGACCTCGAAAACTACGAGACCGACGCCCAAATGGCGCTCTACCGCGAATACAAAGACGTCATGTCGCTCTTTAGCTACGCGGTAGAAACCGACCGACGCTTCTACCTGGCGAACCAGGTGGACGTCACCCCGCACGTGCAGGACGGCACCCTCTACTTTGAGGTGAGCATGAGCGACGTGTGGGTGTGGGACGTGTTCCGCTCCAACCGCTTTGTGAAGAAGGTGCACGCCTACTCGGTGCGTGATGTGAACGTGGAGGAGCGCCTGCCCAACCAGGAGTTCACCGTGCCGGAAATGCCGGACTTCAACGCCTAGCTCAAGCCTGATTCAACGCCTCGCCGGGGGTAGGCGCGGATAGGCGCGTGGGTGCCGGGTGATTGGAATGCGGCGGGACTGAGTGATGAAAGTGCGCGCAGAAGCACGCGATGAACTCGCGCGAATATGACGCGCCGAATCGGCACACGGGCGGCATTTTTGAAAAATATGCCCCAAAATTTCAAATAAACGACTGTGGATAACCTCTAATTCCTTCTGGAAGCCGAGGTTATCCACAGTTTTTCGTTAACCGCGTTCGGGAACGCGCGCGGCGGGCACAGTAGAAGCACAACCGCTATCTACTTAGGGGAGAGACCCATGACAACAGCCCGAATAACAGCCCGCGCCGCAACCCGAAGCGCACCCAACAGAACCCTACTCCAGAGCACCCAGCTTCAACGAACCCAGCCCCGAGCCCACAGCGTCGGTCGTTGGGGTGAGGAGCTGACTGCCCGCATCCTGGAGGCGAACGGTTACCGCATCCTGGAGAGGAATTGGCGACCGCCCGCCGGACTGGAACACGAACAGATCCGCGGGGAGCTCGACCTGATCGCCATTGCCCCCGAGGATGAACTGGTTTTCGTTGAGGTCAAGACCCGCAGCAGCGAAGACTTTGGGCACCCGTTCGCCTCCATTGACCGCGATAAGGCGCGCCGCACGCGCTCGCTGGCGGTTCTCTGGTGCAGGCTACGTGAGAACCTGGATTTTCCGCGCTTTCGCATTGACGCAATCGCGGTGACCGGAACCTGTGAAACCTTCACCTTCGAGCACCTGAAGGCGGTGGCGTAATGGGATTCGCACGCACCTATTCCGTGGCGCTGGTTGGCCTGCGCGGGCACATTGTCGACGTTGAGGCGGACATTTCGCAGGGCCTGCCCGGCTTCGTACTGCTGGGTCTGCCCGATACCGCCCTCAATGAGTCTAAAGAGCGTGTGCGCTCCGCGGCGAAGAACACCGGCATCACCCTCACTCAGCACCGGCTCACCGTGAACCTGACCCCCGCGACCCTGCCTAAACGCGGCTCGGCGTTCGACCTTGCCATTGTAGTTGCGGCGTTGCAGGCGGAGAAGAAACTGCACCCCAGCGGCGATAGCGTCTTCCTGGGCGAGCTGGGACTGGACGGAACGCTACGCCCCGTGCCGGGCATCCTGCCTGCGGTCAAAGCCGCCGTGGACGCCGGACACCACCGCGTGATTGTGCCCGCCGAAAACGCTGAGGAGGCGGCGCTCATTCCCGGCGCGCAGGTGAGCGGTTTCCGCTGCCTGGCGGAGGTTTTTGCCGCACTCGGCGCTGAGAGCCAGAAGCTGACCTACCCGCCCGCCCCGCAGACGGAGGCGAGCGCCCCGGTGGCGAAACCGGCTGAAATTCCCTCGGATATGAGCGATGTCGCCGGTCAGTCGCAGGGTCGTTTCGCCCTGGAAATTGCCGCCGCGGGTGGCCACCACATGCTGCTGACTGGCCCGCCCGGTTCGGGTAAAACCATGCTGGCGGAGCGCCTGCCGAGCATCCTGCCGACCCTCGACAACGACGCCGCGATGGAGGTGACCGCGATCCGTTCCCTCTGCTCGGCGGGGGAGCACCTGAGCGAGCTGGTGCGTCAGCCGCCGTTTGAGGCGCCGCATCATAGCGCCTCCGCGCCGGCGATTCTGGGCGGCGGCAGCGGTATTCCCCGCCCGGGTTGTGTGTCTAAAGCGCACCGCGGCGTGCTCTTTCTGGACGAGGCGCCGGAGTTCAAACGCACGGTGCTTGATTCGCTCCGCCAGCCCCTGGAATCGGGGACCGTGACCCTGGACCGTTCGAGTGCGTCTGCGACGTACCCGGCGCGTTTTCAGCTGATTCTGGCGGCGAACCCGTGCCCCTGCGGCATGAACGTGGGCACCGGTACGGAGTGCACGTGTGCCCCGCGTGAGCGTCGCGCCTATTTTGGGCGGCTGTCCGGCCCGCTGGTGGACCGCATAGATGTGAATGTGACGGTTCCGAAGGTGTCGTCCACGGAGCTTGCGGGCGGTCAGGTGAACGAGAGTTCCGCGCAGATTCGCGAGCGCGTCATGGCGGCGCGGCAGGCTCAGCGGGAGCGCCTGGAGTCGTACGGGTTGAAGACGAATGCGGAGATGAACGGCAAGATTCTGCGCGGCCCGCTACGTCTGGACGCGAAGCTCACCGGCGAGCTGAATGCCGCTGTGGATCGGGGCACGCTGACGGCTCGCGGCTACGACCGGGTGCTGCGTATCGCCTGGACCCTTGCCGATTTGGAGGGCGCCGCCTACCCGAGCCGGGAGCACCTGGATGTGGCGCTCTTTTTGAGGCAACAGGGGCAGCTGAAATAGAGGCGGCTGAAATAGTGTGCCGGTTGATAGAACGAATCACTGACGAGAGGAGAAGAAGGTCATGAGTGAGAAGAAGCTTAGAAAACGAGCTGAAGAGGCTGAGCCGAGAGAATCGGAGCTGAGAGAAACAGGGCCGGAAGAGAGCACGGCGGAGGATTTTGTGCAGGAGGAACTGCAGATCCGCCTGCCCGGTTGCACCCTGGATAGGCACGCCCTGGTGCGTGAGAGGGTGGCGCATATTCTGTCGCTGGGGCAGGAGCCTTCGCCGAGCCCGTATAACGCGGCGCGCCTGCCTGGGTTCCTCGCCTCCTGCCTGAACCCGGTATATCTAGAAGAGATGCCCCTGGGGGAGAATAACCGACAGGAACAGCCGGGGGAGGAACAGCAGGACGAGCGCTCCGATCCCGCGGCGGGTACCACCTCCAGTGGTTCTGCCCCCGCGCCCCTGCTCAATCCAGAACCCCTGTTCAACCCCTCCCTCAGCGCGGAGGAGCTTGAGGCGGCGTGCCGCGAGTACATCCGCTGCTGCACCGCCCAGCTGATGCGCTACGCCGAACCCGCCGATGAGCTCGTGGTCGAATCCCTCACCACCCTGGGTGCGCCGCTGACCCTGCACTACCTACTGACCGGGAACATCCCCGATGAGCACACCTGGGAGCACGGCGAACCGGATGCGCAGCTCAGCGAATTTCTGCACTCGGTGGGCGCGCCCGCCGAGGGGGAGTCCGCCCTGTTCTGCAGCGCGAATGGCTACTACACGCCGGGCGATCATCAGCTGAGCCGCGATAAGTTCGGCAAGGCGCTCGCGACCCGCCGCCTGCGCTGGAACCGCCGCATGGAACGCACCCTGAACGCGGAGGCGCACATGGCGGCAACCTGCGGGGTGTGGCTGGTCACTCCCGCCGATCCGCTGTGGCCGCCGCAGCTGAACGATTTGGGGCCCGCCCGCCCGTACGGGTTGTGGTGCCGAGGCGATTCGCGGCACCTGCTGGATTTGGCGGCTGCCCCGAGCGTGGCCCTGGTCGGTTCGCGCGACCCGAGCATCTACGGCACGGAGGCGACGACCCACCTTGCCGCTGAGTTGGCGCGCCGCGGGTACACGGTGATTTCTGGTGGTGCAATGGGCATTGATATTGCGGCGCATCGGGCGGCGCTGACCCAGCAGGGTAGCGACCTGCCGACTATCGCCTTCATGGCGGGTGGGCTGGACCGGCTCTACCCGGCGCAGAACTCGGATGCGCTGAACATGATTGTTGACCGCGGGCTCATTATGAGCGAGGTGAGCGTGGGCAACACCCCCACGCGCTGGCGTTTTCTGGAGCGTAACCGTCTGATTGCGGCGTTGGCGCGGCACACCATTGTGGTGGAGGCGCGATGGCGTTCCGGTGCCCTGAATACGGCTCGTCACGCGATGGAGATTGGGCGTACGCTCTGGGTGGTTCCGGGGCAGATTAACTCGCCGAACTCGGTGGGCACGAACCGTCTGCTACGCGATGGACTAGCGCAAACACTCACCGAGGCCGCCGACATCCTCGAGTACGATGCCGCCGCTGGTTTCGAGCTGGGCACCGAGCATGAGAGCGAGTGGGATCCTGCATCTGCTGCCTCCTCGACGGCGCTGGATGAGCTGACCGAACGACAGGGCAGAGTCTGGGATGACTTGAGCCCGCGCTCCTACCGCAGCGTGGACGAGATTGCCGCAGCTCTCGGGCTGAGTGCTCGCGACGTGATGGCTGACCTGTTCCACCTGGGCCGTTGCGGTCTGGCGGAGAGCAGCGGAACGAGCTGGAGGAAGGTCCGCCCGGCAGTCGCGGCGTAGGGTTCTTCCTGATGACGGGGCGGCACGTGGAGAGCTCGGAACCTCTCTACAATTGGGGTAGGCCTGCGCGCACTGGCCCAGAGCCTACCCCCCCGCCTACCCCGCCGCCGCATCATCGATAGGGGCATCGAGAACACATGAAAGGAGGGACGCATGACCCCCGCCCGCCAGCACGAAAACTGGCCTGAAAACCGAAACGAGAACCGGGAAGAATACCGGGATGAGGCTCCCTCCACGACCCTGCCGGTGACGTATACCCGCAGCCTCGCCGCGGATAGCCCCCAAACCCAAGCTGAGGGGCCAGGCTCCGCCCTACCCGACTCTGCTCTACCCGAGTCGGCACTGGGTGTTTCCGGCGAGGTATTCCGCCCCGTCCTGAACCGTTTCGATCGTTTTCTGCGCTATGAGAAGCACCGTTCCGAAGAGACAATCCGCTCGTATATCTCCGATTTGGAGGGCTTCTTCGGCTATATGGCGCGCCGCGGTGTGCGGCATCTGGACAGCATTGATGCGTCCCTGATTCGTGAGTGGTTGGGTTCGTTGCATTTGCGGCAGGCGGCTCGTTCTACGGTGGCGCGCCGCGGTTCGACCCTGCGCACGTTCTTCACCTGGGCTCAGGAGGAGGAACTGGTGCACGCCAACCCCACGCGCGGTATGCGCACGCCAAAGCGGGAGAATCACCTGCCGCCGGTGCTGAGCCGCGAGCAGATGAATCAGCTGCTGACTACTCTGCAGGAGCGCCGGGCGCAGGATCCTCGCGATGCGCGTCTGCTGCGCCTGGAGGCAGTGGTTGAGGTGCTGTACGCCTCGGGCATGCGTATTTCTGAGCTGACCGGCCTGGATTTGCAGAGCGTGGACCGGGCGAATAAGACGGTGCGCGTGCTGGGTAAGGGCAATAAGGAGCGCGTGGTGCCGCTGGGCACCCCGGCGCTCAAGGCGTTGAATCGTTGGGTGTCGTATGGTCGTCCGCAGTGGATCCCGGAGGGGGCCCAGGGCGTGACGGCGCTGTTTATTGGTCCTCGCGGTGGGCGTGCGAATGCCCGCCAGATTCGTGAGGATCTGACCCGTCTGCTGCGCACGGTGGAGAACACCCAGGTGTCGGGTGCGCACGTTTTGCGTCATTCGGCGGCGACTCATCTGGTGGACGGCGGCGCCGATATTCGTTCGGTGCAGGAGCTACTGGGCCATTCGTCGTTGGCGACCACCCAGATTTACACGCACGTGTCGATGAAGCGCCTTGCGGAGACGTACGCGCGGGCGCATCCACGCGCCTAGCGGTTAGTTAGCGCGTAGGGCAGGAGTGCGCAGGGCGGGGGAGTGCGCTGGACTGTGCTTTGCTGGACTGTGCCTTGAGTAGAGCTTTGGGTAGCGCTTTGAAGGGTGCTCTGAACGCCGCCGCTCATGTCTCTCTATTTGAACCTTGTGCGGCTGAACTGTACGAATGGGGGAATTCGTTCTAAGCTATACACTGTTCAACATTCGCCTGAGTGTCCCGCGTATCTGCAACTTCCTGCACGGTGATGTTTATACAAGGCGGTCGAACAGGGTAGCATAGGTAACAGACTAACCGTGGTCTCCGTCTCTACGGAGGCACCGCGTACGAGTACTAAAAACCAGAAAGGTCGCACCGCATGCGCGCACTCGTTTGCCCCGGACAGGGCTCCCAGAAGAAGGGCTTTCTGAGCCCCTGGCTCGAGATTGAAGGTGTGCGTGAGCACCTGGAACGACTCTCCGAAGCGGCAGGCATCGACCTGATTCACTACGGCACCGAAGCCGAAGAAGAAACCATCAAGGACACCGCAATCGCCCAGCCCCTCATCGTGGCTGCAGGCATCGTCACCGGCCGCCTCGCACTGCGCGAACTCGACGGTGAAGAACTCATCTTCGCGGGCCACTCCGTCGGCGAAATCACCGCAGCAGCACTCGCCGGTGTACTCAGCGACGAAGACGCAATGCGTTTCGTGCGCGTGCGCGCCAATGGCATGGCGGAGGCGGCAGCCGCCTCCCCGACCGGCATGGCTGCAGTACTCGGCGGCGTTGAAGAAAACGTCCGCGAAGCCATCGACGCAGCAGGCCTCGTCGCAGCAAACTCCAACGGCGGCGGCCAGATTGTAGCCGCAGGCCCCATCCCCGCCATCGAAGCATTCGCCGCGAACCCGCCCGCACGCGCTCGCGTTATCCCCCTGAAGGTCGCTGGCGCATTCCACACCGAGGCAATGGCACCCGCCGTGCCCGCCCTGGAAGAGTTCGCCGCATCCCTGCAGGTATCCGACCCGACCTCCGCACTGCTGACCAACCGCGACGGTTCCGCCGTGGCATCCGGTGAAGAGTTCGTCAAGACCCTCGTCTCCCAGGTCACCAGCCCCGTGCGCTGGGACCTGTGCATGGCAACCCTGCTTGAGCGTGAAGTTGCCGGCATTATCGAGGTCGCCCCCGCAGGCACCCTGGTCGGCCTGGCAAAGCGCGCGATGCGCGGCGTGCCCGGCACCTCCATCAACACTCCCGAGGACCTCGCCTCGCTGAAGGGCTAAACGCCGCAGGGGAGTACCCAGCCCTCCCCGCGCTAGGAACCCTTCACACTAGACATGCACTTTAGACATGCGAGGCACACAGTGTCTTGCAAGCATCAGCACTAAGGATTGAATACGTGACTACCCTCAAGCAGTACGAAATCAACCGCTACTCCCGCATCCTCGGTTACGGCGCAGCCCGCGGTGAGGTCATCGTCCCCAACGACGACATCGTTGAGGCAATCGACTCCTCCGACGAGTGGATCAAGCAGCGCACCGGCATCGCAACTCGTCACCGCGCCAGCGAAAACCAGTCGGTAGCCGACCTCGCCATCGGCGCCGCCAAGGACGCCCTCGAAGCGTCCGGTGTAACCGGTGAGGACATTGAGGCGGTCATTATCTCGACCATCTCGCACCCCTACGCAACCCCCTCCCTGGCAACCCTGGTCGCCGACGCAATCGGCTCCAAGTGCCCCGCATACGACATCTCCGCAGCGTGTGCAGGTTTCTGCTACGGCATCGCCCAGGCAGACGCCCTCGTCCGCGCCGGCACCGCAAAGCATGTGCTGGTCATCGGCGTTGAGAAGCTCTCCGACTTCATCGACAACACCGAACGCACCATCTCCTTCCTGCTCGGCGACGGTGCAGGCGCAGCAGTCGTAGGCGTCTCCGACGAACCCGGCATCGCCCCGACCGTATGGGGCTCGGACGGCTCCCGCTGGGGCACCGTCGGCATGACCCACTCCCTGCTGGACATCCGCAACCGCGACTTCGCCGCAAACCCCGTCGAAGAAGGCGAAAAGATCTGGCCCACCCTGCGTCAGGACGGCCCCTCCGTCTTCCGCTGGGCAGTATGGGAAATGGCGAAGGTCGCCAAGCAGGCACTCGAAACCGCCGGCATTACCCCCGACGAGCTCGGCGCGCTCATTCCGCACCAGGCAAACGCCCGCATCATTGACCAGATGGTCAAGACTCTCAAGCTTCCCGACACGGTGGCAGTGGCACGCGACATCGTCGATGCCGGTAACACCTCCGCCGCATCGGTCCCCCTCGCCGCGCACCGCCTGCTCAAGGAGAACCCGGAACTCTCCGGCAAGTTCGCCCTGCAGATCGGTTTCGGCGCCGGCCTGGCATTCGCAGCTCAGGTAGTCGTCCTTCCCTAAGGAAAACCCCGGAGCCCGATGCTCCCCGCCCCTCACGACCGGCACAGCGCCGGTGCGCGAGAAATAAAGCGGGAAAGCATCCCCACAAACTCCGAGTTGACGCATGCGTACACCACGCAGACACGATAAACTCGGTAATGCACGCGTACCCCCACCCGGCGGGTGCGATGACCATCGAAAAAACAAAGGAGCCCCTGAATGGCTAACAAGGAAGAGATCCTCGCAGGTCTGGCAGAGATCGTTAACGAAGAGACCGGCGTTGAGGTTGAGGACGTTCAGCTGGACAAGTCCTTCACCGAGGACCTGGACATCGACTCCATCTCGATGATGACCATCGTCGTGAACGCTGAGGAGAAGTTCGAGGTGACCATCCCGGACGAAGAGGTCAAGAACCTCAAGACCGTTGGCGACGCAGTCGAGTTCATCGCGAACGCTGCCTAAGCTATAACCAATAACGAGGCGGCGCGGGCTCTCACCGGCCCGCGCCGCATCGCTATTCACCCAACAGCCCAACACACCCCCGGGAACACGCAGAGTGCGATGACTGCACTCTCCACGGCGTGAAAACGCCCACTGCAAACCCCGGGCCCTACAGGTTTTTATCCACACACCACCGGATAAACCACCAAATCGACCACCGAAGAGAAAGTGCCACAATGTCTCGAAAAGTGCTGGTGACCGGCCTCGGCGCGACCACCCCCATTGGCGGCGACGTCCCCACCACCTGGGAAAACGCAACCAAGGGCGTATCTGGTGTATCCACCCTCGACTACCCCTGGGTTAAGGAATACGACCTTCCCGTATACATTGCAGGCCAGCTCGCTGTGCCCGCCCTCGAATCCGGCCGCCTCACCAAGGTAGAAGCAAAGCGCCTGGATCCCTCGGGCCAGCTCGCCCTCATCGCCGCACGCGAAGCATGGGAAGACGCAGGATTCTCCGGCCCCGACGCCGAATCCGCAGAAGAAGTCGACCCCGAACGCACCGGCGTAGCCTTCGGTACCGGCATCGGTGGCGTGTGGACCCTCCTCGACGCATGGGACACCCTCCGCGAAAAGGGCCCCCGCCGCGTCCTGCCCATGACCGTGCCCATGCTCATGCCCAACGGCAACGCAGCAGCCGTCTCCATGAACCTCAAGGCACGCGCCGCAGCACAGACCGTCGTCTCTGCATGCGCATCCTCCACCGAAGCCATGCAGCTCGGCGCCGAAATGATCCGCAGCGGCAAGGCAGACGTCGTCATCGTCGGCGGCGCCGAAGCAGCAATCCACCCCCTGCCCATGGCAGCATTCGCCAAGATGCAGGCACTCTCCTCCCGCAACGACGAACCCGAAAAGGCATCCCGCCCCTACGACGTCGACCGCGACGGCTTCGTCATGGGTGAAGGCGCAGCAGCGCTCATCCTCGAATCCGAAGAACACGCCAAGGCACGCGGCGCACGCGTCTACGCGGAACTGGCAGGCACCGGCGTCTCCGCCGACTCCTACCACATCACCGCCCCCGACCCCGCAGCACTTGGCGCAACCCGCGCATTGCGCGAAGCCCTCGAAGACGGCAACATCGACCCGAAGACCGTCGTGCACATCAACGCGCACGCCACCAGCACCCCCGCCGGTGACCTGCCCGAAGCAACCGCAATGCACGAAACCTTCGGCGACCACACCAAGAACATTGCCGTCTCCGCAACCAAGTCCATGACCGGCCACCTGCTCGGCGGCGCGGGCGCCCTCGAGGCTGTGCTGACCGTACTGGCTCTGCACCACCGCACCGCACCCTGCACCATCAACCTGGACAACAAGGACCCCCAGATTGACCTGGACGTGGTGACCGACGCACGCGAGCTGCCCGCCGGTGAGATTGTGGCGCTGTCGAACTCCTTCGGTTTCGGCGGTCACAACGCTGTTGTGGCATTCCGCTCCGTAGAGGACTAATCCCGTAAAAAGGTACGTCGGATAATGCTAGCGGGGGAGTGCCCCCTCTGCGGCGCTGGGGCGCCTTGAGGACGGAGCCCCCGCCACGCATTACCGACGGTACCCTCTGTAGGTATAGAAATAAACAGGGTCGCCTGTGATAGTTAGCTATCGCGGGCGACCCTTGCGTTTGTAGGTTAGTTGTTTGGAGATGGCGTACCGGACAACGCTCGCGGGGGAGTGCCCCCTCTGCGGCGCCCTAACCTTCAAATAGCCCAGCCGCCTTGAGGATGGAGCCCCATCGCGTGCCCGGTACGCCCTCTAGGTCGCCTATCCCTCGGGTTGGTTGAGATAGATGCTTGGTACGTGGTTACCTTCTCGGGTTAGCTTGCCTCAGTCTGGGGTATATGAGGATGGTCTGTGGTTGGGTTTCAGAGGTAACGCGTTGATCCCTTGGGATGGGGATTATAGGTGGCTTGGTCTGGGGCCGGGTTTCGTACACAGCTCACCCGGGTTTGGGGTGGGCAGGATTTTACAGGTTAAAAACGGGTGGCGTATTCGCTCCGGCACTGCGAATACGCCACCCAAACACACCACACTCCACAAGACAATGCAGAGCGCGCGGGATCAACCATCCCGCAAGGTTCCCGCAACCTCCATCGCGCACCACGGTAGGCGACGACAGAAGAACGGGAGTCTATGACCGTTCGACACACACAACACCCCACACAAAGGGGTACACAATGTACGATCTTCCGGAAGTATTTCGACGGGGCCCCCACGCCGGCTCCGTTGAGAAAACAATTCGGTGTGGTTGCCTCCCGATGGTGAAGCACCTCAGCATCGTGTGCCGCATAAACCGCGCAGTTTAGTGCGCGCAGATGCTGCGTCGAAAACTATCCAAAGAATGCAGTCCACGGAGTAGTCTTCCAGCTTCAAATGGCAGAAGCTTAAGGGTTTGATGTGAGTGCTCGGATGGTCCGAATCATGTCGCTCTCAACGGAACCGGTTTATCGGTGATGGGAGCTCCTGTAGATAAGAATAACCTTAAATCACCCCTGGAGTAAACCTTAAACCAATAATTTAACCTTATTGTTATAATTCCTTGTCATAAAGGTATTGACGGGTGTTCAATGTGTTCTGGTAACCCCTCAGAAGGTCCTCATAACTCTTTGGTCTGTTTGGTGCTCTCCACCGTTATGAAACCGTGATAAATCATTCCCGAAAATTGAAGAATCGGGTCCAAAACGGTCCCGCACGTGGCTGCCGCGAGGGCTTGTTGAGAGGGTCTTGAAGATGCGCCGAGAGTACAGTCATAAAACGTCATCTTGTCACGGAAATTATCCCAGAGAAAACAAATTAAACCCCCGGCGTGCGCTGTGGCATAATCAGTATCGACATCGTGCTCCGGGGTCGGTGAAATTCCGAACCGGCGGTCACAGCCCGCGAACCGCTCCCGCAGGCAGGCAAAAAATCATACGAATCTTCGCATCCGCACAGGACGCCAAGACTCCGCTAGAGAAGCCCGCCCGCAAGAGAGGCCGAACCGGTGAAAATCCGGTGCCGACAGTACAGTCTGGATGGAAGGTAGCACGAGCAGAAAAAGGCAGGAGCGCACTCCGCCGCACCTCCCGAAAACCGGGATAGCGTGCAGAGTGTACCGAAGCAGTTCTTTGAGAAAACTGTTGCTCACGAAAACTGTTGCTTAAGAGCGCAGCGGTTTTCTGTGAGATGGCTTTTTGCGAGACAGGGGAGAGGCACCTTTCCTAGGTGCCGGTACGTTATTCCCCTCGACCGCAGCCGGCTGATCTCAGTTGCGGTTTTCAGCTACGGTTGGCTGATTCGCCGCTCCCGCCTCACCACGGATACCGGGCACCCTTAAGATGCCCGCGGTAGCCGCCCTTTTCTGTTCCTCTCCCCGGAGCCGCCGCAGATGCGCACACAGCGCATCCGACACACGGTCCAACTCAGAGAGGAAAGAAACAAATGGACATCTTGCGGTGGCTCTTCGACGCACAAATTCACGTGGGGGACCAGTCCCTCCTCGTGCGCGAAGTTCTCGGAAACGCATTCGGCCTGGCATCGGCGCTCGGCGGAATGCGACGCAAAGTATGGGCGTGGCCCGTCGGCATTCTCGGCAACCTGCTGCTCCTCACCGTCTTCCTGGGCGCCCTCGTTGGCAGCCCGCACCCCGTGACCATGCTCGGCCAGGCAGGCCGCCAAATCATGTTCATTGCTGTTTCTATCTGGGGCTGGCACCGTTGGCGCGCCACCCGCGCCGCCGGTGGTGACGCCTCCGAAGGTGCCGCGGTGATCCCCAAGTGGGCTACTAACACTGAACGCGCAGGTCTGGTTGTCGCCATGGTTGCAGGCACCCTGCTGCTCACCCCCATCTTCCGTGCCCTCGGCTCCTACGAACCGGTCTGGTCCGACGCCTGGATCTTTACCGGCTCGCTGCTCGCCACCTACGGCATGGCGCGCGGCTGGGTTGAATTCTGGCTCATCTGGGTTGCCGTCGACCTGGTCGGCGTGCCGCTGCTGTGGAGCGCAGGCTACTACGCAACCTCGCTCATGTACGTGTTCTACGGATGCTTCACCCTGGTCGGCTTCTTCGTCTGGTGGCGCACCCGCAACCTGGAGGCGCAGAAGACTCGGGTACAGACCCAGTTCCCCGACGTGACCGTTGAGGTAACCGACGTGAAGAAGGGCCGTGCATAAATGCCGCAGAACCCCTCGCTGCAGGTGCTGGCGAGCGCGCACCTGCCCGCAACCGTTACCCCCAGCACGCACCTGCCGCACAACGATGCGGACTACTCCGCTGCTGAGTACGGTCACCTCGCTGGGCTGCCCGCCGCACGCACCCTCCAGCTGCCCGACCCCGAGCAGACCCTCAGCCACGACGAGGCAATGAGCCTGGCCCTGCAGGCGGCACGCCAGGGCATCCGCGGCGCGAACCCGCTCGTCGGTGCTGTCATCACCGACCGTGACGGGCACCTGCTGCACGTGGGCTACCACCGAGGCGCAGGCACCCCGCACGCCGAAGCTGACGCACTCGCCGCCGCCCGCGCGGCAGGAACCGACCTCACCGGTGCACGCATGTACGTGAGCCTGGAACCCTGCAACCACACCGGACGCACCGGCCCCTGCTCCCACGCCGTCGCCGAGGCAGGCATCAGCGAACTCTACTACGCCTACAGCGACGACACCGAAAACGCAGCTGGAGGCGCCGCCTACCTGCGCTCGCAGGGCGTCACCGTGCACGCCATGGAGGAGTTCGCGGACGCATCCTACCTGCTGAACGAGCGCTGGTTCATTGCCGCCGCCGAACGCCGCCCCTTCATTACCGCAAAGAGCGCGTCCACCCTGGACGGGTTCATCGCGGCTGCTGACGGCACGAGCAAGTGGATTACCGGCCCCGCCGCACGCATTGACGGGCACCTGATTCGTCACCGCGCCGACGCCGTCATGATCGGCACCCGAACCACCCTCATGGACGACCCGACCCTGGATGCGCGCGACGCCAACGGGGAACGCTTCGAGAAGCAGCCGTTGCGCGTGGTCATGGGTAAAACCGAGATTACCGAGAACTACCGCGTGCGCGGCCTCAACCCGCCCGAAGGTGTGGAGGCGGACCCGCAGAACTTCCTGCAGGTCTTCACCCACGACCCGCGCGAACTGCTCGATGAGCTGTACGCCCGCGGGGTGCGGCACCTCATGATTGAGGGCGGCCCCGGCATGGTTGGCCTCTTCGCCGGTGAAGACCTTATCGATGAGATGGTCTGGTACCGCGCCCCCATGATCATGGGGCAGGGCAAGAGCGCCGTGTACCGGCTGCTCGTGGACACCCTCGCGCAGGCGCCGCGCCTGCAACTGGACGATCTGGGCATGTTCCCGGCGGTGCGCGTGCTCGGTAATGACACCGCAACGCACCTGGTGCCGGCACCTCGCGGAACGGCGCAGGAACCGGGTGAGCGGCGCACCCTGCCGAAGCTGGACGCCTGCCACGCGCCCGAACCGAGATTAGATTAGCTGCGGCTGGACTAGTCGCGGCTGGACTAGCCTCCGCTTGGGCTAGTCTCCCTTCGGCTGAGCGCGGGCGGGGGAGTAGTACCTCAAAGACCCCCCGCCGGCGCCCGGCTAGTTTGTGTCGGCTGGTTCGCATGCTGGCACAAAAGCTCCCCGTCACGGGGAATATTCGAAAAATACGTATAGTTATACCGACGAACAAACCATCGCCGCCCGTCGCCCTCAACGACGACGCCCCGGCGGACACGGCGAGAAAAGGAAAGCACACATGTTTACCGGAATCATTGGCGCCCTCGGCACCGTAGAATCCATCACCCCCATCGAAGGTAGCGACGCAGCCTACCTGACCCTCAACGCCGGAGACATTGTCGCCGACCTCGAACACGGCGGATCCCTCGCCGTCAACGGTGTATGCCTCACCGCTATCGACCTCGACCAGCTGCAGCCCGGCCAGTTCCGCGCCTACGCCATGGGTGAGACTCTGCGCCGCACCAACCTCGGCAACCTGAACCCCGGCGACACCGTCAACCTGGAGCGCTGCCTGCCCGCCGGTGGCCGCCTCGACGGTCACGTCGTGCAGGGCCACGTGGATGCGGTCGGTACCCTCGCATCCGTCACCGCGCACGAGGCGTGGAGCACCCTGCGTTTCAACCTGCCCACCGAGCTGGCACCCCTGCTGGCTGAGAAGGGCTCCATCGCTGTGTCTGGCGTGTCCCTGACCGTCACCGCCGTTTCTGAGCCCGGCGAAACCCCCGCATGGTTCGAGGTCGGCCTGATTCCCGAAACCCTGAAGGCAACCAACCTCGGCGCGCTCAAGGTCGGCGACAGCGTGAACCTTGAGACCGATGCGCTCGCTAAGTACGTGCAGCGCCTGACCGCGTTCGCAGGCGTGCCCCAGGCTGACTCTGCGCACTCCGGTGAGCAGGTTGCACCCCGCCGCGCCGACGCCGCAAGCATGCTCGACAGCGTGCAGACCGCAGTGGACGCTATCGCTGCCGGTCGCGCCGTGGTCGTCGTTGACGATGAGGACCGCGAAAACGAAGGCGACATCATCTTCGCAGCCGAGCACGCAACCCCCGAGCTGATGGGCTTCATGATTCGCTACACCTCCGGCGTGGTGTGCGCGCCCATGAGCAACAAGCGTGCCGACGAGATGAACCTGCCGCCCATGGTCATCAACAACGAGGACCCCAAGGGCACCGCCTACACCGTCTCCTGCGATGCGGCCTCCAGCGTGAGCACCGGCATTTCTGCAACGGACCGCGCACGCACCGTGCAGATCCTCGCGGACGCTGCCTCCACCCCGGCGGATATTACCCGCCCCGGCCACATCTTCCCGCTGCGCGCCGTGGACGGCGGCGTGGCGGAGCGCCCCGGCCACACCGAAGCCGCAGTGGAGCTTTCCCGCGCGGCGGGCCTGTCCGGCGTGGGCGTTATCGCCGAGGTCGTGCACGATGACGGCTCCATGATGCGTTTCGACGCCCTGCGCGCCTTCGCAACCGAGCACAACCTGCCCATGATCTCTATCGAAGACCTCATCAAGTACGTAGCTAAGGCGTAGGAGAACGCATGAGCGAAACCTCTAACACCCAAGCAACGCCGGTTGAGGCGCAGGCTGAAGAGCTCAGCGCCGAATCCCTGCGCATCGCCTCCGAGCTCGCTGAAGGCTACCGCGTCAGCCCCCTCGACATGGTGCCCAACCCCAGCCCGCTACTGGTCGAAAGCACCGAAGAGGTCGCCGTACCCACCCCGCAGGGTGTGTTCGGTCTGCGCGCCTGGCGATTCGCGGACGGCGCCGAGCACATCAGCGCCCGCGCCCTCGACCGTGACGGCACCCCCGTACCCGCCGAGGACGGGGGAGCGCCCGCGGTACGCATCCACTCCGAATGCGCCACCGGCGACATCTTCGGTTCCTTCCGATGCGATTGCGGACCCCAGCTGGAGAACGGCCTGCGCATCATTGGCCGCACCGGCGGGTACCTCATCTACGTGCGCAACCACGAAGGACGCGGCATCGGCCTGGTCAACAAGCTCCGCGCCTACGCACTGCAGGATGCCGGGCTCGACACCCTCGACGCGAACCTGGCGCTCGGCCTGGACGGCGACATGCGCGACTACTCGCAGGCGGCACTGATTCTGCAGGAACTCGGTGTGAACGAGCTGAGGCTCGTGACCAACAACCCCGCCAAGCAGGAGGCGCTCGAAAGCCTCGGCCTGCAGGTTACCGAACTCATCCCAGACGAGATTCCCGCCCGAGTTGAGAACGCCCACTACCTGCAGACCAAGCGTGAGCGTATGCGCCACGTGCTCAAAAGCGCGTAGCGGCAGCCCTGCAAACAACCCCGGCACACTAAACTTTTCAAAACCCAAAACAAGGAGAACACTATGAGCGGCGTAGGCGCAGCAGACACCACCCTCAACCCCGAAGACTACAAGGGCTTCAAGCTCGCAATCGTAGCGGCAAGCTGGCACACCCAGGTCATGGACGGCCTCATCGACGGTGCACAGCGCGCAGCACGTGACGCAGGCATCGAGCCGACCCTCGTGCGCGTTCCCGGCACCTTCGAACTGCCCGTCGCAGCAACCCGCCTCGCTGAGAAGTTCGACGCTATCGTCGCGCTCGGCGTGGTCATCCGCGGCGGCACCCCCCACTTCGACTACGTCTGCCAGGGCGCAACCAACGGCCTGACCGACGTGTCCGTGCTGACCGGCCGCCCCATCGGCTTCGGCGTGCTCACCTGCGACAACGAGCAGCAGGCACTCGACCGTGCGGGCCTGGAAGGCTCCAACGAAGACAAGGGCTACGAGGCGACCGCAGCGGCACTGCAGACCGCAGCAACCCTCAAGCAGTTCAGCAACTAATACGCTGAACGGTACGCGGCTCAGTTTCACGAAGAGAACTCATGGATCTTCACCGTGGAACTGGGCCGTAGCACCGGTTAAACTGAAACAACACGCGGCGTTGAGCTTCAACGTACCGAGCCCCAGCGCCAGAACGCCATGAGGTGACAGCGCACCGACGCGCTAACCGCCGGCTCAGCACACCTTACTGACTAGGCTCAACACCCGCGCCGACATGCCCTAAGCTGGCATGCCCACACTGTCATGTCACGCATCGGCAGGTCCAACCCAACACCAAGGAGTACAGCAATGCAGGATTTGGGCACCATCACCCCCAGCCTCGAAGAATTCCGCGCCCGCGCAGCCGGCACCCGCGTCATTCCCGTACACATCAAAATCCTCGCCGACTCACTCACCCCCATCGGCATCTACCGATCCCTCGTACTCCAAAACGACCAGGGCGAACCCGTCGAAGCCGCCCACGGCACCTTCCTGCTCGAATCCGCCAAAATCTCCGCAGAAGGCGAATCCGCAGCCTGGGACCGCTACTCCTTCATCGGCGCATCCTCCCGCTCGACCCTCACCACCGTTGACGGCGCAGTCCACTGGCAGGGACGCACCCCCGCCGGCGCACCCGTCGACGGCGACCCCGTAGAAGCCATCGCAAAGACCCTGCAGATGCTCTACACCGAACCCGACCCGACCCTGCCGCCGCTCACTTCCGGCCTGGTCGGCTACCTCGGCTGGGACGTTGTGCGCCACTGGGAGCACCTGCCGTACCCGCCCGCCGATGACGTGAACCTGCCTGAATTCGCGCTCAACATGGTCTCCGACATGGCAATTCACGACAACAAGGACGGCACCGTCCTGCTCGTCGCCAACGCCATTAACTTCAACGGCACCAGCGAAAACGTTGACGGCGCCTACGAGGATGCTGTTGCGCGCCTGCACAGCATGCTCCGTCGCCTGCAGCGCGGCGCCGCAGCGACCACCTCCATTCTCTCCGGCGTGGCAGACGTAGACCGTAAGGTCCGTGAAGACGTCACCCTCACCTGGAGCGAACAGGGCTTCAAGGACGCCATCGACCGCTCTAAGAAGAACATTATCGACGGCGACGTCTTCCAGATCGTGCTCTCACGCCGATTCGAAGCCGAAACCAACGCCAAGGCACTCGACGTGTACCGTGTACTGCGCCAGTCCAACCCCTCGCCGTACATGTACCTCTTCAACTTCGAAGACAGCAACGGCACCCCGTTCCACATTGTCGGCTCCTCCCCGGAGGCGCTCGTCACCCTCAAGGACGGCATCGCTAGCACCCACCCCATCGCCGGTTCCCGCCCGCGCGGCGCAACCCGCGAAGAAGACCTCGCACTCGCCGAGGAACTGCTCGCCGACGAAAAGGAACGCTCCGAACACCTCATGCTCGTCGACCTGGCACGCAACGACCTCTCACGCATCGCCAAGCCCGGCACCGTGTCCGTCGACCAGTTCATGATCATTGAGCGTTTCAGCCACATCATGCACATTTCCTCCGCCGTCAGCGCCGAACTCGACCCGCAGTTCAGCGCCTACGACGTGCTGCGCGTCGCCTTCCCGGCGGGCACCCTCTCCGGTGCACCCAAGCCGCGCGCCATGCAGCTCATCGACGAATACGAACCCACCCGCCGCGGCGTCTACGGCGGCGTGTGCGGCTACTTCGACTTCGCCGGCAACATGGACATGGCCATCGCCATCCGCACCGCCGTACTCAAGGAAGGCACCGCCTACGTGCAGGCAGGTGCGGGCCTCGTCATGGACTCCAACCCGGACTCCGAAACCCTCGAAACCGTCAACAAGTCCGCCGCCCCGCTGCGCGCCGTGCTGACCGCCTCCGGCTTGGCACCCCTCGACGCGGACGCGGCCGTCAACGCCGCCCAGTAACCCAAGGAGACACCATGAGCACCGTTCTCGACGACATCATCGTTGGCGTCCGCGAAGACCTCGCCGCCCGCGTACAGCAGGTTCCCCTCGAGGAGATGAAGAAGCGCGCCCTCGCAGCCGCACCCGCCCGTGACGCGCTCGCCTCCCTGCGCGGTGAGGTACCCGGCGGCGGCAACGGCTCGACCGCACGTATTATCTCCGAGGTGAAGCGCTCCTCGCCCTCCAAAGGTGCCCTCGGCGAGATTCCGGACCCCGCCGCGCTTGCCGCACGTTATGAGGCAGGTGGCGCAGCAGCAATCTCCGTGCTCACCGAACAGCGCCGCTTCAACGGCTCCCTCGCCGACCTGGACGCAGTGCGCGCCGCCGTGAACATCCCCGTGCTGCGTAAGGACTTCACCGTCGACGAATACCAGATCTGGGAGGCACGCGCACACGGCGCCGACCTGGTTCTGCTCATCGTCGCGGCACTCGACGAGCAGACCCTGCGCGAGTTCCTCGAACTCACCGAATCGCTCGGCATGAACGCCCTCGTCGAAACCCACACCCCCGAAGAAATCGAGGTCGCCCAGCGCATCGGTGCCAAGATCGTGGGCATCAACGTGCGCAACCTCAAGACCCTTGAGGTCAATAACGAGCACTACGCATCCCTCGCGGCGCACCTGCCCAACTCCGTCATCAAGGTCGCCGAATCCGGCGTTGCCAGCATCGAGGATGTGCGCGCCTACGCCGGTGCCGGCGCCGACGCAATCCTCATCGGTGAAGCGCTGGTCCGCTCCGGCGACCCCGAAGGTACAGTGCGCGAATTCTCCAAGGTGCCTGTGACCCGCTAGCCTGTGGGTTAGTTGTTTGAGAGGTTGTACCGGTTCACGCTCGCGGGGGAGTGCCCCCTCTTCGGTGCTGGGGCGCCTTGAGGACGGAGCCCCCGCTTCGCGTGCCCGGTACGCCCTCTAGGTCGCCTACCCCTCGGGTTGGTTGAGATAGATGCTTGGTACGGGGTTTCTTTCTCGGGCTAGCTCGCCTCAGCCTAGGGTATATGAGGATGGTCTGGGGTTGGGTTTCAGAGGTAGCACGCCAATCCTTTGGGGGTAGGGATTATAGGTGGCTTGGTCTGGGGTTGGGGGATACTGTCAGCTCACCTAATTCTGGGGTTATTGATCCTGTCGGATTCTTTATCTATTTCCTGAACATAAGCCTGGCGCGTGTGAAGCCGGTGTCTGCCCCCTCGCAGGCACCGGCTTTACCCATGCACAACGTCATATTACGCACAGGCCGCGCGTTCACATTGAGACGCCGTCAGTTCGTTGATAGTCTACACATGGATATTTCACCAAACTGCACCACCCGCTTTGGACTGGGCAGCACCCGCCGTATCTAATAGACACGGTCCAACAGGTGCAGCGCCGGAATATCCATCATGCGTCCACACTACACTCGCGAGAATACTTATGGCTCAATCCCCAGGAAAACCTGTGTCCTTTATCGAACGTGACCTCTCATCCGGCTCCTCCACCGGCCCCGTGCCTGCCCTCGAAGCGCAGCGCCCCTCCACAAAAACTAAGATGAGTAACACCGAACCCGCCGCCAACCCCCAGAAGCTGGTTGCCTGGCGCACCTGGATGCCCGCCCTCCTCATCTGGGCACTAGCCTGCGCAACCCACTTCGTCACCTTCGCATACTCGCTTGCCGAAGACCAGCGAAACCCCCTCAGCCACGAAAACAAAAACCACAACGGCTTCCTCTCCTACCTGAACATCTGGGACGCCGGCTGGTACCAGCGCATCTACAAAGAGTGGTACCCCACCGAACTGCCCCTGCGCGCCGACGGGTCCGTGTCCTTCAACTCCTGGGCTTTCATGCCCCTCCACTCAATGATCAGCGGCAAAGTCGCTGACATTTTCGGTATCGAATACCGCCTCGCCGCGGTCGGAGTCAGCCTCGCCACAGGCCTCGCCCTGGCGGTCGTACTCTACCGCCTCTTCGTGGGCTCCCTAAACTGGCGTGCCCGCGGCGTCTTCGACACCCGCGCACTCGTTGGCGACGAGAACCGAAACCGCATCGCCCTGTGGGCGCTCGCCGTGTACGCATTCAGCCCGGCAAGCCCCATCTTCGTGACCGGTTACGCCGAGGCTCTTTCCACTCTGCTCCTTGCCTTGAGTGTGTGGTGTGTGGTGCGCGGCAGGTATATCCTGCTGCTGCCTGTAGCTCTTATGACGGCACTGTCCCGCCCGCTGGGTGTTCCGCTGGGTGCTTTCGTTGGCCTGTGGTGGCTGTGGTGCACGATCTCTGACTATCTTGCTCGCCGCGCTGATGAATCTTCGCAGTCTGTCCTGTTGGATGCGTGGGTTGCGTTCCGTGGACGCTTCGGTCAGCTCTTGGGTGCCCTGCTGGTCTGCTCTTTCGCCTTCGTACACCCCCTGCACGCGGCACTGCGCACCGGACGTATGGATGCGTACCTCGCCACCGAACTCGGCTGGAGCTTCCGCAAGGTCGAAGACGGCCACCAGTACTTCGCCCAGTGGGTCCACCAGTTCAACCTCTACTACGTGGGCTCCGTACCCGCCATCATCATGTGGGCGGGCCTGGTGCTCCTCATCCTGAGCTTCTACTGGTGGATGTCGCAGAAGTTCACCCGAACCCTGCTGCACCCCGCCCTGTGGCTGTGGACCGCCTGCTACGCCGGATACCTGTTCATCTTCTGGCTCCCGACGCCGTCTACGTTCCGTATTCTGCTGCCGCTGTTCCCGCTGTCGCTGCTGGTCGCCGCTTACCTGCCGAAGAGCCGCGTGTACCGCCTCCTGCTGGTACTGGCGGGTCTGCTCGGCTCCGCCCTGTGGATGCGCCTGCTCTGGGGCGGCCCGGACGTTATTGGGCCCGTCTGGCTCCTGCCCTAGAACTCCCTAACTAACAAGATCATGAAAGCCGGTGTCTGCTACATAGCAGGCACCGGCTTTGTCTATGGGCACCCCCAAATGATATGTGACTTATATCTATGGTTAGTTTTCAGGTGAGACCCCTGTAATGTGCCAAAAACTGTAGATTAGTTGGTATTCTATGGGAAACGTTTCATCATAATGCACTGCGCAACCCAGGATCATGACACACGCCAAGCACCCTGGCAGCAGCGCCGAAACACACCACTATTCATTCACACATACACAGGAACACCATGGCTGAACACCTTGGGCGGGCCGTACCGTCCTTCAACCTGCGTAACTTCTTTTATGGCTTCCTCACCGGTCCTATACCGACGCTAGAAGCACACCGACCCTCCACACAGGGGAGAGGCGAAACCGCCTCCTCAGGGTCCGGAACCAACCAACCCGAGCTACTACCCGCCCGCCGCACCTGGATCCCAGCCCTCATCATCTGGGCTGTAGCATGCATCCTCCACCTGGGCATGCTCGCTATCGCCCTCGAACAGCACAGGACCCACCCCCTCATTGACTTCGGTCAGCACAATGACCTCCTCGGGTTCCTGAACAGGTGGGATGCCCTCCTCTACGAACGTATCTACACCGACTGGTATCCGCAAGAACTACCCATGCGCCCCAACGGCACGGTGGACAACAACACCTGGGCGTTCATGCCGCTACAACCCCTAATCGCCGGCGGAATCGCTAACGTACTCGGCATCGAGTACCGTGTCGCAACGCTTGCACTGACCCTCACCGCCGGTTTCGCATTGGCCTATGTAATGTACCGCCTTTTCATCGGCTGCCTGAACTGGCGTGACCGCAACGTCTTCGACACCCGTGCACTTGTCGGCGACGAATCCCGCAACCGCCTAGCACTGTGGGCTGTCGCCGTGTACGCATTCAGCGTTGCCAGCCCCGTCTTCATCACCGGCTACGCAGAAGCACTATCCATCCTGCTGATTGCTCTGAGCGTATGGTGCGTACTCCGCGGCCGATACCTCATGCTACTACCCGTAGCGTTCCTCGCCGCCCTGTCACGCCCGGTCGGCGTTCCCCTCGGTGCATTTGTCGGCCTGTGGTGGCTGTGGTGCACCGCCGTTGACTACCGTCGCCGCCTCGGCGGGGACCTACGTTTCGCCCCTGCGGATGCGTGGGCAGCATTCCGCGGACGCTTCGGCCAGCTCCTCGGCGCCCTGCTCGTCTGCTTCTTCGCATTCTTGCACCCCCTGCACGCAGCAATCCACACCGGACGCCTCGACGCCTACTTCGCAACAGAACTCGGCTGGAGCAACCGCAAACCCGGAGAAGGCCACCAATTCTTCACCCAGTGGATACTCCGCATCTACTATTACCTCGGAGGTACACTCCCTAAAGCCGTCGTAGCAATCCTATTCATCGCAGCGATGGTGGGTTTCTACTATTGGATCTCCCGCAAATTCAGCCGCACCCTCATCCACCCGGCACTGTGGCTGTGGACCGCCTGCTACATGGGATACCTGTTCATTCTCTGGCACCCGATTTCCTCCACCATCCGTATCCTGCTGCCGCTGTTCCCGCTGGCACTGCTGGTAGCGGCATACCTGCCAAAGAGCCGATGGTACCGCCCCACGCTAGTGGGACTTGGGATTCTTACATCAATCCCGTGGGTCTTGATTCTCTGGGGAGACCAGATGATGTACGGTATCGCCGTGCTCGTTCCCTAGAATCAAAAATAAACACATAAAGCCGGTGCCCGGTCCTGCCACACAGCAGGAACCGGGCACCGGCTTTTACCTATTAGGGAGCTTTTAGCGGCCCGTATAGTCCGCGTCCGCAATATCCTTCGGCCAGCGTGCCTTACGGAACGGCGCCCACGTAAACGCCGCCGCCACCAGCAACAAACCACTCATGATAAACGCCGGAACGAAGCCCCACGCATCCGCAATCATGCCAGCCACCAGCGGGCCCAAAATCATACCGAAATCGCTAGCCATCTGATACACCGCCAACACCTGGCCACCACTACGGCGAGTACCAATCACATCAGACACCGCAGCCTGAATCGACGGTCCCATAAACGCCGCACCGATACCCAGGCACGCCGTCAACGACACAAACACCCACGCCACCGGCGCGAAACCCATAACCGTCACCGCAGAACCCGCCAACAGCAGACCCGAAAACGCCATCACGCGGCGACCAAAACGATCCGAAAAACGACCAGAGAACGTCTGCGTCAACGCATTACCAAACGAGTTCGTCGCCATCGCCAAAGAAGCCAACAAGGTAGCCGCCACCGAATCCGACATGTCGCCACCAGTCGCCAAATACGCCGCCGCCAACGGAATAATCGACGACTGCACACCAAACACCGACCAGCCAATCGCCCAGTTCGACACCAACGCAGAACGGTAATTTGAGAACTTCAACGCGTCACGAACCGTCATCGCAGGCAGGTCGCTCTTACCCGCAGCGCTGCCGGATGCAGCAGGCTTAGCCGCCTTGCCGGATGCGCCAGCCTGAGTGTCAGCAGGTGAAGGCGCCGCCGACGGCAACACCCCGGTACCCTTACCCTCTGCCAGCGCTGCCGCCTCCATAATGGCGTCACGCTCCGCCTCCAGCGCCGCCTGCGACGGCATCATGAACCACACAATCAGACCCGCCGCCAGCAGCGAAAAACCGTACACAATGAACGGCGCACGCATACCAAACGGCGCCAGCGCGCTCGCAATCACAGGGCCCAGCAGGTTACCCAGCAGGAACGCCGTCGCATAATAGCCCGAAATACGTCCACGCATATGCGCCGGGGACAGGCGCACCAGCAGACCCATCGCAGAGACCGTGAACATGACCGAGCCGATACCCGCCACCGCACGCGAAGCCAGCAGCACCCAATAATCCCAGGCGAACGCAATCATAAACGACGTCACCGACACAATCAGCATGCCAATCGTGTACACCGGACGCTCACCCCAACGGGTAATCAGCTGACCCGCCGACGGCGCAAAAATCAGGCGCGTAATCGCCAACGCAGAAACCACCATCGTCGCCATAGTGACCGTGGCATTAAAATTCTGCGCATAGTTCGGCAGCACCGGCGCCACCAAACCAAAACCCACCGCAATCATGAACGACGCAACAATCAGAACCTTCAAACCGGTCGGCACACGGTTCGGGTCAATCGTGCGCGGGTCAAAAACAGGCGGTGTTGTGGCAGGGTTCCTCATGTTCATCCTCGAAATCGTGCGGTGCCGTGCAGCAGCCGCAGGCCCCACCCGCAACCGCCCATCATGTGTTCGGCTAAAAAAGTTAACAGTGTCCAGTCTACTCCGCCGACAGCCGGGCATGCGCGTAATCTCGACCAGCCAAACCGCCCAAACCGGTAAGCTAGTAGTGTGAATGAAACGATGATGATAATCTGCGCAATCGTGCTGGGTGTGCTGGTGATCGCCGGTATACTTTTCGCCGTTCTGCGCCGACCCAAGAAGACCGCGAACCTGCAGTCTTTGCGTCAGGAGGCGGCAGAAGCCTCCGGAGGTTCGGCGGAAAAACCCGAAAGCTCGGCACCTCGCGCTATTGAACTTGATATGCCCGACCCGTCCGCGGGTCGCCTGGTGCGCCTGCGTGCCCGCCTGGCACGCTCCAACAACATGCTCGGCAAGGGCCTGCTGGCTCTGCTCTCCCGCGACCGCATCGACCAGGACGTCTGGGACGAAGTGGAAGAAACCCTGCTGCTCGCTGACCTCGGTTCTGAACCGACCACCCGCCTGGTGGAGGCGCTGCAACAGCGCGTGCGCGTTGAGGGCACGAGCAACCCCGCCGCCGTGAAGAAGATGCTCCGCGAAGAGCTCGTGAAGATCGTCCGCCCCGACATGGACCGCGAACTGAAGACCGCCGGTAGCGACGGCAACCCCGGCGTGGTGCTGGTCGTTGGCGTGAACGGCGTCGGTAAGACCACCACGGTCGGTAAGATTGCCCGCGTGATGGTCGCTGACGGTCAGACCCTGCTCCTGGGTGCTGCGGATACGTTCCGTGCGGCCGCGTCTGAGCAGCTGACCACCTGGGGCGACCGCGTGGGCGTGAAGACCGTGCGTTCCGAGAAGGAAGGCGCCGACCCCGCATCCGTCGCGTTTGATGCCGTGAAGGCTGGCAAGGAGCAGGGCGTCGACACCGTGCTCGTGGACACCGCAGGTCGCCTGCAGAACAAGTCCGGTCTGATGGACCAGCTCGGCAAGATCAAGCGCGTTATCGAGAAGGAAGCGCCGGTCACCGAGGTTCTGCTCGTGATTGACGCGACCACCGGCCAGAACGGTATGGTTCAGGCGAAGGTCTTCGGCGATATCGTGGATGTCACCGGTATCGTGCTGACTAAGCTCGACGGCACTGCGAAGGGCGGTATCGTGGTCGCTATTCAGGAGGAGCTCGGCGTTCCCGTCAAGCTCATCGGCCTGGGTGAAGGCCCGGACGACCTGGCACCGTTCGACCCGGAAGCATTCGTGGACGCGCTGCTGGACTAGCATCCTTTTCCCTCTTGCGCCGAGAAGCCACATGTGTTGTGAACACATGTGGCTTCTCGCGGTTAATGGGCGGGTAATGACGACGGGCAGTACATGATTCGAGGCTCTGGGATATTCTGAAATTAGAAGACGCACAGCCCCCCAAACGGCCCGGCGCATCACACACCATACAACCCAATTCACCCCGAAACTCAGCGAAGGAGCCACCATGGCAGCCACCCTCCCCGGAACCCTCCCCAGCGCTAACTACCGACCCACCTACCGCTCCAACGGCGCGTGCGACGACCTCGCGGCACTCGTTGCACCCTACAGTCTTTCGCGCGCCCAGCTGGCTGAGGCTACCGGCATCGCCGACGAGGCGACCGTGAACAGCTGGGTTGAGCAGTGCCGCCCCGACCTCGCTGCGGATGCTCCCGTGCCCCTCGAACCCGTGCTGCGGTACCTGGACGAAAGCTACCTTCTCGACCCCGCAAACTGGCCCGGCGACAACGCCTACGACGAGTTCATCCTCGAGAACATTGCCGCCCGCATGCTCGCACGCGTTGTTGCTGACACTTTCGGCGCTGACCGTTCCGGCGACTACCGCGAACTTCTCGCACTCGTTGCAACCCTTGTGCTGATTGCCCGCTACTGGGAGGGCACCGATGAGGCTTTCCTGACCCTGCTCAACGCCGAGCCCACCGCGGAGGCGGAAGAGTCCCTGCAGGAGGCTATCGCGAACGCCCCCGAGTCCCTGCACCCGCTCCTGGCCGAGCTTCTGCTGCCCGCCCTGCGTGAGGCGCGCGGCACCTTCACCGCCGCTGAGGCGCAGCTGCTCACCGGCTATGCGCTCGCCGCCGGATACTACGCGGGTGAGCACCCCTACGAGACTCTGAACGGCATCCACATTGCATTTGCCGCGGATGACCGCGCACTGCCCGACGATGAGCTGATGACCCGTGTTGAGGACGTCCTCAAGGCTAACTTCCAGGCTGCCCGAGCGGAATCCGGCGCTGCTGACAAGAACCAGGAGCCGCACCACGTCACCCTGCCCGGCAACCAGGACGGCTACGAAACCGCCGCGCACCTGATCGCAGCCCTGCCCCAGGCGCACGACGTTATTGCTTTCAGCACCCCTGAGGGTGATAAC
Organism: Rothia mucilaginosa; assembly: GCF_964210535.1. Lineage (GTDB taxonomy): Bacteria > Actinomycetota > Actinomycetes > Actinomycetales > Micrococcaceae > Rothia > Rothia mucilaginosa_F. Next base: position 70,662 of record NZ_CAXOMR010000002.1, read on the forward strand.
ACGGAGGTGCTCGCCGCCGACCGCCGCGCCGCTTTCACCCTGTACTTGTGCTACCTGATGCTCGGTGATGACGAGTCTTCGGAGGAGCGCGCCGCTGAGCTGTACCGCGCCAGCCGTGAGAACTAGCTAGACACTGAAAAGCCACATGTGTTTCGAAAAGCCACGTTTTTAGTGGCTTCTCGAAACACATGTGGCTTCTCGCGGTTAATGGTGGTGGGTGTGGTGTGGTGGGATTATTCTCAGCCGTGACGTTATACGGTGACTTTATACGGCGAATTTACACAGCGACGGGCTGTTCCGCGCGAATCGCATTATAGGTAGCGTCGCTGACGGTCACGCCGTACTGCTTGGAGGCGAGTCGCAGAATCTCCTCGACGGTGTAGATGCGGAACACGCCGCCTCCGGTTGCCTTAGTGTATTCACGCAGCAGCTGACGGTTTGCCAGTTGACGCACGGGCTCTTTACCCGATGCGGCGCGGACCTGCGGGCCGTTGCGCAGCCAGGTGTCGCGCACACCGCCGGTGACGAAGACGCAGTCGGTGCCCTTCACGCGGGTGGTTGCTTCGGTAACGCACTGGTTCCAGAGCGCGAAGTCGGCGTCAAAGCTGGCGTTAGCGAGCAGCGGGTGGCCCTGCTCAAGAGCTTCGCGGCACTGCTGTTCGTGGCGTTCGGGGCTGGGTGCTGCGCCTACGTGTCCGGTGAAGATGCGGTTCAGTCGCGGCAGGATCGTGTCGTCTTCGCGGCGTGCCATGTTGATGGATCCGGTGTCGGTGGTGGGTTCAAGGATCCGCATGATCTGCGCGATGGAGTGGTCCAGCTGGTGCGTGACGGAACGCAGCGCGCTCCAGGGGGAGTTGCGTTCTTCAGGCAGGGTTTCTTTGAAGGATGCGAGCGCTGAGCGGACGCGTTCTGCAGCGGCGGGCACGGGGGAGGCGCCGTCGAGTGCTGCCCAGAATTCTTTGAGTGCCTGGTGGGGGAGGAAGGCGTGTCCGCGGAGTTGGGAGTAGACGCGGAGGATTTCGTCGCTAACGTGGGTTGGGTAGTTGTAGAGGCTTGCAAGCGCGGTGGAGTCGAAGGCGACGAGAATTCCGGGGTGAATGGAAGTCAGCGGTTCGCGGTCGAGTTCCTTGTACTCGACGAAGTCTGAGTACAGGGTGCGTGCTTGACGGGTGATTGACATGAATCCCCTCCGGGTATCGAGTATGGTCGGTCAAATGCGAGTGCCGGAGAAGTCGAGGAGAATAATCCATTCCAGTGTATCGGCCTTCTTTGGCAGGTCATGGAGTTTCGGTATAAATATTTTGTTTATTACGTTTGTGTCTAACCCGAGGGTGTGTTACTGCATGTCAGAGTCATTTTCGGGTCTATGTTTTAGGTGTGAATTTCGCCGCGTATGTCTATGTTGTGCGGCTTTTTCTTCACGGTTTTCTTCATGGTTATGAGCAGTATAGAACAAAAACATGCATTAATGTGCAAAATCTGAGGGGTGGTGCCCAAAATGACATCAGAAAACCCCTCCCACCTGCACATAGGACGCATATAACACGCGGGGGACAAGGCGCGAAAGTAGATGAACATTTATTCCCTCCTGTAAACTTTAAAGTGACTGAAATTTGATAAAGGAGAAGAGTAATGTCAGAGCTGACCACTCAGGATCAGGCAGAGGAGCAGGGTCCCGCCCGCACCGTCGTCGTGGCAGAAGACGAGGCATTGATTCGCCTCGACATCGTAGAAATTCTGAAGGACCAGGGTTTCGATGTTGTTGCAGAAACCGATAACGGCAAGACCGCTGTCGAACTGGCGCAGAAGCACCGCCCCGACCTCGTCCTCATGGACGTAAAGATGCCGATTATGGACGGCATCACCGCAGCTGAAGAAATTGCGAAGGAACAGATTGCTCCCGTCGTTCTGCTGACCGCATTCAGCCAGAAGGAACTCGTTGACCGTGCCGTTGAGGCAGGCGCTATGGCGTACGTCGTCAAGCCGTTCTCCCCGAACGACCTGGTCCCCGCAATCGAGGTGGCAATCAGCCGCTACGAGCAGATTCGCGCCCTCGAGAAGGAAGTTGGCACCATCCGCGACCAGTTCGAGACCCGCAAGCTCGTTGACCGCGCAAAGTCGCTGCTCATCACCAAGATGAACCTGACCGAGCCGGAAGCATTCCGCTGGATTCAGAAGACCTCCATGGACCGCCGCCTGTCCATGCGTGAAGTTTCCGACACCATCATCAAGCAGCTCTCCTAAGCACAAGACGTACACAGTACGTGACAGTACAGGTACGAATGCACGCTACGGCGAAGACTAGGATTCGCCGCTGAGCACACACAGCTGGTGCAGTGATGAACCGGCACCTTTATTCATGACACACAAACGCCCCACCCCTCACGATGAAGCTGAGGGACGGGGCGTTCGTGTTTAACCGTTCATTTTTGACCGTTCGCGGGTACGCGCGGCGAACCGGGTGCCTAGCGCTGGCGGGAACCTAGTGCTGGTTGGAACCCTAATGCAGGCAGAGCCTAGCGCAGGTAGCGGTTCAAATCGTCGTCATCATTGTTCGGGCCGCTAATGGGGCGGTCCGTCGGAGAACCAGCCCAGAGCATGCCGCCGGTACCGAGCATCACGCCCAGCCACCAGAAGCTACCGGGATTATTAATCGCGGTCACCAGGCACACCAGCATCACACCGATTGCGATGGGCAGGACAATGCGCTTGGCGCGCACAATCTTCGGGTAGCGCTTGAAATAGGGGGTGCGCTCGCGGGCCATGGTTGTCCTTTCGTTGGGGGTCGTTCCCTCTACTTTAGCTTAGGCGGTAGTCGTTAGGCGGTGGGGCGGGGGATGAGCATGTTGGTGATGCGTGCGGTGCAGGTGGTGCGGCCGCGCTCATCCACAATGTCGATGGAGTGGATGCACAGGGTGCGTCCGAGCTTGACGGCGGTGCAGGTTGCGGTGACCACGCCGGAGACTGCCGGGCGCACGTGGGTTGCGTTGATGTCCACCCCGACTGCTACGAGGTCTTCGCCGCCGTGCACGCCTGCGGAGAGCGAGCCGAGGGTCTCGGCAAGGACCACGTTGGCGCCGCCGTGCAGCAGGCCGATGGGCTGGGTGTTGCCGGCGACGGGCATGGTCGCGACGGTGCGTTCTGCGGTGAGTTCCTGGAACTTAATGCCCATGGCGGGGATGAGCTCGCCCAGGCCGCGGGGGAAGTAAGAGTGCAGGTGCTCGGGGATGCCGCTTTCGGTCAGCTGTGCCTTGATTTCTTCTGCGGTGAGGGTTGTGGGTGCTGCCGCGCGGACGGGTGCGTGCTGTGTGTTGTTTTCAGTCATGACTTCCAGTGTACTCCTCGGTTTTTGGTGCTTTGACCTGCGGGGGGAGGCTCCGGGTACGCATCAGCCCCGCCTCCTTACGGGGGAGACGGGGCTGAAAAACGCTATGTGAGCGGATGAGGATTAGGCGGAAATAGCTTCTGCCTTTTCGATGTCCTCGTCGCGGATTTCCTTATCGGGGTTCACTCCGATTGCCTTAGAAATACGCTCGGTCAGGGCTGCGATGGTCGCGTCACCGGTCACGTTGGTTGCGGTGCCGAAGGAGTCCTGAGCCAGGTATAGAGCAATCATCAGGGCAATCATGGAGGCATCGAAGCCGAGCATGGACTGCAGCAGACCAATCGCGGTCATCACGCCACCGCCGGGAACGCCGGGAGCGGCAACCATCATCACGCCGAGCACCAGAATCATGGGAATCAGGCTACCGAAGTCGGGGTGCTGACCGGTCATGAACAGCACTGCCACCGAGCAGGAGGTAATGGTAATCATGGAGCCGGAGAGGTGAATGGTCGCACACAGCGGAATCGCGAAGTCCACCACGCGGGGCGAGATACCAGCCTTCTTTGCCGAACGCACGGTCACCGGAATGGTTGCAGCCGAAGACTGGGTACCGATTGCGGTGAAGTATGCCGGGAGCATGGTCTTGAGCATCTGGACAGGGTTGCGGCGGGAGACTGCGCCAGCCACCGAGTACTGCAGGGCCAGGGTGACCCAGTGCAGGATAATCACCATGACAAAGACGAGGCCGAAGACCGAGAGAATCTTCGCCACCTGACCGGCGAGGGTCATGTTCGCGAACACGCCCACAATGTGCACCGGCAGCAGGGGGATGATTACGTAGCTGAGCATCTTCTCAACGATGATCTGGAAGTCCTCGAAGAGGTTCAGCATTGCACGGGTCTTCAGTGCGGTAATGCCCAGACCCAGGATGAAGGAGAGAATCAGCGCGCTGAGCACACCCATAATCGGGGTTAGCTCGAAGGAGATGTAACCCTTGGACAGCGCGTTCTCCGGGTTGTCGAATGACGCCAGCTGCTGACCCTGCAGAATGATGGGGTAGAGCAGCAGTGCGCAGGTCAGCGCCAGGAAGCCAGCAAGGATGCTGGAGATGTACGCCAGACCCACGGTGATGCCGAGCATCTTGCCGGCGCCCTGAGCGAGGGAACCAATGCCGGGCACGATGAAGCCGATAATAATCAGCGGAATCGCGAAGCTCAGGAAAGCGCTGAACACGGTAGAGAAGGAGACAAAGATCTGCACAATGAGGTCAGTGGGGATGGCTGCGCCGGTGGCGTCATTGATGCCGCTAATCATTCCGGGGGTCAGCAAGCCGATGAGTACACCCGATGCAATCGCGATGAGGATCCATACGAGAAGGGGTAGTTTTTTGAGTGCCTTCATAGTTTCCTAAATGAGGGTTCGTTGTGTGTTGAGCGCGGGAGGTGCCCTCACAGTCCGATGAATCCTGCCGGTGAATTCTGGGTAGAGTTCTGCCTATGAATACACGGGGTGTGGGGGGTTCCTACGCTGGAGGCGATAATAAGGTTATATATTATCTGGAAACTGTATTATTATCCACCTAACATAGTGGCTTGGGGCACAGTATGCGTGAGAAAAACTCGCCAAACGCACCCCACGAGCACCTATACATCACCTATATATGAGGTAAAACTCTTTCCACGCAGCCCGGTATTCCGCTATATGGCACGGCGCAAGGACTTACACGGCGCCGGCACCCAACACAGCGCGGGCGCATCCCTGCAGGCCGACCAGTGCCCGCCGAAACCAGTCGTCACGACCCCCGCCGTCACGAAGCCAACCACCGAGAAAACCCAGACTCGATACACTAGAGGGGTGACTACAGAGAACAAAACCCTCCTGCTCATTGACGGACACTCCCTCGCCCTACGCTCCTTCTTCGGCATCTACACCATGGCCGAAAAGACCGGACAGCACATCTTCGTGCGCAGCGACGGCCAGCACACCGAAGCCGTCCACGCCTTCCTCTCCACCCTGCTGAGCATCATCAAAGACAACCAGCCCAGCCACATCGCCGTAGCCTTCGACCTGCCCGGCGGCACCTTCCGCACCGCTGAATACGGCGAATACAAGGGCGGCCGCAACGCCATCCCCGAAGCCTTCAACGGCCAGATCGACCTCATCAAAAAGATGCTCGGCGCGCTCAACATCCCCGCGCTCACCTACGAAAACTACGAAGCCGACGACATCGTCGCAACCCTCACCCGCCGCGGCACCGAAGCCGGCTACAAGGTCCTCATCCTCTCCGGCGACCGCGACATCTTCCAGCTCGTCACCGACGACGTCACCCTGCTCTACCCGGTCACCACCGGCCCCTCCAAGGGTATTCAGCGCATGGACCCCGCCGCCGTCGAAAAGAAAACCAAAGTACCCCCGCACATGTACCCCGACCTCGCCGCCCTCACCGGCGAACAGGCGGACAACCTGCCCGGCGTACCCGGCGTGGGCCCCGGCTTTGCCGCCAAGTGGCTCGGCGAGTACGGCTCCCTGCAGGGCGTGCTCGACAACCGCGACAAGATCGGTGGTAAGAAGGGAGAGGCGCTGCGCGAGAACGTGGATAACGTGGTGCGCAACCGCCGCCTCAACCAGCTCGTCAACGACCTCGACCTGGACGTCACCCTCGAAGACACCGCCTTCACCCCCGACCTGGACGCGCTGAACGCCTTCTTCGACGAGGTGGAGTTCCGCACCATCCGCAAGCGCGCCGCTGACACCCTCGGCCCCATCGTGCGCGCCGCCGGAACCGCAGGCTCTGCAAGCTCCGCCGCAGAAGCAGGGGAGGAGGGTGCCACCAAGAAGGCACCCACCGGCCCCGTCTACGCACCCATTGCCACCAGCGCACCCACCAAAAACGCAGACGCAGCAGCATTCCGCGCCTTCTGCGCCGCCGCAGCCGAAGAAAACTACGGCAACGACGAACAGGGTGCGCCCATCGCCGTACCCGAACGCCTCGAAGGCGCCGTGACCCTCTACCCGGTCACCAACCTGCCCGTAGCACGCCCCGCCATCGGCGACGCACCCGCCGTCAAGGTCACCAAAACCAAAATCCGCGCCGCCGAAGAAAACCCCGAACTGCTCGGCGTGCTCCTCACCAGCAAGAACACCAGCCTCTGGATCGATACCCGCACCATCGACCCGGAACTCGACGCCGCCCTCGCCGCCTGGCTCTCCGACGAAGCAGCCCGCAAAATCGTCATGGACCTCAAAGTCCAGCGCAAACTCCTGCGCGCCTACGGCTACGAACTCGCCGGCGCCGTCGAAGACCCCGCACTGTCCTCCTACATGTGCGGTTTCATCCCCACCGCAACCCGCAAGCTCTTCTCCGAACGCATGGAAGACCTCGCCGAACGCTACCTCTGGATCCCCAAGGACCCCTACGCGCAGCTCGTCTTCCAGCCCGAAGAAGAAGAGGCAGAACCCTCCCTCTTCAGCCTGCCCGGCGAAGCCGAACCCGTCGAAAACCTGCGCTACTTCACGCAGATCAGCCGCATCATCCACGAACTCGCGCGCCTGTTGCACTTCGAAATGGAAGAACACGGCCAGCTGAAGGTCTACGAAGAAATCGAACTGCCGCTACTCTACGTCCTCGCAGACATGGAGCAGGCAGGCATCGCCGTCTCCGACGCGCTCCTTGCCGAACTGCACGACACCTTCTCCGCACGCGCTAGCCAGGCACAGGACGCCGCACGCACCATCATCGGCGACACCGTCCAAACCGACGACGGCGAAGAACCCCTCAACCTCGCCTCCGTCAAACAGCTGCAGACCGTGCTCTTCGACAAGCTCGCCCTGCCGCACACCCGCAAAATCAAATCCGGCTACTCCACCGACGCCGAATCCGTCACCGAACTGCTCACCAAAATCTCCCCGGAGTCCGACGGTGCCGCATTCCTCGGTGCGCTCGCCGCCTACCGCGACAACATCAAACTCGTACAGACCGTCGAAGGCCTGCAGAAAGCAGCCGCCGACGACGGACGCGTGCACACCACCTTCCAGCAGGGTGCCGCCTCCACCGGTCGACTCTCTTCGACCGCGCCGAACCTGCAGAACATCCCGATCCGCACCGAAGAAGGCCGCCGCATTCGTGGCGCCTTCATCGTCGCGCCCGCACCCGTCGACGGTGTGGAGTACGAGGGCCTGCTCACCGCCGACTACTCGCAGATTGAAATGCGCATCATGGTGCACCTTGCCGCCGACGAGAAGCTCATCGCCGCTTACGAGGCGGGGGAGGACCTGCACCGCTACGTCGGCTCCGAAGTCTTCGGCGTAGCCCCCGAGGACGTCACCCCCGAGCAGCGCTCCAAGGTGAAGGCAATGTCCTACGGCCTGGCATACGGCCTCTCGCGCTTCGGCCTCGCCAAGCAGCTGAACATCAGCTCCGACGAGGCGGGCGAGCTGCGCACCAACTACTTCAAGCGCTTCGGACGCGTGGGCCGCTTCCTGCGCGGCGTGCTCAAGCAAGCACACCAGGACGGCTACACCGAAACCATTTTCGGCCGCCGCCGCGTGCTACCCGACCTGGACTCTCCCAACCGTGTGCGCCGCGAAGCCGCCGAACGCGCCGCCCTCAACGCCCCCATTCAGGGAACCGCCGCGGACATCATCAAGATCGCCATGATCAACATTCACCGCCGCCTGCGCGAAGAGGGCCTGAAGACCCGTATGCTGCTGCAGGTGCACGACGAAATCATCCTCGAAGTCGCCACCGGTGAGCGTGAAGCCGCCGAACGCGTGCTGGTCGAGGAGATGAGCGGTGCCGCCTCCCTGCGTGTTCCTCTGGATGTGCAGGTCGGCTGGGGCAAGTCTTGGCAGGAGGCGGGCCACTAGGCTCGTTTCTTCCGTTTGGCTCCGCTTGGAAAGACGGTTATCGTCCTCGTTCCTACAGGTAGGGGGTGGGTGGGTACGCTATACCCTTCCTTCGCTCCTGCAGGGGAACCCACCCTCTCGGGTGCTCTCCGCAGCGAAGCAAGGAGAGAGCGGAGCGCCCGAGAGGGTGGGTTCCCCTGTAGGAGCGTAGGAAGGTGCGCACCGGTCGCATCCTTGGGTGGGGAGAGGAACGAGGACGGGCGCCGTCCCCTCCGCAAACCACAACGTAAACCACAAGTTCAAAACCGCAAATAAGTACGGGAATCCCGGGCGCGTAACCATTGACGACACGCCCGGGATTCCCGTACACTATTAATCGCGTGTACCAACGTACGGGTTTTCTATGCTCTTTTTTCTCCTTAAGAAAACGGGGAGAAAACGGGCACAGACCGCTCGCACACCCTGCTGAGAGCATCTGCTTCCGGTGGGTGGTACACATTGTAAGTATCCGTCAGCTCGACGTTTCCTCACCCCGTTCAAAGGCGTTAGCGGCCCTATGCCGTGCGCGCCGGGGTGAAAAAGTGAGCCGGTCGGCGCCTCCACTCGGGGGTGTTGAACGGCGAACCGGCAGCGTCGACCTATTAGAAATCCAATTGGAGCCCTCACTACATGAGCACCAACATCCCTCAGGTCGCAATCAACGACATCGGCGACGAGCAGGCATTCCTCGAGGCAGTCGAGAAGACCATCAAGGTCTTCAACGACGGCGATCTCGTCTCCGGCCAGGTCGTTAAGATCGACCACGATGAGGTTCTGCTCGACATCGGTTACAAGACCGAAGGCGTCATCCCCTCCCGCGAGCTGTCCATCAAGCACGACATCGACCCCTCTGAGGTTGTCGAGCTCGGCTCCGAGGTTGAGGCACTCGTCCTCACCAAGGAGGACAAGGAAGGTCGCCTGATCCTCTCCAAGAAGCGCGCACAGTACGAGCGTGCATGGGGCGACATCGAGAAGGTCAAGGAAAACGACGGCGTCGTTACCGGTACCGTTATCGAGGTTGTCAAGGGTGGCCTTATCCTCGACATCGGTCTGCGTGGCTTCCTGCCCGCATCCCTCGTTGAGATGCGCCGCGTCCGCGACCTCGCACCTTACATCGGTCAGCAGATCGAAGCTAAGATCATCGAGCTGGACAAGAACCGCAACAACGTTGTTCTGTCCCGCCGTGCATACCTGGAAGAGACTCAGTCCGCTGTTCGCTCCTCCTTCCTCAACGAGCTGGAGAAGGGTCAGGTCCGCGAGGGCGTTGTCTCCTCCATCGTCAACTTCGGTGCATTCGTGGACCTGGGTGGCGTGGACGGTCTGGTTCACGTTTCCGAGCTGTCCTGGAAGCACATCGACCACCCGTCCGAGGTTGTCGAGGTTGGCCAGCCCGTTACCGTCGAGGTTCTCGAGGTGGACCTGGACCGCGAGCGCGTGTCCCTGTCCCTCAAGGCAACCCAGGAAGATCCGTGGCAGGCATTTGCTCGCACCCACGCTCTGGGTCAGATTGTTCCCGGCAAGGTCACCAAGCTCGTTCCCTTCGGTGCATTCGTGCGCGTTGAGGACGGCATCGAGGGCCTCGTCCACATCTCCGAGCTGGCAACCCGCCACGTTGATCTGGCTGAGCAGGTCGTCTCCGTTGGTGAAGAGGTCTTCGTTAAGATCATCGACATCGACATGGACCGCCGCCGCATCTCCCTGTCCCTCAAGCAGGCAAACGAGGGCGTTGACCCCAACGCTACCGAGTTTGACCCCGCTCTGTACGGCATGGCTGCAGAGTACGACGAGGCTGGCAACTACAAGTACCCCGAGGGCTTCGACCCCGAGGCTAACGAGTGGCTGGAAGGCTTCGACGCACAGCGCGAGGCTTGGGAAGCACAGTACGCAGAGGCACAGGCTCGCTTCGAGGCTCACAAGGTTCAGGTTGCTAAGGCTCTCGAGGCTGACGCAGAGGCTGCAGCAGCAGCTCCCGCAGCAGCTGAGCCCGCACCGACCTCTTACTCCTCCGAGGAGCCCGCTTCCGCAGGTACCCTCGCATCGGATGAGGCACTGGCTGAGCTCCGCAAGAAGCTGACCGGCAACTAATCTGCCGCTCAGATGAGCACTCATCAGGCGTAATAGCCGATAGGTAACCCCCCGCGTGGGGTGCCTAGAGCAGAGGAACCCCCTCACCTCCCGTTTGGGAGGTGAGGGGGTTCTTTGCGTTATTGGGGGCCGGGTGAGTCGGGGTTGGGGGACGTTGGGAGCCGGGGTACGTGCCCGGTGTTGCTGTGCTCTGTATTGCTGCGCCCCGTGTTGCTGGGGAGGATTTTAGGCGGCGGTCATCTGCTCCCAGACGGCGCGCACCTGCTCGGCGGTTTCCTCCAGCGAGCCGCCATTATCGATAATCCAGGTTGCGACCGCCTCACGCTGCTCGTCGGTTGCCTGCGCGGCGATGCGGGCGCGCGCATCCTCCTCACTCATGCCGCGTGAAGATACGAGGCGCTGCAGGCGAGTCGCCAGGGGAGTGCGCACCACGACCACGCCCTCAAAAGCGGACGGGTCGCCGGTCTCCACGAGCAGAGGAATATCCTCCAGCACCACGCCGCTAAAACCGGGTTCGGACTGCGCCTGCTCCACCAGCTGTGCGGCACGCTCACGAATAGCGGGATGCACAATTGCGTTCAGACGCAGGCGCGCCTGCTCATCATTGAACACGATACGCGCCAGGGCGGGGCGGTTGAGGCGGCCGTCCTCATCGAGCAGATGCTCACCGAACTCCGCGACCGTGCGGGCGAGCACCGCCTCGCCGGGCTCCATGAGGGAGCGGGAGATAGCGTCCGCATCCACCAGGAACGCGCCCTGCTCAACGAAGAGGGAGGCGATGGTGCTCTTGCCGCTGCCGATACCGCCGGTGAGGGCGTAACGGCGCAGGGCAGTGGAGGCGGGGGAAGAAGGCTGGGACATGGACGGTGCTCCTGACGGGCTGTGCCACAATAGATAGGTACTGATTAGAGGAGGACACATGCAGGAAGAAACTCGCGCCAACCGATACCTTGTGCCGCGCGGCGATGAGCCCTATGAGAGCCTCCTCGAAATTAAGCGTAGCGAATTTATCGGTCACATCAAGCGCGTGAGTACCGTTGAGGAGGCGCGCGCCTACATTGAGTCGGTGCGCAAGACCTACCACGATGCCCGCCACGTGTGTTCGGCGTTCATTATTGGTGCTGACCGCGATATTCAGCGTTCCTCCGATGATGGTGAGCCCGCCGGTACCGCCGGTGTGCCGATGATGCAGGCGCTGCTGGCGCGTCAGACCCGCGAGGACGGCACCACCGACCTGTCGGATGTGGTTGCGGTGGTCGTGCGCTATTTCGGTGGCATTAAGCTTGGCGCGGGCGGTTTGGTGCGCGCCTACACTGATTCGGTGGTGCAGACCCTGGATGGTGCGCTATTCGATTCGCGTGAGCGTCTGCGTGTGGGTCAGGTGCCCAGTTCGCATGCGGATGCTGGCCGCCTGGAGAACGAGATTCGTGCCGCCGGTCTGAATGTGCTGGGTACCGAGTACGGTGCGGAGGGTGCCACGATTTCCTTGGGCGTGTTTGACCGCTCGGAGGAGCTGGCGCGTGCCGAGGAGCTGGTGGTGAGCCTGAGTTCCGGTGCGGCGAGTGTGACCTGGGGGGACACGCAGTGGGTGGATTTGCCGGTCTAGGTTACCGCTCCCTATATTCTCGGTCTTAGATTTCCGGTCCCAGATTTTCGGGCTAGAGCGCCTGCCTAAAGCCCCCAAAACCCAAAAGATAGTCCAACCTTAGTTAATAGTTACTCTAACCCTAGTAATTGCCCGCTAAAGCTGATAGCCTAAAAAGCGTTGCGGAACGCACACGCCCCTCCACGGCACGGGCAACGGGTTCATCACCAGCGGTAACCCAGCCCGGCGCCTCCACGAGGAAGCGCGTACGCCCGCACCGACGGGCAGGGCTCAACGCTGACATCTCAGCGCGGAGAACTGGGTACTATCTCAGCGCTGAGGTCCTGATGCTGACGTCTTGAAGCTATAGCCTAGTTACTCAAGGAACGAGGCACAGCTGTATGCCGGTACTATACGAGCCGGCAGGCGGTGGTGTGTGTGCATGAACCATCTGCCGGTAGGCGCTGAGCCCCGCCCGTCACCTTACGAAGAATCAGCTAACGAACGCTCTGAAGAGCGCAAGGTCGTGAAAACGTGACGCAGTCGGGAACCTACCGAGAACAAACAAGCGAACAAGCAGGCAAGAACTCACTGGAGTTTTCCGCGGGCAGCCGCGGCGGTACCGCAACCCTCAACCGCGGGGGAGCGCGCCTCCCCAAGAGGGGCGTAGCCGAACAGCTTGAACCCGCCACCGTCGCCCAGCTGCTCAACGCCTACCGCCAGCAGAACCTCGGCACCCTGCTGGGCGTGCTCACGCAGCGTCCGGCAGAATTTGCCCGCCAGCTTGGAAGGCTCTGCCGCGTCTTCCCCGAACACGTTCAGGCTATCGCCCAGGCGTTCGGCACCGTGGGTCGTGCCCTGCCCATTGACGAGCTGGTGCGCCTGCACAACCGCTACTCCAACGCCGCCCGCGGAGTCGGCGAACACCTCAGCCTGGACAACTCCGGCGTGGCGCACCTGGTGCAGAGCCCAGCACTGAGCCGTGAAGGGGCGGGTCACCTGCTCATGGCGGTTGAGCTCTGCCTCGCCGGCAGGATGCGCGGGCTCACCATCGCCATGCCCTCCACCGAGGCGTTCACCCAGGCTGAGCAGGCACCGAGCCTCGGATCCTGCAACCCCGCCCTGGACGGCGCCCTCAACGCGTTCGAACCGGCAGGCTGGGAACCGTTCCCCCTGGACGGCAGTGAGGTGCTGCTCGCGACCGGTGTGCGCGATGTGCCCGACGGCTACGAGCTGTCCCTTTGGCTCCTCGACGACGACTACCGGTGCCGTGCCCGCGTGGAGCGAGGCGCCCCGCAGGTGTGCGTGGCAAGCTTCTACGACGAGGAAGTCATCACCCGAACCGTAGAAGAAACCGGGTCGGGTGAGGCGGGCCTGGTCGAGAACTACCGCGTGGAAGAGTACGCGGAACTGGACTTCCTCAACGCGATGGACCGGCAGGTGCGCTACGTGGCGGTCACCGCCGCCGTGGGGGAGCCGCTGCTGGCGGCGCTGAACGAGAAGAGCGCGGTGCCGAATAGCATCCCCGACCCGGCGGCTTTTGCGAACGGTGCGGGCGCCTCCCGGTTTGAGGGGAGTATCTGCCCGGATATCCGCACCGCCGCCGTGGTAGGTAAGGGGTTGCGCACCGTCAGCCACCGCGGCATGCTGCCGGTGTTGGGTGTGCCGAACCGTACCGTGTGCGCGGTCATTGACCTATACAAGCAGCGCATCTGCGTGCCCGGCGTGGGTATTCCGCGCGGGCTGAGCGTGGAGGATGAAGAGCTCACCATGCAGCTGATTTTGAGCGCCTTGAACGGGTACCTTCCGTTGACGAACCGGGCGCTGATGAGCCTCGCCGGTGCCAACGTGGAGGTACGCTAACAACCGCATCCTCGAACACACCACGCACCCATAAAAATACCGCCCGGAACCAGACACGGTTCCGGGCGGTATGTGCACACAGGAATAGAGAGAAGAAGAGTGAAAATCCTGGGGGTAGCTACAAAACTAGCGAACTAGCGAGCTACAGGACTACTTTGCGGGGCCCTGGCCGTTGATGATGCGCTGAGCCTCATCCTCGGTCAGGTTGTAGCCGTAGAAGGTCGAGTAGAACCCGCGGGTCTCCTTGACCAGGTCAACATCGGAGAACTTCTCGGGGTGGAACAGCTTAGCGGCCCACAGAATCTGCAGAGCCTCCTCAGCGGAGTAGCGGTCCCAGTTGAAGGTACCCACGGGGTTCTTGATGATCTTGTCGTTCTTGACGGCGGGGACGTCCTTCCACGCGGCGTCAGCCTTGATGGCGTCGACACCCTTCTGAGCGTCCGAGCCGCCGATGATGATGACGTCGGGCTGAGAAGCGATGATCTGCTCGATCGAGACGTTCTTCAGGTTCTCCACACCATCGAGGGAGTTGGTGGCGCCCGCCAGCTTCATCCACTCACCAATCAGGGACTTGGAGCCGTCCACCTTGGTCAGGTCGGAGCCGCCGGAGATGTGCAGAACCTTCGGGTTCTCCTTGACGTCCTTCAGGCGTTCCTTGATGAGGTTCTCGTTCTTCTCCAGGTATGCCAGGTACTTGTTGGCGCGGTCGATGGCGTCGTTGGTGCCGATAACCTCGGCGGTCAGCTCAACGGTACGCTTCAGGTCAGCGAAGTTCTGGAACTCAACGTGCACGGAGGGGATGTCGGCTGCGGAGGTCTTGGAAATCTGGTCCTTCGAGGAAGCCAGCACAACGTCCGGCTTATCAGCCAGCAGCTGCTCCATGTTCACGTCGGTGCCCTTCACAGGGGCGTCGACCTTCTCAATGCCGGGGTAAACCTGCTTGAACCACTCGAGGGACTTCACCGCGGTGGTGGTTGCGGACAGCTTGTCGGCACCGCCCAGCAACAGAACGATCTGGTTGTTAGCGTGCCACAGGTCAGCGATGCGCTCGGGGTGGGTCGGGACGGTGACCTCCTTGCCATCAATGTCCTTGATGACCTTGGTGCCGTCACCGTTGTCCTTCACGAAGAAGCTAGTGTGCTTCTGCTCGGAGCTGCTCGATGCCGAAGCTGAAACCGAGGAGGAAGCAGCTGCGGAGGAGGACGACGAGGAAGCAGTGTTTGCGGCACCGCAACCGGTCAGAGCTGCCAGTAGCAGAGAGGTGGTCAGCGCGAGGCCCGAGTGGAACTTCGTAATCTTCATGGTGTGTCTTTCTTTGGTATACAACGGATAGTTGACGAATAACCCGGCGGCGGTTCGGAGAAGCGGCGCTCTAGGGATGCGCCGCCACAGCGGATGCGGCACCTCTACCGCATCTTTTGTGTCCAGTCCGAACCACCACCGGAAGACTAGGGGTTGTGGATTCTCAGGTATCGAGGCTCGTCATGTGCACGCTGGAGCGACCCAGCTCGGGGGAGTAGGTCACCGTCAGGTCGGTGTTGAAGGTGCGCGAGAGAACCTTGCTCGTGAGCACCTCGGAGGCGCGGCCCGTCAAAAGCTGAGCTGGCGCATCTGCAGGTACCTCCGGCGCTGCGTTTGGCACGGTATCGGGCATATCGCGCGCACCAAGCAGGGCGACGGTCGCATCCAGCATGAGGGCGTGATCCGGGTTGTGGGTCGTGAAGATGACCCCGTACCCGGCATCGCGCAGCTGCCGAATCTTCCGCAGAACCTTCGCCTGATTCGCAACGTCCAGGGCGCTCGTCGGCTCGTCCAGAACGATGAGCGGGGCGTCTTGCACCAGGGTTCGGGCAATACCCACCTGCTGACGCTGACCACCCGACAGCTCATCCAATGGGGAGTGCGCCAGGTCGAGCAGCCCCAGCTCCTCCATTACGGTGTGCACCTGCTCACGGTCACGGCGTGAGGGCGAAGAGAACAACCCAATATAGGGTGCGCGGCCCATCAGCAGGTACTCGGTCACGGTGTAGGAGATGCCGCGACCCTCCATCTGGGGAAGGTAGGCGATGCGGCGGGCACGCTCAGTCGCGGTCAAAGAATCCAGCGGCTCACCGCCCAGGTGAATGCTGCCCTCGGTGAGCGAATTTAAACCAATCAGGCAGTTCAACAGGGTGGACTTACCCACACCGTTGCGACCCAGAATGGCGAGGACCTCACCGCGTCGCACCTGCAGGTTCACGTTGCGGAAAATCCAGCGGCTGGAGCGATGCCCGGAACGGTGCAGACCAGTGCTGCGGCGATTGATGCGCCCGCCCCGGTGACCGTAACGGAAGCCCGCATCGTCCAGGTGTAGCAGAACCTCTGCGCTCGCATCCGTGCGCTGCTGAGTATTGGGAATGGAAGGCGACATTACTTCACCCGAACCTTTCCAAGCAGCAGCAGCGCCACGTACAGGGGCGTGCCAATGAAGCCGGTCAGTACGCTCAGAGGAACCTCCGCACTGGTGAGGCTACGTGCCAGGGTATCGACGAACATCATGAACGAAGCACCCATCAGAATGGACAGCGGCATGAGCTTGGTCGTGTCACTACCGACCAGCAGGCGGCACAGGTGCGGAATGACCAGGCCAACCCAAGAAATCGGGCCGCCAATACACACGCTGGTCGCGGTGACCAGGGTTGCCAGCAGAATGGTGATACCGCGGGTGCGGGTCAGGTTAATGCCGAGGGTGCGTGCTTCATCGTCACCGAGCGAGAGGATATTGATGCGCCAACGCATCGCCAGGAGCAGCAGGATGCAGGGCACCGCCACCAGCGCAAACTGTGTGAGTGCTTCCGCGCGTACGTCCTGCAGGGAGCCCATCTGCCAGAACACGATTTGCGCCAGCTGAGTTTCAGGGTTCGCAATGAACTTCAACGCACCCAGCGCGGCGGTGCCAAAGCCACCCACAATCACGCCGGAGAGCACCAGCATGAGCGTGGACTGATTCTTGAGCAGGCGCGGAATGCTCACGGTCAGTAGTACCGCCACGAGACCGCCGGCGAGGGCAGAACCCTGAATGGCGATGCTCGTGCCCACACCCAGCAGAATGGCGGAGGCGGCACCCACCGACGCGCCCTGTGAAACACCCAGCAGGTACGGGGAGACCAACGGGTTACGGAAGACCGCCTGGAAGGTGGCGCCCGCAATGGCGAGGGCTGCACCGATGAGCCCGGCGGCGAGCAGACGCGGAATACGTACGGTCAGTAGCATGTTTTCGGCGGGCTTGTAGACCTTCAGGTCCATGCCGAACCAGTTCTTGCCGAGGATACGGAAGAGCTCGTCCAGTTCGACCGGGTACCTGCCGGTGATGAGTGAGAGATAGGTGACGCCCAGCAGAATGGCGAGGGCGATGAGCAGAATCAGCGGGTACGAGGACGCGAAGAGGGTGCTACGATGCTCGGTTTTGGTAGCTAAGGTGGCAACCGGCGCGCCGGTGGGGTTCGCCTCCGGGTTCGCTTCTGTGGATTCGTTCGGGGTTGCCTGTGAAGCTGTCTCCGTGGTCGTGCTCATGGAGTCCTTCCGTGCGCTCTTGTGGTCCCGTTCTGTCTGCGTGTGTGCTCTAAACATATGTGAGCCACATCAAAGAGGCAAAGGGGGTGAGTGCAGAGCGCCCGTCATAAGTCTTTATGTGTTGCCGCTTATCTTCTGCGGTGCGGCACCCGTAAGTGGCGGCGGCTGTGGGGGAGGGCGGCCACCCCTAAGAGCGCTGTTCCTAAGAGCACCGTCATCGTGCGGGAGAATGCTCCCGCTCGCCTCCTGCCCGGTAGCGCAGATGAACCAGTCGAATACCCCTTATCTTTTGCGTCCTTTCTTTTATGAACTTGGGCACTTTCATGGTGATGGCTTGTTACCTGTCGTGTCTGGACTATTGCGCGTCATCGTATTGCGCCAGCAGAAAAGGGCGACCAATCCTGAGGCGCATTGGGCGGCTTTCCCCTAGGATGGATACATGAGTTACGCACCCGAAATTAACCGCATCGTCGCCCCCTTTGAAGTGGTCAGCCCCTTCCAGCCTGCCGGTGATCAGCCGAAGGCTATCGCCGAGCTCACCGAGCGTGTGCAGAACGGTGAGAAAGACATTGTGCTGATGGGCGCTACCGGTACCGGTAAGTCCGCGACCGCAGCCTGGCTGATTGAGGCGGTGCAGCGTCCGACTCTGGTGCTCGTGCAGAATAAGACTCTGGCGGCGCAGCTGGCGAATGAGCTGCGCGAGCTGCTGCCGAATAATGCGGTGGAGTATTTCGTCTCGTACTACGACTACTACCAGCCTGAGGCGTACGTGCCGCAGACCGATACGTTTATTGAGAAGGACTCCTCCATCAATGAGGAGGTGGAGCGTCTGCGCCACTCGGCGACGAACTCCCTGCTGACTCGCCGCGACGTGGTGGTGGTTTCGACCGTGTCCTGCATTTATGGTCTGGGCACGCCCGAGGAGTACATTAAGCAGATGGTGACTTTGCGTCGCGGTGAGGAGATTGACCGCGACGAGCTGCTGCGCCAGTTCGTGGCGATGCAGTACGCGCGTAACGACATGGACTTTCACCGCGGCACGTTCCGTGTGCGCGGCGATACCGTCGAAATCATCCCCATGTACGAGGAGAACGCGATCCGCATCGAGTTCTTCGGTGATGAGATTGAGGCGATTTACACCCTGCACCCGCTGACCGGCGAGGTAATTCGCGAGGAAGAAGAAATGTATGTCTTCCCCGCAAGCCACTACGTTGCCGGCCCGGAGCGCATGGCGAAGGCTATTACCTCCATTGAGGATGAGCTGCGCGAGCGCCTGCAGACCCTCGAATCCCAGGGCAAGTTGCTGGAGGCGCAGCGTCTGCGCATGCGCACCACCTATGATCTGGAAATGATGGAGCAGATGGGCTTCTGCAATGGCATTGAGAACTACTCGCGCCATATTGACGGTCGTGCCGCAGGCAGTGCCCCGAACTGTCTGCTGGATTATTTCCCGGATGATTTCCTGCTGATTATTGACGAGTCGCACGTGACGGTCCCGCAGATTGGTGCCATGTACGAGGGTGATATGTCCCGTAAACGCACCCTGGTAGAGCACGGTTTCCGTCTGCCCTCGGCGATGGATAACCGCCCGCTGAAGTGGGAGGAGTTCCTGGAGCGTATCGGTCAGACGATTTACCTTTCGGCGACCCCCGGTAAGTATGAGCTGTCGCAGGCTGATGGTTATGTGGAGCAGATTATTCGCCCGACCGGTCTGATTGACCCGGAGATTGTGGTCAAGCCGACCAAGGGTCAGATTGATGATTTGCTCGAGGAGATTCGCGTGCGCGTTGAGCGTGATGAGCGTGTGCTGGTCACGACCCTCACCAAGCGCATGGCGGAGGATTTGACCGAGTACCTGCTGCAGCATGGCGTGAAGGTGCAGTATCTGCACTCTGACGTTGACACGTTGCGCCGTGTGGAGCTTCTGCGTGAGCTGCGCCTGGGTACCTTTGATGTGCTGGTTGGTATTAACCTGCTGCGTGAGGGCCTGGATCTGCCCGAGGTGTCCCTGGTTGCGATTCTGGATGCCGATAAGGAAGGCTTCCTGCGTTCGACCACTTCGCTGATTCAGACCATTGGTCGTGCGGCGCGTAATGTGTCCGGTCAGGTGCACATGTACGCCGATAAGATTACGGATTCTATGCGCGTGGCGATTGATGAGACGAACCGCCGCCGCGAGATTCAGCAGGCGTACAACCGTGAGCACGGCATTGACCCGCAGCCTCTGCGGAAGAAGATTGCCGATATTACGGATGTTCTCGCCCGCGAGGAAGAGGACACCCGCGAGCTTCTGCAGCAGCGTAAGAGCGGTAAGAAGGGCGCCCGCACGGTGAGCGCGGGTGCGAAGACCGGTTCTGCGACCTCGTCGAAGATTGCCACGAGCACCCCGGAGTCGGAGGAGCTTCTCGCCCGTGCGGAGGCGCGCGTTCGTGCGGACGGCCTGGCGGCGGCACCCGCTGAGGACCTGCTGGATTTGATTGAGCAGATGAACGAGCAGATGCGTGTGGCGGCGGAGAACCTGCAGTTTGAGTTGGCGGCGCGTCTGCGTGATGAGCTTGCCGATTTGAAGAAGGAGCTGCGCCTGATGAAGGAGGCGGGTCACGCCTAAGCCCGGTGTTCTAGCCCGGCGTTTAGGGGCCGACGTGGGTTTTTCGCCATGAGGTAACTCATTGTTCATGAAGTTCTACTGAGTGCAGATACATGCTGTACACTATCAAGGTGTTTTACGTGTCAAATAAAACCTTGATGCTTCCGAATGATAAAGAAAAATCTGTGACTATTTCGAATAACTCCTCAGACGCACACACCATGGGAGCTCGTTCCGTTACCCGCCGCAACCTCACCCGCGGCGCGCTCTGGGCTGTGCCCGCTATTGCCGCCTCCACGGCAGTACCCGCATTCGCTGCCTCGGCTGATGATTGCAAGACGGTACACGGCCCGGACTTCACCCAGGTCGGCGGCTGGATGATCACCAACCCCGCCAGTGGCGCCCTGCAATCGCGCACCAAGAACAAGCCCGTGACTGCGCCGGAGACCGGTCAGGCGTGGTGGTCCATGGAGAATGCAACCTCACTGAACCCCGCAACGATTCGCCTCATGTCCGTGTACGAGGCGACTCACGGCCCCGAGGGCGACCTCAACCTGAACTGCGGTGAGTTCGTGATGACCTACAACGTCTCCGCCCTGGAGGCGACGACCGGCACCACGCACCTGCACCCGTCCATGGACATTTACCTCTTCTCGCCCGAGGGTGAAATCATCGACCGTCAGGTCTTCACGACTGACCCGACCGGCGTGGCAACCGTCATGACCCGCAGCGGTAAGACCCAGACCGTTCAGGGTCAGGTTATTCCGTTTGCGTCGAGCGTGAATGACCGGGCGACCGGCATCTCCGCGCGTTTCGCCCTGCGCGGCAATAAGCTCATGGAAGGCATGTACCAGTTCGAGGCGGTCATTACCGTCCCGACGATTCGTGAGAACGGCAAGCTTGATACGAGCAAGCAGGTGAACGCGATTGCGTTCACCCCGCCGACCTTCAACATGGTTTCCTAAACAGCTGTCTTAATTGAATGAAGCAGTAGCCCTCCCCGGTGAATAGTTCACGGGGAGGGCTACTTTTGTTGGGGTGGGAGCGGAGCGCTACATCTCGCTGTTCTCTAGTTCGCCGTTCTTTAGTTCGGCAGCATCGTAGCGCTCGCGGGCTTCGAGTACCGCCTGCATATTGTCCTGCGCCCAGTGGCGCAGGGCGGTCATTGGCTCAATGAGGGTCGTACCGAGTGCGGTCAGTTCGTAGTCCACGCGCGGCGGAATGGATGCGGTCACGCGGCGTTCCACGAGGCCGTCGCGTTCCATGGAGCGTAGGGTCTGGGTGAGAACTTTGGGGGAGACGCCCTGAATCATCGCCTTGAGTTCGCCGAAGCGGGCGACGGGCTGCTCGGAGAGTGCCGCAACGATGAACGGGGTCCACCGGTCGGTGAGGTGGCGCATGACGGTGCGGGAGGGGCAGACGCTGGCGAGAATGTTGGCGGGCTGGTCGTCCTGCGGGGTGCGGGGGAGTGCGGTGGTGGTCATAGCTGCTGTGTTCTCTGTCCGTTGAGGGGCTGTTTTGCTGTTTTATGGGTGCGCGAGGGGCGCGAAAAATATTTTTAAATATTTTCTCAAAGGCCCTAATAGTTACCTTGAGGTACCCAGTTTCTAATAGATACTATAAAACCATCAAGCGGAACACCGCAAGAGAAACGATAGAAACCACTCCGAAAGGAACCCCTCATGAACATCGCAATCATCGGCGCAACCGGCATGGTCGGCGCACGCACCGCAGCAGAAGCAATCTCCCGCGGCCACCGGGTCGACGCCTACACCCGCTCCGGCAAGGCACCCGAAGGCACTACCGCCCACAGCATCGACCTTGCAGACACCGCGGCACTGGTCGACATCGTCAACAACCACGACGTCACCATCGTCGCCGTCTCTGCAGGTCGCGGCACCTCCGCGCAGCCGGTCATTGACGCGCACCGCGCACTGATCGCGGCAGCACCTACCGGTCGTCTGCTGGTCGTCGGCGGCGCCGGCTCCCTCGAGGACGGCAACGGCAACCGTTTCGTTGACGGCGAAGGCTTCCCCGAAGAGTACAAGCCCGAGGCACAGGCGTTCTCCCAGATTCTCGACGACTACCGCGCATCCGAGGGTCTGAATTGGACCATGCTTTCCCCGGCGTTCGACATTGCACCGGGTGAGCGCACCGGCAAGTACAACACCGCACTGGACACCCCCGCAGGTGCTTCCATTAGCGCCGAGGACTTTGCGGTCGCCCTGATTGACGAGGCGGAAGAGCCCAAGCACGCGGGCCGCCGCTTCACTGTCGCTAACTAATCAGCGCTAACTAGCAAGCCCTTTCTTCACACCAGAACGCCGCATCCGACAGATTCACCCTGCCAGATGCGGCGTTTTCGTGCCCGCTACTCTTGAAAGTCTTCCTAAAAACCCTCCCGGAGGGGCTCCTGTGCGAAAACCTCAACCTGCTGTATAATCGTTCACCGAGCAAGGGAGTATCCCACCAATCGACTCATCGTCAGCACGTTAGCCGAAGGCGTCTAACCGGTGAATCGAGCCGACCTCCATTCAGGTCGGCGGGAGAGACTTGTGGTCCTGTACGCACACCACAAGAAAGGCTCCCCATGGAAGTTACCGGGTTGCAATGGTTGGTTACTATTCTCATCATCGCGGGTCTGTTGGCCTTCGATTTCGTGTTCCACGTCCGTAAGGCGCACGAACCCACCGTTAAGGAAGCGGCCATCTGGTCGAGTATTTACATCGGCATCGCGCTGCTGTTCGGCCTGTACATTTTCGTGACGAACGGCCCGACCGCCGCCACCGAATTCTACGCAGGCTACATCACCGAAGAAGCTCTCTCGGTCGATAACCTCTTCGTCTTCATGATCATTATGGGCACGTTCCGTGTCGCCCGTGAGAATCAGCAGAAGGTCCTGCTCTTCGGTATCGTCTTCGCGATTCTGGCGCGCGGCACCTTCATCTTCGCCGGCGCGGCAATCATTAACTCCTTCGCCTGGGTGTTCTACATCTTCGGCCTGGTCCTGCTCATGACCGCAGGTAACCTGCTCAAGGACGAACTCACCGAAGGCGACGGCGACGACGAGGCAGACAACATCATGGTCCGCCTCGCCAAGAAGTACCTGAAGACCAGCGATCACTTCGACGGCGACAAGCTCTTCACCATCGAAAATGGCAAACGCGTCATGACCCCCATGATGCTCGTCATGGTCGCTATCGCGGGCTCCGACCTGCTCTTCGCACTCGACTCGATCCCCGCGATCTTCGGCCTCACCCAGTCCGTCTACATCGTGTTCACTGCGACCGCGTTCTCCCTCATGGGTCTGCGCCAGCTGTACTTCCTGATTGACGGTCTGCTGGACCGCCTCGTCTACCTGTCCTACGGCCTGGCGACCATCCTCGCGTTCATTGGTGTGAAGCTCATCCTGCACGCGATGCACGAGAACAACCTGCCGTTCATTAACCACGGCGAGTCCGTACACGTTGTGGAGATTACCACCGAAATGTCTCTGCTGGTCATCGTGAGTGTCCTGATTATTACCGTGCTCGCCTCGCTGCTCAGCCCCAAGGGCCGCGCGCTGCAGACCATTCAGCGCGTGCAGGCGCTCTCCGAGAAGTACCTGGCACTGCCCGAGGATGCACCCGCTGCCGAGCGTGCGGACATCACCGCCCGCTGGCAGAAGGAAACCGAGAAGCTCAACGCCATTCCCGCCAAGCTGCGTGACGAGCTGATCGAGAAGGAAGACGAATACCACGCCCTCGTGATGCGTGCCCGCACCGCACAGGATGCGCACGCTTCCTCCTCGAAGTAGTAGTTTGAGCTACTGAGCTTGCGGCCTCACCAGGCTAAGCGCTAACACTAAAGCCCCTCACACCGGATCAACCGGGGTGAGGGGCTTTAGCTATATCAGATATATTTCAGAAGAATTACTGGTTGTGAACCTCAGCCAGCATGTTCTTCAGGTGACCCAGAATGGTCAGCGAGTCAGAACCGAAACCGTCGTGGTGGTGGGTCTTCGAGGTCCACACGTGGGTGTTGCCGACCCAGCGAGCGGTCTCCATGGAGTGCTCAAAGTCCACGTACACGTCCGGGTTGTACGCCGCAGCCACCACGGGAACCTCGTTCTTGTGCAGCTGTGCGTGGTCGTACAGGCGGCCCCAGTCCTTCTTCTCAGCCAGCAGGTTTGCAACCTCAGCCAGCGGACGCAGCGAGGGATCCTCCTCGTAGTACCAGGGGAAGATGTGCTCGCCGGTGAAGAGCAGACGGTCCGCATCCGGTGCGAACTCGGGGCGGGAAGCCGCCACGCGAGCAGCAGACCAGTTGGTCGGTGCGGGGGAGGGGGACAGCTCGTAGCCGGGGATGCCGGGCAGAACGCCGTCAGCGGGGCCGTCAGCGTAAATGGTCTCGTGCATCAGGGCGTACAGCGGGTTCGCCTGGAAGGTCACCTCGGCACCCATGGCGGTCAGGAACTGATCGGACAGGTGGTCGTTACCCTCAGCGAAAGCGGTCTCCAGGAAGTAGTGCAGACCGCGCTCGCGCCAGCGGCCACCCAGGAAATGGCCGGCCATCTGGAAGCGGTGATCGGTCAGACGCTCACCGGTGGGCAGGTACTCCTTGTGGGTGCGCAGGTGCTCAGCAATGCGGGTAGCGAGCTCAGCGTCCTCGGGGAACCAGCTGTAGTACTCCTCAACACGTTCCTTCATGCGGTCGAAGGTGTGCTGGTAGACGTTGTCCACGGAGGTGCGAATCGGCGCCAGGCCCGCGGTGATGCGGCAGTCACGCAGCGACTGCGGTGCGAACGACAGGTAGGACAGGGTCAGGAAGCCACCGAAGGACTGACCAATGGTGGACCAGCGCTTGTCGGCACGGTCAGCCAGCAGCACCTCGCGGACAGCCTCCGCGTCAGCGATGATGGAGTCCGCACGGAACAGCTCAGTGTACTCAGCCTGAACCTGCGCGTCACCCACAGCGGTGATGGTGCGGGCAGACAGCGGGGAAGACATGCCGGTACCGCGCTGATCCAGAAGAACCACGCGGTGAGTCTTCGCCAGCTCAGCAATCCAGCCGCCAATGGAGCCGGTCTTCGGCGAACCGAAACCGGGGCCGCCCTGCAGGTACACAATGTAAGGACGCTTATCAGCCGAAACGGTCAGAGTTTCGTTGGTGCTCACAACCTCGCGGGCGAACACGGTGATGGTCTGGTCAGCGAAACGGGAGGAGAGAGCGGCATCCTTGCCCTTGGAGAAAATCAGACCGTGGGTCAGGGGAACCTGGAACCAGTGGTCGGTAATCTCGTAGCCGTCGTGCTTGACGACCGAACCCTTGCGGTACTCAACCTTGGGAAGCGAAGAAACGGTCAACGGTGAACCTTCTTTCATTCAAATAGATAGATACTCTGTATTCTAGCCCACTACGGGCAACATCGTGGCAGAGCCTCGGGCGGAGTCTCAATCAGAGCCTCAGACGGAGCCTTAGAACTCGCCCACGCTCAGGATCTTCAGCACCGGGTAACCCGCCTCATCGGATGCCGCCAGATCAACCTCGGCACGAATACCGAAGTCAAAGTTATCTTCGGGGTCGGCGAAGCTCTGCTGAACCTTCCACACGCCCGGGTGAGCGGCGGTGTCCTCATCCATGCTGACCAGACGAGGCGAGCGCGCGTCGGCGTCCGTGTAGATGTCGTCGTAGGTGTCGAAGTAGTCGTCCATGGCGTCTGCCCAGCGGTCGGCATCCCAGCCGCACCATTCGTCGAGGGCGCCCAGGGCACGGTCACGCTCGTCAGCGAAGAGCTCCACGCGGCGGAAGAGGGCGTTGCGTACCATCACGCGGAAGGCGCGCAGGTTCTTCGTCACGGCGGGAGGCTCTTCCTCCTCGATGGAGGCGTGCTCGGCCGCAATGGTTGCGGTGTCTTCGCCGGCAGCCAGCTTCTCCCATTCGTCCACCAGGGAGGAGTCGGTCTGGCGTACCAGCTCGCCGAGCCACTCGATGATGTCGTCGAGCTCGTCAGTCACGGCAGAATCGGGGATGGTGTGTCGCAGTGCCTTGTACGCGTCAGAGAGGTAGCGCAGAAGCACGCCCTCGGCGCGTTCCAGCGAGTAGAACTGCACGAAGTCGTTGAAGCCCATTGCGCGTTCGTACATGTCACGCACAATCGACTTGGGGCGCGGTTCAAAACGAGCCACCCAGGGTGCGGACTGCTTGTAGGTCGTGTACGCCTGATCGATGAGCTCCGCCAGGGGCTGCGGGTAGGTGACCTTGTCCAGCTCGTTCATGCGTTCGGTGTAGTCCACACCGTCCGCCTTCAGCTGTGCCGACAGTTCGTTCTTCGCCTTGCGTTCCTGCGCGTACAGCACCTGGTTCGGCGAATCCAGGGTCGCCTCAATGAGGGAGAGCGCGTCCAGTGCGTAGCTGGGGGATTCGGGGTCGAGCAGTTCCAGCGCGGCGACCGCAAAAGCGGACAGCGGCTGGTTCAGGGCAAAGTTATCCTGCAGGTCCTCGGTCAGGCGCAGGTAGGAGCCGTGCTCGTCCGGGGTGTTGGTTCGCTCGATCACGCCGCCGGTCAGCAGTTCCTTGTAGATGCCGATTGCCTTGCGCAGCAGCTCGCGGCGGCGCGCGGGGCTCTCGTGGTTCTCCTGAATGATGCGGTACGCGGCAATGACCGGGTTCTCTGGGCGGTGCATCAGGTTCAGTAGCATCGAATGGGTGATGTCGAAGGAGGAGGTCAGCGGCTCCGGGGCGGCTTCTACCAGTTGCTTGAAGGTCTTCTCGGACCAGCCAACGAACCCTTCCGGCGCCTTCTTACGCTTGGAGGACAGCGACTGGTTAATGCGCTTGGTGTCGTCACCGAACTTCGCCTGAGCCTTAGCCAGCAGGCGAGCGTTCTCAATATCGTGCTCGGGTGCCTGAACCACCACGGTGCCGGCGGTATCAAAACCGGCGCGGCCGGCGCGTCCAGCGATCTGGTGGAACTCGCGGGCACGCAGACGGCGGCTACGGGCACCGTCAAACTTCGACAGCGCCGTAATCAGCACGGTACGGATCGGCACGTTAATACCCACACCCAGGGTGTCGGTACCGCAAATCACCTTGAGCAGACCCTCCTGAGCCAGCTGCTCCACGAGGCGGCGGTACTTGGGCAGCATGCCCGCGTGGTGAATACCGATACCGGCACGCACCAGCTTATTCAGTGCCTTACCGAAGCCCGGACCGAAACGGAATTTCGCAATCAGCTCCGCGATGCGTTCCTTATCTTCCTTCGAGGCAATAGCCACCGACAGCAGCGCGTTCGCCTGCTCCAGCGCCGCCTTCTGCGAGAAGTGCACAATGTAGACCGGAGTCTGCTTGGTCTGCACGAGCTCCTGCACGGTTTCCTGAACCGGGGTGGTGGAGTAGTAGAAATGCAGCGGAATGGGACGCTCAGAGTGCGCCACCAGGTCGCTCTCGCGGCCGGTCAGTGCCGTCATCTCCTCCTGGAAGCGAGTCGTATCGCCCAGGGTCGCGCTCATCAGCAGGAACTGCGCCTGCGGAAGCTCCAACAGGGGAAGCTGCCACGCCCAGCCGCGCTGCGGGTCGGAGTAGAAGTGGAACTCGTCCATAATGACCTGGCAGAGGTCCGCATCCTTGCCCTCGCGCAGGGCAATATTGGCGAGAATTTCCGCGGTGCAGCAGATAATGGGCGCCTCCGTATTAATGGCGGAGTCGCCGGTAATCATGCCCACGTTTTCGGCACCAAAAATATTAATCAGGTCAAAGAACTTCTCAGACACCAGCGCCTTAATGGGGGCGGTGTAGTAGGAGCGCTGACCGGTCGCCAGGCCCGTAAAATGCGCGGCAACAGCCACAGTGGACTTACCGGAACCGGTCGGGGTTGCCAGCACCACGTTATGTCCGGCGGCAATGCTCAGAACGGCCTCGTCCTGGGCGGGGTACAGGGTCATGCCGCGGGTCGAAATCCACTCGGTGAAGGAATCATAGATTTCTTCGGCGGTGAGGGGGTTGCCCTTAAAATCGCGTCGATTGTAGTCGCCGGGATTCTCGCCCAGCGTGGAAGAAAGAAAATTCAAAATACTCATGAGGATTCCAGTCTATCGGGAATAGCGCGGGCGCGGGGGCGTTATCGTTACGAGGGAACAACAGGGTACTCGCGGAGTGCTTGCGGGGTGTTCACTGCATCTTTGCAGGGTGGTTGCGGTTCCTTCGCGGGGCGTTTATAGGGCGTTCGGGAGGCGCGGTGCCGCGCTAACGCGGGAATTCCCCAAATTCGTGTAGTGTAGAACAAAGCACTAAAAGTGCAGTGGTGCAAAAACCTGGTGCTCAGAAGGTCGAAAACGTAGGCCTCCAAGCCGCATAGATTACCGCGTAGATGCAGAATCCGCCGATTGATGTCGGTGCATGTTGAGCGGCTGATACAAACTCCAAAATACGTTGCATAAATGACGACACGCCCATCTATGGTGCAAATAGTGTTGCGTGCCACATTGATAAAGGAATAGGGTAAGAGAAAGGAGAGACGTTGAATGACTGAATACAACGCTGACAAGGCACAAGAAAACGCCGCGCGTGAAGAAGCTACGCATGAAGAATCCATGCATAACAAAACCACGCAGGAAAAAGCCGCTCAGAAGAAAACTGCGCAGAAAAAAGCTGCACAGGAAGTAACCGGTAGCGAACAGCGCAAGGCCGAAGAGGAAGCCCTCAAAAAGCGCCTCGCCCTGCGAGTCACCGCACCCGGATACAAATACCCCTGGCACCGCTGGGCAATCCCCGTCGTGGGTGAAACCACCGCAGGCATCGGCGCAATCCTGATCCCCGTCATGGTGGGTCAATTCATCAACCAGCACATCGCTGGCAAAGCCCCCGACGCCTGGCCCATGTTCTGGGTGGTCGTCGCATCCATCACCTTCATCGTGATTAACGAGTTCTTCGGCTGGGGTACCTCCATGACCCTCAGCGCGGAACTCGGCCGCGACTGGCGCATCTATATCAACCGGCTCATGGGACGCACCCGCACAACCGTTGATGCGGGTGAAGCAGTCACCGTCATGAACAAAGACGTACGCCGCATCACGGCCGTCTACTTCTCACTGCCGCTATTCGTCAATGCCATGATTATCGCGACCCTCGGTGCCGTGCAGCTCTGGCTCATCAACCCCGTCACCGCGATTGTCACCCTCATCGGTACGCTCATCGTGGTCGGCGTGATTGCCTGGTACTCGTCCTTCCTCGAATCCAAGATTGGCGAATACCGTGAGAAGGATGGCGAAGCCTCCTCACGCGCCTCCGACATCGCCACCGGTCTGCGCACCATCGCCGGCCTCGGTGCCGAAGAACAGATGCGTGAACGCTACCACCGCGGTACCGACGAAGTTTTCGACAGCTACATGCGCTATGAAAAGACGCACCGCTGGATGTTCCTCATCCGCGCGCTGCTCGGCGGTGCCGTGACCCTGCTCGGCGTCGGCTTCGCCCTCACCGGCCATGTCGAAAATGGCCGCTGGGTCTCCGACACCCCCGCCGCGTCCCTGGTGACCGTCGCCTCCATTATTGCGATGATGGGTGGCCCCATCTGGATTACCCAGAACTTTCTGACGGAATGGCGCTACGCCAAGATTGCGCTCGCCAAGGTCGCCCGGCTCGAAGGCCACGCGGGCGTACGCCAGGGCGTGCTGAAGAGCCCGCGCACCGACGAAGAAATGGCGCAGCTGGCACGCGTCGAACAGACAGTCGAAGCAAGCACCCTGGAGGTGCCCGTACCCGTCGCCCCCGCCGGTGCAAGCAACCCGCGCATCGTGTACGTCAACCCGCGCGACTACAACCTCACCGCGCAAGACTACGCTGAGGCGCTTGCCCGCACCCTGCGACACGGGGGAGAGGACCTCAAGGATGCCTCCGGCCGCCGCGTGCTGCTGAGCGAACCCAACCCCATGATTTTCGCTGGAACCCTGCAGGAGCACCTGCGCCTGGGCACCGTGCCGAATCCCGACGAGGAGCTGGCACAGGCAAAGGATGAGGAACTGCTGAAGATTACCGACTCCCGCGAAATCGCCTACCGACTGGGCGGACGCAACCCCGAAGACTACTTCGCCGCCCGCATCACCAGCGAAGGAGCGAACCTCTCGGGTGGTCAGCGTCAGCGTCTGGCACTCGCCCGCGCACTCGCACAGGACGCGCAGGTGCTCATTCTGACCGAGCCGCTGAACTCCGTGGACGAACCCAGCCAGCGCTACATCTACGATGCGATGGAAACCCAGGTCGGTAGCGACCGCCTGCCCGTCGGCTACCCCGGCCTGCTGCAGGATCTGGAGCAGGTCTACGTTGTCTCCACGACCGCGGAGACGACCCGCCGCATGGAACGCGACGGCTACCCCGTCGCTCAGGCAGAAACCCCCGCAACCACTCAGAATCAGGAGGTGAACTAGCATGGCAAAGCAGCTCCCCATCGAAAGCCCCGCCTACGTGGCACGCCGCATGTGGAACTACCTCGCAGCGCATAAGGGGCGGGCCCTCTACACCTTCGTCATCTACATGGTCAGCACCCTCATGGGTGCGGTGGTGCCCCTGCAGATTGGTGCCACCGTGGACGACGTGGTGGCGGGCAAGTTCTCCAGCTACCCGTGGCAGCCGATTCTGATTATCCTGGCGGCGTTCATTGTGCAGGCGATAACCCTTATGGTCTCCTCGTACAGTGCGGCGCGACTGGGTGCGCTCGTCACCCGTGACGCCAACCAGGACACCCTCGACGGCACCCTCGACCTGGACGCACGCACCGTGGAAGAAGCCGGCAGCGGCGACCTGCTCACCCGCGTGACCGACGACCTGTCCTCGGCAGCCAAGTCCGTCAGCGAGGATTTGCTCGGCGCAATCTACGTGGTGCTGTACTTCATTATCTCCACCATCTCGCTAGCGGTTGTGAGCCCGGCAATGGGCCTGATCATGCTGCCCATGATTGCCGGTCTTGCCCTCATCATGTCGAAGATGCTGCCGCTCATGGCGGCACGCAACCAGACCGCCCAGGAGCGCGTGAGCGACCTCAACAGCGTGCTGACCGAGAACATTCGCGGCACCTCCACGATCCGTGAGCTGGGCGTTCATGCCGCCCGCGAAGACGCCTTCGCCGGTGAGAACAAGCGCCAGTTCGCCGCGCAGCTGGGCATGGTGCGCATCCGCCAGCTGTACTTCACCGTGGACGCTATTAACGCTTGGATCCCCACGATTCTGTGTATGCTCTGGGGTGCCGCCTGCGTGGCTCTCGGCTGGGCAAGCTGGGGCGCCGTGGCGACCGCCTCGGTCATGGTTTTCAGCCTGCGAGTCCTCGCCGACATGCTGAACCACCACGTCAGCAGCCTGCGCATCATGCTGGTGAACATGGGTCGTGTGTTCGGTGTGGTCTCCCTGGCGAAGAAGCAGCGTGAGGCGCGTGCACAGCACCGTGCCGAAGCGTTCGCCGCCGTATCTGATGAAGCCGTGAAGAACCCGGAGTACGCCATTGACTGCACCGACGTCTCCTACGGCTACTCGCCGGACGCCCTCGTTCTGGAAGGTATCAACCTGAAGATTCGCCGCGGTGAGGCACTTGCCCTGGTGGGTCGTTCCGGTTCGGGTAAGACCACCCTGGCTCGTCTGATTGGTGGTTCGCTGACCGCCCTGGAAGGCACCATCACCGTGATGGGCCGCCCGGTCGGTCACGGCGACTTCCCGACCGATGCCGCCGCCGATGGCCGCCCGCGCCTGCTGGTCTGCACCCAGGAAGCGCACGTCTTCTTCGGTACTCTCGCCGATAACTTTACGGTGGTCGTGCCGGATGCAACCGTCGAGCAGATGGGCGAGGCACTGGACGCTATCGGTGCCCGCTGGTGGCGCGACCTGCCGCAGGGCATGGATACTGTCGTGAGCGGCGCGGATTCGCCGCTGACCCGCGACCAGATTCAGCAGCTGGCGCTGGCACGTATTGTGCTTGCTGACCCGCACGCCGTGATTCTGGACGAGTCCACCACCCAGCTGGAGCTCGCGGACGCAACCGAGTCCCTGAGCGCCGTGCTGGCGAACCGTGCGGTGCTGATCATTTCGCACGATGCGCGTATCGCCTCGCTGGCTGACCGCGCGGTCCTGCTGCACGAGGGTAGGATCATTGCGGAGGGTTCACCGGCAGAGATTTTCGCCCTGACCTAAACCCGGCTGATAGTGCCCGGCTGATAGTGCCCGGTACCGTGTGAAGCGGTGCCGGGCACTACGTGTTTAACGGGTGGTTTCCGTACAAGGGTGCACTGAAATCGGCGGCGGGAGCACTCGCAAGAGTGCAAGACTCAAACGAAAATTTCGGAGAGATTCACTTGTTACCCGCAGAACTTTTAGCTACGGAGAATCATTGTGATAACCTGGCAGAGCGATATGGGGTGCCTTGAGACGCCCGCGACCCGCTAACCCGCCCAACTGACCGCCCAACGAAGGGCTACGGCACAGCGAAGAGCTACAGCACAGCGGGCGCACGAAACGGCGTAATAACACTCAAGGCTGAGAGAATCACCCATTGAACCTGCTCTAGTTCGAACTAGCGAAGGGATTATCGATCATGGCAGAGCAGCCTACCGCGCCCTCGTGCGCACCCACCTCCAACCCCTCGACCCTCTCCAACCCTGCACCCGGCGCGAGCGCCTCCGGAGCATCCGGGGTACCCCAGACAGCTCGGGTGCCGAGGGTTCTCTCCATTGCGGGAACCGACCCCTCCGGCGGTGCAGGTATCCAGGCGGACCTCAAGTCCATTGCCGCATCCGGCGGTTACGGCATGTGTGTGACCACCTCACTGGTCGCCCAGAACACGTGCGGGGTTCGTGAAGTGTTCACCCCGCCCCTGGAATTTTTGACCGCGCAGCTTGCCGCCGTTTTTGATGACGTCACGGTTGACGCCGTGAAAATCGGCATGCTCGGCGACGCAGACACGATCCGCACCGTCCGCACCTGGCTGAGCGAGCATCCGGTGCCCGTGGTTGTGCTCGACCCGGTCATGATTGCTTCTAGCGGTGACCGCTTGCTGCAGGCGGAAGCGGAGCAGGCGCTGCGCGATCTCGTGCCGCTCGTGAATGTGATTACCCCGAACATTCCGGAGCTTGCCGTGCTCTGTGAGAAGGAGCCCGCTCAGACTTTCGATGAGGCGCACGAGCAGGCGGCGAACCTTGCGGCGGCGACCGGAACTACCGTGATTGTGAAGGGCGGCCACCTGTGTGGTCAGGACGCCGGTAACACCGCGGTCTTCCCGGACGGCACCTGCGCGCACGTGCGCACCCCGCGTCTGGACAGCCGCAATACGCACGGCACCGGATGCTCCCTATCCTCTTCGCTGGCAACCCGCCTGGGAGTGGAGCTGCTCCAGCACGCCGAAGTCGCAGAACACACCGCAGAGCAGAGCGTTCTGACCAGCGAAGACACCCACCGCGCCCTGCAGTGGAGCACCCGCTGGCTCCACGAATCCATTGCCGCAGGTGCCGGGCTACAGGTCGGCTCCGGTGAGGGCCACGGCCCGGTGGACCACGCCGCCCGTGCCCGCCGCCTGGAGGCTGCCGCCTCCGCATACCCGTGGCATCACCTGCTCGCCACCACCGACTCTGAGGGCAATACTCTGGACGGCACCAGCCCGGAGCGTCTGCTGCCGGTCAGCCCCGTGCCCGCCGGTGAAGCCGTCGTAAAGCCCGCCGGACCCTGGACCGCCGCCCTCTGGGCAGCCGGTGGCGAAACCTGGCACCAGATCCTGGACCT
This sequence comes from Rothia mucilaginosa, assembly GCF_964210535.1. Lineage (GTDB taxonomy): Bacteria > Actinomycetota > Actinomycetes > Actinomycetales > Micrococcaceae > Rothia > Rothia mucilaginosa_F. Next base: position 104,277 of record NZ_CAXOMR010000002.1, read on the forward strand.
GCCCTTCGTGCGTGCCCTCGGTGATGGCACCCTCGACGAGGACCTGTTCGCCTTCTACCTGGACCAGGATGCCCTCTACCTGCGTGATTATTCGCGTGCGCTCGCGACTCTCTCGGCGCGTGCTGACACCGCTGAGGCGCAGGTGCACTGGGCCGCCGGTGCGCATGAGGCGATTGCCGCCGAATCGCAGCTGCACGAGGGCTGGCTGGCGAACCGTGCGCGTCTGGGTGGCCCCTCGCCGATTACGATGGGGTACACGAATTTCCTGCGTGCCTCCGCCGCCGGTGATGATTACGTGGTCGGTGCCGCCGCTATCTTGCCCTGCTACTGGCTGTACGAAGAGGTGGGCGCTGTGCTCTCCTCGCAGAATCACGCGGACCACCCGTACGCGGAGTGGCTGAGCATGTACGGTGGCGAAGAGTTCGCCGCGGAGGTGGCGCGTAGCCTCGCGGAGGTGGAGCGTGCGTTTGAGACGGCTTCACCGGCTCAGCGTGTGCGCGCGGCGCGGGCGTACCTGTCGGCGTGCGTGTACGAGCGTGAGTTCTTTGACCAGGCGCACCGAGCATTGCGTTAGTTTGCCGGGCGCTGCGCTAGATGATAGGCGCCGATTTTTGGGCTGAATACCGCCCCGGCATGGCGTGAGATGGGTGATTGATGCTTCACTCAAGCTACCGACGGTTCGGTGGTTGTGCCGGTTATGCTTAAGGCGTCGGTGAAAACCGTTTGCGGCAGGATTCCGGCCCTCACCCAACTGGCTGATGTACCTGCCGCGCCCGCACCTCTACGGCGTGTAACCGACCAGTTTGGCCCGTCGCAACCACCTCATCCAACCCCCGCGGCGGGCCAAACGCCTTCCTTCTAGCTTTCGCGAAGAATGTTCGGCATAGAAATATCCCGTGCAGATACTCTCATCTGCACGGGATATTTCTATATGTCTAACCGCTGCGAATCAGCCGCCGCGGCTAGTGCGTCAGGCTAGGGGAGAAGCGCCTACTTGCTCTCACCCTTGAGCGCGCCCACGAGCGGACCAATCACGTCCATGGGCAGCGGGAAGACCACGGTCGAGTTCTGGTCGGCACCCAGCTCCAGCAGGGTCTGCAGGTAACGCAGCTGCAGGGAAGCGGGGGACTGGCTCAGAATGTCGGATGCTTCCTTCAGCTCGCTGGAGGCCTCCAGCTCACCGCGTGCCGAAATGATCTTTGCACGGCGCTCACGCTCAGCCTCAGCCTCGCGAGCCATGGCGCGCTGCATAGCCTCGGGAATCTCAACGTCCTTGATTTCGACGAGCTCCACCTGAATACCCCACGGCTCGGTGCGCGAACCGATGATGGAACGCAGGTCCTCGTTCAGGTCCTCGCGGTGTGCGAGCAGGGTGTCCAGGTCAACGCGGCCGAGCAGGGAACGCAGGGTAGTCTGCGCGATCTGGCTGGTGGCAATCGGGTAGTTCTCGACCTCGAGCACGGCGTTCTTGGCGTTGGTCACGCGGAAGAGAACCACGGCGTTCACGCGGGCGGGAACGTTGTCCTTGGTGATGACTTCCTGCGGGGGAATGGTCAGGGTGATAACACGCATATCAACGCGCTGCAGGGAGTCAACGAGGGGGAAGACGACGTTCAGGCCGGGCTTCAGCTCCGAACGCAGGTGACCGAAGCGGAAAGAGATGCCACGCTCGTATTCGGGGATGACGCGGAACATACGAATCAGAATAAAAAGAACAATGACGGCAACTGGGATGAGGATAGTTGCCAGAGTGACGGGATCCATGGTTTTCCTTCACAAATATTGGGGGAGGACGGTATGTGTGCCCACCTGCCCGCGCCTCGTACGGTGCAGGTAGTAGGGGGTGCCCGGTAACCGGGCTGGGGGGGGGAGTTTTGGGAGGGGAATTTTCCGTCCCGGCGTACATCGCGGCGGTCGGTGCTTTAGCGGCACCCCGCATGGAAAACTCAAAAGAGGAATAAAAGAGAATTCCATGCAGGGTGGCCGTCGAAGCCAACAGACGGGACCAATCGACCGGTCAGCCGCCGGAACGGAAAAACTTGTGCAGCGCTACTTCTTCGCCATCTGCTCTGCCAGCTTTTCGGCAGCCTCAACCTCAGCCAGGTTCTGCTCCTGCAGGACCTCATTCGTGGTCTTGTGCAGTCGCTTAACCGAGGTGCCGGTACCGCTCCATGCGGGGCGGTCCGGGTCGAGGGCAGAGGTACGAACCGGCAGGGTTGCCTCCGCAATCATCTGCTTGCGGGTCTGCTCGGTACGGCGCTTACGCTCATTCGACACGCCACCCCACTTCGCCGCGAAACGGTCCATCTTCACGTTCACCGATTCGTCAGCGGTGGATGCGTGAATATGCTTCGGATCGTTCTCGAAGTTCGCGGGGGAACGCATGAGCTTCACAGCCAGCGGGTAGGTCAGCGACAGGCAGACCACCGCGGCGGCACCCTCCACCAGAAGCTCCAGCGGGGAGTGCCAGACGATGGCGGCACCAATCAGCATGACCACGCCCAGCAACGAGACAGCAACCGCCAGCCCGCGGTGGAAACGACCCGACTCGGAGTAGGGCCATTCGTCCACTTCACGGGTGAGCTCGCGGCCGTTCGCCGAGACGGTGCAGCTGTCCTTAATCGGGCAGGTGTTGCACACGCTGGGCTTGGCGCGGTAACGCATCACTCGGTTATCCGAGTCGAATGCGGTCGCCCACAGCCACTGGTCTTCGGGGCAGAGCCACGCGTCGCTCTCTTCGTGGTAGGTGAACCCGAAGGTTCGCGCCGCCACCATGCGCTGGCTGGTGCGCTTGGCGAGAATATCGAAGCCCCAACCCACGGCGACCAGGCCTAGCGCGTACACGCAGGCCAGCCACACGAGGAAAGAAACTCCAGCAATCTGCTCAGGCATGGTTAGCCTCGACGATCGCTACGGTAGGGGCTGGTCTGCTCGGGCAGTTCCTCGGCAGCCTTAGCGCCGGCGAACTCTGCGATGCGAGCGTCCTCAACCACCTCGTACAGCGGCGGTTCGGGCAGCTCCAGGACGGTTTCCTTAGCGTTCTTGGAGAAGATCTCCTTGATACCCAGCAGAGCCAGCTTAATCAGCGGGATAATGCCGACCAGGAAGATGACGTCACCAGGCATACGCATCCAACCCATCACGGCGGAAGCGCCGTCGTGAATGAACGCGAAGGAACGAGCCTCGTAGTAGCCTTCACCCACGGACTTGTACAGCTGAGCAATACCCAGCGGCAGCAGCGAGATGAAGGACATCCACAGCAGACCAATGTTCAGGGTCCAGAAGGAGAACTTCAGACCCTTCTCAGGCCACTTGTCCTCAGGGAGCAGGTAGCGCAGACCAAACACCGCGAACGCAATCGCGAGCATACCGTACACACCCATCATGGATGCGTGTGCGTGGTTTGCGGTCAGCGCCGTACCAATCTCGAAGTAGGACACGATCGGCAGGTTAATCAGGAAGCCGAACACACCCGCGCCGAGGAAGTTCCAGAAGCCCACAGCAATCAGGAACATAACAGCCCAACGGTGCGGGAAAGGCTTGGTGCGGTTGGAGTACTGGCGAGCACCCAGCTGCATGAAGCCCCACGCCTCAACGGTCAGGAAGGTCAGCGGGATAACCTCAGCAGCCGAGAAGAACGCACCGAATGCCATCTGCTCGGAGGGGGTACCGACGAAGTAGGTGTGGTGCAGAGTACCGATTACACCACCGACGGAGTAGAGCACGGCGTCCATCATGATGATGGAGATCGCGATGCGCTCGCGGACCACGCCGAGCAGCACGAAGATGTACGCCACCATGACGGTGGTGAAAAGTTCGAGGAAGTCCTCCACCCAGAGGTGAACCACCCAGAATCGCCAGAATTCGGCGACGGTCACGTGAGTACGCTGACCTGCGAGCAGGCCGACCGCGTAGAACATGGGGATGGCGAGGCCGGAGAAGAGGAACAGCCACGGCAGGGAGGTCTTCTTCGAGCCCTTCAGGCGAGCGGAGAGGGTACGCCAGACGATGACGATCCAGATGAACATACCCGCGGTGAGCAGGATCTGGAAGAATCGCGGCAGGTCCAGGAACTCCCACTGCTGCGAGAAGAAGCCGGTGAATTCCTTGGGGATGAGGCCCTTCTGAGAGAACCATTCGTTCAGCAGCGAGCCGAGGACCACGAAGACCACGGCGCCGATGAGAACATAGGTGAGCGGACCCTGCTTCTTGGGTTCGCGGCGGGTAATCAGCGGGGCGATGAAGATACCGCCCGCCAGGAACGCGCCTGCGGTCCAGAAGAGGGAGAGCTGAAGGTGCCAGGTTCGGGATACCGTGTAGGGCAGCAACTGGCCCATGTCGATACCGAAGAATCCGGTGAGTTCTTCACGGTAGTGCTCGGTGAGCGCACCCACCAGAGCCTGCAGCAGGAACAGCACCAGGATCGTTGCGAAGAGCAGGCAGGCTGCCTTCTGCGAGGGGGTCAGGCGAACTTCGTCGGGCTGACGGAAGTCGAGGACGGGTGCCTCTTCCGCGTGCCAGCCGATAGCGCGGGACCAGCGGCCGTAGATGGCGAACATCAGACCGGTACCACCGATGAGGGCAATCAGGGAGAGTGCCGACCAGACCATCAGATCCGCGGTGGGCTTGTTGTCCACGTTGGGTTCGGAGGGCCAGTTGTTGGTGTAGGAGTAGGGCTGGTCGGGGCGGTCTGCCGCCGATGCCCATGCGGTCCAGCCGAAGAAAGCGACGATGTCGTGCAGTTCTTCGTCGTTCTTAATGGCGTTGGGGAACAGGCCCTGCGAGGTGTCACCCTTCATCAGGGTTTCGCGGTAGTGCTTGAGCATGAGCTGGTAGCCCTTGGTCTCACCAGCGGACCAGGTGATGGTCTTAGTCTGCTCGTCGTACTTGTTCTCCTTGCGCCACTCGTTCTTTACGAGTTCGCGGGGGTCCTGCTTGCCCTGTTCACGGTACTCCTTGACGGCAGCATCGGTGGTCAGGCGCAGGTATTCTGCAGTGTAGTCGGGGCCGAGGTAGGCACCGTGACCCAGAACGGATCCGTACTGCTGCAGGCCGCGTCCCTGGAACAGTTCCTGACCGTGCAGGATCTGTTCTTGGGTTGCGATAGTTTTGCCGTCGTTGCCGACGATTTTGTCGGGGAGCGGCATGGAGAGTGCGTAGGTGCGCATTGCAAGGACTGCCATGATGGTGAAGCCCAGGAGCATCACAAACGCAACAGCCTGTACCCAGCCTTTTCCGGCATAGGCACCGACCGTGTCTGAGCGGCGGGCAATCTTTGCTGCCTGCGCACGCGAGACGGGTTTTGTAGCCATAGTGTATGTCTCCAGTGTGCGTGGAATTTGTAGGTGGAGTGGTCCCGACGCACATCCGCTGGAGGGGCGGCTCACTATGTTCAGGGTGAATCGTCCTTGAGGGAGGTGCGACAGCCCACCCTGCTCTCATTTTTGCATATTAAATGCGCATTTACGAAACTTTGCTGACGTAGCGTCATAATGTGACACGGCTATTTGGCGGGGAAATCAGTAATCATAAGGCCGAAAACCTGAAATATTACGTTGAGGTTGAACCCTTAGCTTCCGTGCCACTTCCTCGCCTGTAGCGGGGGAGGAGGCGCCGGGGTGGAAGCTGCGCAGACTCCCTCAATCGGGGCTTTTACTCAGGCTCCTACTCGAGCTCCTGCCGGGGTTCTCGCAGGAACCTGGGCGGGAGGCGCATCCCAGCATGTGGAAGGGGAGCGCGGCACCCCTCACGTGCCTACACTCGGGTGTGGAATAATAAAACCCGACGCTACTAAACACAGTACAAATTTTTTGCGGCACAGGTTACCGCAGTACAGATTTTGTGCTCTTTGGCGGCGTATATTCAGAAGGGGTCACTCGCCCCGCATCCACGGCGGACCGCCGCCACAGCCCGCAATCTATCGGCACCTCAGGAGAGTTCACGTGCTTCTCTACAAATCCACCCAGAAAGCAGTCACCGGAATCCTGCGCACCGTCTTCCGCGCCCGCGTGACCGGACTCGAAAACTTCCCCGCCACCGGCCCGGTGATTGTCGCCTCCAACCACCTGTCCTTCCTGGACTCCATCATTATTTCTGCCATGATGCCGCGTCGCGTGGCGTTCCTCGCCAAGGCTGAGTACGTGAACACTCCCGGCCCGCGCGGCAAGATGATGAAGGCATTCTTCGAAGCCGTGGACATCATTCCCGTGAACCGCTCCGACCGTTCCGAATCGCTCAAGGCGCTCGATATTGCCCTGGAGAAGCTGCAGGAGGGTAAGGTCTTCGGCATTTACCCCGAGGGCACCCGCTCCCGCGACGGCTACCTGTACCGCGGCAAGATTGGTGTGGCGTGGCTGGCGCACATGACCGGCGCGCCCGTGGTTCCGGTTGGTCTGATTGGCACCGACCGCCTGCAGAAGCCCGGCTCGAACATGATTTACCCGCGCCGCTTCACGATTCGTGTAGGTAAGCCGCTCTACTTTGAGAAGACCGGCGAGAAGATGACCGGCAAGCAGCGCCGCGTCACCACCGACGCGATCATGGATGAGATTGCTCAGCTGTCCGGTCAGGCACGCAAGCACGAATACAACGTTTCGCCCTCAGCCGCACGTGACGCAGGCTAGGGCACTCGCCGCCTATACCGCGTAGACTTAAACCGCGCATTCACGCACCGGCCCCCGCGCTTTGGGGGAGATGGGTGTAGGATGCGCGGTTTGTCGTATGCGCGAGCCTGAGATGACCCCGGCAGCCCAGTAGAGAGCCCCAGTTGAGCGAGGAGAAAGTACCCATGGCAGAGCCTTCCAGCTACCGCCCCGCCCCCGGCGAAATCCCCACCGACCCGGGCGTTTACCGTTTCCGCGATGCCGACGGCCGCGTCATCTACGTGGGCAAGGCGAAGAACCTGCGCAACCGCCTCAACAGCTATTTTGCGTCCCCGCAGACGCTGAGCCCGAAGACCTACGCGATGGTGCATACAGCGGCGAGCGTGGAGTGGACCGTGGTGGCGAGCGAGATGGAATCGCTGCAGCTTGAATACACCTGGATTAAGGAGTTTTCGCCGCGCTTCAACATTGCGTTCCGCGACGATAAGTCGTACCCGTACCTGGCGATTACCGTCAATGACGTGTACCCGCGCGCGATGGTCACTCGCGGCGAGCGCCGTAAGGGCGTGCGCTATTTTGGGCCGTACTCGCAGGCGTGGGCGATTCGTGAAACCCTGGATGCGCTACTGCGCGTTTTCCCGGTGCGTACCTGCACGAACGGCGTGTTTAACCGCGCGAAGAATAGTGGCCGGCCCTGCCTGCTCGGCTATATCGATAAGTGCGCGGCGCCGTGCGTGGGCAAGATTAGCGCCGAGGAGCACCGCGAGTTGGCGCGCGGGCTGACCCGGTTTATGGGTGGTGGCGCTGAGAAGCATATCGCCCAGTTGACCGCAGAAATGAAGGCCGCCGCCGCTGATATGGACTTTGAGCGCGCCGCGATTCTTCGTGACGATATTGCCGCGCTGACTAAGGCGTTTGAGCGTAACGCCGTGGTGCTCGGCGCGACCGTGGATGCCGACCTGTTCGCCTACGCTGAGGACGACCTGGAGGCGTCCGTTCAGGTGTTCTTCGTGCGCGGCGGCAGGATCCGCGGCCAGCGCGGCTGGATCGTGGAGAAGGTCAACGACAGCACCGACGCACAGCTCATCGAGCAGCTCATCGCGCAGGTGTACAGCGATATTGCGGCGAGCCTCGCCTCCCAGAAGGACGCCGAGAAGAGCCTGAACAGCTACGATATTCCGCGTTCCGTGCTCGTGCCGGTGGAGCCCGAGAATAAGGAGCAGCTGGCGTCCTGGCTGGCGGAGGTGCGCGGCGGGCCCGTGGAGATTAGCGTCCCGCAGCGCGGCGACAAGGCAGAACTCATGAAGACGGTTGCCGAGAATGCGCGCCAGTCGCTGACCCTGCACAAGAGCCGCCGTGCCGGTGATTTGACCACGCGCAGCGCCTCCCTCGTGGAGCTGCAGGAAGCGCTGGAACTACCGGACCCGCTGCTGCGCATCGAGTGCTACGACATTTCGCATGTGCAGGGCACGAACGTGGTCGCCTCCATGGTTGTCTTTGAGGACGGCATGCCCGCAAAGAACGCCTACCGCACCTACAGCATTACCGGCGACGCCGCGCGTGACGATACCGCCAGCATGTATGACGTCATTACCCGCCGTTTCAAGAGGCACCTGGCGCAGCAGGCAGAACGCGAAGCCGCGCCCGTGCACTCCGGCGAGATTGACGCCTCCACGCCTGAGCCTGCGAAGTTCGCCTACCCGCCGAACCTGGTGCTCGTGGACGGCGGCCCGCCTCAGGTGGCTGCCGCCTCCGCCGCGTTGAGCGACCTGGGCATTACGGATGTGTACGTTGCCGGCATCGCTAAGCGCCTGGAGGAACTGTGGCTACCGGACGACGACTACCCGGTCGTACTACCGCGTACTTCGCAGGCGCTGTACCTGGTGCAGCGCATCCGCGATGAGGCGCACCGTTTCGCTATCACCTTCCACCGTTCTAAGCGCGGTAAGGCGATGGTCGCCTCCGCCCTGGATGAGGTGCCCGGTCTAGGCGAGGTGAAGCGATCCGCGCTGATTAAGCACTTCGGGTCGGTGGCTCAGATTAAGCAGGCGAGCGCCGAGGAGCTGACGGCGGTGCCGGGTATTGGTCCGGCGTTGGCTCAGAAGATTCTGGCGGTGCTTGCCTAATCCCCTGGCTGGCGTTGGCCTAAGTGCCTGCTAGCGCTGAGTGAAGGCCCGCCCGGGGTGTGAACGCAGCACCCCGCCTCGTAATAGCGCTTAACAAACGTGTCATAATTGAAGGAAACCGTCATCATTACGAGCGCGCTATCTTCGCGCGCCCTCAACCAGTAGAGTGGAAACCGTGAGTAATAACCATCTGCGCCTATTCACCAGCGAGTCGGTGACTGAAGGCCACCCCGATAAGATTTGTGACCAGATTTCTGACGCCATCCTCGACGGCATCATCGCCCAGGATCCCGCAGCGAACGTTGCTGTGGAGACCATGGTAACCACCGGGCAGGTGCACGTTGCGGGCGAGGTGACCACCTCCAGCTACGTCGAAATCCCCTCCATCGTGCGCGAGACCATTCTGGGTATCGGCTACGATTCCTCGACCCGCGGCTTCGACGGCGAGTTCTGCGGCGTGTCCGTGTCCATTGGCGAGCAGTCCCCGGACATTAACGCCGGCGTGTACGAGTCCCTCGAGGTTCGTCAGGGCATCGCTGCTGACGAGTACGACCGCCAGGGTGCGGGCGACCAGGGCATCATGTTCGGTTACGCTTCGAACGAGACGAACGTGCTGATGCCCGCCCCGATTTGGCTGGCGCACCGCCTCTCTGAGCGTCTGACCAAGGTCCGTAAGGACGGCCTGCTGACCGAGCTGCGCCCCGACGGCAAGACTCAGGTGACCCTCGGCTACGATTCGAACAACGTGCCTGTCTCCGTGGACACCGTCGTTGTTTCGAGCCAGCACACCGCAAGCTACGACCTGGCTGACCTGCGTGCAGACATTGAGAAGCACGTTATCGCACCGGTTCTGGGTAGCGTCGAGCTGGATTCCTCCAACGCTAAGTTCATTGTGAACCCCGCTGGCCGCTTCGTTCAGGGTGGTCCCGTGGGTGACGCGGGCCTGACCGGCCGCAAGATCATTGTGGACACCTACGGTGGTTCGGCTCGTCACGGTGGTGGCGCGTTCTCCGGTAAGGACCCGTCGAAGGTGGACCGTTCCGCAGCGTACGCAATGCGTTGGGTTGCGAAGAACATTGTGGGTGCCGGTCTGGCTGACCGCGCCGAGGTTCAGGTTGCGTACGCTATCGGCCAGGCAGCGCCGGTCGGTCTGTACGTTGAAACCTTCGGCACCGAGAAGGTCGACCCGATCAAGATTGAGAAGGCTGTGCGTGAGGTCTTCGACCTGCGCCCGCTGGCAATCATTAACGAACTGGATCTGCGCCGCCCGATTTACAAGAAGACCGCAGCTCACGGCCACTTCGGTCGTACCGAGCCGGAATTCACCTGGGAGCGCCTGAACCGCGTGGATGCACTGCGTTCGGCAGTGTCCTCCTCCTAATATCTGTCAGGGTAGAGGAGCACGCTGATTCGGGTGACTCAGAGCAGTTCTGAATCGAACTCTTCGGCACCGTTGGGTGCTCAGCAGGAATCCCTGCAACAGCTTGACCTGTTGCAGGGATTTCCTGCTCTTCGTGATGCCCTGATTCCTGCCGCCCCGGAGCCGGTAAACGTTGCCGCCGAGTTGGAGGCGAGCGGCGTGCCGAACCCTGTGGCGCGTGTGCGTGTGGATAGCACTCTGCCGCAGGTGGACCGCACGTTTGATTACCGCGTGCCCGCTGAGCTGAGTGAGGATGCGGTGCCCGGCGCTCGCGTGCGTGTGCTGTTCAACGGTCACGAGCTGACCGGTTACATTGAGGAGCGCGCCGCCACGACTGATTGGACGCGCACCTCGCTGCTGCCGCTCAAGTCGGTGCTGTCGCGTGTGCCCTCTGTTGCGCCCGAAATTTTTGCGCTTGCCGAGGCGCTTGCTGACCGTTACGCCTCCACGGTGGCGAACGTGCTGCGCCTGGCGGTGCCGCCGCGCATTGCCGCGCTGGATAAGAAGTACGCGCCCCTTCTGCCGGGTTATGAGTCGGCGTATTTGGGTGATTCTGCCCCGGTAAGCACTTCCGATGCCCCCGAGAGCGCGGAATCTGAGCCTTCTGCCGCCTCCGCCACCTCCAGCGATACCGACCCGTACGCGTGGCTTGCCACCCCCGGCGCGCTCGCACCCTTCGTGCTGGACCCGCCGGCGCTGAACCCGGACGCGCCGGATGCCGCCTCCGTCTTCTCCGATTACGAGAACGGCGCGGAGTTCATTGAAGATGTTGCCGCCGGTGCCGCGACCCGCGCCGTGATGACGGTTCTTCCCGGCCACCTGGAGCACACGTGGGCGGATGTTTTGGCGACCGCACTCGCGGCTGCTGCTGCCAGCGGTCGCGGCGCTATTGCGGTGGTTCCGACCGCTAAGAACCTGGATCTTCTGGAGGCGGCGCTCGCCGAGCGTCTGCCCGCTGACTCGTTTGTGCGTTTGAGTTCTGATTCGACTCCGCATACTCGCTATCACGGTTTTGTGAAGGCTCGTTTGGGGCAGGTTCCGGTGGTGATTGGTACCCGCGCCGCCGCATACGCGCCGGTGGCGAACCTGGGCCTGGTGGTGTGCTGGGATGACGGCGATTCTTCGCTGGTGGAGCAGCACGCCCCGTATTGTCATGCCCGTGATGTGTTGCTTCTGCGTGCTTCTGCTGAGAATACTGCGGCGCTGTTTGCCGGGTTCAGCATGAGTAGTGAGGCGGCGCGTCTGGTGCGTACCCGCTGGGCGTCTCATGTGCGTGCGCCGCGTGCGTTGGTGCGTGATTATTCGCCGCGTATTTTTTCGACAGGTTCGGAGTTTGAGTTGGCGCGTGACCCGTTGGCGGCGATGGCGCGTATTCCTCACTTGGCGTTTGAGCATGCTCGTCGGGCGTTGGCGCGTGGTCCTGTGTTGGTGCAGGTGGCGCGTAGCGGTTATATTCCGTCGTTTTCGTGCGAGCGTTGCCGCATGCCGGCGCGTTGTGGCGAGTGTAGTGGACCTTTGTCGGTGGCTTCGGGTTCGTCGGTTCCGTCGTGTTCGTGGTGCGGTCATTTGGCGCAGCAGTGGCGTTGTTCTGAGTGCGGTTTTACGCATTGGCGTTATTCGGCGGCGGGTGCGACTCGTACTGCTGAGGAGTTGGGTCGTGCGTTCCCGAATGTTCCGGTGATTTCTTCGGCGGGTGACCATGTGCGGGCGTCGGTTGGTCCTGAGCCTGCGTTGGTGGTGGCGACTCCGGGTGCTGAGCCGGTGGCTTTTGGCGGCTATGCGGCGGCGCTTCTTTTGGACGCTGATAAGATGCTTCGTTTTGATTCGTTGCGTGCCCCGGAGGCGGCGTTGCGTCGCTGGTTGAACGCGGCGGCGTTGGTTCGTCCGGCGGCTCTTGAGGGCACGGTGGTGACGACTGCTTCGCCGTCGCCGGTGGAGCAGGCGCTGGTGCGTTGGGATCCGGCGTGGTTTGCTCGCCGGGAGCTGGAGGAGCGCGCTCAGACGGGTCTGCCTCCGGCGGTTCGTACGGCTGCGGTGACCGGTGCGGAGGCGGATGTTCGCGCCTTCATGGAGGAGTTCTTGGGCTCTTCTGCGTTGCCGGAGCGGGTGCGTGAGCAGTTGCGTATTGTGGGTCCGGTTCCTCTGGATCAGGGGTATTTTGCCTGGTCGGAGTCTCTTGAGGAGGATTCTGAGGAGGCGCCGGTTCAGGGCGATTGGCGTACCCTGTTGTTCTTCTCGTACGGCATTGCCCAGCAGGTGACGCATGAGCTGCGTGCTACGCGCGCCACGATGGCCGCCCTCAAGAAAACCGTGGGGGAGCGGCCAGTTCAGATTCGTTGTGACGGTCTGGACGTACTGTAGTGTTCTAGTGAGGGGCGGTTTTTGCCCCGGGTTGGGCGTTGGCACGCGGGTTTGCGAGCGCGTTGTGCGCAGAGGCGAGGAGGTGAGAGGCGTGTCGAAGGTGCCTCATCTGCTGAAGGGTAGTGCGCTGCCTGACGGTGAGCAGCAACGGCTGGCTGAGTATGCTTCTGCGCATCCGAGAGTGCCCTGCACCGCAAGGGCCAGCACCATGATGCGGCGGTGCTGCTGGTTCACGGTATCGGCTACCAGAATCACGGCGAGACGCTCGCGTATTTTGGCAAGCCTGTGGCGCATAGTGTGCAGACTCTGCTGGCGCTGAACACAGATTCTGTCGCGCTCTCCGAAGAGAACTCCGCCGCGGAGGCTTCTGCGCGGGTTCGTGTTGAGGTGATTCCTGACGGTGATACCCTCCCGCCTGCCGCTGAGGTGAGCCCGACGAGCCACCACAGCGAGTTGACGTATTCGTTGACGATTGAGCGCACGGAGTACCCCGCCGACCCTGCAAACCCTGCCGACCCGGCTGAGGAAAGCCCGCAGGTTGAAGCGAACTCCGCTCAGGAAGAACCAGCCGAAGCCTCCGAGCCCAAAGAATCTACAAGAATCAGTCTGCCGAAAATTGAACTTCCGAAGGTTGAGTTGCCCAAAGTGGAGTTACCCAAGGTGGAACTGCCTAAAGTGGAGCTCCCTAAGATTGATTTGCCGAAAATTGATCTGCCGAAAATTGAGCTTCCCAAGGTATAGCTCCCGAACATCGAGTTGCCTAATCTTGAGCTTCCGCGCCTGCCTCAGCCGAAGCCGCGCCCGGTTCGCACGGTCACTCGCCGCAGCCTCCTCTTTCAGGAGGGCTTCTGGCGGCCCAGGCATTACCGCCCGTTGAAGGAGCATTTGCCCTGGTTGGTGTCGGTTTTGCCGCTGTTTTTGATGTTCTGCTTCTACTATGAGCGCCCCGGTGCGACCTGGCGTGAGCGTGCCGGGCACCTGCTGCGGTCTACGGCTCGGTTCGTGAATGTGGCGCTGTGGCTGGTGCTGGCGGTAATGGCTGTGATGACATTCCGTGATGCTTTTGTGGCGTCCCTGGGTACTCCGCAGGGTGCGTTTACGGGTCTTGCGGCGGTGCTTGTTCTGGGTATTGTGGGCTGGGTTTTGGCTCGTCGTGCCCGTGAGCTGTGGGCGCTGGTGAAGGCTATTCCGACGCAGCTGATTCAGACGGCAACCAGCCCGGATTCGCGCGATTTGGAGCGTATTTATGCGCGTCTGGATCGTCAGCTGGACGATTTGAGTTCCCGTAGCGATGCGGTGGGTATTATTGCCCATTCGCAGGGCGGCTACCTGGGGTATGAGTTGCTGCGTCGTCGTGCGGCGGCGGGTAAGAAGCCGATTCGTTTTTTCTATGGCTTGGGTAGTGGTGTGGTCCCGATTAGCATTATCGCTAGTGACCGCAACGACATTCCGGCGCCTTGTTGCAGTGCCTTGATGTGGCTGACCGGTGCGAGATTTCCGCTTGTGGTGACAGTATTGGCAGGTCGAATATTACCCAGCCCGCCGGTGTGGATGTCAGCTTTGTGACTCTGCCGGGCCCGTCGGTGAATAGTCACATGCAGTATTTTGACGCGTGCTCGCCGGTGCCGTTGATGCTTTCGCACCGCCTGGTGCCGCACATGATGCCGGCGGGGGAGCAGGCGCAGAAGGCGGCGGCTTTCACCGATATTGGTACGGAACTGAACCGTGGTTTTGCGCGGGTGAAGAAGCTGATGCGCACCGTGCATTACGGGCTGTATGCGGTGCTTCTGCTGATGCTGTCGGTGCTGTTGAATGTGGCGTCGCCGGCGGGTGCATCGGCGTTGACGTGGCTTGATGCTTCGCACCTGCGTTCGGAGGGCTTCGATCGTTTGGCGGCGGAGGCTCAGCATCTGCGTGAGCAGGCGGGTTCTTCGGATCTGCTGTTGTGGATTCTGGTCGGCATTTTTGTGGTGGAGGCGCTGCTGATGATGGTGCTTTCGCCGTGGACTCAGCGGCGCTTGCAACGTGCGTTCATGATGCGCAAGGTTGACCGTACGGGCCGGCTGAGTGAGTTCAACCCGCTACCGATGGTGACGGCTCTTCTGGGCTTTGACGGTGAGGATGAAGACGCTGAGGATGTAGAGGAACATAACCCCGCAGGGGAGAAAAAACAGGAGAGTAAAGCAGGACAGAGCGCTGTAGTTTAGGGCGCTTAGGTGGTGCTGTGGGAGGGCACCCCAGAATTTTTATGCATTCGTGTGCACCTAAGATTTGCTGGGGTTTGGCTAATCCTAATTGGCGTAGTCGCCGTATCCACGGTAAAATATTCAGCACTGCGGATACTATTTCGGCGCTTGTCGAGAGGGTATCAGCGGTATCTATCACTCAACTTCGCGCATGCCTCACAACCGTGCGCACCAACGAAAGATGAATACTGGTGACTCAGACTATGATCACCCCCGCATACGAACCTGCATGCGGCGGGTCTGCTTCTGTACACAATAACGGCGTCATGCACCCTGACCCCGTTTTGCTTGCCGATATGACCGTTGCGGAACGAGGAGCTGTTTACCGCTACCTGGCTCGTTTCGCGGAGCTGGATGACGCAAAGATTTTCTACGCGTACGGTCACGCCTACGAGCTTGCTCGTAAGGATGCTGAACGCGGTCTCTACGCAACTATGGCGTAGCCTGCATTATTAGCTTTTGAAATGCTGCTGCACTCTTTACGAGTGCGGCAGCATTTCTGTTTTTCGGGGTGGATTTTGGACTGGCTTTCAGTCTGGTTGAGCTCGGCTGGGACCCCGGCGGTCATATGCCGCCATGAAGCCCCTGATTTCTTCCTGACAACCGGGTATGTGTCCACTATGGGGTCGTTCCCTGATGGTTCTTGAACATTGGTTAGCTCTTGGGTACTTTAGAGGTATCACAACCACTTCTGCGAAGAGACTTCTGGTGTTCTCCGTAGGTTCTTTTCGCGGTGTTGCCTCCGGTTGCGTCTGCGTTGTTGCGGCGCTCCACTAAGAAACGCCCTAAGGAAAGGTACTCACCGATGAGTTTCACCAATATCACCTCTGATTACGAGCCCGAGTTTGGCGATTCGGCACCGGCCCGCGACAACGGCATTACTCACCCGGATGCTGTTCTGCTGTCCTCGATGACGAAGGCTCAGCGTGGCGCGGTGTGCCGTTATCTGGCTCGTTTTGCTGAGCTGGATGATGCGAAGATTTTCTACGCGTATGGTCATGCGGATGAGCTGGCTGCGAAGGAAGCGGCGCGCGGCGCGTACGTGTAAGGTTTCCTGCTCCGGTGTAATGCGGTGAGGCTGCACCTTCCGGATGCGCCCTCAGGGTGCCCGAGCTCTGCGAGGGCGGGTTCCCTGCGTAGGCGCGGAGGAAATGTGTAGCGAACCGCCGCTGTACATCATTGCCGCAAGCCGCACGCACCTACCGGCAACCACAAACCAAATACGAGAATGCCGCCGCACCCTCCCGAGCTTCGGGGGAGTGCGGCGGCATTTCTGTATCTAGCAGCGCGTCGTATAAGCCGCGCAAGCCCTAGAAACCACGCAGACTTTAGAGCCCGCGCACGACCTCCAGCAGCTTGAGTGCCGAGTCGCGCCAGGAGTAGCGGCGCACATCCGACAGGCCATCAATGATGACGCGCTCGCGAACGGCGGTGTCCTCCAGGGAGCGGATTGCCTTGACCCAGTCGGCGGCGTGCGCCTCCGGGGCACCGTCAACCGGCGCGAACACGGCGTGCGGCGCTATCTCACGGAAAATCGGGATGTCACTAATCACCGCCGGGCAACCTGCCGCCTGAGCCTCGACCACGGGTAGGCCGTAACCCTCCTCGCGGGAGGCAGTCACCAGGGCGTGCGCCTGGCGGAGCAGCTGCTGGTACTCCTCGTCGCTCACACCATTGTGCACCTCCACGTTCTCACCGATGAGGCGTTCGTCGGTGAGCTGCACCAGGCGCTGCGGCGGCATCTTCGACAGCAGGTGCAGGCGGTAATCCGGTAGAGAACGCATCGCCAACAGTAGAGTTTCTACGTTCTTGTACGGCATGAACGAACCCATGTACACCAGGTGCTTAACGGGCTGCTCCTCGCGGGTGGTGGCGCGTTCCAGCGCGGTCTGGCGGGAGACCACGCTTCCGGGCTGCGGGGCGTTGGGCACCACGAACAGCGGCTTGGTGGTCAGCTCGTGCTCACGAATCAGCGAGGCGGTCGACTCAGAAACCGTCACGACCGCGTCGCCGTGATTGAGTAGGAAGCGCTGCGGGGTGTAGGTCTTGTGGAAGAGTCGCCAGCCCACGCGCACCGGTGCGGGCAGGAACCCGGGCGGGGTCGGGTGCGAGTAGTAGATCAGGTCGTGCAGGGTGAGGATTAGCTTGAATTTGCGTCCGGTGGAGCCGATGGTCTGCATGGGGGAGAACACCACGTCCGGCGCGTACTTGTTCAGCTGCAGTGAGGCGGTCGGTTCGAGCGGGCCGGTGGGCGAGCAGATTTTCACGTGCGGCAAATCGGGCAGCATCTCCAGCTGACGCTCGTCGCTAATAATCATGGTGAGGTCGAGGTCGGCGGCAGCTTCGTCACCGGTGTCGATGAGGGTTTTGAGCGCGCCCAACAGGGACGCGGTGTAGCGGCTGATGCCGTCGTGGAAGCCGATACGGGTGTATCGGGCGTCAACCATGAGTTTCATGTTGGTTCCTTCTGTTCGTTCCCTTAGTGCTCGGCGGCAAAATCGGCGATGAGTTCCGCGGCGAGGCGAGGGGTTTCATAGTGGATGAGGTGCCCGACTTCGGGGATCATGTCCAGGCGCTCGCGGGCGCCGGTTGAGGAGTCGTTGGGCAGGTCGCGGGAGGTCAGCGTCGCGTACATGGCGCGTGCCGTTTCGGGGGTGCCCAGGTCGTCGTCTTCGGCGACGAGCATCTGCACCGGTACCTGGATTGCGGCGGCGTATTCGGCGGCGGTGTGCGTAATGGACGCTTCGTAGGCGCTGAGCACTCCGCGGCGGGAGCCGAAGGAGCCGAAGTAGGCGGCGTGCTGGCCGTTGATGAAGCGGCGCATTGCCTTGTCTTTGGTGCGCATCATGACTTCGCTGGAGGCGCGGGTAATCAGCTGCGAACGCAGCAGCGGGTAGCCGATTTTTTCGGGGAGTGCCGCGCCGGCGCGGTAGTAGAGGGAGGCGAGTCGGGAGGCGACGCGCTGGCTACCTTCGAGGGCGGGCTCGCTGATGGGGTTGATGAGCGAGAGTAGTGCGAGCGAGTTCGGGTGTGCGGCGGCGAAGGCGCTGGTGACGATGGAGCCGAAGGAGTGGCCGACCACGTGCAGCGGTAGGGGTTGCGCATCCTCACGGGCGGGGTTGGTGTGCTTCACAAAGTCGTTCAGCCACGCCACGTACGCGTTGATGTTGTCTTCGCCCTGGTTATTTTCCCCCGGGGTATTTTCGGGCAGGTCGCCGGAGCGGCCGAAGCCGGGCAGGTCGGGGCTGATGATGCTGACGTTCGGGATGAGCTTCAGCAGGTAGTTCGCGATGATTTCCAGGCCGTGGTGGTCGCCGCGGAAGCCGTGCACGAGTAGCACGGGGTAGGAGCCTTCGGGGAAGGTGCCGTCGTTCATGCCTTTGCCGTACTGCCAGTAGCGGGTCATGACCGCTTGCGCGCCGTCACCGATGAGGGCGTCGTGGCGGGTGCCGGAAATGAGCGGGCCGGGCACACCCTCAAGAACTGAGGTGTTGGGGGAGTCCGGGGTAACGGTGGAGGTCATGGGTACCTTTCGCGGGTTGGGCACTGGGGCGGCAACGTCCCGTTCTTAATTCTAGGGGAGAAGCCTGAAAGGGCTCTGAAACCCGCCTCCCGCATCGACAGCCGGATGGGTGGTGCCGTCCATTTGGTAGTCGGGGCGGCCTCAACTCTGGCGCGGTGCGGGTTTCGCGTTACACTTGGAGGGTTAAGTTTTTATCAACCTGTCTTTATTTAAGGAATCGCTGTGTCTGCTCAGGTAGAGACCGAACGCAACGAAAATGCGTACGACTTCCGCGCTATGGAAGCCAAGTGGCGCCCCTACTGGGACGAAACGAAGGTTTTCCAGCCCACCGGTGACGCCCCCAAGGGCCGCAAGTATGTGCTGGATATGTTCCCGTACCCCTCCGGTGACCTTCACATGGGTCACGCGGAGGCATTCGCTATTGGTGACATGAACGCCCGCTACTTCAAGCAGTGCGGCTACGATGTTCTGCACCCGATTGGCTGGGACTCCTTCGGCCTGCCCGCTGAGAACGCAGCCATTAAGAACGACACTCACCCCAAGGAGTGGACGTACAAGAACATTGACACTCAGGCTGAGTCCTTCAAGCGTTACGCTATTGCCGTTGACTGGAGCCGCCGCCTGCACACCTCGGACCCCGAGTACTACAAGTGGACTCAGTGGCTGTTCGAGCAGTTCTACAAGAAGGGCCTGGCGTACCGTAAGGACTCCATGGTCAACTGGTGCCCCAAGGACCAGACCGTGCTCGCGAACGAGCAGGTTGTGAACGGTGCGTGTGAGCGTTGCGGTACCACCGTGACTAAGAAGTCGCTGAACCAGTGGTACTTCAAGATCACCGACTACGCACAGCAGCTGCTGGATGACATGGAGCAGCTGGAGGGCAAGTGGCCTGACCGTGTTCTGCTCATGCAGCGCAACTGGATTGGTCGCTCCGAGGGTGCTGAGGTGCGCTTCGAGATTGAGGCGACCGAGGATCAGGCTGCTGAGTCTTTCACCGTGTTCACCACCCGCCCGGACACCCTGTACGGCGCAACCTTCATCGTGGTTGCTGCGGATGCGGCGTTCGCCGAGCAGATTGTGGCACCCGAGCACAAGGCTGCCCTGGAGCAGTACCGCGAAGACATTAAGGCACTGAGCGATATTGACCGCCAGTCCTCCGACCGTGAGAAGACCGGCGTGTTCACCGGCCGCTACGCGATTAACCCGCTGACCGGCGCGAAGCTGCCCGTCTGGGCTTCTGACTACGTGCTCGCCGATTACGGTACCGGCGCGATTATGGCTGTGCCCGCGCACGACCAGCGCGACCTCGAGTTCGCCCTGAAGTTCGACCTGCCCATCGTGAAGGTCCTGGACGTTGAGGGCGCTGAGGATCCTGCAACCAGCGGTGTTGCTGCAGCTGGTGACGGCGTGCTCATCAACTCCGGTGAGCTGACCGGCCTGCCGAAGGCTGAGGCGATTGCTAAGGCTATTGAGCTGGTTGAGGCTGCCGGCACCGGTGAGGGCAAGGTCATTTACCGTCTGCGTGACTGGCTGCTGTCCCGCCAGCGTTTCTGGGGTACCCCCATCCCGGTGATTCACTGTGAGGATTGTGGCGAGGTTCTGGTCCCCGAGGATCAGTTGCCGGTGCTGCTGCCCGATAACCTGCGCGGTGAGCAGCTGGCTCCTAAGGGCCAGTCGCCTCTCGCAGCTGCCGATGACTGGGCTATCGTGCCCTGCCCCGAGTGTGGCAAGCAGGCTCGTCGTGACTCGGACACCATGGACACCTTCGTGGATTCCTCCTGGTACTTCCTGCGTTACGTTTCCCCGAACTACGACAAGGCTCCTTTCGACCCGCAGGCTATGAGCGAGTGGGGTGCCGTCGACATGTACGTGGGCGGTGTTGAGCACGCTATTCTGCACCTGCTGTACGCACGCTTCTTCACCAAGGTTGTTCGCGACCTGGGCCTGATTAAGCACGATGAGCCGTTCAAGGCGCTCATGAACCAGGGTCAGGTGCTCAACGGTGGTAAGGCGATGTCCAAGTCGCTGGGTAACGGCGTGAACCTGGGCGAGCAGCTCGACAAGTTCGGTGTGGACGCTATCCGCACCACCATGATTTTCGCTTCTCCGCCCGAGGATGACGTGGACTGGGCGGATGTTTCCCCGGCCGGTTCGCAGAAGTTCCTGGCTCGCGCATGGCGTGTGGCTCAGGACGTCACCAGCGAACCCGGCGTTGACGCAACCACCGGTGACCTGGAGCTGCAGAAGCTGATTGCTCGCACCGTGCACGAGGTTCAGGGCCTGCTGGATAACGGCAAGTTCAACGTGGTTGTTGCGAAGACCATGGAGCTTGTGAACGCTACCCGTAAGGCTATTGACTCCGGCGCTGGCGCGGCTGACCCGGCTGTCCGCAAGGCTGCTGAGACCATCGCGATTCTGCTGTCTCTGTATGCACCCTACACTGCTGAGGACATGTGGCACGCTCTCGGCCACGACACCCCGGTTCTGACTGCGGGCTTCCCCGAGGTTGACCCGGCTCTGCTGGTGGATGACACCGTCACCGCTATCGTGCAGATTAAGGGCAAGGTCAAGGCTCGCCTGGAGGTTGCGAAGGACATTTCCGAGCAGGAGCTTCAGGAGCTGGCTCTGGCGGATGCCGCTGTTCAGCGTTCGATTGGTGACGCCGAGATCCGCAAGGTGATTGTGCGTGCGCCTAAGCTCGTGAACATCGTGATCTAAGCTTCTTAGATAAAGAAGTTTCTTAGATAAAGTACAAGCCCCGCTGTGGCTTCGGTTCGTTCTATGGAACGTGCCGGAGGCGCGGCGGGGCTTTGCTGTACTGCGGTAGTGATGAGTGCCATAATGTTCAGGGAACGCTAGGAGAGGGTTCGTCATCGAATCAGGCACTGACGAACCGGAAGAAGGGTCGGAATATGGAGCGAGAGAACAACGCAGAGAACCGCATTGCCGTGGTGACCGATAGTGCTGCCGCCCTCGACCCGGAGCTGGTGCAGCGTCTGAGCGCTCGCGGTAATTTTGTGCTGGTTCCGATGCCGGTGACTATTCGCACGCCCGGTCAACCGGACCGCCAGTTGCAGGGCTTGACTGCCGCCGAGGTAGACGAGGCTATTATGCTGGCGCACGTGATGGGTCAGACGGTGAGCACCTCCGGGCCCGCACCGGGTGTGTTTGCTGATGTGTACGACGAGCTGGCGTCGCGCGGCTTTACGCACGTAATCTCTGTGCACCTCTCCGGTGAGCTTTCGGGCACGGTGGAGGCGGCGCGCACCGGCGCCCGCCTGAGCCGCCTGGGTTCCGAGGGCGTAAGCGTGGTGGATAGCCGCACGGTCGCTGGCGCCTACGGTCACGCGGTGGTGCGCGCTCTGGAGGTGCTGAACTCTGCATCCGCTGGCTCTACTTCGAGCCCTGAACAGCTGAGTTTTGAGTACCCTGGCCCCGCGCAGCTGGTGGACTACATTCAGTCCGTCTGCGAGCAGTCCACGCTCTACTTCTATATTCCGACCCTGGATGCTCTGCGCCGCGGCGGTCGTGTGTCTCCGGCGTTGGCGATGGTGGGTCAGATGTTCCAGATCAAGCCGATTGGCACGATCACCGAGGGCAAGCTGGCGTATGTGGAGCGCCCCCGCACGGCGGCGCGCGCCCTGGAGCGTCTGGTGGAGGTGACGGTGCAGGCCTGCCGCGAGCATCGGCATGCGGCGGCGCTCAACTCTGCTTCCGTGGGCTCTACTGCCGCCGACCCCGCTAACTCTTCTCTTAGTGCAACCCCGCGCGGTGAGGTGGTTGCGGTGCATCATGTGGGTAATGCGGCGCAGGCGGTGCAGCTGTATGAGCAGGTTCAGCAGATGCTGGGGGAGAGCTCCCTGGGTCATGATTCTGTCGCTTCTTCGGCATCGGAGTTTTTGGTGAGCGCGCTCCCGCCAGTGCTGTCGGCTCATTCGGGCTTGGGTGCTGTGGCGCTGGTTGTTTATTAGGCTGGTTGTTTATAGGATCCTGTACTAGCCGCCTACCCGGTGTGCCCAAAGTTCGTCCCGTGTAACATGTCCCCGCGCCGCGGGCGACACGAATTGCGACACGAAAACTGTGTGCCGGGGGTGTTTTTAACCCGTTTTGGGCTGTGGTGTGTCTTACGTTGGGGTCGTCTGTTTTCGCGTGAGAAATTGCACTGCCCGTGAGTTCGAGGGGCCTCTTTGAAAGCCATTCGCAAGTGAAAGGGTATTTTTTACCCTCACATTTTGCCTTGATATGGCGCGGTTTTTAGCAAATGTGCGTTTCATGTGTGTTTATGTTGCCGTAACCGTATCGCAACATTTTCTAAGGGTGAACACAACGCAAACCAACAGAAAACAACGGGTTTTTGCCGGTTTTTATGGCACAACTCACAAAAATTTCTCGATAGAACACACCAAAACACACACAAACTAGGGTAGGATTATTACCAACAACGGCGGAACGCACCGGGCAACATAGAGCACGGACGAATCCGACTAAACCAGAGCCCACAAGGCATCGGATTTGTACACCGCCACCAACGCACTGACAAGGAGATACTCCAGTGACTGTACGCGTAGCAATCAACGGCTTCGGCCGCATCGGCCGCACCTTCTTCCGCGCAGCTCAGACCGAAGGCGTCGGCTTCGAGATCGTCGCAATCAACGACCTCACCGATGTTGAGACCCTGGCACACCTGCTCAAGTACGACTCCATCATGGGTCGCTTCAACGCAGAGGTCGAGGTCAAGGAAGGCGCACTGGTTGTTGACGGCAAGGAAATCAAGATCCTCGCTGAGCGCGACCCCCAGAACCTCCCCTGGAAGGACCTGGGCGTTGACGTAGTCCTCGAGTCCACCGGTTTCTTCACCGAAGGCAGCAAGGCAAAGGCTCACATCGAGGCTGGCGCTAAGAAGGTTATCCTCTCCGCTCCCGGTAAGAACATTGACGGCACCTTCGTCATGGGTGTGAACGACGACCAGTACGATGCAGCTAACCACCACATCGTCTCCAACGCATCCTGCACCACCAACTGCCTCGCTCCGATGGCTAAGGTTCTGAACGATGCATTCGGCATCAAGCAGGGTCTGATGACCACCATCCACGCATACACCGCTGACCAGCGTCTGCAGGATGCTCCTCACCGCGACCTGCGCCGTGCACGCGCAGCAGCTGTGAACATGGTCCCCACCTCCACCGGTGCAGCAGCAGCTGTTGGCCTGGTTCTGCCCGAGCTGAAGGGTAAGCTGGACGGCTTCGCAGTCCGCGTTCCCACCATCACCGGCTCCATCACCGACCTGACCTTCACCGCTGAGCGCGAGGTCACCGTTGAGGAAGTCAACGCAGCAGTCAAGGCAGCAGCTGAGGGCCCCATGAAGGGCATCATCAAGTACAACGAGGATCCCATCGTGTCCAAGGACATCGAGGGTGAGCCCATCTCCACCGTCTTCGACGCACCGCTGACCAAGGTCATCGGCGACCAGGTGAAGGTTATCGCTTGGTACGACAACGAGTACGGCTACGTTGCACGCCTCGTGATGTTCACCAACAAGGTTGTGGCATCCCTCTAAGCCCCAATAGGCTTACGACGCTAACCGAGTGTAAGCGTCACCCAGCGTAACTAACGCATAGTGAACCCCGGCACCACCGCATCAAGCGGGGGAGTCGGGGTTTGCTGTACCAAGACCCATGTGTAAGGGCCTTGAATAAAACCCCTAAAAACGTATAAACATACTGTTTTCCGTCGCCCTTTTTGGGTCAAAAATACCGTAAGAAGATAGCTGATAGAGAGTGCGAATATCCGCGATATTCTGCGGAAAAACACCATATAAAAGCTATTTTTTAGGCTGTCAATCACCCTAATGTTCGGTATGATGGAAACGGTATATAAACCCACCTATCCAGGAGGAATTCCTATGGCTAAGGCACTGTCCGAACTGCTCGAAGAAGGCGTCGCAGGCCGCCACGTTCTCGTCCGTTCCGACCTGAACGTACCCCTGAAGGACGGCGTTGTCACCGACGACGGCCGCGTCCGCGCATCCCTGCCCGTCATTGAGAAGCTTGCCAAGGCTGGCGCACGCGTTATCGTGACCGCACACCTGGGCCGCCCCAAGGGCAAGGTCGACCCCCAGTACTCCATCGCACCGGCAGCTGCACGCCTGGCTGAGCTGGCATCCGTGCCCGTGAAGGTTGCAACCGACCTGGTAGGCGAGGACGCAAAGGCTAAGGCAGCAGCCCTGGCTGACGGCGAAGTTCTGGTTGTTGAGAACGTCCGCTACGACGCACGCGAGACCTCCAAGGATGACGCAGAGCGCGGCGAATTCGCTGACGAGCTGGTCGCACTGACCGGCGAGAACGGCGCATACGTGAACGACGCATTCGGTGCAGTTCACCGCAAGCACGCTTCCGTCTACGACGTTGCTAAGCGTCTGCCCGCATACCTGGGTGACCTGGTGAAGAAGGAAGTTGACGTTCTGGCTAAGACCCTGAACGACCCCGAGCGTCCTTTCGTTGTGGTCATGGGTGGCGCTAAGGTTTCCGATAAGCTCGCCGTGATTGACAACCTGATCGGTAAGGCTGACACCATCCTCATTGGTGGCGGTATGGGCTACACCTTCGCATACGCACAGGGCTACGAGGTTGGCCAGTCGCTGCTGGAGAAGGACCAGGTCGACAACGTTCTGCGTTACCTGAAGGAAGCTCCCGAGAAGGGCACCGAGATCATCACCGCAGTGGACGTTGTCTGGGCTGACGCATTCTCCGCTGACGCTAACACCGAGATCCGCCCGATTGAGGACCTGACCGGCGGCAAGCTGGGCGCAGAGGCAGAGGGCCTGGACATTGGCCCCAAGACCGCTGAGATTTTCGCTGAGAAGATCAAGGGCGCAAAGACCATCTTCTGGAACGGCCCCGTTGGCGTGTTCGAGATTGCTCCCTTCGCTGAGGGTACCCGCGCGGTAGCACAGGCTATCGTCGACTCTGACGCATTCTCCATCATTGGTGGTGGCGACTCCGCATCTGCAGTCCGTAACCTGGGCTTCAAGGATGAGCAGTTCGGCCACATCTCCACCGGTGGTGGCGCTTCCCTCGAGTACATTGAGGGTAAGACCCTGCCCGGCCTGGAGGCACTGGGCGCCTAATCTGGGCGCGCCTCATCTGACTACGTACAGTAGCGCAGAGTTTTAGCGTAAGAAACCCCCGCTGGGGCGGTACTTCGGTACCGTTCTGGCGGGGGTTTCTGCACGCCCGCTCATGCCCGGTCCATCCTGCACGTGCGGGGGTGTTGGCTCTGTTTCCTGGCTATATGCTGTGGGTTCCCTGGGTATGCGGCTTGTGCCGGGGAGGCTGAGGAGTGGCTTTACTAGACTGGAAATGTAGAGGATTCCAAACCTGCAATCTCAAGACGGTTGCGGGGGAGCGCACGCACCTCTACAAACAAGCAAATACAGGCGGGCGAAGACGCCCAGGTGCTGAGCCCAGCCGCCCCGAGCAGCCCAGAACCGCCTCGGCAGCTCGTGAAAACGGCAACTAGTGAACATGGAATCCAGGGAGGGAAAGAATGACCGTAAACGCTCAAGCGCTTTTTGACGAAAAAGACTACACCGGAACATACCCGTACGTTGCCGATGGCGTGATTGGACCCTACACGCCCGCAAACCGGGATCACCCCGCCTACTCGGCGCCCGCACCCGGGGTAAGGTACACGCCGAACCGCTACGCTGCATCAAACCTGCGCCCCTACCTGGGCTACTACTACGCCTGCCAGAACTACATGATTCTCGCCTCGGAACCTGCAATTCTGCGGATGGACAATATCAGCGAAGAAATGTTCTTCCCCGCCATTCAGGACCTCTACGAAGAAGGTAAAGGCTGGGTCATTACCCCTAACCCCCAGATTCTGACCATGAACCTTCTGGAGGGGCAGCCGCGCCTCATCGACGAGACGCTAAAAATTGTGGAATGGAACGTGCGGTTCGATATCCTGCCCGAAGTTCAGGTGTACCGCAAAGACACGAACCAGGTGTACCCCATCACCGATTTTGATACGCGCGGCCTCATCCGTGACGGCGCAATACACGGGACTCTACGCACACAATTCACGAATGAGTGGAGGCCCGTCCAATTCATCCCAGAAAATAGTTTGAGCTAGGGGAGGGGAGAGCAACATGACGAATAACTTTGGCGGACCCGGATACGGCGGGCCCGGATACAACGAGCAACGAGCGCTCATGAGGTCTGTGATTACTCGCGCCAAGTTTATACGGGCTGGCGTGTTCGCTGGCGCCGCCCTCGTCGCGGTAGCGTTTGGCTGGGGTACCAAACTACTCAGTGGGACGGGTTCGGAACCCCAAACCGATAAGAAGCGTGACCAGGAATTTGTGCGACTGGAACCTACGGAAAAGTACGATGAGCTCCGCAGCTTGGGGCCCTCATCCGGGCCGTTGGTTTACACAGCGTTCGAACGTAAGGGCCGTTTCATTCCTGCCACTGAGGCGCAGGCGGCGCAGAACGTGCCGTACCCTATTCAACAGCCCGGAATGGATAACTACGACCGCGCTGGCCTGTACGCGTTCTTGGCGTACTACTTCGCGTCGATGAATTACTTCTACCACACGGGCGATACGGAGCCTCTTTCTAAGGTCACGGACCCGGAAAAGGTGCTACACCCCGAAATTCTTCGCCTGTACAGGGAGAAGCGCGGATGGGTTATTTCGGCTGACAAGAACGTGCTGAGCGCCAACGTTGTTGATGATCTTATTGCGGGTGAGAAACCTAAAAATACGAGCCGAAATATCCTGGTGAGCACCCTGTACACGAATAAGGCTACGAACCTCGCGTTTTATGTTAAGGAGACGGGCGAGAAGCAGGATATTCACAAATATTTGAGGTACCTGGGGCGTTTCTCGCTGGCTGTGGAGCATCTGCGCGGGCAGTGGGTGATTGTGGCTGACCGCGACGGCTACAGCATCCGCAACACCTACGAGCCGATCTACCCGCAAGGATTCGGGCAGCTGTAGCTTCCAACAAACCGAGGAAGCGCATCCGCAGGGGAAGTCGATATGAGGCTTCCCCTGCACCCGTTTAAATGGCTACAGAACCCGCAAAATGGCAAGGGCCGAAAGAAACCAATGAGCGCGGGGTGAGAATAGTCAACGTGAAGCATAAAACCGCGCCGAACCGGTGAAAATATGCCGCCAACCCTCTAAAATAGAAAAGGAAAATTCCGAACAACAACCCCGCACGGCGTACCGTACGGGAAAGCTAAGGAGCGAACTATGTCGCGTAAGCCCCTCATCGCAGGCAACTGGAAGATGAACCTCAACCACGCAGAGGCAGTCACCCTCGTCCAGAAGCTCGCATGGACCCTCGACGACGCAAACTTCAACTTCTCCGCAACCGAAGTAGCCGTCTTCCCGCCCTTCACCGACATCCGCTCCGTGCAGACCCTCGTCGAAGGCGACAAGCTGGACATCCTCTACGGCGGCCAGGACCTCTCCGTCCACGACTCCGGCGCATACACCGGCGAAATCTCCGGCGCATTCCTCTCCAAGCTCGGCGCAACCTTCGTGCTCGTCGGCCACTCCGAGCGCCGCACCTACCACCACGAAAGCGACGAGCTGTGCGCAGCAAAGGTCCAGGCAGCATACAAGCACGGCCTGACCCCCGTCCTCTGCGTCGGTGAGCCCCTCGAAATCCGCGAAGCAGGCACCCACGTCGAGTACACCCTCGAGCAGCTGCGCGGCTCCATCGCAGGTCTGACCGCAGAGCAGGCAGAAACCCTCGTCATCGCATACGAGCCCGTCTGGGCAATCGGCACCGGCAAGGTCGCAACCGCAGACGACGCACAGGAAATGTCCGCAGCAATCCGCGCAGAAATCGCTAAGCTCTACTCCGCAGACGTTGCAGAGAAGGTCCGCGTTCTCTACGGTGGCTCCGTCAAGTCCTCCTCCGCACCCTCCATCATGGGCAAGGAAGACGTGGACGGCGTGCTCGTCGGCGGCGCATCCCTGCAGGCTGACGAGTTCGCAGCAATCGCACGCTTCGACGCATAAAACCCTGACGCACCATAGCGTCTCATAGCGTTACAGCGCCTGGCGGGTACCCACCCGACCGGGCGCTGAACCATTAAACCGCCACCGAGTTAGCGGCGGGGGGCAAGAGACGAGCGTAGGAAGGCTGGTGTATGACTCAGGTGTAAGAGCCGGGCGCGTTCGCCCCTAACCGCAAAACCCGCCCAGAATACGCCGACCCCGCGGTTCGCCCCGTACACTTAACGGCATGTTCAGCTTTGGTTTTTCTCTGGTCGTCGCAGCCCTCGTCGGCATGATCCTCTACAGCTACCTGCGCAACCGCAAAGTGAGTGCCCCGCGCCTACCCGGCAATGACGGCGGCAACATCGGCTACGCAGGCGGCGCAGAATACCAGGAACCCTCGCCCGAATACCAGTACTTCGAGAGCCGCCGAGAAGCATTCCTCGACCAGCTCTACAGCCGTACCTCCTCACCGGAAATCCCCGTGACCCTCACCCTGCGCGACTGGGTTGACCAGGGCTTCTACGCCGGAGGAGGCGCCTACTGGGCAGCCGCGCAGCAGTTCACCTACTACCTCATCGACGGCGGGTACGTGCGCGCCTACGACACTGAGGGCGATGAGCTCACCGCCCAGCGCGTGCTCACCGACCGGCCCGCGGCCCTGCAGCTGACCCCCAGCGAGTACCAGCGCCGCACCAACCGCGCCGCGTAAAAAGCCGCCTCAACGTGACCGAATGGCGGCTGTAGCGTATAGTTAAACCCGTCTGTCTGCGCCCCGCAGCCCAGGCACCCCACCAGAAGACAACGAAGGAAGGTCCCCATGGACGTCATCATGAACGTACTCATGGTCATCATTGCCATCACCAGCGTGATCGCAGTGATGCTTGTGCTGCTCAACCGCGGTCAGGGCGGCGGCCTCTCCGACATGTTCGGTGGCGGTATGACCAACTCCCTGAACTCCTCCGGTATGGCGTCGAAGAACCTGATTCGCCTGACCGTGACCGTAATCGTCATCTGGGTTATCGCAGTGGTCCTGTACGGCCTGGCCCTGCGCTTCAACGGCCAGATTGTGGTCTAGTCAGAGCCTCTCATCAGAGCCCACGCCCACCCCACCGAGGGTGAGCCAATAGAGCTTCTCCCCGGCACTTCTCAACCGAGAATGCCGGGGATTTTTTATGCACCAAACGGCAATGACGAAAGCGGTAGCGGGGCGCGAATCTTTACGGCATGATAGGACATATACACCACATACGAAAGGCAAAGAAGCCATGAGCGCCTACACCCTCGACTACACGTACACCGCCCCGTCAGCCCTCATCGACGGCGCCGACTCCCGCGCGCTCAGCCTCGCCACCAGCGGCGGCAGCACCCCTGAAGGTGCCGCCTCCCACCCGTACTTCTTCTCCGGGTTCCTCGAACGAGCAGACGTCTACGCCACCGCATTACTGGTCGTCGCCAGGGTCGCCCGCACCCGCTTCTACGTGCCGCCCAGCTCCCTCGCCGGAGCCCTACGCGCCGCAGACCCCGTCGTCACCAGCACCGCCGAAGGCCTGCGCTTCGAATCGTTCAGCGCCTGCTGCGGAGTGTATGCGCGCCTTGACGTTGACTCCAGCGCACTTGACGCCAGCCACAGTGCCGTAGGCGTCACCAACGTAGACGTCAACCCGCCCCTGCGCGCCGCGCTCGCCTCCCTCAGGGCAGGGGAGCCCATCCACCTGAACGTCGGCGACGACGGGCTACTCACCACCACCCTTGACGGCTCCGTCATGGAAGAAAAAGTGCCGCTACCCATCCGCTGGCTCAAAGGCTTTGCAGAAACGCAGATGCTCTCATCCCGCATGAGCCCCGTGCACAGCCTGGACGCTGCCGCCGCCCGAACCTTCATCCACTCCCTGCCGCGCAACTCCAGCACCAAGGCGGTCCTGTGGGCAACCCGTGCCGTGCGGTCCCTGCGCCTCGCCACCCGCGCCACCGCCGGATCCGTATGCGTGGCGGGCCCCGAGCGTCTGCGCGTGCTTGAGCCGCTCATCCGCCACATTCAGCGCCTGGACGCGTACAGTGAGCCCGTGAGCGCCGGTAACGCGCCCGTGCCCAGCGTGTGGGTGGCGCACCTGCCCGGCGCACGCCTGAGCATTGGTTTGAGCCCCGAAAAGTCACGCGGGTTCTCCGGTGAGGGATCCGTGCTGCAGGCGCTGTCTAACCCGAACACCGCCCAGAACGCTGACATGCTCAGCGTACTGCTTTCCTTCGAGCCGCGCATTGACGTGCCCGTCATGTCTGCCCGTGCCGGCCTGGATGAGGCGGCAACCCGCGACGCTCTCGCCCTGCTGGCTTCCTCCGGTCAGGTTGGTTTTGACGCGCATGCTGGCGAGTATTTCCACCGCCCGCTGCCCGTGCATCCGGAGGCGCTGACCGCCATGCACCCGCGCCTAGTCGGCGCGAAAAAGCTTGCCGACTCCGGCGCTATTGAGCGGGTCGGGGCAGGGGAGCACGGCACCGGTGAGTACAGTGTGCGCAGTGGCGCGAACACGTACACCGTGGTGCTGCCCGCCGACCCGTACGCTGTGGAGGGGTACCTCTGCTCCTGCCCCTGGTGGTTGAAGTACCGCGGTACGCGAGGCCCCTGCAAGCACGCGCTGGCGGTCAGTATTCTTTACCGAGCACACGCCGCCGGCTAGACACACCACGCACCGCACTAAAAGACGACGCCCCAAAAGCTCGCCTCAGCTTCCACCCGAAAGACCACCATGAACGCACGACCCGAAACGCACACCTTCCCCGAAGGGGTCATCACCGAGCCGCTCCCCGGCGAAGTCATCCACCCGCTCCGCAGGCAACAGAAAACCTGGAGCGACATCATGCACTTCAACCGCAACCTCGCCAACATTCTGGCGGTTGGTGGCACCCTCGAGCAGATTTACCGCCGCTGGCAGTACTTCGACATCACCACCACCCCCTACGGCTCCCAGCTCGGTAAAAACACGCCCGGAACCGTCACGCAGGACCGCGTTAAAGCCTACGCAGAGTTCGGCTGGTTCACCGGAAGTGTTGCCATGCGCCTAGCTGAGCTCTATGGCAGGGCGCGCCTCGAACACAATGAGGAATACTACACCGCCCTCATCAACTGCGAGTCCGAGCTGATTCTTCCGCTGCTGCGCGAGGACGAGCAGCTCCGCGAAGAACTCATCTGGGGCATGCTCGCCGTCGAAGGCAACCGGGACGTATCCCTCACCCAGCGCGACTCCTACAAGCCCGGGCAGAAGGAGAATAACCCCGGCTGGTCCTGCGCCCTCATCGAAGCCACCGAAACCGGGCTAATCAGCCGTGACCGCCTGATTGATGCGCTCCTGAGCTCCCTCATGAGCGATTTTCCGGCGTACCGGGTGGGTTGGTTCTCGCGCCTGGTCACCGGGCTCAAACTCACCGCCGAAGAAATCGCGGCACGTCAGAGCGAATTTCTGACGCTTTTCTCCTCGCCCATCGGCCCGAGCGTGACCCTCGGCGTGCAGCATATTCACCGTCTCTGGACCAAAAACCCGCAGGCGCTGGATGCCGCCGCTTTCGCCCACGCGGCACCCGCCGTATGCGCCGGAACCAAGGCAAACGCACTCAAAATCCTAACCATGCTCCAGGCGCTGTACCGTGCGGGCACCCTCGACGCTGCCGCCTGCGAAGATGCGGTAGTTATGGCACTCAGCCACACCCACGCGCAGGTGCAGGCAGCCGCCCTCAAACACCTTGAAGAATGGGTGCAAGCGGGTGCCGCAGACAATGCGAGCGCCGACGCTGTTGTGTTCGCTGAGCGTGCCCGCGAACTCTACCGCGACTACCGCTCCCAGCTGGATCCGCTCGTTGTGGCTCAGATTCAGGGCTCGCCGCTCCTCGAAGATGGGTACAGCCCGGAGAATAGCCGGGGGAGCGGCACGGAAGACGCAGCCCTCACTGAAGCTGCTGACATTGAGGCCGCCGCCGCGGAGGCGCTCGCCGCCTCCCGCGCCGTAATCCACCG
This sequence comes from Rothia mucilaginosa, assembly GCF_964210535.1. Classification (GTDB taxonomy): domain Bacteria; phylum Actinomycetota; class Actinomycetes; order Actinomycetales; family Micrococcaceae; genus Rothia; species Rothia mucilaginosa_F. The sequence continues at coordinate 136,582 of NZ_CAXOMR010000002.1, forward strand.
GTACTGGGACACCCCCGTGCGCCCCGTGACCGCATCCGACGTGCAAGAACGCGCCCGTGCACTCCTGCACCATCAGGTCGCGCCCTGCGCCACCCCCAATACGCTCAATGAAGCGGAACTTCCCGAAACGCACGCCGGATGCGAGCTGGAGCTGGAACTGCTCACCGCCTACCTGCTCAGCGCCGACGGCACCGCGCAGAGCCCCAAACTGCTCGAACAGCTTGTTCCTATCTGCCTGAAAAAGCTGAACCACTGGGGTTTGACATGGTTCGACATGCGCGCGCACTTGACGGTTCTTGCCGCCGCGGGGAAGCTGCGTGAGCGCCCGAAGGCGTCGGAGATGACTCCGAAGGAAGACCCCGGTACGGTGCCGAACCTGCACACCATGTACTCCCGCCACGCCACGTTCTTCAGCACCGGCTTCAAGGATTCCCTCGGCGTGCTGCAGAGCAGGCAGAGCTACACGCCGCTCGCCACCCCCGAACTGTTCGGCGGGTGGGTGCATCCGGATACCCTGGTGCGCCGGTACGCCAAGAACCTGGCTGATGGAGCCCCCATCCTACGCCAGGATTTCACGGCGGCGCTACTGCGTGTGCGTGTGCCCGAGGTGTTGCCTCCGTACGCTACCGACGAGCAGCGACAGGACGCACAGCGCCGCCGCGCTGAGGCGCTGACCCTGCTTGAAAGCCTCGAAGAGCAATACGTGAAGAACGCTCAGGAGGACGCTCCGCGCTCTGCTCCTACCCAGATTCGCGTGCTCCGCTCCGCCCTTGACGGCACCCTCGCCACCGGGCGCATCAACCCCTACCTAGAATCCATCACGGTAGCCCAGAGGGAAACCAGCTGGGGCCTTCAGCTGAACGGAGTGGCGCACGGTGCTTCCACCCCCGAGCTGAACGCTTTCCGCGGCCTCGCCACCGCCCACCATGACGAAGAAGGACAGTACGCCCTGCTCTACCCCTCGCGGGCAGAACCGCTGGCGTACTACTGCGCTAGCAGCAACTGGTACATCTTGGATCACAGCGCCTTCGACCGGAGCCTGTATTTGGCGTTGGCGGTGCACCCCGGCGCGTGGGGTCCTGCATGCGCCTTCGTGTTTGCCGCGGGCTTCTCGGAACAGCGCGTTGAGATTCGTTCCCTCGCCGTGGAAATCATGCACCGCGTGCTGGACGATCAGCTCAGCCTTGAGGACGCCACCACCGGTTTCGTGAACTTTGTGCCGCTGGCAATGCTGAACCGTTGGGCGCTCGCCCTCACCGACTTCGCCCAGCTGGATGCGCGGGCGGCGGTGCGCTTCTTCGCGCGCCTCATACCGCACCTGGATACCGGGGCGAACTCGCTCGGTAAGCTGCTGGGCGCCTTCAGCCAGGCATTGGCGACTCTCGACCCCGCCACCCGTGCGGAGCTCGTGGATGAGCCGCTGCGTGCCTGGTTGGGTACGCTGACCGGTTCTTCGCAGAAGGCGCGGTACGCCCGGAATATCCTCAACCAGGTGCAAGGCTAACCGCCCCGCCCGCACCCGTTCAACGTTTCCGTTCAACTCTTCACAACCATTCACCATCAACTCCGAAAGCAGGTACCAATGACTGATACCGCCCAGCCGAACCCCAGCCAGCACGGCACCGGCGAACATAGCGCCGGCGAGCGCACCCTCGAAGAGCGCCGCGCCGCCCTCAAAGCCCTCATGGCGGCAGAATCAACTGACGTGCAGGAATACCACGCCGTCATCACCGGCGCCACCGAGGAGGAACGCGCCTCCCTCGCCCGAACCCTCACCCCCAGGAGCGTCATCGGTAGCGACCACATTAACCGCACCCCGCTCGCCGCCTATGTTGCCGGGGCGCTCGTGCGCACCCCCGACGGCGACCCGTGGGAATACCACCGCTCCGCCGGTCGCGCCATGCGCACCCTGCTCTGGGAAGGGCGCCCGGATCAGCAGCTGATTGACGCGTTCCTACTCGGTGCCACGGAACGCCCTGACGAGTGGATTCTGCGTTTTATTGAGGGGCTGCCCAACTCCTGGGCTCGTTCGAAGAAAATTTGGGAAACCTGCTACACGCTGCTTCGCGCCCGCAACCTGAGCTGCGATGCCCCCGAATACCTGGTCCTTTTCCTGCACGAGGCCCTGCCCTGCGTGAAGAAGGGAAGCACCAGCAACCACGCCCAGCTCAAGACCTTCTTCACCCGTGACATGACCCTGCTCGACCAGGAATTCTGGGCAATCTTCCGCACCGAAGGGGTGCTTTTCAAGGGCTACGGCAACTACATGGGCGAAAGCGCGGAACTCTGCCGCCTCATGGGCGAATACTTCGATATTCGCGACGAGATCCTGGACGCCCTGCTACGCGGCCTGACCAGCGATTTCAGCGCCTTCAACTCGGCAGCGTTCCACTCCGTCTACACGGACCTGCAGCCCACCGACGCAGAAAACCGGGCACGACTCGGGCAGCTCATGGCTGTCCTCACTGCGGAGCCCAGCGCCTCCGTCGGATTCGCCCAGGCCATGCTGCAGAACGTCCTCAAAGCCTGCGCACCCGCCGCCCTGCAGAAGACCCCCGACCTGCAGCTCCTCGAACAGCTCGACCTGGAACAGCTCATCGACGCGCTCGGCGCGAACCTGTACCGCACCGAGAAGAAGATTCAGCGCGGCGCCCTGCGCCTGCTCAAGCTCATCGCCACCCAGTACGCCGGCGTGAGCAAGGCCAAGCGCAAGAAGGCGCAAACCGCCGAGCAGGTGGCGCTCGCCAACTATGTTGCTGAGCGCGTCCTCGAAGCCTACGAGGTGCTACCCCTGGAATTGCGCGGCGCCGCGGAAGCCTGCCTGCCCGAAGACCGCCTACCACAGGCGGAAGAGGCGGAGGCGGCGGGCGCCTCCGTAGAGGTGCCGCCGGTGCTGTTGCCCGGCGTTGAGCACCGAGAACCCGTCGCGTCCATCGCGGACTTGAATGAGTTCTGCACCCTCATTACTGAGGAATCGAACACCACCTCGGGTCGAATTACCGGGGACGAATCTCCCACCACCCGGGGAGAGAACCTGGCGCGCCTTTACCACTTTGCGGCGACCGGCAAGCTTGCACCGGTGGAACAGCAGCAGCTTCGCACCCTGCGCAAAATTGCTGACCATTACAGCTACAACAACGTCGCGTACATGCCTGCGCTCTGCGCCGTGTTGGAGGCTAACGCCGAGGCTGCGGGATACAAGTCTGAGGAAATTTCCGAAATGGCTTCGATTATGCAGCGTTTTGAACGTAGCCAGCTGATATGGCGGCGCTCCAGCGATCATAGCAAGCTCATTTCTACGGAAGAGATGGTGCGCCTGGTCGTCCAGAATAAGCACCACCTCTGGGACCCCGGCTACACGTCGCTAGAAGGCTACCGCGACCTCCACGAGATTTTCCGGGAACAGATGCGTGCCGTCGCCGCCGGGGGAGAGTACCACACGGAAGGTCGCACGGTGCCCCTGCTGAGCGCACCGCTCCCCGCCCGTCAGCTGACCTACAGCGACTGGACTTATCGCACTGTTTCTGCCCTGGATATCCCCTGGAGCATCTATTCTTCGGGCCTTAATGACAGCAAGGTTGAGGAATACCGTAAAGCTAGCCAAGCGGGAGAAGTCACCGGAGAATTTATTGCCGCCGACTTTGTTCGTCATGAACCGATGTGGCAGGTCGAGAGCGATATCACGGATACCGTGGATGAGGCACGCGAGGTGCTGAGCCGTGCAACCGCTGGCATGAGCCCCGAGGAGGCTATCGCCTACGAGGCTCTTAACACCGCGTTTATTCCCTTCGCTTTCCAACCGAATGCTTCTGAATCGTACGGCTGGCAGGGCGACTTCATGATGGCACTGACTGAGTGGTCCTCATGGCTGCTTCAGAACAACCCGGACCTGCTCTCTGCATACTTCCTTTTTGCCGCTTCGGAGTGCATTGAGGAGAAGACCGTAACCCCCGTCCCCGTGCTGATGCGCGCGCTGAGGGAATCCACCGTGCAGGTGGGCGCTCCGACTTGCACTCTGCTCGGCTATGTGGCGAGCGCGAAGAACCCCGAGTACCGTCTGGCGGCGGCAGAAGCTATCGCGGCGCTCTTTGAGGCGGGCCTGCTGGATGCATCCACCTTCGCAGAGACCCTGAAGTGGGCTCTGGAGGACGGGATGGTCCTTGCGAATCGCCTGGTGGCGACCCTGCGTGAGGTGTCGGGTATTGGCGTTCTGGCGGGTTGGCGTGTGCTGCAGGTTCTGCGTCTGCTCCTGCCGATGGTTGGTGAGCTGACGAAGGGCGGCGACTATGTGCGCCTGGCGGTGGAGCTTGCCGAACTGTACGGCACGCCGGTTGAGATTCCCGCCGAGCTGGAGCCGAAGATGAAGGGGTCCACGGTGCTGGCGAAGAGCCTGCGCGCCCTGGCTGCGGTGACCCCGCGCGTGACCGAGGAGGCGCTTGCCGCCCGCGAGGCCGCGCTCGCGCTACTGGGTGAGCGCGGTGCCTAATACCGTGCCTGATAGCGTGCAGTCGGCTAAACCTTCGTGGAGCGCCGAATACCTGCAGGAGTTCCTGTGGCGTATTGTGCCGGGTCGTTCCATGCGCTCTATGGATGATGAGGTGATTGCCGAGTTTTTCAGGGAGCATCCGGAACACTGGGAAAAAATCTGGGCGCTGTTTACCGTGGAGGGCGCCATGCCCTCGAATGGTCTAGCACTCTGGTTTATTTATGATGCGCAGCTGACTATTTGCGGTCATGATTTGCTGGTGTATTTGGCGGAGCGTTTTCCGCAGTATCGAGCCCGGATTGAGCAGGAGTGCGTTCAGGCGTTGCTACGTGATTATGCGCCGCAGAACGCCCGCGTTTTCTCGCGTGCTTTTGAGGCTCTGACGGCGGTTCCGAAGGGGCTGCGCGGTGCTGAACGTAAGCAGGCTTTGGTAGGTCAGGCGCAATCCTATGCTCGGCACGGTGCGCTGATTCCGGCGTTGTTGGCTTCGCCGGTGGCGACCACGGCTGCTGTGGGTGCGCAGATGTTGCAGAGTATTCTGCAGGTCTGCGCGCCGTCTGGCGGTTCTACCTCTGCCGGTCAGGTGCCGCTGACTGCTGGTGAGCTTCAAGCCCTAGTGGCGGAGGCGCTACCTGCCGCCGCGCAGTTGCTGTTCCGGCGTGAGAAGAAGCTGATGACTGCCGGTTTGAAGGTGCTTGAGTTGTGTGTTCGGGCGGTGCCGGAATGTGCCGGGGAGGTGTCTGTTTACGCGCAGGATGCTGTGGAGGTTCTTCCTCTGGAGCTGCGCGATCGCGCGCAGAAGCTGTGCCCTGACACTGTGCCTGCACAGCCTAGTTCGATTCAGCCTGCCTCAGATCAGCCGCCCCGTAGTGTGCGGATTCCGGATGTCCCTGCCCTTGGGCTCTCAGCATCGGAGGTGAATGCCGCCCTCAACGCGGCGCCGCAGGCGGGGCGCGCCTCCGAAGCTACCCGGGATGCTATTCGCAGCGACCGGGACTGCGAAGAGCTGCTGTTCGCCCTCTACCACCTCAACGAGAGGGAGCAGTCTGCCCGCCGCATCCCGGCGCTGCTGAACTACCTGCATCGGGCGCATCAGGAGGGGCGAGTCATTGAGTTCAGTCCCGCTTTTCAGAAGCATCTGCGCCGCTACCTGAGCCGTGCCTGGCATGACGGTCGCGACCAATTGCGGTATCTGGCGTACCGTCTGCTGGTTCAGCATGTGCACGCCGCAGACCCTGACCCGCAGGCAGCACTCACCGAGCACACGGGTCGTTTTCAGGGTGCTGATTTTCACTTCAAGGGGTACCCGCGCAAGGGTAGCGAATATTGGGCGTACCGGTCGCCCACGGCGCTGTTCCACGAGCAGCTTCGCGTAGCGTTCGGGGATCAGCCCTATAGTAGCGAGGGCGCGGCTGGGCAGGGCTTTGCGCCTCTGCTGGCTGAGCCGTTACCTGCGGTGGAGCGTTCTTTTGAGCGTACGGTGATTCGTTTCAAGTCATACCGTGAGGCGTTTCCGAAGGTTCTGCACGGCGAGTATGAGGTGAATGATTCCACCTATGAGCTGTGGCAGGTGCCGGGGGAGGAGCTTGCCACGGAGCGGAGTACGTTCACGGCGGCGGCATACACGGTGGCTGGTGCCTGTGTGGAGTATCCGGGGCGTTCTCTGGAACATGCCGAGGTGCCGTCTGTTGCCCTAGTATGCGGCTGGTACGCCTGGGCGATGCGCCACAACCCGGACCTTCTGGCGGCGCAGTATAAGCCGCTGCTGAGCGTGTATCAGTTCTCTCGTCTTCACGGTTTTGAGGAGATTATGCAGACGCTCGGTGCGGCGGAGCGTGCTCTGGGTGTGCCGTCGTATAACTTCCTGGCGTGGGCTTCTGTAGTGTACGCCCCGGAGCGTCGTGCGTTGACGGCGGAGACGATTGCCTCCCTCATTGACCGCGGCAACTGGGATGCGCACCTTTTCGCCAGTGAGCTCGGGTACCTTCTGGAGCACGGCTGGTTCGGGGCGAATCGTCTGGTGCAGACGTTGAACGATGCCGCTTCGTTGAGTCCCTTGGCGGGGTGGTCTGTCTTCCAGACGGTGCGCCGGATCCTTCCGTTGGCTCCGCAGGTGGGTCAGGGTGCGTCCCTTGTGAAGCTTACCGTGGAGCTTGCCGAGCTGTACGGTACGCCGGTTGAGATTCCCGCCGAGCTGGAGCCGAAGATGAAGGGCTCTACCGTGCTGGCGAAAGCACTGCGCGCCCTGGCCGCGGTGACCCCGCGCGTGACGGAGGAGGCGCTTGCCGCCCGCGAAGCCGCGCTCGCCCTGCTCGGGGAGTCCTAGCCCGAAAAATCTACCTGCCGGTGAGGCTACTTGCCCCTTAGCTAGAGCCTCACCGGCGGGTAGAAACCCCCTAGTAGAAACCCCTAGTATGCTTCGGTGACGAAACGGCTTGACTGCCGTCGCGGGGCGGGAGTACTCTATAGGTAATGGCGGATCATGAAGAGTCCTACTTTCTGAAATATCTTTCCTATATTTATCGGATTCTTCGCTTCCCGCCATTTTTTCTTTTAACCCAGTTCCCACGCGGCTGACAGATAAGCGGCCAACAGATCAGCAAGCGACCGATCAACAAGCAACGGATAAGTGCCGCCCAGGCTCCGCGATACGTAACCGCCTGTTACCCCGCGAATATGTACCCCCGCAGGTCACCGATGACCAAACCCCGCGACAACCCGCGCCCACGCCGCTACGATAAGAACATAGACACACCACCGACGGTGACAGTCGGGTGAGACCAACGGAAAGGACGACCCGTGACTACCCCCTACGACGCATCCCCCTACCTGCAGGAATCACCCTACCTCAACGAATCCGCCTACCTTCACGGCGAAGCGCCCGAGGGCCTCAGCCCCCTCGTGCGCCTCATCCTGATGCGCCGCTACGGCGTGTACGTCTTCACCGACCTGTACGGCCCCTACTACCGCTCGAACTACTCGAGCATTAACGACCTGCACCACTCCGGCGCATTCGACACCGACCTGGGGCGAGTATCCGTCCTGAGCAATTGCGGTCTGACCCTCAGCCCTGAGTCCCTCGCCCAGGCGCTGAACGCCAGCGCCAACGAATTTGCCCTGTTCGCAACCATCTGGTCCTACGAATACGGCTACCGTCCCGGCCGCGTGTTCCGCCGCGACTTTGATCTGCGCGCCCTGACGCTCACCGACGAGCAGCGCTACACCGAGCAGATCATGCACTACCTCTCCAACCCGTACTACAACCCGGACGGCACCGAGCGAATCCTTGGCGGCCTGCCCGAGAACTACGTGCCCTACGAGTGGCAGCAGCCGATGAGCCGCTCCAACTTCACCAGTATGGAACGCAACCGCCGACCCCTGCAGATGGTCAGCGGCGTGCAGAACGCCCTGATCATGGCGGGTGCCCTCTACCAGCAGCTGCTCGGTCAGCAGCAGGCGTACAACCAGACCGACCAGCGCGACCTGGTGGCGTTGCGCCGTTTCCTCGCCCAGCATGACGCGCTGCCGGCTGCCCGACCGGAGAACACCAGCCGCGAAAACCGCGTGTTCATCGCCGCCTGCCTGCACCCCGAAGACGCTGAGCACCTACGCACCATGAAGGAGGCGCTCGCCCTCGCCGCCGCCTACTCGCGCCTGCGTTACAACGGCACGGTGGGGGACCTGAGCCTGAGCATCGCGCCGCGCCTGAAGCTACGCCGTAACGAACGCACCCGCATCGCGCACCTGCTCAACCGGGTACTGGAGGCTGACCCGGTCGGTGCCCGCTACGACAGCGCACCCGCCGCCGAAATGTACAAGCGCCTCGTCAAGGCGATTCACCCCGGCGACTACCCGTCACTGACCGCGCTGAGCCGCTGGGCTGACGACCTGTACCGCGGCGAAGTGTACAGCTTCGAATCGCTGGTGGACCGCGCCTACGCAACCCGGGATGCGCAGAACGTGGCACGTCTGCTCTCTACCCGCCCCGGCGTGTTTGCGCGCCAGCTGGTGCGCGCCCTGGATGCTTTCGAGGCTCCGCGCTACGGCATCGACACCGCGCCGAGCCCCGGCCAGCAGGTCATCTTTGACGCGTTTGCCGCCGTGGCGCCACGCGTTTCCGCGCCCATCCTGGTGCAGATCCGCAACCTGGTGACCCTGCAGCGTAATGCGCTCGCGAACCCGCCGAAGGAGCGCCCCGCCAACCCGGTGGCGGTGCAGGAGGACCGGGAGCTCGCTGACTACGCGCGCCGCAATCCGGAGGGTGTCGCGAGGGTTCAGAACCTCATGCAGAACGCGGGCATCCCGAACCCGCTGGGCTCGTTCTTTGACCGTAACGCCGGCCTGTCTAACCCGCACACCTCTGTTCCCGAGAGCCCGCGAAACACTCAGCGTGTCGCGGCTTCCACTCAGAAGGCTCAGCCTGCCGCCCCACAGCGCATGAACCTGTCCAAGACCGGCATCGCCACCATGATTCCGGCGCGCGAGTACAATCCGGCGGTGCTGGACCTGCTGGAGCGCCTGGTCGAGATTGGCCTGTCTGGTCGCCTTGCCGAGACCAGCATCTACCTGCCCGAGCAGGTGGGTGATACGATCATGCCGCTGAACACCCGCAGCGCCCGCCCCTCCCTGGACGGCATGGGCCGCTACAACACCTCGACGGTGCACCTGCCGCCCACCGGCGTGATCCGCCTCTTCTGCTTCTGGGATGAGGGCGTGGACATTGACCTGTCGCTGATGATGTTCGACGCCGAAGGCAACTACATGGACAAGATCAGCTACTGGTCGCAGACCGTGAAGAACAGCCAGGGCGCCATCTACGCGCACCACTCCGGCGACATTACCGACGGTACCGGCGGCGCCTGGGAGTACATCGACATTGAGGCTCGCAAGGCGCTCAAGGCGGAGGTGTGCTACCTCGTGCCGGTGGTGCAGCTGTACTCCGGCTTCGGGGAGGCACACACCCTGGCCGCGGTGAACGACCTGCAGGCGGGCTTCATGGTGGTGCCCGCCGTGGGCGTGGGCGAGGTGCACGAGGTGAGCCAGGTGCACACCAAGTTCACCTTGCGCGCTGAGAGCCGCGGTGTGCTGCCGTTCATCGTGGATCTGCAGAACCGCGACCCGTACGACATCCCGGAGGAGACCGACGCCATCGTGAAGGTGACGGATATCGGTCTTGCCCACGGTATTAACGTGTTGCAGTCTGGCGCGAACATCACCGCCGTGCGTGAGCACTTTGACTGGGCGCAGCCCATGACGGTGCGCGAGTACCTGCAGCTGACCGGCGCGAAGCTTGCGGCGAGCCCCGAGGAGGCGCAGGAGGTGCTGGAGGCGACGGTTCCGTCGCTGGCGGCACTGTACGTGGGCTTCGAGGGGGAGGAATCTTCGTAAGGAGCAAGAGCTGCAGAATCCTACCACCCCTGAGAAGTAGACGGGCATAGCAAAGGGTGGAGCCCCGGATAGCAACTATCCGGGGCTCCACCCTTTTTGTCATGTCATAACATTTTAGAATCTTCGTTGGATGATGAAGATGTACTGGTTTACTTAGGCGACTGCCTCGAGCTGTTGGCTCACGTACTGGTTCAGGCTCTGGTGAGAAAGCGCTGCCTGCTGGACCAAACGACGATGCAATTGCGGTGAAACACGTAGGTTGAATCGTCCCGAGAAGGAACGCAGGGAGAACGGTTCGGGTGCCTCGCGGCCGTCTTCTTCAAGAATTTCGAGGGTGTCGGCGACGACTTCTCGAATACCTGCGAATGCTTCGGTCGAGGTTGGGGCCAGGTACGAGAGGCTGGGGAATTCGGCAACGGTTCCGACAAATTCCTGGTCGTCTTCAGACCACTCCACGCGGTAGGTGTAGAGCTCTTGGCGGGGGAGAGTGTGACTCAGCATACTTTATAGTACCACTTCTGGTACCATTTCGGGCTGGTTTAAAACCATAGAGAAAAGCCCCGGGTAGTTGAAACTATCCGGGGCTCCACCCTTTATCCAATGCAGTTCAGAACCGAACCTTAGGGGCGGTTCTCAGGAGCCAGCGACTCCTCAGTTGCAAAAATCAGGGTCTGCTTCTTACCACGCGCACCCACCGCCGGGGTTTCCAACAGCAGCTGCGCGTTCAGGTCCTCAGCGTCCAGCTTCGCGCCAGCCAGAAGGCGGCTGGTCGCATCCTGCTTATCCTCACCGGTGATGAGGAAGAACACGTGACGCGAATTATTGATAATCGGTAGGGTCACCGACACGCGCTCAGCCGGCGGCTTCGGCGAATCGGACACCATCACGGTCACAGCCTTACCGCCCTCAACCGGGTCCTCCGGCAGACCGGTACCCAGCAGAACCTGCTTACGGCCCGGGAACAGGGAAGCAATATGACCGTCCGGGCCCATGCCCAGCAGGGTGATATCAAAGACCGGTGCGGGCCACTGGCCGCCACCGCCACCACCGCAGCCTCCGCCGCCGCATCCGCAACCACCTGCGGGCTCAGCAGCCTCAGCGTCAAAGTCTTCGAGAGTGGTCTCTTCGATGGACTGCTCGGGTGCGGAAGAGCCGCAACCGCCGCCACCACAACCACAGCCGCCGGAGCCGCCGTGCTCGTGACCTGCGCCGCCACCGTGACCGCCAGCCAGCGGCAGTTCGGTTGCGCCCTCGGGCATCTGCACGCTCACAGCCGGTGCAGAACCGGCGTAGTCGCGCATCTCAAAGGCGTAGTGCTCAGCCGCAGCCTCAAGACCGGTGAAAATATCGGACGGACCCATGCGGTGCACATTGCCCACGACCAGGCCGTGCGACAGCAGGGGAGCGAGCAGCACCTCAATAGCCTGACCGTCATTACGTTCGGGGCTACGCTCGGGTACGAAACGCTCATCGGAGAACCAGAAGTGCACGCGGGACCAGTCGATATCCTTCACGCGCTCGTTCTCAGCCCACGCCTTCAAAGTGGCGATACCCATCGTGCCGCCGGTCAGCGAAATGTGGGCGATCGTGCGCTCAGAGAGCACGTGCTCAATGATGTCGAGGATGCGGGTCACCGCGTCCGCTGCGAGAGCGTCGCGGGTCGGGTGCGCCACCAGGGTGGGGGTGGATGCGCCCATGTTCTGAATCTTAGGCATCGAAAACCTCCGGGTATTCTTCGAGATCCAGCATGTCTTCAGGCTGGCAGGTATCGTCCACGAGGGTTACGGTGCACAGCGCCTGCTTCAGCACGTCACCGTAGGTGTCGTCCGGGTCGAGGCGGCGCAGCTCCTCAGAGATACACTCGGCGAGGGTACGCACCGGCAGCGCAATCTGCTGATCGGGCGCGTACGGGGTGGAGATGGTCGCCACGGAAATGCCGGGGCGGAACATCGTCACGGAACCGTCTTCACGCTCAATGCTGACGCGGTACAGGCCACGGTTTGCCGCGCCGATGGTGGCGAGGTGTACGGGCGCTTCAAGCTTCCAGCCGAGCCACGTACCGAGTAGCACCACGGACGGGGACTTGCTCGAACCCCACACAACCACGCGGCGTACGGGGGAGGAAGGCATCTGCTCCATGAGCGCCGCCAGCTGGGTGCGCCACAGGGTGAGGCGGGTCCATGCCAGGTCGGTGTCGCCTGCACGGAATACGTCGGTGAGCTTGCGCAGCGCTTCCTTCGGGTCGTCGGCGCGTGCAGAGTCGGTAATGCGACGCTGCGCGATACGACCGATGGAGTGCTGTGCCGGGTTCTCGGGCACCGAGTGCGGCCACCAGACCACAATCGGGGAGTCCGGCAGCAACAGACCGGAGATCAGTGCTTCGGTCGGGCGGGATGCGCTACCCCAGCCGCGCAGAACAATCATCTCGGATGCGCCGGTGTCGCCGCCGAGGTGGATTTCTGCATCCAGCTGGTCCGGGTCGAGCGGGTCGTGAGAGATGTGCACAATAATGCGGCTCGGGTGTTCGTGGGAGGCACGAATTGCGGCGCGCATTGCTTCGCGGGAGTGGCCCTTTTCCGCGAGGACAACAAGGGTGAGAACTCGTCCGCTGCTGAGGCTACCGTTGGCGGCAGTCAGGTGGCTCAGTTCCTTGTTGATAGCGGAAACGGTGGTGTTATGCAGGTGCGAGATCACGGGCGCCTCCAAGCGCGGTTGTCACGCTCAAGCATCTCGTGTGCTGAACGCGGACCCCACGAACCGGACTCGTAGGGTTCAGGCTTAATGCGGTTTTCTTCCCAGTACTCTTCGAAGGGGTCGAGGATCTTCCAGGAGAGCTCAACTTCTTCGTGGCGGGGGAACAGCGGCGGCTCGCCGAGCAGAACGTCCAGGATGAGGCGTTCGTAGGCTTCGGGGGACTCTTCGGTGAAGGAGTGGCCGTAGCCGAAGTCCATGTTGACGTCGCGGATTTCCATCTGGGTGCCGGGCACCTTCGCGGAGAATCGGATGGTCATGCCTTCGTCGGGCTGCACGCGGATGACGATGGCGTTCTGGCCGACCTGCGGGTTTTCACGTTCGCCGAAGAGACGGTCGGAGGACTTCTTGAAGACCACGGCGATTTCGGTGACTCGGCGGCCCAGGCGCTTGCCGGCGCGCAGGTAGAAGGGGGTGCCTTCCCAGCGGCGGTTGGCGATGGACACCTTCAGCGCTGCGAAGGTTTCGGTGCGGGAGTCTGCGGGGATGTCGTTCTCGTCGAAGAAACCGTTGACGTGTTCGCCGCCCTGGTAGCCTGCGGCGTACTGGCCGAGTGCGAAGGAGTTCGGCAGGTCGTCGATGCGCACAGCTTCGAGGACCTTCGCCTTTTCGGCGCGCAGGTGCTTCGCGTCGAGGCTGAGGGGCTCTTCCATGGCGGTGAGGGCGAGCAGCTGCAGCAGGTGGTTCTGGATGACGTCGCGGGCCGCACCCACGCCGTCATAGTAGCCTGCGCGGGAGCCGATGCCGATGTCTTCAGCCATGGTGATCTGGACGTGATCCACGTAGTGGGAATTCCAGAGGGGCTCGAACATCTGGTTGGAGAAACGCATCGCCAGGATGTTCTGAACGGTTTCCTTGCCCAGGTAGTGGTCGATGCGGAACACGGCGTCGGGCGGGAAGACTGCCTCCACGATGGAGTTCAGTTCGCGTGCGCTCTCAAGGTTGTGGCCGAAGGGCTTCTCAATGACCACGCGGCGCCAACCATCGACAGGGTTGACGGTGTCGTTATCGCGCGATGCGAGGTCGTGTTCGGCGAGCTTGGTGAGGACCTGCTCGAATGCCTTCGGGGGGATGGAGAGGTAGAAGGCGTGGTTGCCGTGAGCGCCACGCTCGTCGAGCTCTGCGAGGGTGCTCTTGAGCTGTTCATAGGCTGCGTCGTCGTCGAAGGCACCAACGACGAATCGTATGCCCTGCTGGAACTGGTTCCATACGTCTTCGCGGAAGGGGGTGCGGGCGTTTGCCTCAACAGATTCACGCACGTAGGAGCGGAAGTCGTCATCGCTCCAGGGGCGGCGGCCGAAGCCGACAAGGCCGAAGCTCGGCGGGAGCAAACCGCGGTTCATGAGGTCATACACTGCCGGAAGCAGCTTCTTGCGGGCCAGGTCACCGGTTACGCCAAAGAAGACGAGCGCGGACGGCCCCGCAATGCGGGTAATGCGGCGGTCGCGAGTGTCCCTGAGAGGGTTCGCTTCATGACCGATAGTCACAATATATTCCTTTGATTGCCTTGGTTGGTTCGTGCGGCGCGCGGTTCGTACCTTGTCGCGCGGAGGCGATGCCGCATTCTGGAAGGTGTGTCCCTGTATTGTACCGGTTTTTGACGGAATGATATGAGGGGCACCTAACCCGCCGAGATTCTCCGGGGTGGCCTGAGTGGTGAAGCTCGGGCGGGAACCCTGACGAAAATCCCGGCGGATTAGGGTGCGGTGCCGCGGTGCGCATCGGGCGGTGCACACCGACAGCGGTTAGTGCCGCGCTATAGTTCGGCGGCTACTAGCGGCTACTTGGCCTGCTCGAGTGCCTCACGGACGGTCTGCAGCAGCTCTTCCCAGGAGACGTCGAACTTGGACAGGCCCTCGACCTCGAGCTTCTCCACGACCTCCGGGTAGGAGACGTAAGCGGAGATAGCGTCCAGAACCTCGTTGGACTCGGAGTAGTTCGGAACGATGGTGTTGCCGGTGACCTCGCCGTGGTCGGCAACAGCGTTCAGGGTTGCCTCGGGCATGGTGTTCACGGTGTTGGGTGCAACCAGGCCGGTCACGTACAGGGTGTCGGGCAGTGCGGGGTCCTTCACGCCGGTGGATGCCCACAGCGGGCGCTGTACGTTCGCGCCGTGTGCCTGCAGGCGTGCCCAACGCTCGGAGGAGAACATTTCCTCGAAGACCTCGTAGGCGAGGCGTGCGTTCGCCAGACCTGCCTTGCCCTTGAGCTGCACAGCGTCGCCGCCGGCAGCTTCGAGGCGTGCATCAATTTCGGTGTCTACGCGGGAGACGAAGAAGGATGCGACCGAGTGGATGGTGGACAGGTCCTTACCGTTCTCCAGCGCCTGCTCCAGGCCGAGCATGTAGGCGTTGATGACCTCGCGGTAGCGGGTCAGGGAGAAGATCAGGGTCACGTTCACGCTGATGCCAGCTGCCAGGGTTTCTGCGATGGGGCGCAGACCTTCCTGGGTTGCGGGGATCTTAATCATGACGTTTTCGCGGCCCACGCGCTCGTAGAGTTCACGTGCCATCTTGGCGGTGCCTTCAGCGTCGCGTGCCAGGCGGGGGTCAACCTCGATGGAGACGCGGCCGTCAAAACCGTTGGATGCCTTGTAGACGGGTTCGAATACGTCGCAGGCGTTGCGCACGTCGTCGCAGGTTGCGGCGAACACTGCTTCTTCAACGCTTGCGCCGGCGGCGGCAAGCTCACGCATCTGCTCGGCGTATGCGGCGCCCTTGGAGAGCGCGCCAGCGAAGATGGTGGGGTTGGTGGTCACGCCGACAACGTTGTGGGTCTTGATGAGTTCGGCAAGGTTGCCGCTGGTCAGACGATCGCGGGAGAGGTCGTCAAGCCAGATGGAGACACCGGCGTCGGAAAGCTTCTGAGTGGACTCAGACATGTGAAAACCTTCGATTCTTTGTCGAGATTGAAATATCGAAATTGAAAATTGAGATATCAGTGAAATCTTCTGGGCGGCGGGAGGCTCCGGCTGAGTGGTCAGCCGGAGCCTACCCGTTGCGTCTGCACCCCACCCGTACAGAGGAGCCCGTACAGGAGGGGGCGCAGTGTGCGCGGCAGTTACCGCGGCGTTGTTACTGCTTACTTAGCGGCGTCGATGGATTCCTTAGCGGCAGCCACGACAGCCTCTGCGGTGATACCGAATTCGCGGTACAGGGTCTTCGCGTCAGCGGATGCACCGAAGTGCTCGATGGACACGGCGCGGCCGGCGGTGCCGAGCAGGTCGTACCAGCTCATTGCCAGGCCAGCCTCGACGGAGACGCGGGCTGCAACCGAGGAGGGCAGGACCGACTCGCGGTACTCTGCGTCCTGCTCAGCGAACCACTCGCGCGAGGGCATGGAAACCACGCGTGCCGCGATGCCCTGCTCGGCGAGGGTTGCGCGAGCCTGGATAGCCAGCTCAACCTCGGAACCGGTAGCGATCAGGATGACGTCCGGGGTGCCCTCGGTGTCAGCCATGATGTAGCCGCCGCGTGCGGTGCCCTCAGCGGAAGCGAACTTCTCACCCTCAGCGTCCGCGTGCACGTCCTCACGAGCCCAGACGGGCAGGTTCTGGCGGGAGAGCACGATACCTGCGGGGCGGTCGGACTTCTCCAGGATGGTGCGCCATGCGACGGCGGTTTCGTTAGCGTCCGCGGGGCGAACCACGTCGAAGCCGGGGATAGCGCGCAGCGAGGAGAGGTGCTCGATCGGCTGGTGGGTAGGGCCGTCCTCGCCCACACCGATGGAGTCGTGGGTCCACACGTACAGTGCGGGAACGCCCATCAGCGCGGAGAGGCGAACAGCCGGGCGCTGGTAGTCGGAGAACACGAAGAAGGTGCCCGAGAACGCGCGGGTCGGGGAGGAGAGCACAATACCGTTCACGATGGCTGCGGCAGCCTGCTCGCGAATACCGAAGTGCAGAACGCGGCCGTAGGGGTTGCCGGTCCAGTCTTCGGTGCTACGAGATGCCGGGTTGAAGGACTCTGCACCCTTGATGGTGGTCAGGTTCGAGCCGGCGAGGTCAGCGGAGCCGCCCCACAGCTCGGGGAAGGTGTCAGCAATAGCGTTGATGACGGTGCCGGATGCTGCGCGGGTTGCCACGGAGGTGCCAGCCTCGAACACGGGGAAAGCAGCCTTGTAGTCTGCGGGCAGTTCGCCTGCGACGAGGCGCTTGTACAGTTCGGCGCGCTCGGGGTTTGCCTTAGCCCATGCCTCGAACTTCTCGTCCCATGCCTTATGTGCAGCCGCGCCGCGCTCGACAAGCTGGCGGGTGTGTGCCAGGACGTTCTCCTCGATGAAGAAGCTCTTGGCGGGGTCGAAGCCGAGCAGTTCCTTGGTTGCGGCGACCTCTTCAGCGCCGAGCTTGGAGCCGTGTACTGCGCCGGTGTTCTGCTTGGTGGGTGCAGGGTAGCCGATGACGGTGCGCAGCTCAATGAAGGAGGGCTTGTCGGTGACAGCCTTTGCACGCTCAATAGCGGCGTACAGTTCTGCGACGTCCTCAACGTAGTCGCCGGTGCGGGTCCAGTCCACGCGCTGAACATCCCAACCGTAGGACTCGTAGCGCTTTGCTACGTCCTCGGTGAAGGCAACGTCGGTGTCTTCCTCAATGGAGATGTGGTTGCGGTCCCAGACGATGATCAGGTTGCCGAGCTCCTGGTGACCTGCGAGCGCGCACGCCTCGGCGGTGACGCCTTCCTGCACGTCACCTTCGGAGGCGATGACGTAGACGTGGTGGTCGAAGGGGGAGGTGCCCGGTGCTGCTTCGGGGTCGAACATGCCGCGCATACGGCGCTGTGCGTAGGCGAAACCAACAGCGGATGCTAGGCCCTGGCCGAGCGGGCCGGTGGTGATTTCTACGCCCTTGGTGTGCTTGTATTCGGGGTGGCCGGGGGTGAGGGCGCCCCAGGTGCGCAGGGCTTCCAGGTCGCTCATTTCGAGGCCGTAGCCGCCGAGGAACAGCTGAGTGTACAGGGTGAGGGAGGTGTGGCCGGGGGACAGGATGAAGCGGTCACGGCCTTCCCAGCGGTCGTCGGAGGGATCCTGGTTCATGACCTTCTGGAAGAGCAGGTAGGCGACCGGCGCCAGGCTCATTGCGGTACCGGGGTGGCCGGAGCCGACCTTCTCTACGGCGTCAGCGGCGAGGATACGTGCGGTATCTACGGCGCGCTGGTCGGTTTCTGTCCACTGGAAGTTCTCTGCCACGTGGGTTCCTTTCGCAACGTGAGTGGATGCGCCAGCAGGCTTGTGCTAGCGCGCTGTCCGTCGGGTGTAACGTGCCTTCCGGGGTGCTTATTCCCGCGCCGGTAGGTGACGGGGTAGGTACCAGGGTAGGTGCGGGGCACACGGGGTGCTGTGTGCGGGGCGTCCGGAGAGTTGTTTCGACCCTTTCGTTTTAACAGGATAGTTCACTGGGCGGCAGTATCCGGTGTGTGAATGCAGACATTCACAGGGTGATACGGGGCTGAGATGGAGAAAAAGCGACGCTACAACGCGGGCTCCGCGGATTTCACGGTGAACGTTTGAGCTGTGTTTCTGAGCTATGCGCTGAATATTGTTCAGTAACGTAACAATTTTTGTGTAAGTGGTGAAGCTCATGTTAAGGTTGAGCAGGAAGGTTGCGGACCGAAACAGTGGTTGGGTCGGTCTGCATCTCGGTGATTGAAGCCCCTCCTCCGCGTGGGAACTGATGATTATCTTGCTGTGGTGGCGAGATATAAGGTTCTGGAGAAGGGTGCTATCTTTTAGTCTCTGACCGTGCACATTGTGTGTGGTTGAGGCTAAAGGTTTGTGTTAAATAAATGGGCGCCGGATATGGTCGGAACATATCCGGCGCCCGCCTTTTAACCTGCGGTTACTTTAAACCGCCTCTAGTCAGACCATTTGAGCTAGTCAGACCACTTGAACTTGCGCGAGGCAATAAACCCAATGACCACGGTCCACACGATGATTACCCAGTGCGGTTCGGCGAGCCACTGATGCTGAATGAAGTTGCCGCGCAGCGCATCGCCCAGAGCCGCCGAGGGGGACCATGCCACAACCCCGGCGTACCAGTCGGGGAAGGACTTGAGCGGGAACACCACGCCGCCGGCGCCGGCAAGAATCACCCAGGCAATATTCACGATGGCGAGGGTCGCCTCCGCGCGCACCGTACCGGCGATGAGCAGGCCCAGTGCCGTAAACGCGCCGGCACCCATGAGCATTGTGATGATGGAGCGCGAGACGGCGATAGCGTCCGGGCGCCAGCCCAGACCGTAGCCGAGCACCGCAACCAGCGTGAACTGAATCGCCACAACCACCAGCACCGCAATGCATTTGCCCATGATCAGGCCGTTGCGGCCCAGGGGAGTGGTCGCCAGGAATCGCAGCACGCCGTAGCGGCGATCAAAACCGGTCGCAATGCCCTGACCGGACAGTGCCGTAGAAATCACGCAGAGCGCCAGAACGCCGGGGACCGCCGCGTCCATGCGGGATACACCGACCGAGTTCGCGTACTCATCAATCAGACCGGTGAAACGCAGGGCGATAAGCGCCATGACGGGAAAAATAATGTTCAGCATCAGCTGCTCGCCGTTGCGGAGCATCGCCATGGTCTCGTAGCGGCCCTGCTCGATGACGCGCACGAGCGGGTAGTTTGCGCGCGGGGGAATGTACTCCTCATCTTCGTCAATAGAAGAGACCTTGGGACGGGTGTCTACGGCGCTTTCTTCCATTCGGTTCCCTTCCGCTCGGCTCTCTTCTGCCGGGTTTTTTACAGTGTTTTCTGCAGCCCGGTTGTTGTTAGTGCGTGCGGTGTTGCTCATCGGATATCACGTCCTGAAATGTCGAGGAAGACATCCTCAAGAGTCTTCGGTTCCATGGTGAGAGAAATCGGCATGAGGTAACGCTCAGCGAGAGCGGAGGTGAATGCCGCCAGATGCTCGGGGCGTAGCGCGCCGACCAGCTCATACTCGCCAGGCACGGAGGGTGCGCCGTCACGAGCCGGGGTGTAGGGCACCTTCTCGATGAGCTCCACACCGGCACGCAGATGCGCGGGCAGCAGTTGCTCACGGGTGGGGGTGGGTGCATCCAGTGTGTACTGCAGGCGGTTCGTGCCGTCGCTGGCAATGAGCTCGGAGACGGTACCTTCCTGAACCGTGGTGCCGTTTTCAATGATGTACACGTAGTCGGCGAGCTTCTGCGCGTCGTCAATCAGGTGCGTGGTGAGCACAATGGCGGTGCCGAGTTCACGCTGTTCACGAATGATGTCGAAGACGACGTTGCGGGATTGCGGGTCCAGGCCTGCGGAGGGCTCGTCGAGGAAGAGCACGTCCGGGCGGCCGATGAGGGCGGCAGCCAGGGAGACACGCTGCTTCTGACCGCCCGAAAGGCGGCGAATCGTGGTGCCGTTGAAGGCATCAATGCCGAGGCGTTCTGCCAGCTCTTCGACCGGGTACGGGTCGGTGTACATGGTGGAGATGTGTTCCAGCAGCGGGATGGGGTGCATGGCGTTGGGCAGGCCGCCGTCCTGGAGCATAATGCCGACCTTGGCACGCAGCTCCGGGTCTGCCTGTAGCGGGTTTTCTCCGAGGAGGCGCACGGTACCGCGGGTGGGTTTGAGCAGACCCTGCGCGCAGGCGAGGGTCGTGGTTTTGCCGGCGCCGTTGGCTCCGAGGAGGACGACCACCTCGCCGGGGAAGACGCGCAGGTTGACCTTGTTGACGGCGCGGTAGAGCCCGCTGGCGGTGAGCCGTTCGGGGTATTTGGTTCGGAAGGCGCGTGAGGGTTTGAACTCTTTGATGAGGTCTTTAATACTGAGCGCCGGTTCTTCGGTGATGATGCGTCGTCGTGCGGTGGGGGAGGCGCTGGGCTCCGTGTGGTGCTCAGCGTGTGCCGTTGGCGTGGCGGATGTACGCCCCGGGTGGTCCTGCTGGCCCGCGGTGGTGGTCTCCATAGACAGTCACTTTCGATTTTTTCGATGAATGAGCGTGTGTGCCCCCTTCATCTTATGCCCTAACTCACGTTTAAGGCACACTTGTTACGACTTAAAAGTTCACCCTAAGGTAGAAAAGTTAGCAAGTAGGGGTACCTAACTAGCCAAAGAAAAACTAATTAGGACATACTTTATTTGTGTATTCCGTGAATAAGACCCCTCAGCGCGTCTCAACGAACGAGGCGCAGACCCGAAACGGCACCCGAACCGCCGCCTCGGGCTCTACTGGTGCTTCCAGTACAAAGTCCTCCGCGGCACGCACATCCAAGCGCAAAGCCGAGGCAGAAGAACGCACCAGGGACCGCGTCCTGCGTGAAGTCCTCAACAACGGCCCCGTATCCGCAGCAACCCTCGGTGAACTCCTCAGCCTCACCCCCGCAGCGGTACGCCGCCACCTCGACGCCCTCGAATCCAACAACATGATCGAGGTCGCGCCCATCAAAAAGCACGGCGCCGGAGCCGGACGACCCGCCCGCCGCTACGTGATCGCCCCCCAGGGCCACGAACGCCTCGGCAACGACTACCTCATCATCGCCCGCGAAGCCCTGCAAATGCTCCGCGACACGGTCGGCCAGGAAGCTCTCGAAGCTTTCGCCTCCGCCCGCGCCGCAGAAATGGAAGCCCGCTACCGACCCGTCGTAGAAGCCGCCGGTGACGATGTGGCAGCCCGAGCGCAGGCACTCGCAGAGGCAATGAGTAAGGACGGTTTCGTGGCGACCGCGCAGGTCACCGCTCCTCCTGCAGGACGAACTGTTCCCGAGCATTTCCTGGCAAGTATTCAGCTCTGTCAGGGTCACTGCCCGGTACGCGACCTCGCTGGAGACTTCCAAGTGTTCTGCGAGCAGGAAACCGGGATTATTTCTGATCTGCTCGGCGTTGATGTTCGTAGGCTTTCAACCATGGCTTCGGGTGCTCACGTGTGTACCACGCACGTGCCCCTGAATCGCGTCACCGCTGAGAGTGAGAAGAACGCAGAAGAATCCGCAGGGAAACCTTCGGAAGAACCTTCCGCGTAACGATCACCGCAGTACCCAGCGGCACACCCCGATGAACCCGTCAAGGGTGCGAGCCGCACGCTGAAATCCGCCCGCAACCACGCGGTGTACACCGCAAGCACACTGCGTACACCGCGTCACGCATTGTGGTTGAGCGCGGTATCAGCCCCCTCAACTACCGCGCCTGCAACCGGCAGGTGGCGGCGAGAAATGTAATAACCATCGAAGAAAGGCCGTAATGACTGAGAAAGTTGGGCAGAACGCCAACGACACCGTCATTTCAGAGATCCTGGAGATGAACCCCGAACTCGAGGGCATTGGCAACTACGAGTACGGTTGGGCAGACTCCGACGAAGCAGGCCAGGTAGCAAAGCGCGGCCTGGATGAGGACGTCGTGCGCGACATCTCTGCAAAGAAGAACGAACCCCAGTGGATGCTGGACATGCGTCTGAAGGCGCTGAAGTTCTTCGAGCGTAAGCCCATGCCCACCTGGGGCGCGGATCTTTCCGAAATCGACTTCGACAACATCAAGTACTTCGTGCGTTCGACCGAGGGTCAGGCGGCTTCTTGGGAGGAGCTGCCCGAGGACATCCGCACCACCTACGAGCGCCTGGGTATCCCCGAGGCGGAGCGTAACTCCCTCGTCGCGGGTGTGGCTGCACAGTACGAGTCTGAGGTCGTGTACCACCAGATCCGTGAGGACCTGGAGAAGCAGGGCGTGATCTTCGTCGACACCGACACCGGTCTGCGCGAATACCCCGAACTGTTCAAGGAATACTTCGGCTCCATCATCCCGATTGGTGACAACAAGTTCTCCGCGCTGAACACCGCCGTATGGTCCGGTGGCTCCTTCGTGTACGTTCCCCCGGGAGTTCACGTGGAGATCCCGCTGCAGGCGTACTTCCGCATTAACACCGAGAACATGGGCCAGTTCGAACGCACCCTGATTATTGCGGACGAAGACTCCTACGTTCACTACATTGAGGGCTGCACCGCCCCCATCTACAAGTCCGACTCCCTGCACTCCGCAGTGGTTGAGATTGTGCTGAAGAAGAACGCACGCGTTCGCTACACCACCATCCAGAACTGGTCGAACAACGTCTATAACCTGGTGACCAAGCGCGCGGTTGCGCACGAGGGCGCCACCATGGAATGGGTGGACGGCAACATCGGTTCGAAGGTCACCCAGAAGTACCCGGCTGTTTATATGGTCGGCGAGCACGCTAAGGGTGAGACCCTGTCCATCGCATTCGCGGGTGAGGGTCAGCACCAGGACACCGGTTCGAAGATGGTTCACATTGCACCGAACACCTCCTCGACCATTGTGTCCAAGTCCGTGGCACGTAACGGCGGTCGTAGCGCATACCGTGGCCTGGTTCAGGTTCGTGAGGGCGCTAAGCACTCCAAGTCCTCCGTGGTCTGTGACGCACTGCTGGTGGACACCATCTCCCGCTCCGACACCTACCCCTATGTGGATGTCCGCGAGGACGATGTGACCATGGGTCACGAGGCGACCGTTTCCCGCGTCTCCGAGGACCAGCTGTTCTACCTGATGCAGCGCGGCCTGAGCGAAGAAGAAGCAATGGCGATGATCGTCCGCGGCTTCGTTGAGCCTATCGCCCGTGAGCTGCCGATGGAGTACGCACTCGAACTGAACCGCCTGATCGAACTTCAGATGGAAGGATCTGTGGGCTAATGCCGACCAACGAAGAAACCCTGGGTTACCACTCCCCGATCATCCCCGGCATGGACCAGGAGGGTGAGAAGCTCGCCACCGAGTTCGCCCACGATGACACCCTGTACCGTGCCACCGAGGCACACCACCAGGGCTCCAACCCGAACAACGTCCAGAAGGTACTCGAAGCATCCCGTGCAGAGCGTAAGACCTCCTACAACGTGGAGGACTTCGCACCCCTGACCGGTCGTGAAGAGGACTGGCGCTTCACCCCGCTGAAGCGTCTGGGCGGCCTGCACCTGGAGAAGCTGACCGGCACCGCACCGGCACCGCAGATCACTGCACCCGAGCAGGTTCAGGTTGAGACCGTCTCCCGCGAGGATGCACGCATCGGCTCCGCAGGTATCCCCGAGGACCGTGTGGCAGCGAACGCATGGTCCAGCTTCACCGAGGCAACCGTGGTGACCATCCCCGCCGAAGCTGAACTGGCTGAGCACGTGGAAATCGACATCACCGGCACCGGCAACGAGCCTGCCGCGCAGCACATCGTGATTGAGGCTAAGCCCTTCTCGAAGGCTGTCGTGGTTCTGCGCCACACCGGCTCCACCGTCCTGGCACAGAACGTTGAGTTCGTGGTGAACGACGAGGCTGAGCTGAACGTTGTTTCTGTGCAGCAGTGGGCTGACGACGCAATTCACGCCTCCGCACACTACGCTAAGCTGGGCCGCAACGCACGCTTCAAGCACGTTGTGGTGTCCCTCGGCGGCGACCTGGTGCGTGTGACCCCCTCCACCAAGTTCACCGCTCCCGGCGCTGAGACTGAAATGTACGGCCTGTACTTCGTAGACGCTGGCCAGCACATTGAGTCCCGCCTGTTCGTGGACCACTCCGTACCCAACTGCAAGTCCCGCGTGACCTACAAGGGTGCGCTACAGGGTAAGGGTGCGCACTCCGTATGGGTTGGTGACGTTCTGATTGGTAAGGATGCAGAAGGCACCGACACCTACGAGCTGAACCGTAACCTGTTGCTGGAAGTTGGCCCCCGCGCCGACTCCGTGCCGAACCTGGAGATTGAGACCGGCCTGATTGAGGGCGCCGGCCACGCATCCACCACCGGCCAGCTCGATGAGCAGCACCTGTGGTACCTGCAGGCTCGCGGTATTCCGGAGGCTGAGGCACGCCGTCTGGTCGTGCGCGGCTTCCTGAACGAGATCATTCAGCAGATTCGTGTTCCCGAACTTGAAGAGCAGCTCACCGAGGCCCTTGAGGCAGAGCTCGCCCTCAGCAACAACTAAGCTTTACCAGGAGAAATCAATGTCTACTCTTGAAATCAAGGACCTTCACGTCTCGGTTATCCTCGACGACGAAACCACCAAGCCCATCCTGAAGGGCGTTAACCTGACCATCAACTCGGGCGAGATTCACGCAATCATGGGCCCGAACGGTTCCGGTAAGTCCACTCTGGCTTCCACCATTGCTGGCCACCCCAAGTACCAGGTTGACTCCGGTCAGATCCTGCTCGACGGCCAGGACATCACCGAGATGAGCGTTGACGAGCGTGCCCGCGCCGGCCTCTTCCTCGCAATGCAGTACCCGGTTGAGATTCCCGGCGTGACCATGTCGAACTTCCTGCGCTCCGCTAAGACCGCAGTGGACGGCAAGGCTCCCTCCCTGCGTACCTGGACCAAGGACGTTAAGGAAGCCATGAAGAACCTGGAGATTGACCCCGCGTTCATCGCACGTAACGTGAACGAGGGCTTCTCCGGTGGTGAGAAGAAGCGCCACGAGATCCTTCAGCTGGAGCTGCTCAAGCCCAAGTTCGGCATCCTGGACGAGACCGACTCCGGTCTGGACGTTGACGCACTGAAGATCGTGTCTGAGGGCGTTAACCGTGCGCACGAGGCTAACGACATGGGCGTCATGCTGATTACCCACTACACCCGCATCCTGCGCTACATCAAGCCGCAGTTCGTGCACGTGTTCGTGGACGGCAAGATGGTTGACCAGGGCGGCCCCGAACTGGCTGACCGCCTGGAAGAAGAGGGCTACGTAGCTTACGTGAGTAAGAAGTAAGCTTCTTCCCTGACCGGATTCTGACAGAAAGATAGAACTATGACTGAGACTGTGCAGGGTCGTGTTCCTCAGGAAGAAATTGAGGAAGCCCTCAAGGAGGTCATTGACCCGGAGCTCGGTGTCAATATTGTTGACCTCGGTCTGCTCTACGGTCTGCGCTGGGATGAGGATGGAACCCTCATTCTGGACCTGACTCTGACCACCGCAGCGTGCCCGCTGCAGGAGGTTATTGAGGAGCAGGTTCAGGCGAACCTGGATAACCTGGTTGATTCTTGGCGTGTGAACTGGGTTTGGATGCCGCCGTGGGGTCCGGAGCGTATTACTGAGGACGGCCGCGATATGATGCGCGCGCTGGGCTTCAACATCTAAGCTCCTAGACGCTGAATAAACAC
>NZ_CAXOMR010000003.1:0-137171 GCF_964210535.1 Rothia mucilaginosa
GTTTTGTGTGTTTGCGTTCACTGTATGGTTTTTGGATAACAATCCCGTAGGTTTGCGGTGATTATAGCAAGAGGGAAACGCCTGGTTCCATTCCGAACCCAGAAGCTAAGGCTCTTTGTGCCGATGGTACTGCACTTTTGTGGGTGTGGGAGAGTAGGTCATCGCCGCTTTATTATTCAATAGCCCCGGCTTCGCCGGGGCTATTTTTGTTTGGGGAGGCCTAACCGCCTCCCCATTTGTCTTTAACATCCCATCAGTATGGGTGCACGGAAGCTGCTCTCTATACTAGAATGGTATGGCTTATGTTTAGGCATTAGCGGGTGTATCTAAGCACCCCTCATAGAGTTGATGCCTCAGGCAGCGGTTCGCCCGAATCGACTGCATACCCTACCCGCCCACACTGGCGGATACCTCCCAAGGAGATTCATGTCTGAGACCCCCCGTCACGAGTCTAACGGCTCCGGCCCCCGCCAGCACCGCAAGAACAGCGGAGGAAAGGACTTCCGCTCCAAGAAGGGCGGCAAGAACTTTGGCGGCAAGGGCGGTTTCAAGCGTAACGACCGCGGAGGCAAGAAGTTCGACGGTCGTCGCTCCGAATCCCGATCCAAGGCACCTCGCTCCAACGGACCCGAGGCTGAAGCACCCCGCGAAGAAGTACGCAGCATCGGTGGCCGTGCAGGCTACCGCCCCGCAAAGCCCAAGGCTCCGGAAATTGACGACGACATTACCGGTCGCGAGCTGGACGGTGCAACCTTCCGCCAGCTGCGTGCCCTGGAGCCCCGCAACGCTGAAACCGTTGCAAAGCACCTCGCCATGGCCGGTCGTTACCTCGACATCGACCCCGAATTCGCGCTGGAACACGCGGTCGCTGCATCCCGCAGCGCAGGCCGTATTGCGGCAGTACGCGAAGCAGTCGGCGTAGCCGCATACGTGGCAGAAGACTTCGAACTGGCGCTGCGCGAACTGCGCACCCACCGCCGTATCAGTGGCTCCGTAGACCACCTGGCACTGCTGGTGGACTGCGAACGTGCGCTCGGCCGCCTGCCCAAGGCACAGGAAATGATTGCTGAATTCAAGAAGGAAGAGCTGCCCGCCAACGTGCGCGTAGAGCTTGCCATCGTTGAATCCGGTATCCTCAGCGATCAGGGCAAGAAGTCTGAAGCTGTTGTAGCGCTGCAGATTCCTCAGCTGAACCCCAAGCGTGCCTTCGAGTACAGCCCCCGCCTGTTCAGCGCATACTCCGACGCGCTGGCTAACGCAGGCCGTAACCAGGAAGCAGAACGCTGGGCACGCCTCGCCTTCATGGCGGAAGCAGCACTGGGCCAGGGTAACTTCGCAGAACCCGAAATCTTCGATATGTTCGGTGAAGCAGGCCTCTTCGAAAAGGAAGAGAAGCCTGTAGAAATCACTGAGCCTGCAGAAGAGACTGCTGAAGCTTCCGCAGAAGAAGAAGCACCTGAGGCTCAGGAAGAGGTAGCGGAGGAAGAGAAGACCGAAGCACCCGAGGCTGAAGAAGCAGAAGAAACCTCCGCAGAATAAGACTGCAGAGGATCTAAGAATTCTGAATACTTGACCTAAGTGTCAGCGTGAAACCGCTGGACGCCACACCCAAGCAGGGGAGAGCGTCCAGCGGTTTTGCACATAATCGCCCGAAGGCACCAACGCTGGAGTGTCTAACAGGTACGATTAATAGCAACAACCGCCAGAGACCCCGAGAGGAACACTCTATGACCACGAACGCACTCCTATCCCGCTACGATGCCCTCCTCTCCGACCTGGACGGCGTAGTCTACGCGGGTCCCTTCGCCATCGAAGGTGCACCCGAAGCGCTCAACCGTGCCGAAGAAGAACTCAACGTACCGGTCATCTTCGTCACCAACAACGCATCGCGCTCCGTAGAATCCGTAGCAGAGCACCTGCGTGAACTGGGCGTGCACACCCGAGCAGAACGAGTCGTCAGCTCCGCACAGGCAGGCGCCGCACTGCTCGCACAGCACGTACCCGCAGGCTCCAAAGTACTCATCACCGGTACCGAAGCACTCGCCGACTGCGTGCGTGACGCAGGTCTGGAACCCGTACGTACCGAAGCAGAAGGCCCCGTAGCCCTCATCCAGGGCTTCAACCCGAAGATGGGTTGGGAAGACCTCGCAGAAGCCGCCTACACCCTCGCAAACCCCGATGTGCTGTGGATCGCAACCAACACCGACCAGACCATCCCCAAGGAGCGCGGTCAGGCGCCCGGCAACGGAACCCTCGTTGCGGCAGTGGCAACCGCCTCACGCCGCACCCCGCTTGTCGCGGGCAAGCCCGAAGCACCCATCTTCCACACCGCGGCAAAGGCCGTGAACTCCAGCCGCCCCGTCATCGTGGGTGACCGCCTGGACACCGACATCCTCGGCGCGAACAACGCAAAGATGGATGGTGCCCTCGTCCTCACCGGCGTACAGACCTACCAGGACGTCATCGAGGCCGTGCCGAACCAGCGTCCGACCTATATTCTGCGCACCCTCGAGGACTTCTTCGCACCCTACCCCGAAATTGAGGTGCTCTACGAAGGTTACGAAGTCACCGCAACCGGCCCCACCTGGCAGGCACGAGTCCGCGGTGAAAACCTGAGCCTGACCGGCCCCGAGATTGAAGACGCCGAAGCATTTGCGGGCAGCGAGAGCGAAGCCGAAGCATGGCGCGTAGCCTGCGCAGCATGGTGGGCAGCAAACCCCGAACAGGGTGCACGCCCCAACATCCAGGGGATCCCCGGTGCCTAAAGAACCGGAGACTAATAGCACGGCGGAGGAAACCGCTGAGCTTGACGCCGAATTTGAGCGCCAACTCGCGGCGACCCTCGCCATGGACCCCGTAGAGCGCGTCAAGCGCCTCGAAACGATGAGTGAGCAACTGGAGAAGGACCTCGAAAACCTCTCCTAGTTTGCGGCGGTGCCTCCTCAGACCAGCAATGCTCTGAGGAGCACTAGATAACCCGTCACCAGACGACGACAGAAAGAAGACAAGGACACCGTGCGCCTCGATAAATACCTGGTCGAAGCCGGATTCGTGAGCTCCCGAACCCTCGCCGCAAAACTCATCGCGGCAGGAGACGTGCAAGTCAACGGCAAGGTTGCGCGCAAAGCGTCCATGCTCGTGGGCCCGGAGGATACCCTCTACGTGCGCCAGAGCGAGCTGACCGAATACGTCAGCCGCGCAGGCCACAAGCTCGCCGGTGCCCTCGACGCGTTCCCCGAAATCGAGGTAGAAGGCAAGCGTTGCCTGGACGCGGGAGCATCCACCGGGGGCTTTACCGACGTGCTGCTTCGTCGAGGAGCCGCCCACGTAGCCGCCGTTGACGTCGGACACGGGCAGCTCGTGGACACGCTACGCGAAGAACCGCGAGTCGGCGTGTACGAAGGACTCAACGTTCGCTACATGAAGCCCGAAGACATTGGTGGGCAGGTCGAACTGACGGTTTCTGACCTCTCGTTCATCTCGCTGACCCTGGTTATGGAGGCGCTAGCGAACGCCACCGAAACCGGCGGCGACCTGGTGCTCATGGTCAAGCCGCAGTTCGAGGTCGGCAAGCACCGCATCGGACGTGGGGGAGTGGTGCACGAAGAATCCGCCCGCCGTGAAGCAGTAGAAAAAGTTCAGGCATCTGCGGTCAGCCACGGATTGCGTGTGATGGGTATGGAACCCAGCCCGCTCCCCGGACAGGACGGCAACGTAGAGTACTTCCTATGGTGCAAAAAATAAAGGGTCTTCGGAATATATAGTGGAATTACTTTCTTAATAGTTTAAAAACAACTGGTGTTTAAATCGGATTTTCTGGTGGGATGTTAGGATAATCAATAGTATTATATAAAAGTATCAATCACATACGAGTGATACTTTGGGAAAAAAATAAAATAGTCCAATTTACTTGACCGTGTACTATGGTACATGGTTTATAATATTCAGGGGGTGAAATAAGATGATTTATCGCATTAGTGAGTTTGCAGATAAATGTGGAGTTAATAAAGAAACGATCAGATATTACGAGCGAAAAAATTTATTACAAGAACCTCACCGAACGGAAGCTGGTTATCGGATATATTCATATGATGACGTTAAGCGTGTTGGGTTTATTAAACGAATACAGGAACTTGGTTTCTCTTTAAGCGAGATTTATAAATTACTTGGTGTTGTAGATAAAGATGAAGTTCGTTGTCAAGATATGTTCGAATTTGTTTCTAAAAAACAAAAGGAAGTGCAAAAACAAATAGAGGATTTAAAACGAATTGAAACTATGTTATAATAGAAACATTAACAAACGAAAGGAGCTTTTTTATGAATAAATTTAAGGTAAACATTTCAGGAATGACTTGTACGGGTTGTGAAAAACACGTAGAATCAGCACTTGAAAAGATAGGTGCTAAAAATATTGAGTCTAGTTATCGTCGTGGTGAAGCAGTATTTGAACTGCCCGATGATATTGAGGTTGAAAGTGCAATAAAGGCGATTGATGAAGCAAATTACCAAGCCGGAGAAATTGAAGAAGTATCATCACTAGAAAACGTGGCGTTAATTAATGAAGGCAATTATGACCTTCTTATTATTGGTTCTGGTGCTGCTGCCTTTTCTTCGGCAATTAAAGCTATAGAATACGGTGCAAAAGTTGGAATGATTGAGCGTGGAACGGTTGGGGGAACCTGTGTGAATATTGGCTGTGTTCCGTCAAAAACTCTTCTTAGGGCAGGGGAAATCAATCATTTATCAAAAGACAATCCGTTTATAGGTTTACAAACATCCGCTGGAGAAGTGGATTTAGCTAGTTTAATCACGCAAAAGGATAAATTGGTGAGCGAACTTCGGAATCAAAAATATATGGATTTAATTGATGAATATAATTTTGATTTAATTAAAGGTGAAGCAAAATTCGTTGATGCTAGTACGGTTGAGGTCAATGGGACAAAGTTATCTGCAAAACGCTTTTTAATTGCAACAGGTGCATCGCCTTCGTTGCCCCAAATTTCAGGACTTGAAAAAATGGACTATTTAACTAGTACAACACTTCTTGAGTTAAAGAAAATACCAAAACGATTAACTGTAATTGGTTCAGGATACATTGGAATGGAGCTTGGACAACTATTTCATCATTTAGGTTCAGAAATAACGCTTATGCAAAGAAGTGAGCGACTTTTAAAGGAGTATGATCCTGAGATTTCAGAGTCAGTTGAAAAAGCGTTAATTGAACAGGGTATAAACCTTGTCAAAGGGGCAACTTTTGAGCGTGTTGAACAAAGTGGAGAGATAAAAAGGGTTTACGTAACAGTAAATGGCAGTAGAGAAGTCATTGAATCAGATCAGTTACTTGTTGCCACTGGAAGAAAACCAAATACGGATTCTTTAAATTTAAGTGCAGCAGGTGTTGAAACTGGAAAAAATAATGAAATCCTGATCAATGATTTTGGTCAAACAAGTAATGAAAAGATTTATGCAGCAGGAGATGTGACTTTAGGACCACAATTTGTATATGTAGCAGCCTATGAAGGTGGAATTATTACTGATAATGCTATTGGTGGATTAAACAAAAAAATAGATTTATCGGTAGTTCCTGCTGTTACGTTTACGAATCCGACGGTTGCAACGGTTGGTTTAACAGAAGAACAAGCAAAAGAGAAAGGGTATGATGTGAAGACATCTGTATTACCTTTAGATGCTGTTCCAAGAGCAATTGTAAACCGTGAAACAACCGGTGTATTTAAACTAGTAGCAGATGCAGAAACACTAAAAGTATTAGGGGTTCATATTGTATCTGAAAATGCAGGAGATGTCATCTATGCAGCATCATTAGCTGTTAAATTTGGCTTAACGATAGAAGATTTAACAGAAACCCTAGCACCATATTTAACAATGGCTGAAGGGCTAAAATTAGTTGCACTTACGTTCGATAAAGATATTTCGAAATTATCTTGTTGTGCAGGCTAAGGGAACTTTTTTACAACTCCCTATTCAACGGTGTCGAAAGTAAATATAGTGCCGAAAATAAATAGTGCTAAGGCAGTCTGAGAGAAACCGCTCGGTAACGCAGGACGCGTTGAGGGCGGGGCTTTCTCAGGCTGCCGCGCTATTCGCAGGTATTTTTTACAGGTATTTTAGAGATACCCCAGCTGTACGCTATTCGAAATAATTTTCTAAAAATATAGCTCTTTAGAAAATCTTCGAGAACATATTCGGTATGATAGGTGTAGATACACCATCTCAACACCCTAGCATCACCGACCCAACACTGATGCTCAATACTGATGGGAGAGAGTCGTAATGGTAGAACAAGAAAGCCGTGCAACGCAGGAGACAGCTGCTACTGGCGCACGCCATGCTTACGGGGACTCTGCAGAGCAGCATCACCGAAAGATTCTCGTCTTCGCCCACGTGGGACGAAAAGAAGCACGAGATGCCGCCCGCCAGGCGTGCACCCAGCTCTACGAAGCGGGACTTGCGCCCGTCATGACTCGCTCTGATCTGGAGACTCTGAGTGAAAACTGGGACGAGCCCGTCCCCGTGCAGGTCGTGCACGAATCCGTGGCGCTCATCGATATTGAACTCGGTGTGGTGCTTGGTGGTGACGGCTCGATTCTTCGCGCCGCCGAAATGGTGCGCCGAACCAGCGTTC
This sequence comes from Rothia mucilaginosa, assembly GCF_964210535.1. Taxonomy (GTDB): domain Bacteria; phylum Actinomycetota; class Actinomycetes; order Actinomycetales; family Micrococcaceae; genus Rothia; species Rothia mucilaginosa_F. The sequence goes on from NZ_CAXOMR010000003.1 coordinate 6,644, forward strand.
CGCTCATTGGCGTGAACCTCGGACACGTCGGCTTCCTCGCCGAATCCGAAGAGAGCGACCTGACCGAAACCGTTCGTTGCATCGTCAACAACGAATACACCGTTGAAGAACGCATGGCGATTGACGTGGAAGTCTGGAACGACGGCAAGCGCGTGCATAGCGACTGGGCTCTGAATGAAGCAAGCGTTGAAAAGGGTAACCGCGAAAAAATGATTGAAGTCATTATCGAGGTGGACTGCCGCCCGCTCAGCAGCTTCGGCTGCGATGGCGTGGTCATGGGAACCCCTACCGGTTCGACCGCCTACGCTTTCTCCGGTGGCGGCCCGGTCGTCTGGCCCGAAGTTGAAGCAATTCTCATGGTGCCGCTCTCGGCTCACGCGCTCTTCGCGCGCCCGCTGGTAGCAGCGCCGACCTCCACCCTGGCGGTAGAAATGATGCCCGGAAACGGCGCCTCCGGCGTGCTCTGGTGCGATGGTCGCCGAACCGTGGAACTAGACCCCGGCTCCCGTATTGAAGTGCGACGCTCCGAAAAACCGGTGCTGCTCGCCCGTATTCACCCGGCTCCCTTCTCGGAGCGACTGGTGCGTAAATTTGAGCTTCCGATCCGTGGCTGGCGCGGCCCGCAGGATACCGAGAAGCACTAAAGAAAAGGAATGAACGTTCGTGATTGAGGAAATCCATATTCGAGACCTCGGTATCATCACCGATGCGAGGCTCCCCCTCGAACCCGGATTCTCCGTGCTGACCGGTGAGACCGGCGCAGGTAAAACCATGGTCGTCACCGCCCTTGGTATGCTCCTGGGTGCCCGCTCCGACGCCACCAGCGTGCGCAATGGCGCCAAGAGCGCCCTTGCCGAAGCAGTGATTCGCCTGCCCCACGGGCACCGCGCCCTTGAGCTTGCCGAAGAAGCCGGCGGCACCGCCGAAGACATCGACGAACAGACCTCCGAGCTGCTTCTGGCACGCACCGTCAACGCATCGGGACGCTCCCGCGCCCACGTCGGCGGTTGCTCCGCACCCATCGGAACCCTGTCTCAGATTGGCCAGACTCTTGTTGCGGTCCACGGCCAGTCCGATCAGTTGCGCCTCAAATCTGCGGCAGAGCAGCGCCAGTCCCTCGACCTGTACGCCGGCGAAGAGCTCGCCAACCTGCTTGAGAAGTACCGCGAAAACTACGAGCGATACCGCGCCGCCGCCGCAGAGCTGAAGGAAGTGCGCGAAAACTCCCGAGCACGAGCCCTCGAAGCGCAGACCCTGCAGGGCGCCCTCGAAGAAATCAGTGCCGTCAACCCGCAGGCCGGGGAAGAAGAAGAGCTCAAAGCCGAAATGGTGAAGCTCATGAATGTGGAGGCGCTACGCATTGCCTCGGCAACCGCCTCCGCAGCACTGAGCGGTAGCGAATACTCCACCGGCGATGAGCAGAGCGTCATGAGCCTGCTCGATGCAAGCCGCTCCGCGCTACAGGCACAGGCAGATGCTGATGAAGAGCTTGCCTCCCTCGCCGCACGCGTCAATGAGCTGCTGATTCTGACCACCGACATCTCCTCGGATTTATCTTCATACATGGCGTCCCTGGATGTTGAAGGCCCCGAACGCCTGGCGCAGGTGCAGACTCGCCGCGCCCAGCTGGCGACCCTCACCCGCAAGTACGGTGCCGACATTGCCGAGGTCCTCGAATGGGCCGAAGAATCCCGTGCACGCCTCGAGACTCTGGTGGACGACCCGCAGCGACAGGAAACCCTGGAAACCGAGCTGGTGCAGCTACGCAAGGTGCTCGGCGCCCAAGCAGAAGAGCTGACCGCCCTGCGCCGTGCCGCCGCGCAGAAACTGGCGGACGCCGTCAGTGAAGAGCTCACCGCTCTTGCCATGCCGAACGCCTCCCTGGTTGTGGAGGTCGCCGAAGCTGAAAAGTTCTCGGTGCACGGTCGAGACACCGTGACCTTCATGCTGGCACCGCACCGAACCGCCGTACCGCGCCCGCTCGGTAAGGGTGCCTCCGGCGGTGAGCTCTCCCGAGTCATGCTCGCCCTGGAAGTAGTGCTTGCCGAAGTAGACCCGGTCCCGACCTTCATCTTCGACGAGGTGGACTCCGGTGTGGGCGGTAAGGCTGCCATCGAAATCGGCCGCCGCCTCGCTATGCTCGCCCGACACGTGCAGGTTCTGGTGGTCACTCACCTGCCGCAGGTTGCCGCCTTCGCGGATCAGCACATCCTGGTGCTGAAGAATGATGACGCGTCTCTTTCGAAGGTCAAGGTGCTTTCCGAAGAGGAACGCGTGGTGGAGCTGGCGCGAATGCTCTCCGGTCACGACCAATCAGAATCGGCGCGAGAACACGCCCGAGAGCTGCTGGCAGCCGGTAGGGAAGTACCGCAGGGACGCTAAACCTCGGCGAATAGTAGCGATGACCGAAGGTCAGGAAGAGGTACCTTTCGGCGAACAGACCACTAAAGATATTGAGAAACGCGAAAATGCCTCAGAAAGTTATCGGTGCATCCCGCACAGATGACCAACTGGGGCGCATGGAGGACAGAGGATGTGAGATACTCTGTGAATGCTCCTACACGTGCTTCTATACGGCGCGGCGGGAATATTAAAGCCCCGGCTCCGTTTACAGTGGTGATAAGGATAAATAGGGGAGGGTACATTGCCTGAGAGAATCCTCTCGCGGCATAACCCTCTGCTTGGATAGCAGACAAGAAAATGGTAGGCTTGAATTCCGTGGTGAATGAAAAAAATAACGCTCTGAATGCGTCCTCTAACGACAAGGTAACCCGCCAGATTTTCGTGACCGGCGGCGTTGCATCTTCTCTCGGTAAGGGCCTGTCGGCCTCTTCCCTCGGTCAGCTTCTTCGCGCACGTGGCCTCTCCGTGACCATGCAGAAGTTCGACCCCTACCTGAACGTCGACCCCGGTACGATGAACCCCTTCCAGCACGGTGAAGTCTTTGTCACCGACGACGGTGCTGAAACCGACCTCGACATCGGACACTACGAGCGTTTCCTGGACGAGAACCTCGACCAGTCTGCAAACGTGACCACCGGCCAGGTCTACTCCTCCGTCATCGCAAAGGAACGCCGCGGCGAATACCTCGGCGACACCGTCCAGGTTATCCCTCACATTACTGACGAAATCAAGGCCCGCATGCGTCACGCAGCGGAAATTGAAAACGCACCCGACATCATCATCACCGAAATCGGTGGTACCGTCGGCGATATCGAGTCCCTGCCCTTCATGGAAGCAGCACGCCAGGTACGCCGCGATGTCGGTCGCAAGAACGTCTTCTTCCTGCACGTCTCCCTGGTGCCCTTCATCGGCCCCTCCGGCGAGCTCAAGACCAAGCCGACCCAGCACTCCGTCGCAGCACTGCGCGGCCTGGGCATCCAGCCTGACGGTCTGATTCTGCGCTGTGAGCGTGAGGTCCCCGCATCGCACCGCTCCAAGATCGGTAACGCATGCGACGTGGACACCGACGCAGTCATCTCCTGTGCCGACGCACCCAGCATCTACGACATCCCCAAGACCCTGCACAGCCAGAAGCTCGACGACTACATCCTCGACTACTTCGGCATTGAAGCTCCCGCACCGGACTTCACCCAGTGGGACCGCCTGCTCGACGCAGTGCACCGCCCCGCAGCAGAGGTCAACGTTGGCCTGGTCGGTAAGTACATCGACCTGCCCGACGCATACCTGTCCGTCTCCGAGGCTCTGCGCGCCGGCGGCTTCGCAAACAACGTGAAGGTCAACATCAAGTGGGTTGCAGCGGACCTGTGCGCAACCGACGAAGATGCAGACCACCAGCTGCGCAACATGGACGCAATCCTCGTGCCCGGCGGCTTCGGCATCCGCGGCCTGGATGGCAAGATCGGCGCCCTCAAGTACGCACGCGAGCACAAGCTCCCGACCCTGGGCATCTGCCTCGGCCTGCAGTCCATGGTCATCGAGTACGCACGCAACGTACTGGGTCTGACCGAAGCATCCTCCACCGAGTTCGATCCGGAAACCTCCGTACCGGTCATCGCAACCATCGAAGAGCAGAAGCAGTTCGTCGAAGGTGCAGGCGACCTGGGCGGCACCATGCGCCTGGGCCTGTACAAGGCAAACCTCGTTCCCGGCTCTCAGGTTGCTAAGGCGTACGGTGCAACCGAGGTTGCAGAGCGTCACCGCCACCGCTACGAGGTGAACAACGAGTACCGCGAGCAGCTTGAAGAAGCAGGCCTGCGTATCTCCGGTACCTCCCCGGACTCCTCGCTGGTCGAGTACGTGGAACTGCCCGCAGAGGCACACCCCTACTACGTGGCAACTCAGGCACACCCCGAGTACCGCTCGCGTCCGACCCGCCCGCACCCGCTCTTCTCCGGCCTGATTAAGGCTGCTCTGGAGCGCCGCGGCGCCTAACATCCGTGGTACCTAACATCTAGGTACAAACGTTCAGCATCCCGCTCACCCCGCACAGGGGTCAGCGGGATGCTTTCGTTTAAACCCGAACGTGCTTTAAACCGTGCCCGTACCTGACGCGCCAAACGTAGCGGGGCTAAGAAGCCGCCTACAATGAAAGAATGAGCAACAACCAGCAGATTATTGATGCACCCTCCGAACGCACCATCCGCACCCGCACCGTGAAGTACAGCGGCTACGTGATCGAAACGACCGTTGAAGAGTACGAACTCAACAAAAACACCGTGCTGACCCGCGACGTCGTGGAAATGCCCGGCGCCGTCGCCGTGGCGGTCCTCAACGACAACAACGAACTGCTGATGCTCAACCAGTACCGCCACCCGGTGCGCATGAACCTCTGGGAAGTACCCGCCGGGCTGCTCGACATCGACGGTGAAGACCCCCTGGTCGCCGCGCAGCGCGAACTTGCCGAAGAGGCAGACCTGCAGGCAGACACCTGGAACGCTCTGACCGACTACTTCAGCAGCCCCGGCGCAACCAGCGAAGCAGGCCGCGTCTACCTGGCACGCAACCTCTCGGAGCTGCCCGCCGAAGAACGCAGCGAACGCACCGAGGAAGAAGCAGAAATGACCTACCGCTGGGTGCCCCTCGCCGAGGCAGTACAGCTGGTACTGGGCGGAAAGGTTCACAACGCGCTCGCTATCCAGGCGGTACTCGCCACCTACGCGGCTGCGCAGAAGAACTTTGAAGGCCTGCGCCCCGCCGAGGGCGGCTGGGAGTTCCACCCCTACATAGGGCAGCGCCGCGAAAAGCCGGAGAACTTCCGCAACCACTAAGAACCGAACAAGGGGGCGAGGGAGTAGCCCCGCCTACGGCAAACCCAAATATCAAGAGACCCAAATATCAAGAGAACCGGCAGAGGAGACAGCGTGAAGCAGGCAAAAAGCGCGGCGAGCAAGACACCCCGCGGCGCGGGTCTGCTTGGTGTGCCCTCTTCTGCCGGTTCCTCCGTGCTGGGTTCTTCTAACAGGGGTTCTTCTAGCCTGGGTGCTTCCCACCAGGAGGCGCAGACCCCGCTCCAGAGAGCCATTGACCAGTACCTCATCCACCTGCGCGTGGAGCGAGGAAGCAGCGAACACACCATCGCCTCCTACGCGCGTGACCTGCGACGATACAGCGCCTACATGGCGACCCTCGGCGTCATCGACCCCGAACGCATCACCACCGCGCAGGTGCGTTCCTTCTTGCGGGAACTCGCCGCCCCCACCGTGCCCCTTGCCGGATTCGCCGCCGGATTCGAAGCGGGGGAGAAGAACAACCAGAACGCGCAGGAAGCTCGGGAAGCGCAGGAAATACAGGAAGAAGCCGCAGAATCGCTGGCGCTGATAATCGCCTCCGAATCGGGGCGCGGTGCAGGAAACGGGCGTGTTGGAAAAGGGCGTGCCGGGCAGCCGGAGAAAGCCGGGGAGTCGGACAAAGAAACGGCAACCGCTGAAGGCGCACCGAGCCTGCCCCTACCCTTGGGACCGAACTCCATCGCCCGCACCATGGCGGCAGTCCGCGGCGCACACGCCTTCTGGGTCTCCGCACTCATCGTGCCCACCGACCCGGCGGCACCGGTCACCCCGCCCAAGAACGTTAAGCGCCTACCCAAAGCAGTCAGCGTAGAAGACATCCAGCGGCTACTCTCCGTACCCGACCGCGAAACTGCCACCGGGCTACGCAACCGAGCCATACTCGAATTCCTCTACGCCACCGGTGCGCGCGTGAGCGAAATGCTCAACGCCGATATCGACGACGTGCACTTCGAGGGAACCCTCACCGATGAAGACGGCAACCAGATTACTCTGCCCGGCTACGTTCGACTCTTCGGCAAGGGAAATAAAGAACGGCTCGTACCCATCGGTAGCTACGCCCAAAAAGCAATCCAAGACTACCTGGTGCGTGCCCGCCCCTCCTTCGTAGCGCACGGTAAAGGCACCGCCGCGCTCTTCGTCAACGGACGAGGCGGCAGACTCGGACGCCAAGGCGCCTGGCTCATCCTCAAAGAAGCCGCCGAAGCCGCCGGGCTCAGCTCCGACTTCTCTCCGCACTCCATGCGGCATAGCTTCGCAACGCACCTGCTACAGGGCGGCGCCGATATTCGCGTGGTGCAGGAACTGCTCGGGCATGCCTCCATCACCACCACTCAGGTGTACACCAAGGTCACGCCCGAGGGGCTCATGGAGGTGTACCGCATGGCGCATCCGCGTGCTCACGAACGGGGATAAAACCCCGTCAATCCGCGGAACAGCCGCTCTTGAGGTAACCTTATAGACAACGCTTAAACTTTAAAACTTCGAATTCATTGATGAAGGTGAACCATTGACTGAAGCTCAGGCTCAAGAACTCGGCCCCACCGGTCGACCCCTGCGCGTATACCCCGACCCGGCTCCGCTGAGTAGCCACGGTCCCGCCCGCATTATCTCTATGGTGAATCAGAAGGGCGGCGTGGGTAAGACCACCTCCACCATTAACCTGGGCGCGGCACTGGCAGAATGCGGCCGTAAGGTGCTGCTGGTCGACTTCGACCCGCAGGGTGCTCTCTCTGCAGGTTTCGGTGCGAACCCGCACGAACTGGACCTGACCGTCTACAACGTCATGATGGACCGCAAGGTCGACATCAAGGACGTCATCCTGCCCACCGGCGTGGAGAACATCGACCTGCTGCCCGCCAACATTGACCTTTCCGCAGCTGAAGTTCAGCTGGTCAACGAAGTGGCTCGCGAGCAGGTTCTCGCCTCGGCACTGCGCAAGGTCCGCGACGAATACGACGTCATCCTCATCGACTGCCAGCCGTCTCTGGGCCTGCTGACCGTCAACGCGCTGACCGCCTCCGAAGGCGTGATTATTCCGCTGATTTGTGAGTTCTTCGCACTGCGCGCCGTAGCGCTGCTGGTGGACTCCATCGAGAAGGTTCAGGACCGTCTGAACCCCGACCTCGAGATTGTTGGCGTGCTTGCCACCATGTTCGACGCGCGAACCATCCACTCCAAGGAAGTGCTCTCGCGCATCGTGGACGCATTCGGCGACAAGGTCTTCGACACCGTCATCAAGCGCACCGTGAAGTTCCCGGACGCATCGGTGTCCGCTGAGCCGATTCTCAGCTACGCCTCCAGCCACCCCGGCGCGGAAGCATACCGCCAGGTGGCACGCGAACTGATTTACAAGGGCGGCGCACGCTAAAGCCCCCTAACCTATACGCCCTCTGCTGAGGTGACTCTCACCCTTGAGTCGCGCCGGTAGAGGGCGTATAATTGTGTGGATTCTAAAGACCCCGCACACTGCTTACGCCGAAAAAATAGGCGAAGTAGCAGCCGCATCTGAGACGGCACCACAAAAGCCGGGGAGAATAAACCTAAGGAGAATAGGTCTTTATGACCACGAACGTCGCTGCCGTGAGGGTACCGACACCGAACGCAGACACCGCCGCGAACGCCCGGACTGAGGGCCGCGGCCTGCAGAACCCGGAACGCGGTTTCACCCTCACCCTCAGTAATTTTGAGGGTCCCTTTGATCTTCTACTGACCCTGATTTCGCGCCGCAAACTCGACATCACCGAGGTGGCGCTCGCAGAGGTCACCGACGAGTTCCTCGCATACCTGCACGCCCTCTACGCCGAGGGCACTGAACGCGCGCTCGACGAAGCCAGCGAATTTCTGGTCACCGCCGCAACCCTGCTGGAACTCAAGACCGCACGCCTGCTCCCGCAGCATCGTGAACCCCTCGAAGAGGATGTTGCACTGCTAGAAGCGCGCGACCTGCTCTTCGCCCGTCTGTTGCAATACCGTGCCTACCGCGAAGTTGCCGATATTTTTGCCGAACGCTGGGCGCAGGAAGCGCAGCGTTTTCCCCGTGAGGTAGCCCTCGAAGAACGATTCGCTCAGGCGCTACCCGAACTGGTCTTTACCGGAGGCGCCGAAGAGTTCGCCCGCATCGCCGCCGCCGCGCTGAGCCGAACCCCCAAAGAGCCCGAACCGGAACCCGAAGAAATCGTTGAAGAACTCAACGACCACCTGCACGTTCCGCTGACCACCATCGCGGCTGAAGAACACTACATTCTGCACAGCCTGCTCGATACCGCGGCGCGGGAACTGAGCTTCGCCGAATTGGTACAGGGATCAGGCGACCTAGAAATCGCGGTGGTTCGTTTCTTGGCGCTGCTCGAGCTCTACAAAGAAAGCGCCCTGCACGTAGAACAGGACGCGCCGCTCGGAGCCATTCGGGTGCGCGCGAGCGCGAGTGCCGCACAGTTCGTAATCCGCGAAGACACCGCAGATGCCGCAGGCACTCAGGATGCGCACGAAATCGGTGAAGCACCTGAATCACCCGAGGCGAACGAATCTGAAGCTAACACGGAACCGGTAGAGGAGGATTATGAGTAATCACGGCTCACGCTTTGACCGTGAATTCACCCCTGACGACCTTGCCATCGTGAACATGGGCTACTGGGATCCGAACGCAGACGAAGATTCGGAACAGGCTGACTCGGCGCCGGCAGAGGCTGAAATCTCAAAGCCTGCTGAGGCGGACGCTGAGCCGGCTGAGTACGAGGTAGCGGCAGCTCCTCTGGATGAGGTGACCGAAGACGCTGAGGTTACCGAAGATGCGGAGGAGGCTGAAGCCGCTGAAACGGTAGAGGACTCCGATGGTTCCGACATTTCCGACAGCTCTGGGGAATCGCAGGAAACTGCATCCCGCGAGTCGAAGGAATCGGTAACGAAACCGGTAGCGAAATCGGCAAAGATTCCGGCGGGAGGCCCCTCCACCGCACCCAGTGTGGCGGTCGATGCCGAAGCCGAATTCTCCAAGGTCGAGGCAATCCCCGGCGGCGTCAAAAGCGCCATCGAAGCAATCCTAGCCGTTGCCGAAGCGCCCGTGAGCGTGCGTGAACTCTCCGCCGCGCTCATCGTCAGTGAACGAGCTGTTGAGCACTCGCTCGACCAGCTGTACCGCGAGTACAACGGCGAAGAAAGCGGCTACGGAGAAGACGAAAACCGGGTGGCGCCCGAACCGCGCGGATTCCAGCTACGGAACATCGCAGGAGGCTGGAAGCTCTACGCCCGCGACGACTTCGCCCCCTGGGTGGCACGCTTCGTGACCCGCTCCAAGAGCGCGACCCTCAGCAAACCCGCCTACGAGACGCTCGCCGTGATTGCTTACCGGCAGCCGGTTACCAGGGCGAGGGTAGCCTCCATTCGAGGCGTGAACGCGGACGCGGCAATCCGTCAGCTGCTCCAACGGCAGCTGATTCGTGAGGCGGGTCGAGAAGCCGGAAGTGGCGCGACCCTCTACGAAACCACGGAGCTGCTGCTGGCGAAGCTCGGGTTGAACTCCCTGGAGGAGCTACCGGCGCTCGCGCCCTTCCTGCCCGATGACACGGAAGCCGCAGTGCTTGCCGAGGGCAACGACTAAGACAACGAATCAATAAGACGAACGAACGTTCTGGAAAAGCCTGAAACGTTCGCACTATACGACAGAAAAGAGAAGAACACCATGGCATATGGAAACTCCTCCCGCGGCGGCCGCTCTGCATCCGGTCGCCCCCAGAACTCCCGCGGTGGCCGTCCCGGCGCTGCTCGTCCCGGTCAGGGCGGTAAGCCCGGCGCTAAGGGCGCATCCGCACGCGGCGGTCGCCCCGGCGCACCGAAGAGTGGCGCAGGCAAGGGCGGCGCAAAGGGCTTCGGCGAGAAGAAGTTCGGTGACAAGAAGTTTGGGGAGAAGAAGTTCGGCGCAGGCCGCGCAGGTCGAGGCCGCGGCACCGAACTGCCCAAGCGCGAACGCCGCGCACCGGGCCGCCCCTACCGCTCCGGCGAAGCCTTCGCAAACGAGCGCGGCGAATACCGCGTCAGCAACTACGCTGGCCCGCACCGCCCCCGCCGCCCCCGCAACGCCCCGGTAGACCACTACGAGTTCTACGACCACGACGGCGTGCGCCTGCAGAAGCTGCTGGCTCAGGCCGGTGTGGCATCCCGCCGCGTCTGCGAAGAAATGATTACCGAAGGCCGCGTTACCGTCAACGGTGAAGTCGTGACCGAGCTGGGTGTGCGCGTGGACCCCTCCAAGGTAACCGTGCAGGTGGACGGCATGACCGTTCAGACCAACGACAAGCTCGTCTACATGGCATTCAACAAGCCCGCCGGCGTGGTCTCCACCATGGAAGACCCCGAAGGTCGCCCCTGCATCTCCGACTTCCTGCGTTCCTCCATGAGCGAGCGCGTATTCCACGTGGGCCGCCTGGACGTCGAAACCGAAGGTCTGCTGCTGCTGACCAACGACGGCGAACTGGCGAACCGCCTCACCCACCCCTCCTACGAGGTGCCCAAGACCTACCTGGTGCAGGTTCCCGGCCCCATGGAGCCCGGCGTCGGCGCAGCCATGAAGAAGGGTATTCGCCTGGAAGACGGCGTGACCCGCGTGGACGAGTTCAAGCTGGTGGACTCCACCCCCGGCCACGTGCTCGTTGAGGTGACCATCCACTCCGGTAAGAACCGCATTGTGCGCCGCCTCTTCGACGCTGTCGGTTACCCGGTTGAGCGCCTGGTCCGCGTTGAGATGGGCCCGATCCGTATTGGTTCGCAGAAGCAGGGTACCGTCCGTAACCTCTCCAAGGTCGAGATCGGTCACCTGCTCGCTTCGGTGGACATGTAATAACGCTAAGGAGTTGTCATGAGCTCGCCCGCTGAGCTTTCCGCATCTGAGCTGCCCATGGACTCAACGCTGACCGGGCCGGTGCTCATTATCGGCTCGGGTCTGCTGGGTGCCTCTATTGGTTTGGGGTTGCGTGCGGCAGGATGCGAGGACGTGTACGTCCAAGATATTTCACCCACCGCCGAGGCTGTGGCGCAGGATATCGGTGCCGGTACAAGTTTCTCCACTCTGTCGGAGGAGGAGCGCACCGCCTTCGCCCCGCAGCTGGTGGTGGTGGCTGCGCCTCCGGATAGTGCCGGTGCCGTGTGCGCTCGCGCGTTGAACACCTATGCGCCTCGACCGGAGGCGGGCTACCCCGGCGCCGTGGTGACGGATGTTGCCTCGGTGAAGGTGCAGCCGCTGGCTGATGTGCTTGCCTCGGGTGCGGATGCGTCCCGTTACGTGGGTTCGCATCCGATGGCTGGACGTGAGAAGTCTGGCCCGGTGGCTGCTCGCGGTGAGCTGTTCCAGGCGCGTCCGTGGATCATCTGCGAGCACAATTCGGTTCGCCCCGAGTGTGTGCGTCTGGTGCGTTCTGTGGCGGTGGAGCTGGGCGCGATTGTGACTTCTCTGGGCGTTGAGGAGCATGATCAGACGGTTGCCCTGATTTCTCATGTGCCGCAGGCGATGAGCTCGCTGTTGGCTTCGCGTCTGCAGGACACTCCGCTGTATGCGCTGTCCCTGGCGGGTCAGGGTTTGCGCGATACGGTGCGTATCGCGGCTTCAGACCCGACGCTGTGGGTGCAGATTTTTGCGGCGAACGCTGACCCGATTGTGCAGACTCTCTACGGTGTGCGTGATGACCTGAACCGCCTCATCGCGACGCTGGAGAACCCGACGGCTTCCGGCGCTCGCCTGGATTTGGCGCAGCTGATGAGCGAAGGCAACGCGGGCGTGAGCCGTATTCCGGGTAAGCACGGTACTGCCCCCGCCGCGTTCGCGAAGATGACGGTGCTGGTGGACGACACCCCCGGCACGCTGGCTCGTTTGCTTGCCGAAATTGGTGAGCTGGGCGCGAACCTTGAGGATTTGCGTCTGGAGCACTCGACGGGTGCCCCGGTGGGTATGGCTGAAATCTCGGTCAATCCGTCTATTCATGAGGCGCTGGTCCGCGATTTGTCGGCTCGCGGTTGGCGCGTTGTGAAGTAGAGTTAAAGCTGTATTTTCCGGCATAAAGTTTGAGACGAATTTTAAGGAGTGCTGATGCACGAGAACCCTAAACTGACGATTGCTATTGACGGTCCTTCCGGTTCCGGTAAGTCGTCTGTGTCTAAGGAAGTTGCACGCCACTTTGGCCTGGCGTACCTGGACACCGGTGCAATGTACCGTGCCGCAACCTACCGTGTGCTGGAACTTGGCGTTGACCTGAACGACGCTGAGGCGATCGTGAAGGCTGTCGAGGAGATGCCCCTGGTGTTCGGTACGAACATTAAGGAAGAAGAGATTCTGATGGGCTCGACCGATATCCGTGAGGAGATTCGTAGCGAGCGCATTTCTTCGGCGGTGTCTGCTGTGGCTTCGGTTCCGGCGGTTCGTGAGCACCTGATTGGCCTGCAGCGTTGGATGATTAACCACGCTATTAACGGCATGGTCGCTGAGGGCCGCGACATCACTACCGTGGTTGCTCCCGACGCTGATGCGCGCATCCTGCTGACTGCTTCTGAAGAGGTGCGCATGGCGCGCCGCGGCCTGGAGAACGCGGAGAAGTCCGGCGCTTCGGGTGACTTGAGCAAGCAGATCGCTGAGCGTGATGCGAAGGATTCGAAGGTCAATAACTTTATGGAAGCTGCCGAGGGCGTGACCCTGGTGGACAGCTCGGATCTTGATTTTAATGCGACGGTCTCTGCAGTGATTAACGCTGTGAATGACCAGTTGAAGGCGAAGCGCGCGGGCTAGGCCCCGCCGAAACGCTGGGGGAGTGGTGCATCCGCTCCCGATAAGACGTTGAGCCGCGCTCGCGTGCTGACCCTCGGGTTGGGCGTGGGGCGGGTAGAGAAAGGAATGCGCATGGCTGAGGACGCTATCCGCGACGATTACGAAGATAAGTACCTGGGCGGTGGCGAGGACGACGTTATCGAGCGCCTCGCTGAGATTGATGATGAGACCGCTGATCAGCGTGCTCAGGCTCTTCTTGAGGGTCTTGAGGACTACGACCTGGATGAAGAGGACCGCGCCCTGCTGGGTGCTTGGGGCTTCGACATTGAGGATGAGGAAGAGCAGCTCGCTGATCCGGTAGTGGCGATTGTTGGCCGCCCGAACGTGGGTAAGTCGACCATCATTAACCGTATTCTGGGCCGCCGTGAAGCGGTGGTTGAGGATAAGCCGGGTGTGACTCGTGACCGCGTGTCCTATAAGGCTGAGTGGCTGGGTAAGAGCTTCACCCTGGTTGATACCGGTGGTTGGGAGTCTGACGCTCGCGGTATTGACGCTCAGGTTGCTGAGCAGGCTGAGATTGCTGTGGAGCAGGCCGATGTTGTGGTCCTGGTGGTTGACGCTCGCGTGGGTGTGACCGCTTCGGACGAGCAGATCGTGCGTATGCTACGCCGCGTGAAGAAGCCGATCATTCTGATTGCTAACAAGATTGACGACGCTCACCTGGAGCCGGAGATTTATAACCTCTGGTCGCTGGGTATGGGTCAGCCGTTCCCGGTGTCGGGTCTGCACGGTCGTGGCCTGGCGGATGCTCTGGACGAGATCCTTGAGGTCATGCCGGAGCACTCGCAGTTTGCTCAGCCGGAGGCGCTGGGTGGCCCGCGTCGTGTGGCTCTGGTGGGTCGCCCGAACGTGGGTAAGTCGTCGCTGCTGAATAAGCTGGCTGGTTCTGAGCGTGCCGTGGTGAATGACCTGGCTGGTACGACTCGTGACCCGATTGACGAGATTATTGAGCTGGGCGGCTACCCTTGGCGTTTTGTGGATACCGCGGGTATTCGCCGTCGCCAGCACATGGCTAAGGGTGCGGAGTTCTACTCTTCGCTGCGTACTCAGACTGCTCTGGAGCGCTCTGAGGTTGCCGTGGTGCTGTTGGATGTTTCCGAGCCGATCTCTGAGCAGGATGTGCGTATCGTGCAGACCGTGATTGATTCGGGTCGTGCGATGGTCCTGGCATTCAATAAGTGGGATACCCTCGATGAGGACCGCCGCTACATGCTTGAGCGCGAGATTGAGCGCGACCTGGCGCACGTGCAGTGGGCTCCTCGCGTGAACATTTCGGCGAAGACCGGCTGGCACAAGGACAAGCTGGTGCCCGCCCTGGAGCACTCGCTGGAGTCGTGGGATTCGCGTATTCCGACCGGTCGCCTGAACGCGTTCCTGGGCGAGATTGTTGCCGCGCATCCGCACCCGCTGCGTGGTGGTAAGCAGCCGCGTATTCTCTTCGGTACTCAGGTGTCTTCGCGTCCGCCGAAGTTCGTGCTGTTTACTACCGGTTTCTTGGATCCGGGTTACCGTCGCTTCATTATGCGTCGTCTGCGTGAGACTTTTGATTTCACGGGTACTCCGATTGAGATTTCGATGCGTGTGCGTGAGCGCCGCTCCTTGGGTGAGCGTCAGAGCGCGAAGGCTAAGAAGGGTAAGGGCGGCCGCCGCTAGTAGCGGGGTGTCTGCTTGATGCCGTGTTGCTGGGCTGGCCCCTTGCTAGGCTGGCTCTTGTTAGGTTTGGCCCCCGCGCGCTGGATTCTGTACGGAAAATCTGCAAGGAAATCCGTGAGGAAAAGATTTTTAAGATTTTTTCTAAAAATAGGGATTCTGGCTTGCGTGGGGGTTGAAAGCCCGGTATAGTTATTCGAGTGTTCAGGGGAAACCTTGAAAACAATATCGTGAATAACGAATCGGGTTGTGGCGCAGCTTGGTAGCGCACTTGACTGGGGGTCAAGGGGTCGCAGGTTCAAATCCTGTCAACCCGACGGATAAAGCTCCGGAAGGTTTTTCCTTCCGGAGCTTTTTGTATGCCGTTTAGGGGTTCGCGGGGATTGATGGTGCGGGGCTGGGTTGTGTCGGTTTGAATGTTCCCGAGGCGCTGCGTGCTCTGGCAGGGCTTTGGCGGACCCTTGTTCCCTTGTAATAGCGGGGGAGAGAGGCTGGGTAAGCCCTCAACCCGGGGTGGGCTTTAGGTTAGGTTGCAATTATGAGCTTGAATCTAAATGTTGGAATATGCCCGATTTTGTGGGTGTTCGGTGGTACATTGGGTACACAAGGAATTGCGTTTTTGGGATTAGAGATTCATTATCCTGCCCCTGAAATTCCCTTGACAAATCAAGGAATATTTAGGTTTCTGTGACAAAAACGCCGTTTCAACACACTAAATTTCATAACCGCAAAACCAACACGAACCCAAGTGAAGGCATATATCCCCAAGGGATAGCGTCCCTAACGCATCAAACAGCTAGGTGCACGCACCTGCAACACACGGCACACACGCCGCCACAAGCGTCGCTGGGAAGGTTTTACGGCAAACTCGATCCCGCCCCCGTGGGCGTGGAAAGGAACACAATAAACCATGTGGCAGCAAGTCTACGACCCGCTGAACTCGAGCGCACTCTCCGCACTCGTAGCAGCAGTCCCGATTATTTTCTTCCTTCTGGGCCTCACCGTCCTGAAGCTCAGCGGTATTAAATCTGCCGTCATCTCCCTGGCGCTCGCACTCGTGATCGGTTGCGGCATCTTCGGTATGCCCGTCACCGCAGGTGCAGGATCCATCCTCTACGGCTTCCTCTCGGGCATGTGGCCCATCGGCTGGATCGTGCTCATGGCAGTGTGGCTCTACCGCATTTCTGTGCGTTCCGGCGGCTTCGAAATTGTTCGCTCCTCCATCTCCTCCATCTCTACCGACCAGCGCATCCAGATGCTGTTGATCGCATTCTGCTTCGGCGGCTTCCTTGAAGGCGCTGCAGGCTTCGGTATCCCGATTGCTATCTGTGCTGCACTGCTCGTGTCCCTGGGCTTCAACCCGCTCAAGGCCGCAATGTTCGCGCTGATTGCTAACGTGAGCTCCGGTGCATACGGCGCTATCGGCATCCCCGTGACCACCGCGGCAACCCGCGGCGGCGTGGACCTGCATGCACTGTCCATCGAAATGGTCCTGGTTATCCAGATCATGGCGGGCCTGATTCCCCTGGTGCTCGTCGCTATTCAGGACGGTCTGCGCGGTATCCGCGAAGTCGGTCTGGTAGCTCTCATGGTCGGCGTTATCTACTCCGGCGGCCAGTCCGTTCTGCTCGCAGCCCTGGGTAACCCCGAGCTCGTTGACATCATCCCGCCGCTGCTGGCACTGGTCGCTCTGGCGCTGGTCATGCAGAAGTGGCAGCCCAAGCACATCTTCCGCGAGCCCACCGCTCCCTCCCTGGAAGAAGTTCAGGCTCAGCAGAGCGTCAAGCACACCGGTGGCGAAATCCTCAAGGCTTGGAGCCCCTTCGTCTACCTGTCCGTCGTGATTCTGCTCTGGTCCACCGCTCTGAAGCCCGTCTTCGCTGCTAAGGGCGCGCTCGGCTTCACCAACATCTCCTTCCCCCTGCCCTGGCTGCACCAGAGCATCTCGCAGGCGGCACCGATTGTTGCAACCCCCAAGCCTATCGACGTGACCTACACCTGGAACATTGTGGGCGCATCCGGTACCGCAATTCTGGTGGCTACCATCATCACCATCCTGACCTCCTCCATCAGCTGGGGTGAGGCTATCGAGGAGCTCGGCGGCACCTGGAAGCAGCTGCAGACCCCGATCCTCATGATCTGCCTGGTCATGTCCGTTGCTAACGTCATGAACTACGCAGGTATGATTACCTCCATCGCACTGGCTGTTGCCGCTGTGGGCGCAATCTTCCCGCTGCTGTCCCCGATCATCGGTTGGATCGGCGTGTTCGTGACCGGCTCCGTGGTGAATAACAACATCCTCTTCGCTGGCCTGCAGGCTACCACCGCACAGCAGATTGGCGTCAGCCAGACCCTGCTGGTTGCATCTAACACCGCCGGTGGTGTGATGGCGAAGATCGTGTCCCCGCAGTCCATCGCAATTGCAGCTGCTGCTGTGAACAGCGCAGGCGAGGAATCGAAGATTACCTCCATGGCGATCAAGTACAGTGCAGCTCTGCTGGCTATCACCTGTGTTTGGGTTTACGTCCTGTCTCTGGTCGGCCTCTAAACAGCGTGAGAACCCGATGCGTGTAGCTCGCTTTCTTTGAGCGTGAGGTGCCCGCGACACGGTTGAGCGAAAGCCCCTTCTACTTCGGTAGGAGGGGCTTTTGCGTTATCTAGGATTGCTAGGGAGGCGCAGTTGGTGGTTCGAAGGGGAGCGGTGAGGAGCGAATACCAAGGAGTGTAAATATGCACATAAATATCGTTTGTGCACACTTAAGGTTATCCTATCCTGAACTCCACTAGGAGACCTGCTAGCTTAGACAGATAAAGTCATGAGCACCTAGTTAGCGGGAATAATCCCGCTTTCTTTCAGTTAAAACCAGGGAACAACTTCAGCCCCTGAGAACTGATGACCATAACGCTTCACCGATGGGCCACTCCGCCACATAGCGGAGGAACCCATCGGTTTTATGCGGCCTAGCGCTTCCATACAGCACGGGAGCCGTATCGGAAGAAGCGACCGCTAATACACACAGACCGAAAGGAACACCCGCCCCAATGTGGCAGCAAACCTATGACCCGCTGAACTCACCGGTGCTCTCCGCACTGGTTGCCGCAGCGCCCATCGTCCTCTTCCTGCTGGGTCTGACCGTCCTGAAACTCAGCGGCCTCAAATCAGCACTGCTGACCCTCGTCACCACCCTCATCATCGGTTGTGCCATCTTCGGCCTGCCCATCACCGCAGGTGCCGGTTCCATCCTCTCCGGCTTCCTTTCGGGCGCATGGCCCATCGGCTGGATCGTGCTCATGGCTGTGTGGCTCTACCGCATTGCCGTGCGCGCCGGTAACTTCGACATCGTGCGTTCCTCCGTCTCCTCCATCTCGAACGACCAGCGCATCCAGGTGCTGCTGATCGCCTTCTGCTTCGGTGGCTTCATCGAAGGCGCGGCAGGCTTCGGTATCCCGATCGCTATCTCTGCTGCACTGCTGGTATCCCTGGGCTTCAACCCTCTCAAAGCATCCATGCTGGCGCTGGTAGCTAACGCCGCATCCGGCGCATACGGCGCTATCGGTATCCCCGTGACCACCGCAGCTAAGGTTGGCGGCCTGGACACCGCACACCTGTCCGCAGGCATGGTTCCGGTACTGCAGATCTTCGTCGCCTTCGTGCCGCTGCTGATGGTCGCAATCCAGGACGGTATGCGCGGCATCCGCGAAGTCGGTCTCGTAGCGCTTATGACCGGCGTGATCTTCTCCGGCGGTCAGGTGGCCATCCTGATGCTGCTCGGCTCGCCTGAACTAGTCGACATCATCCCGCCGCTACTCTCCCTGGTCGCCCTGGCGCTCGTGATGCAGAAGTGGCAGCCCAAGCACATCTACCGCGAATCCACCGCACCCAGCCTCGAAGAAGCTCAGGCTCAGCAGAGCGTCATGCACACCGGCGCTGAGATCGTTAAGGCGTGGAGCCCCTTCATCTTCCTTTCCGCAACCATCCTGCTCTGGTCCACCGCACTGAAGCCGATCTTCGCAACCAACGGCCTGCTCGGTGCCGCAACCCTGGCGTTCCCCATCCCCGGCATTCACGAAGCCATCACCACCGGTGCCGGCAAGACCGTGACCGCGATGTTCTCCTGGAACACCCTGGGCGCATCCGGCACCGCAATTCTGGTGGCTGCAATCATTACCGTCCTGACCTCGAACATCAGCTGGGGCGAAGCCTTCGAAGAACTCGGCGGCACCTGGAACCAGCTGAAGATGCCGATCCTCATGATCTGCCTGGTCATGTCCGTGGCTAACGTGATGAACTACGCTGGTATGACCACCTCCATTGCGCTCGCGCTCGCGGCAGCAGGCCCGGTCTTCCCGCTGCTGTCCCCGATTATCGGTTGGATTGGCGTGTTCGTGACCGGCTCGGTGACCAACGCTAACGTGCTCTTCGCGGGTCTGCAGTCCACCACCGCAGCCCAGATTGCTGTTGACCCGACCCTGCTCGTTGCCGCAAACACCGCCGGTGGCGTGATGGGTAAGATTGTTTCCCCGCAGTCCATTGCGATTGCGGCGGCGGCTGTGAACAGCGCCGGCGAAGAATCGAAGATCACCTCCATGTCCATCAAGTACAGCGCTATTCTGCTGGGTCTGGTCTGCGTCTGGTCCTTTGCTCTCTCACTCATGATGGGCTAAAGACCGATACCGGGTTCGGCGTAACCCCGCGTAAGAAACCCCTCGATGAGAACCCTGCAATTTTCTCTGCAGACGACGAATCGAGGGGTTTCACGCATATTCAGGGAAATTCCGATAAACCGGGAAGAAGCGTAGAATTACTTCTTGTGCTTGCTCCTGCATGATTCTGAACATCACCACAGGTTGTGCTCCAGAATAAAGAACGGGCAGGTGCCTAATAGAACACCTACTGATTAAGGAGAAATAATGCAGGCACTCGCAACGGTCACCACCGTTTTTGCCTTCGTAGCAATCGCTATTCACGTGTACATCTGGATCATCGAATCCTTCCTCTGGACTAAGCCCAAGGGCCGCGAAACCTTCGGCATGACCGAAGAATTCGCCGAGTCCACCAAGGAGATGGCAGCAAACCAGGGCCTGTACAACCTGATGCTCGCCTGGATTGCCGCAACCGGTCTACTTGCCTTCTGGTTCGGCTCCCCGCAGGTCGGTGTGGCACTCATGTTCGCAGGCCTGGGCTCCATGGCGATTGCAGGTATCTACCTGTTCCTTACCTCCCCGGCAAAGCGCAAGCCCGCGCTAATCCAGCTGACCCCGCCGCTGCTGTCCCTGATTTTCCTCTTTGTGACGATTTAATAGAGCCAGCAACCTAGCTATGCGGAGGGGAGCCTCCGAGTTTTTGGAGCCGCGTGCTGCTTCTCAGGAAGTAGCACGCGGCTTTTTCATGCCCTTGGGTACGCGCACACCCAGCGAGGGGGGGCTTAGGCGAAGAGCCCCGAACAGCCTCGCCGATGCGAACCCACCAGGTGAGCGTCGACCATACCGACCGCGCACATAAGCGCATAGGCGGTCACCGGTCCCAAGAACACACCTCCTAGAGCTTTAAAAGATTTAGAAAGAAGCGCAGACTCGGGCGTATCAGTAGGAATATCCTGCAGGGTATGCGGCGCGATAGTCTCGTGCGACGCGAAGGACCACAGCCACGCCGGTAGCCCGCCCGGTACACGTGTGCCGTCGGATAGGGTGCGCTCGCGCATCCGGTTCAGGTCTTCATTGCTGAGCGTACGAACTCGGCGGCGGCGTGCGGCTGTCGCCTCGGTGCTATCCTCTTTGGCCGGGGTAGAAGAGGGTGCGATAAGGGGAAGGCGAATATCCTCCGTGGAGGCGTTACTCGGCGTGGTGGCTAGCTCGCGCATCCGCAGGGTCAGCCGTGCATTGGAGATGACCGCGCGAATCTTCCTCTCGTTACGGATAATCTCTTCATCCTGAAGGAGGCGTGCAACATCCTGGTCGGTGAACGCAGCCACGCGCTCGGGATCGAAACCTTCGAAAGCGCGACGGAAAGCTTCGCGGCGGGCAAGAATAGTTCGCCAGGAGAGCCCCACCTGAAACGTTTCGAGGCTGAGGGCTTCGAAGAGTCCACGCTCGTCGGTGACGGGCATGCCCCATTCGGCGTCGTAGTAATCGCGCAGAAGCTCATCGGTCACCCACGTGGGGTAGCTCGGGGCGTTTTCGAGGGGGTCGGCGGGAATAGTAGGTTGTGAGGTCACGGTTTCTCCTCTCTGAGAAGTCTGTATCTGATTCGAAGGCTTAGGAATCATGTTCTACTTAAACACTAACCCCAACACGAAGTAATCGCAACTATATTCGATTGCGTGTCGTGTTGCAGGGCAATGAAAACGAAAACAGGTACGAAAAAGGGCGGGATACGCATCCGATGCATACCCCACCCCGTCATGAGCTTCGAAGACTAGCCGGCAGGCGCTAGAAGAGCCGCGCCTCCCGCACCTCTTCCGGCTCCTCCAGATCCAGGAGGAACTGCTTACGCTCAACCCCGCCGGCGTAGCCGGTCAAACTACCATCAGCACCAATAACGCGGTGACACGGAATCATAATAGAAACCTTATTGCGGCCGACCGCCTGCCCCACAGCCTGCGCCGGAGCACCTGGACCAACCGCACGCGAAATCTCGCCGTAAGTCGTGGTGTACCCGGCAGGAACAGTCTTCAGATGCTCCCACACAATCAGCTGAAAATCGGTGCCCTCAGGATCTAGCGGTAACGTAAAAGAAGTGCGCTTGCGCTCAAAATACTCGGAGAGCTCTGCCTCAGCACGGGACAGCAGCTGCGCCGCAGCATACTCACCGGCTGGCTCTTCACCATCTGCAACGCCGTGCTCGCGCAGATAGACGTCAGGATTCTCAATCAGTCCACCAAGCTCATGGGGGAGCGGGAAGTGCGCCTGATCCTCGTACCAGATGCCCACAATCGCATCCGCACGGGCGGCAAGGTAGAGCACGCCGACGGGGCTCGAATAGCGAGTGTACCAGCGCGCGAGCGCTTCCGGCGGCTGCGGCGAATCGGTCGCTTTGGTCATGCTCTTCCTCGTTGGCTCCTGGGTGTGTATTGCAGATGGTATTAGAGGTAAATATCCCTTTCAACCATCATAGGGGAGGGGCGCCTCCGTACCGTACCCGTAGCAAGTTTTGTCTATAACTGACCGCTATATATGAGATGTATGCACCGCCGTTGAAACATCTCAAGACGCCCCGTCAATTTTGCTTGAGCCTCAAGAGCTGGCATTCTGTGAAGTACACACCGATACACCGCAATTCAATACTCCGGCTTCTCCACCCGCAGCGGGTAGGGGATGGCCTGTGTTTCTCGTGCCTCAACGATGGGTTCAACGACGACTGAAATTGCAAGGAGAAACATGGAAGACCTGAAAAATCTCCGCCGGCAACTCAAGGAAAACCCGGAGAGCCGAGAGCTCAATAACCGTTACGTGCAGGGGTGCCTCGACATCGCGAAAGCATATACCGTTACATCCCAGGGGCATATCTTTATTTGCTCGCCCTCAGATTTGGAAGCCGTACGGTACGTCATGGCCAAGATCCCTGATGCTTCGCTTCTAGACGGCAAAACCTTAGAAGAATACAAACGTCTGAAGAGAGCCGTTACTCAAGCTCGCATAAATAGAGGCAGGCCCGGTAGCATGATGGGCATTTACTATGCCATCATCCTTTTTATAGTGATGCCTATAATGGCGGTACCAATCCTTGCGCTGTGGGAGCTCACCGCGGGGAGTACCTCAGACCACACCCGCGACCCGAAAGTCCTCATCTTTCTGATTCCTGTCGCTCTCATTACCGCGGTGCTCCTCTGGGTAGGATGGCTTGTGGGTAGAATCCCCGGCTGGAAATATAACGCTCTTGTAGTTCAAGAGAACGAAAAGGCAGAACTAGCCAGAGCCGAAGCTGCAGCGCATCAAAGCACTGAATCGAACCGTCTAGACATGGTTGTAGGACCGGACTCTGAACCGCGATTTTAATATCCGCGATCTTAAAGTAAATGTGCCGCCTCACTGATACCGGTGAGGCGGCACATTTTGCTGTCTAGGGGATGAGGAGCTCGCTACTTAGCGGCTGCCCTGTCAGAATTGCGCTCCATCAGAATTACGCTCCGTCAGCGTTGCCCTCCGTGTGGTGCAGATGCGGCAGGTGAGTTGAGTGCAGGTCGTGACCGAGCACATCGTGCGCGTCCGGGTCCTCGTTCGGGAGCACGTGCGAGTACTTGGAGTAGTAGCGGTACAGTGCGTAGGCGCCAATCACAGTCAGTACGATAGCAACGCCCAGAGCCCACGGCACAGCGGCGGCAGAATACATGACAGAGAAGAGCACCAACAGCCAGGAGAGAGCAGCTGCAAGAACCGAAATGTTCATAGCAATAATTGCAAGCTTGCGGCGACGGACATCAACCATAATCGGCGCGGGGAAAACCCGCTCCCTCCTTCCAACGGAGCCTCTCTCCGTTCTCACGACCACCGGAAGGTGCCAGATGCATAACCAACCGCCATCTTCGGCGACCAGAATAGAATCAATAAGCCTATATATCTATGATACGGCGCTTGAAGTGGACATCAAAGGCAAACAAACGCTGTTAGATCAACCCCACACAACATATGAATAACTGTCTCAGCAGAGGAGTAGATGACGATACAGGTCACTCGGTGAAGATGACCTGTGGCATGATTAAGACACTGAACACAACCACACCCATACGACATATGATGATGCCAGCGACGGTACCGTCATAATGAGGAGAGCCATCGAGATGACGACTTTCACCGGCGATTGGGGGAGCGCTGAGCGCGTTTCTGCTTACTTCCGTGACCGATACCGTGCCCACGATCAATGCGGAACCCTTGAACTTAACAACCCGCACGCTGCCAAGAACGCTTACGCGGCTCTTTTCCTCGGTCTGAACGACTCAGCGGGGCAACCGACGAACGCCTCTCTCGCCGTGGAGGCGCTACACCTGAGCGCCTCCGAATGCCGAACCGTAGACCTGGGGTTTGATTTCTCGCCCTTCTACTCGGTTCCTCCTTTGAACCCTCCCGTATGCCACCTGGTGATGGGCGCAGACTTTGGCCCCGCCAACCAGAAGTACGCGCTATCCAGCCTGTACGGAACGCCTCGACTGTACCTGGTAACCGGTGATGCGCCGGATAAGAACCCCCAGGGGTTCTACGCCAAGCTGGCCCTTTTCGCTTCGAAACTTCGCTCCGCCGAAACCTGGAACCGTACTAAGGTGTACGTGCTAGCCTCCCACATTATTGGTGTAGCCAATGAGAAGCTGGGCCCCGGCTACGAATCATTCACCACCTATTCTGTGCCCATGAAAGGCGCGCCTGGAACCGCCAAAGGGCAGCGCGAAGAGATTGTTAACCTCAGCCTGCACAGCTCATTCAAGCCCCGCGTCTTCTGGAAGGACCACTCGGCATTTCCCGCCGATGGTCGCGGTAAAACGCCCTGCGTTGAAGGCAACGACCTCATTAACTCCACCCCGGAAATCGGTTCCTCTCTGAAAGCTGAGGAAATCGCCGAGATATTCGGGAACAAGAGCACCCTGAACGTCTACATCTACCGCATTAGCGTTCCTCAGATTTTGGGTATGGGACCCCACGTTTGGGGAGCATCGCACATGCTGTGGATTTTGACGAACCATCTGCGTGAGACGGAGTATTTCCCCTTCGGTGAAGAACTGTTGCAGGACATTCAATCGGTTGAGGCGCTCTACCAAATGACCTACAAGATGTCTGCAGGCGGCCACGCCCTGACCGCCTGGCAGGCGAACCGTATGCAGGCGGCCGAGGAATACCCGCAGATCGAAGAGCTACCGATTGACGTGGACGTTGTCCAAGGAATTATCTGGGATTTTGAGTTGGCCACACGCGTGGCAATCGAGTTCGAGGCATACGGCGAAATAACGTACCGAGCCTCAACCTTCTCGACGGACCCGAACGCCCAATGGTACGAGGTTACCCGTAACCCCAATATTCAGGTGGATATCAAGAACGCGGCTGAATACGAAGCATCCGCTTCCGAGAACATGGAACAGGAGATGAACGCACAGCAGATGGTTCAGGAACTGGCTGAAGGTGCCGAATGCACCGTTGTATTTGGTGTGTACCCCGGTATGGTGGATTACCGTCGCGGCCCGAAGGACAGCCGCTGGACGAACTGCCAGCCTCTGCGTACCGTCGCGCTCATGGCGCCTGAGGAACGCTCCTTCCGCGTTGACCAGATGAATAAGGCACTCTACGAGAGTGACGAAGCTCTGGAAATGCGAATTCGGCATATGCTCCTGCCCGGTGAGGAGGGGGTAACCCCTGACCATCACCTCGTACTCGTTTACGGGCAGGTGCCTGATATCCAGCGGGACGAAGCCCTCAACAGCCTGTTGACGCAACTTAGCGCGTACAACCCGAAGGTCATCATTCTTGAGGCCGGCGCTTTAGACTACGACGAGAGGTACGAGCAGACCCCCTACTCTACCGCGACCTACCGCACCGACGGCAAGCTCTATGAGCAGCCTATCCCTCTCTCGGAGCATTACCGTCGATGCGTGGAATGCGAACCCGGCGCGCCCTACGATGTGTCGTATCCGGCAAAATTCCAGAGTGGCACTTTCGATCATGAGGTCGCTGAGCTGACCGAGAACCTCGCCTTCACCATTCATTACGAATGGGGATTGCCGGTGACGGTACTCCGCGTGGGCTACGCATTGCCCTACCTCTACAAGACGGAAGGCACCATGCTTATTTCTCAGGCAGTTCTTCGCCGCCTGGAAGAGCAGCTACCTACTCCCATCTTCGGCTCTCGTGAACGTGAAGTCATTGACGCAATGGTGCTCGACCAGTACCGAGCATTTGAAGAGAAGATGGAAACCGACCCGGATGGACGTGAAGCGCTGACGAAAGCTCGTCGCGGGGTACTACCCTGGGGCGTGTAACCGTTCGCCAGCCGTAGAGCCCGACACACTAGCCGGGCTCTACGGGAGCCCTTACAGGAAGGCTCGCAGGAAGGAAGAACAATGAACGTTGACAACAAGAAGAAGCAGCCTCGCCGCGGCGTGGGTGCCACGCTGGCCATTACTCTAGCCTGCCTGCTGACCGGATGCGGAAACATCTGGGGGTACACACACCCCGATGGTAGCGGCGGAGGATTCGTGGATAACCTGTTCCGCGGTATCCAGTTCGGCTCCTCGAGCACCCCCAAGAAGGGGAAGGTCCCGGCTGACGCTTACCCCGGAGCGGGGGAGAAACGCATCCCCTCCGGTGCTGTTGAACTGCTTTCTTCCACGACCCGTAACGGGCTGACCGCTCCGATTTTCCGCTCCCCGACGGGCAATATTATTTGCCAGAATATCGACGGAAAATTTGGCTGTGGCATCGTGAACTACTACGACGACAAGCCCTACGGCGTAGCAGCCGATGGCGAGCCCCTCTGGTGGATTGATTTCACCGCGGAAGAGGCACGCCTGACCTCTCATGAAACCCCCGAAACCTTCACCCAGACCGACGCTGTGCTGCTATATAACACCAGCGTGTACAGCGGAAACATCGTCTGCGGCGCGACGGAAAAGGGCGTGACTTGCTGGGACTACACGACCGGTCACGGCGCGTTCATGAATAGGGACTCATACACGACCTTCTAAACCTATACGGAGCCAACTATACGGAGCCTCAGAGATGCGGCGTTCCGTGAAAAACACTAATCGACGAGGGATGGAGAAAAGCGATGGGAATTGCCATCGGAATTGACTTGGGAACCACTAACTCCGCCGCTGCCGTGGTGGATCCCACCGGTGTGCCGCGGATTGTGCGAAACCGCGATGGGGCAAATACGACCCCCTCTGTAGTCCTGCTGCAGGACTACGGTGCCGGTGATGAGCCGCTGGTCGGTACTCAAGCGAAACAGCACGCCAGCCGCGTCGGCTCGGACGTCGCCCAGCACGTTAAGCGGTACATGGGCGAGTCCAGCTGGCGTTTCGACTCGGCTACGGGGTCCAGCTACACCTCGGAGGAAATCTCCGCAATGATTCTGCGTCGTTTGAAAGAAGACGTCGAGATGCAGATGAACGTCCCCGTTACCGACGCGGTAATCACCGTGCCTGCATACTTTGACGATGCACGCCGCCTAGCGACCCGCCACGCCGGTGAAATTGCTGGGCTCAACGTGCTGGGTGTGCTGAACGAACCCACGGCTGCGGCGCTCGCCTATGGTGTATCCACCAGGGGTAACACACACGAGACCGTCCTGGTGTACGACCTGGGCGGCGGCACCTTTGACGTGACCATCCTGAACGTTTCAGGCGGTGATTTCACGGTTCTGGCAACGGATGGTGACCGTCGACTGGGCGGTTACGACTTCGACAGCGAACTGCAGCTCATGATAGATGAACAGGTCCGTTCGCAGGGAGGCCCCAGCTGCCTTGATGACCTGAACACTCTTAACGTGGTGCGTGAGCAGGCAGAACAGGTGAAGAAGACCCTGTCTTCGGCACCGACTGCTACCGTACAAATTGCAGCCGGGAACGCCTCGTACCGCGTCACTATTGAACGAGCTGAGTTTGAACGACGTATTGAGCGTCTTCTGCGCCGTACGCGTGACCTGGTCATCGACACCCTGGAATCAGCGCGTCTGAACTGGTCGGACATCTCCCGTGTGCTCTTGGTGGGTGGGTCTACCCGTGTTCCTGCCGTGCGCGCAATGCTCAAGACCCTGAGCGGGAAAGAGCCTGACACGAGCATCAACCCTGACGAGGCTGTGGCTCTCGGAGCAGCGGTACAGGCGGCACTTCTGGCACCGGAAAGCCAGGAGACCGTCGGATACCTTGGCGGCCGCTCAGCGGTTGAAGGCTACATTGGTGCTCCGGTGCGTGTGCAGGATGTGACGAGTCAGGGACTGGGCGTGCTGGTGCTGGACGAGAACGAGAAGGACGAGATTAACAGCATCATCATTCCCCGTAATACTCCTTTGCCTGCGAACGAGACGACTACCGTAAAGACCGTCTACGACTACCAGAGCGAGGTCAAATTCCGTGTCACTCAGGGCGATGACAGGGACCCGGATTTTGTCACTCTAGTGGGTGAAGCGACCCTTCGCATGCCGCCTTACCCCAAGGGCGCACCGCTATCCATCACCTATAGCTACGATCGCGATCAGATTATTCATGCGGAGGTGAAGGACTTGACCTCCGGAATCCTTCTGGGCACGTTCAGCATCGAGCGAGTGTCGAATCTGAAGGAAGCTCAGGTGGAGGAATCGAAGAAACGAATTGGCGGTATGACCATCATGTAGGTGACGGGTAGCGGTATACCTGTCGGGGCGGAAGAACAGCCCTATAGCTTGAGGCTCGGTACTGGAGCCGGGCCTCAAGCGCCCCTACATAAACCGTCCATAAAACGTCTACGAAGACCGACGAGAAAGCGATGAGGACTAGCTATCGTCATGCAGAATTACTACGAAATCCTGGAGATTGAACCGAACGCAACCGAAGCACAGGTGCGTGAGGCAATCGTTCAGAAGCGTCGTTCTGCCCGGGCACGCGCGAATCACCCGAACGCAGAAAAGCGTCACGAGAGCGAACGACTGATGCAGCTGATTGCTGAGGCAGAGAAGCATCTGCTGGATCAGCAATCTCGTGCGGCCTACGACGCGAATCTTCAGAGCGCCCCGGCAGCTCCTGCCGGCGGAAACGCAAGGGCTGAACAGACTGTGCCTGCTCAACCGCATGAGGATCTGCAGCGGCAGACTCTTGACGCTCAGCAGCAGGCTGAGCAGATGCGGCGTGAGATGGAACGTATGCGTCAGGAGATGCGCCGCAAGGAACAAGAGCACGAGCAGGAGCTAGAGCGTTTGCGTCAGCGTGTGCCTGATGCGCCGGATGCGCCGCGTCCTTCTGAGATGACGCCTCCGACTCAAGCTTTTCCTAACCAGCCTCCGGCTGAGCCTGCCGCGCCTGAGCCTGTTGCCCCTGAGTCTTCTCAGCAGCGTCAGAAGCCTGAAAAGCCTAAGAAGCGTAAGGCATCTCGGAAGAAGGAAAAGCCGAAGAAAGAGGCTCCGGCCCAACGTACCCCCGCCCCGAATGAGCCCTGGAGGACTCCGTACCGTATTCTTCCTCAGCTTGAGCGGCGGGACTCGGACCCCCAGCAGCTGGAATCAGCACAGGCGATTATGCAGCAGGTAGGCGCGGGTCATACTCGTGACGCGATACGTGAAGCGCGTGAAGAGTACAAGTCTGGTCGTCGTGACGCGGCGATTGTTCAGGCGTACGCTTGGGCTCTGCTGTACGACGTCTATCGTTGCACGTACGGCGGTTTTGCCGGGCCCAACCCGTACGCTGCATCGCGCTCGCCGCTGGGCCTGCTGGTGAGTTCCGCCCAGGTTCGTTTAGCCCAGTTGCGTTTGTCCCAGCTGAAGAGGTTGCCTCTGAACGGTTTTGCTGAACTTGAGCAGGCTGTTCAGGAGATTCGTGGAGCTGTAGCTGCCGCCCGACGACGCAGAAGCCGCCTGACCCTCATGGGGGCTATGGTCACGCTTTTCCTTGCGAATTACCTTTTCCTTCCGCAGCTTGTGGAGCTACTTGGTTTGAGCGCAATTCCGGCTGACATCGCGGTATCTGTGTGGATTAAGGATCTTATACAGGTAATCCTGTTCCCGTACGTATTCATGGCGGCGGCCTTCCCCGCCCGATGGGCTGATGACCGGTCCTTCGTGAAGCGTGCGAAGAAGAACTCTCCGTTGGCTCCTCCGGTGCCGTGGTGGTACGGGCTGAAACGAGCCGAACCGCTGACGTAGCCCTGAAATGGTATCGCAACGCCGTAGCGCGGACGCCGGCTATCGAAGACATAACAAGAAACGCTAACTCACATATACATCTGCGGTATTTTGCCGTGGCAAGCATACGACTAGAAAGAGAATGACTTATGGGTATTGCAATTGGTATTGACCTGGGAACCACGAACTCTGCAGTTTCGGTGGTTCGTCCTACGGGTGTGCCCGAGGTGCTTCGCAACAAGGAAGGCGACACCGTCACCCCCTCCGTGGTGCTTTTCCAGTCCTTCGGTGGCGCGGACGAGCCTCTGGTTGGCGAGCAGGCGAAGCGCCAGGCCGCGGCGTTCCCCGAGGACATTGTCCAGTACGTCAAGCGTTTTATTGGCGACCCGACCTGGCGTTTTGACGCTTCTTCGGGTACCCAGTACACCGCTGAGGAAGTTTCTGCAATTATCCTGAAGCGTCTGAAGGAAGACGCTGAGCTTGCCCTGGGCGAAGAGGTAACCGACGCTGTCATCACCGTGCCCGCTTATTTTGATGATGCACGTCGTACCGCTACCGCCCACGCGGGTCAGATTGCTGGCCTGAACGTTTTGCGTGTGCTGAACGAGCCGACCGCTGCAGCCCTGTCGTACGGTGTGGAGGCTGACGCCAACGGCACCGTGCTGGTGTACGACCTGGGTGGTGGCACTTTTGACGTCACTATTTTGAAGATTAGCGGCACCGAATTTGAGGTTCTGGCTACTGACGGCGACCGTAACCTGGGTGGTTTCGATTTCGATAACGCCCTGATGGAATACCTGAATAAGCGTCTGATGGAGCAGGGCGCCCCGGACGCTCTGGAAGACCCGTCCCTCACCGCTGCGTTGCGTGAGAAGGCTGAGTTTGCGAAGAAGGCGCTGTCGACTGTTCCGAAGACGAATGTGCAGTTCTCTGCTGAGGGCCAGCACTACCGTGTGCCGCTGACTCGTGAAGAGTTTGAGGAGTGCACGGTCAGCCTGCTGAACCGTACCCAGGAGGTTCTCGAGGACGTTCTGAGCGCGGCGAAGCTGACCTGGGCTGATATCGATAAGGTGCTGCTGGTGGGCGGCTCGACTCGCATGCCTGCGGTTCGAACCCTGGTGGAGCGCATCTCTGGTAAGACCCCTGAGCTCGATATTAACCCTGATGAGGCGGTCGCTCTCGGCGCTGCAGTTCAGGCAACCCTGTCTGGCGACGTGGAGGTCAGCACGGAGCAGGTTGGCTCCAAGGCAACTGTTGAGGGATTCCTGGGCGGTAGCGTCAAGATTAGCGACGTGACCAGCCAGGCGCTGGGCATTATCCTCTACAACGCTGACGGCTCGACCTTTAACCATGTGGTGATTCCGCGCAACACCAAGGTTCCCTGCACCCACGAACAGAACACCCGAACCCTGCTTGACGGCCAGAATGCCCTGGACATTAAGGTCACTCAGGGTGAGGAACGCGACCCCGAGCTGGTGACCGTTGTTGGTACCGGTGAGCTTTCCCTGCCCGCCTACCCGAAGGGTGCGCCGCTGAAGGTCATCTACGCCTACGACGTGGACCAGACGGTTCGTGTTGAGGTGATTGACCTGACCGCGAATGCTTCTCTCGGCTCTTTCAACATTGAGCGTGTGGCTAACCTGCGACCTGAAGAAGTGCAGGAGGCGCAGCGCAAGATCGGCGGCATGGAGGTGAACTAGCCTCCCGCTACCCATTGCTACCGGTGATGAAACACCGGTGAGATATGAGTATCTATGACTACTGAGAATTTTTACGAGGTTCTCGGCCTTCCACAAAACGCGACGGCTGAGGACGTGGAGAAAGCGTTGCGTGAGCAACGCAAACGGTACCGCCTCCTGACCAGCCACCCTGAACGCGCCAAGGCGCGTGAGGGTGAGGACCGCCTGGAGTTGCTTGACCGGGTTGAGCAGACTCTGCTGAATCCTTCTGCCCGTGCCTCTTATGATGAGTCGCTGAAGCGTCGAGGACCCGCACCCCGACCTTCTGCGGAGTATCGTTCTACGAGCGGAGATTCTAAAGAGGAACGTCTGCGCGCTGACATGCGCTATGCCTGGGAAAACGAGAACTGGAACTCTCTGGTAAAGTTCGCGCAGGCAATGCACAGGATTCGTCCCGACGACGTTGAAGCGTGGGAGAAACTGGCAGCGGCATACCTGTGGGGCGATTGGGACTATAACCGTCGCCGAGATGTCATGCACGCTATCTCGCAGGCACGCCGTTACGGTTCGGAACATGAGGAATTCCTCCTCATGATGGAGCGTAGCCTGGCTCAACGCGACGGAGACTACGAGCGCGTCATGGGGATCAACCGTCAGCTGATGGCTCTGAAACCGGAGAACACCGACTATATCAGCGACTTCATCATCAGTCGTTGGAATGCGGGACAGCACGCTGAAGCTTTGCAGGATGCGGATAACGCACTTGCCGCGTACCCCGATAACCCGCAGATGTTACGTCTGCACGCCATCATCCATATGGAGGAGGCAGACTCCCACGGCGTTATCTACAACGGGGTAACCATCATCAACTCGAAAGAGCAGGTGAAGGCGATTCGTTCGAGCCTGTCAAAGGTCCGGGACGCGTATCTGCTTCCCTACGATTTGCTGCTAAAGTACCGGAACATTGAAGAGAACATGCGTTTTGCCCGCCGCCGTCCCTTTACCTTCGGAAGGCTGGTGCGCTTTGTGGTTACGTTCTTTGCAGGGTCTCTGGTCCTGAGCGTCATCTGGGCGCTCCTGCAGGGGGCGATCCGCTCTTCAAACCAGGCTGCTTACGACACGATCAACGGATACATGACGCTGGTGACGTTCATCCTTCTTCCTCTCTTTGCTTTCTACACAGCCTTCCCGCCCTATTGGAAGACCAACCAGAGGGCTTTAACGGGGCAGGGGTATGACCCCACTCGAGCTGCAACGGGAATTCTGGGCGTCATCCTGATGATTTTCGGTATCTTCATCCGAAGCTTGAGCAGGCTGGGCCGCTAAGGAAAGCCGTCAAAGAACACAGGGGAGAGCGCCTATCTTCCTCATACTCCCGCTCTGTCAGCCGTAGCGGTTTCAGAGCGGGAGCACCCCACAATCATTGATAACTTTGAAAGGAGATGTGACCGTGTCAACGTATGATCCTCAGGACGCTGTCGTCCCTGAGCCTGAACTGTGGCCGGTTGGCGGCGAGGCTAAAGAACAGCCCCCGCACGAGGAAACGCATGAGGGGGTGACAGCCACCGCTAAAGAGGAAACGCCTCAGCCTGCCTCACCTTTTGTGACTGAAGACTTTGAGGTGCGCGTCCTGGAGCAGCTCACCGAGCTCAACCAACGTTTTGCGCAGCGCATCGCCGAGGACGGCGCTAAGAACCAGCTTATTCGTTCTGTACAGGCAAGCCTGCAGGAACGTGACGAACGAGCATCCGGAGAGGCGTACCGTTCCCTCTTCCGCGATGTGCTCAACGCCCTGGACCGTCTGCTGAATCAGGACGCGAGTGCATCGCTGAGCGAGTCTGTTGCCGACGAGATCGTCAGTATTTTTGAGATTCGCGGACTGCAGCGCATCGACGCGGTGGGTAAGTTCGACCCGGCGATCCACGAGGTTTCGGGTGTGGTTCCTTCTGCGCCCGATTACCCTGCCGGTACTGTGGTATCGGTGGAGCGGGAAGGGTATATTCTGGGTGACCGGACTTTGCGTCCCGCTCGTGTGATTGTGGCGAGGGATATGCCGAATCGTCAGCCTGCCGCCTCTACTGGAGCGGCTACTAACCGCCCTCAGGATGCGGCTGAGAGCGGTACCGGAGGTAGCGGCGAGGACGACCGCACCATCCCGCTTCCGACGGTGCCGAACAGCCCCTCCGGTGTGTAGTTTTTGACGCGAGTAAACAGTTTGTGCCTGACCACGAAGGTCAGGCACACACTGTTTAACCCCTTATAAAAGTCCGTCCGCCGCAGTACGTGAAGCACCACGGCGGACGGGAGCGTAAATAAAGTATCAGCGCGAACCGTCGACTCCTGTCAGGACAGCGCATGAATATGTCGCGTACGCGTCCTGTGCGGTACTGACACCTCACGAACAACACCGCGCCAGGTGATCGGCGGAAGATACCGAATTCACAAAAACCAACGGTACCCTAGCACTAATTTTTGTAGAAATTACGCCGCAATAAACGTTGAATTAAGCGTCATAAAACAGCGAAAAGCCCCGGCTGCTTCAACCCCATAGCGGGGGAGAAGCAACCGGGGCTTCGCTAGTACGCGGGCCGTGCCGTTAGGCAACGGGTGCTGCGATTAGGCGGTCGGAACGTCCTCGTCAACCCACTCGAGGGTGCGGGAGACAGCCTTCTTCCACAGGCGGTACTGGCGGTCAACCTCTGCGGGCTCCATGGAGGGCAGCCAGCGCTTGTCCTCAGCCCAGTTGTCCACAACGTCCTGCTTGCCGCTCCAGAAACCAACAGCGATACCTGCAGCGTATGCTGCGCCCAGAGCGGTGGTCTCAACAACCTTCGGGCGGATCACGGGAACGCCGAGGATGTCAGCCTGGAACTGCATGAGGAACTCGTTAGCGGTCATGCCGCCGTCCACGCGCAGTTCGGAGAGCTCAACACCGGAGTCAGCGTTCATTGCGTCGAGAACCTCGCGGGTCTGGAATGCAGTTGCTTCCAGTGCCGCACGCACAATGTGTGCGCGGTTCACGTAGCGGGTCAGACCAACGATCACGCCGCGAGCGTCGGAACGCCAGTGAGGTGCGAACAGGCCGGAGAATGCGGGAACAACGTAGCAGCCGCCGGAGTCCTTGACGGAGGTAGCCAGTTCCTCAGACTCTGCAGCGT
Organism: Rothia mucilaginosa; assembly: GCF_964210535.1. Taxonomy (GTDB): domain Bacteria; phylum Actinomycetota; class Actinomycetes; order Actinomycetales; family Micrococcaceae; genus Rothia; species Rothia mucilaginosa_F. The sequence goes on from NZ_CAXOMR010000003.1 coordinate 40,978, forward strand.
GCTCAATCATGCGCAGGTTGTCGCGCAGCCACTGGATCAGGGAGCCGCTCATTGCGACCGAGCCTTCCAGAGCGTAGACGGGTGCTGCATCGCCAATCTTGTATGCGACGGTGGTCAGCAGGCCGTTGTTGGAGAAGACGGGCTCGTTGCCGGTGTTCATGAGCATGAAGTTACCGGTACCGTAGGTGTTCTTCGCCATGCCCTTCTCGAAGCAAGCCTGACCGAAGGTTGCAGCCTGCTGGTCGCCCAGGATACCCGCGATGGGGGTGCCTCTGAGTAGACCGGTCGCGCGGCCGAAGCCGTACACCTCGGAGGAGGACTTGATTTCGGGCAGCATGCTCATGGGGATGCCCATGTCTGCAGCGATCTGCGGATCCCATTCGAGGGTGCGGATGTTCATCAGCAGGGTACGGGATGCGTTGGTTACGTCGGTGACGTGAACGCCGCCGTCAACACCACCGGTCAGGTTCCAGACCAGCCAGGTGTCGGTGTTGCCGAAGAGCAGGTCGCCGCGTTCTGCGCGCTCGCGTGCGCCTTCAACGTTGTCCAGGATCCACTTGATCTTGGGGCCGGAGAAGTAGGTAGAGAGGTTCAGGCCGACGATGTCGTGGTACTTGCCAACGCCCTCTTCGCCTGCGAGCTCTTCAACGATTTCCTGGGTGCGGGTGTCCTGCCAGACGATTGCGTTGTAGACGGGCTCACCGGTGTTCTTGTCCCACACGACGGTGGTTTCACGCTGGTTGGTGATGCCGACTGCAGCGATTTCGTGGTGGTTGACTTCGCCGTTTGCCATAGCCATTGCTACGACCTTACGGACGTTCTGCCAAATCTCGGTTGCGTTGTGCTCGACCCAGCCGGCCTTGGGGAAGATCTGCTCGTGCTCGAGCTGGCCCTGAGCCACGTTCTCGCCCGCCTTGTTGAACAGGATCGCGCGGGAGCTGGTGGTGCCCTGGTCGATGGAGAGGATGTACTTGCGTTCGACGTTGAGGGTTGCGGAGTGCAGAGAAGTCGTCATTGATTTTTCCTTAGAACAAAAGAACGGGGGTATTAGAGAGGTTTAGAGGGGCAGAACTGCCGGAACGATCAGGCCTGCGAGGATAGCGCCGATGATTGGGCCAACAACCGGAACCCATGCGTAAGACCAGTTGGAGCCGGTCTTACCGGGGATGGGCAGGAAGGTGTAGGCGATACGGGGGCCGAGGTCACGTGCGGGGTTGATAGCGCAACCGGTTGCGCCACCGAGGTTCATACTGATGGATACAACGACCAGGGCAACAGCCAGGGGGCCGAGCTCGCTGGGGGTCTTACCGGATGCGATGATCCAGCCAATCAGGACGAAGGTGCCGATAATCTCGGTGAGCAAGTTCCAGCCGTAGGACTTGATGGCGGGGCCGGTTGCGAAGATGCCGAGGCGGTCGCCCGGGTCCTCATCGAAGTGCTTCTTGTAGGTGAGGTACGCTCCGGTTGCGCCGGCCATTGCGCCGAGCATCTGAGCGACGATGTACAGGGCAATGTTGCCGGGGGTTGCGGGAACACCGGTCGCCAGGTCGCGGCCTGCGGTTGCCAGGCCAACGGTCACAGCGGGGTTCATGTGTGCACCGGAATGGAAGGAGAGGTACACGGCGGTGAACACTGCCAGACCCCATCCGAAGGTGATAACACCCCAGCCTGCGTCCTTAGCGTAGGACTTCTTGAGGGTCACTGCGGCACATACGCCGGCACCGAGCAGAATCATGATGAAGGTGCCGAAGAACTCGGAAGCGAAGATTCCGAGGGTGGTGGGGGCGCCGGATGCATCCACGAGAGCGGAAGAGCCGGCTGCAAGTACAGTTCCTGCGGAAGTAAGAAGAGACATTGTTGCTCCTTGAAGACGAAGCGTCTGGAAGGCAAGCGAACCTTTGCTTGCGCATTCCCGTGCATCCTCACCGCACGGGCGGATCGGGGCACAACGCTGTGCTGAAATGTGTAGCGGTTGCTACGAAAATTGTTGGTTGAATGTCTGATTGAGAAGCAGATCGTACCAGTGGGCTAACCCTGTATTTAGCTCGCTGCTTCTTATGCAGGGGATTATCGTAAACGGTTATTTAACCTTCCGTCCACCCCTCACCGAAAAATATGAGTTAGCCCATATCGGTGAGGGGCGAACGGTCGGTTCGTACCAAGTAATCGGTTACGAAAGGTATGCGGAATCTCTAAGGATTAGAGCTTCACACGAGGTGCCACAGGGGTGACAGCCTCAATCTTTGCCGATGCCTCAGCGTCGGTGGAGGTGGACTCTGCCTCGCGCATTGCTGCAACGCGTGCTGCGTAGAGGTCGAGTTCCTCCTTGACCTTCTTGTCGTCCCAGCCGAGCTCGGCACGCATGATGTCGAGAATCTCGTCTGCTGCTGCCAAGCCGCGGTCGCGCTGCTCGAGGTCGAGGCGTACGCGGCGGACCAGAACGTCCTCCAGGTGCAGGGCACCTTCGTAGCGGACAGCGAAGACGACGTCTGCACGCAGGAACTGGGGTGCCTTAGCCAGGGGAGCACCGAGGGAGGGGTCAGCGTCGATGAGAGCGCCGAGGTCCTCAATCTGCGCGCCGTAACGCTCGAGCAGGTGGGTGATACGGTCCTCATCCCAGCCGTAACGCTCTGCGTAGCGTGCACGGTTAGCAGCGATTGCGTGGTAGCCGTCTGCACCGACCAGGCCGATGGTTGCGGTTACGGAGGGGTTCTGCTTAGCCTGCTCGCCCAGCGCGAAGTCGACAGCGTCGGCAGCCATGACACGGTAGGTGGTGAGCTTGCCGCCTGCGATTGCGCTCATGCCGGGTGCAACCTCGGTCACGGTGTGCTCGCGGGAAACCTTGGTGGATGCTGCGCCGTCCTTGACCTTGGGCTGCAGCAGCGGGCGCAGACCGGTGTAGGTGCCGATGATGTCCTCGCGGGTCAGCGGGTTAGCGATCAGCTTGTTGGCCTGCATCAGGACGTAGTCGATGTCCTTGCTGGTTGCGACGGGGCGCTCGCGGTCCTCGGCGTAGGGGGTGTCGGTGGTGCCAATGATCCAGTAACGCTGCCAGGGGATGATGAAGAGAACGGACTTCTCGGTCTTGGTGAAGATACCGCTGGTTGCGTTGATGCGGTCGCGAGGAACCACGATGTGGATACCCTTGGATGCCAGAACCTCCAGGCCACCTTCGGGGTTAGCGAGGGACTCGGACTCTTCGGTCCACACGCCGGTTGCGTTGATGACGTGCTTTGCGCGCACGTTCAGGCGCTCGCCGGTCTCCAGGTCTGCCAGCTCTGCGCCGATGACGCGGCCGGATGCGTCCTTGGTGAAGCCGACAACCTGGGTGCGGGATGCAGCCAGTGCGCCGTAGCCTGCAGCGGTGCGGACGACGTCGATGACGAGGCGTGCGTCGTCAACGCGTGCATCGTAGAACTGGATTGCGCCGCTGAATGCGGAGTCCTTGATGTCGGGGAAGACGGTCTTGGTGCCGGTCTTGGTGAAGTGACGCTGGGAGGGGACGCCCTTGTTGCCGCGGGAACCGAGGAATGCGAGGGTGTCGTACATGCCGATGCCGATTGCGGAGTATGCGCGCTCGATGACGGGCATCTTCAGGGGCCACAGGAAGGGCTGTGCGTGCACCAGGTGGGGTGCGATCTTGTTCAGCAGCAGGCCGCGCTCGGTCAGTGCTTCGGTCACGAGCTTGAAGTCGAGGTTGTAGAGGTAGCGCAGGCCGCCGTGAACGAGCTTGGAGGACCATGCGCTGGTGCCTGCAGCCCAGTCGCCTGCTTCGACGATACCGGTGCGCAGACCGCGGGTTGCTGCGTCGAGGGCAATGCCTGCACCGGTGATGCCGCCGCCGACGACCAAGATGTCGAGTTCTTCGTTGACCATGCTCTTGAGCGCCTTGGCGCGGGACTCGGCGGTCAGCTGAGACTGCTGTGCAATGTGCTGGGAGCTCATGTACTGCTCTTTCCTGTATTGCCGCTTGTGCGGCGTGGGGGTTTCATCTTGCATTTAGTAAAACCCAATGGTGAAATAATAACCAAGCAGTATGAACGGATTTTCACTGGGGGTCTGTGGCAGATGAACGAACGCGCTAACCACACTTATGAGGCGGCGCAGCTGTACTACATCCACAACATGACGATGGACGCTATCGCGGCTCGTCTGGGGGTTTCTCGAGCCACTGTGTCGCGTCTGCTTAAAAGTGCTCGTGAGAGCGGCATGGTGCAGATCCGTCTAGATGATTCCTTCCGTGCCCGCAGCGAGCTTGAGCGCCGCATCGGTGAGCGCTATAAGGTGCGCGTTACTCTCGTGAATGTCCGTTCGGACGCCACCCCCATCGCCCGCATGAGCCAGGTATCCCGTACTGCGGCGGCTCTACTTGATTCCCTGATTGATAATGGAACGAGCCTGGGTGTGGCGTGGGGTTCAACGATGACCGAGATTTCTCGTCATCTGCCGCGCCGCCCTCTAAAGGGCGTGACTGTCGTGCAGATGAATGGTGCCGGTAACGCGCACCATTCGGGCATTCCGTACCTGGGTTCCCTGCTGGGGCAGTTGGTGAATGCCTATGATGCGCAGACTATCCATTTTCCGGTTCCCGCGTTCTTTGACTATGCGGACACGAAGACCGCCATGTGGCGTGAGCGTAGCGTGCAGAAGAATCTGCATGCCCAGCAGAATGTTGACCTCGCTATTTTTGGCGTGGGTGCTTTTGGTGGACCTATTCCTTCTCACGTGTATTCGGGTGGCTATTTTGAGGTGCAGGAGCAGCGTCAGTTGCGTGAGCTGGGCGTTGTGGGGGATATGTGCACGATTCTTCTGCGTGAGGACGGCTCGTGGGCTGATCTTGAGTTGAATAAGCGTGCGTCCGGTCCGACTCCGAAGGAGCTTGCCCGCATTCCGCGCCGTATTTGCGTTGCGTCCGGTACTCACCGTGTGCGTGCTTTGCGCGGCGCGTTGCGTACGGGCGCAATTACTGACTTGGTTCTTGATGATGCCCTGGCAAAGGCGCTCATGGAGAAATAGCTAAAAATAATCGCCGCGGGTATGAGAGTCCGTGGTGATGGGGTAAAGGGGCGCCTTGAATCTGAAAGGTAGTGCTTGAGAGCTTTCCAGGTGAAGATCTCAAGCGTCGCCTGAACAATGTTTCAAGGTGTCCTTTAGTGTCGTCAAAAACTGCTTTCTGACCCTACAATGTGAAACGTTTGCGCATGTGAAAGCGCATATTTGTGCACTCCATTGAAGGTGTGCGCCACTCACCGTTAGAAAGAACCAACCATGACCCCCACCTATAACGCCCAGGCGAATCCGCACCTGGGCGCACCCGGCATTACCACCATGCACGGTGATGCCCAGTCTTCCGACGCTACTCCTCTTGCCGGCCCCGGCGCCGGTGACTGGAAGATTACCGGCACGAAGCTCGGCGGCGCCTGCCCGACGATTCTCGCCGGACGCGACGGCTTCATTCAGGTGCTCTGCACCCAGGTCTTCGCCCACGGCGAGTTCATCACCCCGAAGCTCTCTATCCTTGACCCGCATACCGGCCGCGAGCTCTCCCACTTGGACATCCCTAAGGGTGCACTTCTCGGCGGTGTGTACGCCTACCTTGACGCGCAGGATCGCATGGTTCTAGTGGATGGCTCCCAGTGCCTGCTGCGCCTTTCTCATTCCAACGACGGACGCAGCATCCGGGTTGATGAGCGCATTGATCTGAGCCGTATGCTCGCCCAGAGCGCCAACGACGCTGTGGTTGGTCTGGTGCCCGACTGGGCCGGTCGCATTTGGGTTGCGACGAAGAATGGCTACATTGCCGTGATTGATTCTGCCCGCGGCACGATTCGCTCGATGCGCTTGAATAAGGCGTCGATTGCTGGTGAGCGTATCGATAACTCGATTTCGGCGTGCCCGCAGGGCGTGAGCGTGGTGACCTCCCACGCGATTTATATGCTGAACGCTACGGCAACCGGTGCGCCCACCCTCAAGTGGTGGCATGCGTACGACCGCGGTAGCGCCCGTAAGCCGGGCAAGCTCGCGTGGGGTTCTGGCGCCTCCCCGACCTTCTTTGGCCCGAACGGCTCCGATTACGTGATGCTGACCGATAACTCTGATATTCAGGAGTCGGTCATTGTGTACCGCACCGATAACGGTGCGAAGGTCGGTAGCGCTGGCCTGTTTACTGCCGGTACCTCTGGCACTGAGAATTCCATGATCGGTGTGGGTAACACGATGGTCGGTGCAAGCACCTACGGCTACCCCTACCCGAAGTACCCTGAGGGCGCCGGCCCGTCGGTTCCTGCGAATGCGCTTTTTGCCCCCGGTATGGAGCGTTGGGATATTACCAACCGTGGTCTGCGTAAGATTTGGGACCGTAAGGACGTTTACTCTTCGGCTGTTCCTCGCTATTCCACGGCTGACGGGCTGATTTACACCTGTGAGCGTCGCCGTGGTCCTGCTGGTTTGGCGAATGGTGCCTACGCGTGGGCCGTCGCGATTGATATGGAGACCGGTAAGACGATGCACGAGCAGCGTCTACCTCAGCACGTGAGCCTGCTACTTGGCGGCGGTGACACCCTGCAGATGGTGGGCACCATTGACCGTTACGGCACCTGGTGGCAGGGCACGATTAGCGGCGTGTACCGTATCGCGAAGGCATAAGGGGAGTAGAAAATGACTAAGAATAATCTGATGAATGCTTCTCGCCGTACCGCGTTGAAGGTTGCGGGTGCTTCGGCTGCCCTGGTGGCTGGCGGCGTGAGTGCTGCGGAGGCGGCGACCCGTTCGGGTGGTAGGCGCGGCGTGCACGGTACCCCGGTGACTCAGCGTCCTGTCGGTCAGCGCGGCGGGCATCGTGGCGGTCAACGTGGTCAGCACGGTGGGGCGGCGAGCTCTGCGCTGGTGCAGGTGCCGACGCGTTATAACGAGTCGTGCATCCGTTTGGAGTTGAAGGCGGCTTCCGGTGTACAGGCTGTGTCTTTGCAGAGCCAGCCGGCGCGTACTGTTGCTTTCAAGAATCTGCCGACTCGCCTGAGCATTATTAATGAGGGTAATTCGACTCTGCCGGTGGGTACTCGCCTGATGGTGCGTGCTCGCGCGCAGGATCCAAAGACTGGTTTGTTGCTGAATCCCGCGGTGACTCTTCGCGTGACCTCTGGTCAGGCGGTGTTGCCTTCGGGTGGTATGGGTGCTTCGGCTCTGGTGGCTCCGGTGGATGCGCTGAATCTTGATGCGGTGCGCCGTAGTGAGCAGACCGGTCAGGCTGGTTCCGGCAGTGAGAATGTTCTGGAGCTGCGTACCGCTATTCCTCGCGGTCACCGTCTAGACGTTCAGTTGAATTATCAGGTGGCTTCGGGCGTTGCCGGTTCTGCGTTGAAGCAGGTTCATGTGAGCGCCGTGCTGGATATGGCGGCGGCTGGTTTGTCGTCGTCGTTCTATGAGGTGCAGAGCCCGGCCGTGGTGGCTTCGCTGAACTAGCAGTTGAGCTGGATTCTGTAAAGAATGGGAACGGCGGGGGAGTAGCTCCGCTATCCGTACTTTTATACCTCTATATATAGGCGCCTGTTCAAAAGGCACAGTGAAAGGTCGGGGTCGTTCGTGGGAACGGCCCCGACCTTTGTGTTATCTGGTGTGCCGGGTTGAGCGGCGGCTGAGTTTTTTATGCGGTTTCGGTCTTTTCGTGCTCGCCGAATGCCACCTTGACCGCGTGGTGCAGGGCTTCGCGCACCATGGCGATGGCGGGGTTGGCGGCGGATTCGCGGCGTACCGCGGTGAAGATTTTGCGGGAGGGTTTGCCGGGCAGCTCCACGATGCGTAGCCCCTCGGTGGTGGAGAGGGAGGAGAGGATGAACCCGGGCACGATGGTGACGGCGAATCCGGCCTTGACGAGGTTGGAGTTCGTGATCATGTCGTTGGCGCTGTAGCGGATGACCGGTTCGAACCCGGCGGTGCGGCACTGGTTGAGCGCCCAGCTGCGGGAGGTGTTCTGTTCCATTTCGAGGACCCAGGGGAGTGCGTGCGCCTCTTCAATGGAGGTGATGGTGGAGGTGCTAGGCACGATGAGGCTGAGCGGGTCTTCGGTGAGTAGTTCGGAGTGCAGCTCGGGGTATTCGGGGATGTGGTGGTGCGGGTAGGCTTCGGAGAGCACCATGTCGTATTCGCGGCTTCGGGTCAGGGAGGTGCCGGTTTCGGGGTCGATTTGCAGTACCTGCAGGGTGAGCGAGGGGGCGTGCTCGGCGAGGTAGCTGAGGGTTTCCGGTAGCAACGCGAAGGCGGCGGACTGGAAGATGGCGAGGCGCACCATGCCGGCGGGTTCGCCGGTGAGGTTGGCGACGGAGGTTTGCATGCGGTCGAGTTCGCGCAGGATGCTACGGGCGCTGTCGACGATGATGAGTCCGGCGCTGGTGAGCTGTACGCGCCTGCCGATGCGCTGCAACAGCGGGGTGCCGGTTTCTTTTTCGAGGGTGGCAATCTGCTGGGAGACGGCGGAAGGGGTGAGGCTGAGCGCTTCTGCGGCGGCGATGATGGTGCCGCGTTCTTGAATTTCGAGGAGCATTTGCATGCGTCGGATGTCGTAGATTGACACGTTTTTCTCCCTGGTGCGCCCGGTTGTTCTGCAGATTGTGCCTCTGAGCTCTTCCGTGGTGCGTCTCTCATTGTGGACTCTTGTCTATGGTACCGCGTGGGCTTTGTTGCGGCTCTTTTTGAGACGATGGGGGCCCTGAAAACGCATGTTGGCTTGTGTGACGGGTATTTTGCGTGGGTGTGATGATTCTCAGGGTCGAAGATGCTTTTGGGAATGGTTTTGAAGTGTTCGATTGTTACGAGATGGGTTCGGTATTTGCGTTCTGAAAGTGCTAGCCTGAGAGAGATGGATAGCGGTGTTGCTATGGTCTTCGTTTCTTCTCTTTGGGCTCGGTGTTCGGAGGGTTGCCGGGCGGGAACCACGCTACATAATCATTTAGAAAAACTAAATGGATTTTGGAAAAAACATTCAGTTTTTCTAATGAGGTATTTATTACCCTTTTGTGGTGAAATAGAGACATCGCCAAACGTGGTGTGCACCGCACACAGTGAGATAGTTAGGAGTCAAGGATGACCCATCCTTTCGCATCTGAGCACTACCAGAAGATGGCTCTGGAAGCTCGTCAGCTTGTTCGTCAGTGGGTAAACGAGTCCCAGTCGATCAAGCCCACCTTCGCGGCTGAGCAGCTCGCCGGTGTTCTGAAGGACCCCAATGGTCTTCCCTTCACCGTCGGCTTTGTTGATGGCGTTATTCGCCCCGAAGACGACAACGTCTCCGGCCGCAACCTTTCCCGTATTTCCGGCCTGGCACCTTCCTTCCTGCCCTGGTACATGAAGTCCGCTGTTGGCTTCGGTGGCAAGCTGGCTGGCAAGGTCGCATGGCCTACCGTTCCCGTTGCACGCCGCGTGCTGCGCGAGATGGTCGGTCACCTGATTGTCGACGCTTCCGAGGAGAAGCTGGGCGACGCAATTGCAGAGCTGACCAAGACCGGTAACCGCCTGAACGTCAACCTGCTCGGTGAGGCAGTTCTGGGTGACAAGGAAGCAGAGCACCGCCTGGCTGAGACCAAGCGTCTGCTGGCACGTGACGACGTTGATTACGTCTCCATTAAGGTGTCCGCTGTTTCCGGCCCCCACCAGCACTGGGCATTCGACGAGGTCGTTGAGACCGCTGTTCGTCGCCTGACCCCGCTGTACGAGCTGGCTGCTTCTTCCTCCCCCAAGAAGTTCATCAACCTGGACATGGAGGAGTACAAGGATCTGGACCTCACCATTGAGGTGTTCACCAAGATTCTGGACCAGCCGCACCTGAAGGACCTGGAAGCCGGTATCGTGCTCCAGGCATACCTGCCCGACACCCTGGCTGCAATGCAGCGCCTGCAGGCATGGGCTGCTAAGCGTGTTGAGGCTGGCGGCGCTGGCGTCAAGGTCCGCCTGGTGAAGGGTGCAAACCTTTCCATGGAGATCGTGGAAGCTGTTATGCACGGCTGGCCGCTGACCACCTGGGACACCAAGCAGGCTGCTGACACCAACTACAAGCGCGTTCTGGACTACGCACTGCGCCCCGAGCACGTGAAGAACATCCGCCTCGGTATCGCAGGCCACAACCTCTTCGACGTTGCTTTCGCACTGCTGCTGTCCGAGGACCGCGGCGTGAAGGATCGCGTCGAGTTCGAGATGCTGATTGGTATGGCTGAGCAGCAGGCTGAGATTATCCGCCGCCGCGTTGGCCACCTGCTGCTGTACGTGCCCGTCGTGAACCCCAAGGAATTCGACGTTGCTATCGCATACCTGATCCGTCGTCTCGAGGAGAACGCTTCCTCCGAGAACTTCATGTCCGGTATCTTCGACCTGGCAACCGACGAGTCCATCTTCAAGCGCGAAGAGGACCGCTTCATGCGTGCACTGAACTCCGTCACCGACGAGGTTCCCGCATCCAAGCGCACCCAGAACCGTCTGACCGAGAACGAGGACAACGTCTTCGTACCGGCTGGCCGCTTCGAGAACACCCCCGACACCGACCCCGCACTGGCAGGTAACCGCGAGTGGGGCCGCGCAATCCTCGAGCGCTCCAAGACCACCAAGCTGGGCATCGAAACCCTCAAGGCTAACGAACTGACCAGCGAAGCTGACGCAGAGAAGCTGATCAAGGAAACCGAAGAGGCTGGCAAGGCATGGGGTAAGCTCTCCGGCCACGAGCGTGCAGAGATTCTGCGCAAGGTCGGTAAGGCTATCGCACTGCGCCGCGGCGACCTGCTTGAGGTTATGGCAGCTGAGGCTGGCAAGACCCTGGAGCAGGGCGACACCGAGGTCTCCGAGGCAATCGACTTCGCATACTACTACGCAATGCTGGCTGAGGACCTCGAGAAGATCGACGGCGCAAAGCCCAAGTCCGTTGACCTGACCCTGGTTGTTCCCCCGTGGAACTTCCCGACCGCTATCCCCGCCGGTGGTGTTCTGGCTGGTCTGGCTGCAGGTTCTGCTGTCATCTTCAAGCCCGCAACCATTACCGCTCGCACCGGTGCACTGATCGCAGAGATCATGTGGGATGCAGGCGTTCCCAAGGAAGTTCTGAAGCTCGTCAAGGTTGTTGACCGCGCTGCAGGTAAGCTGCTCATCTCGCACCCCGAAGTTGACCGCCTGATCCTGACCGGTGGTTACGAGACCGCTGAGCTCTTCCGCTCCTGGCGTGATGACCTGCCCCTGTTCGGTGAGACCTCGGGTAAGAACTCCATCATCGTCACCCCGAACGCTGACATCGACCTCGCCGTCAAGGACGTCGTCTACTCGGCATTCGGCCACGCAGGTCAGAAGTGCTCCGCTGGTTCGACCGTCATCCTGGTTGGCTCCGTGGCACAGTCCGAGCGTTTCCGCCGCCAGCTGATTGACTCCGTCAGCTCCCTGCACGTGGCACACCCGCAGGACATCGAGTCCCAGATGGGCCCCGTTGTTCAGAAGCCGGAAGAGAAGCTGCTGCGTGGTCTGACCACCCTCGGCCCGGGCGAGCGTTGGCTCATCCAGCCCAAGGAACTGGACGAGACTGGCCGTCTGTGGAGCCCCGGTGTTCGCGAAGGCGTCAAGCCCGGTTCCGAGTACCACATGACCGAGTACTTCGGCCCCATCCTGGGTATCATGACCGCTGACACCCTGGAAGAGGCAATCGAGCTGCAGAACGCACCCGACTACGGTCTGACCGCAGGCCTGCACTCGCTGGATGCTGACGAGCTCGAGCTGTGGCTCTCCAAGGTCCAGGCAGGTAACCTGTACGTCAACCGTGCAATTACCGGTGCAATCGTTCAGCGTCAGCCCTTCGGTGGTTGGAAGAAGTCCACCGTGGGTTCCGGTACCAAGGCTGGTGGCCCCAGCTACCTGATCGCTCTGTCCGATTGGGAGCCCGCACAGGCAACCGCGACCGCAACCACCCAGTCGGTGACCGTCCGCGAGACCCTGGCTACCATCGAGAACTCCGAGCTGGGCAAGCGCGATGACTTCGCATTCATCAAGCGCGGCGTCTCCTCTGACGCACACGCTTGGGACACCGAGTTCGGCTTCGGCCACGATCCCTCGAAGCTGGGCGTCGAGCGCAACATCCTGCGCTACGTACCCACCCAGGTTCTGGTTCGTGCAGACGAGTCCGCATCGCCCGCAGAGACCCTGCGCGTTGTGCTCGCCGGTCTGGCAGCTAACGCACCGGTTGCTCTGTCCGTCGGTAAGGACCTGCCGGTCGACGTCCGCGGCGTCCTGGAGAACAAGGGTGTCAAGTACGAGGTCAAGTCGGACGCTCAGTTCCGCGAGTACCTGGCTTCGAACGCTAAGACCCCGGTTCGCGCACTGGCTGGTACCCCGCTGGAAGGCACCCGTATCCGCTACATCGGTAACGATGTGAAGTCCATCTACTCGGCACTGGGTGGTCGCCCGGATGTTGCAGTGTACTTCGCACCGGTCACCGAGGCTGGCCGTATCGAGATGCTGCCCTTCCTCCGCGAGCAGGCTGTTTCGATTACCGCACACCGTTTCGGTAACCCGAACCGCTTCTCCGAGCGCGTCATTTCTTCCCGCTAAGGCGCTGTGAGAGTTTAGCTCTCTAGCCTAAGGCTCAGGGCCCTGCACCTTCATGGTGTGGGGCCCTGAGCCTTTTGGTGTGTCTGATGGCTCCCTGCTGGAGGTGAGTAATAGGGGTGCTTCTAGGGCCTTGGGAAGGGGCGCTTGTTGAGCGGTTAGATAGGATAAGGAAAATATAGTGTCATAGAAGTGGTACGGGGGTGTTTGGACGTGCCCCGCGTTACTTCTTATGTGATAATTGGTGTAGGACGTTCCGTCATCCCACATACGGAACGACACCGTGCGCGGGACGGTCCGCGCTACGCAAGAACACACTGAAAGGACACCGCTGCTATGAGCAACGTTCCCGCAGAACTCTCGTACACTTCTGAGCACGAGTGGGTTTCCGCTCTCACCGCCGAGGGCACCGTACGTGTTGGTATTACTGACCACGCTCAGGATGCACTGGGTGACGTCGTCTACGTCGACCTTCCCTCTGTTGGCGATTCTGTAGCTGCTGAGGATAGCTTCGGTGAGATTGAGTCCACCAAGTCTGTCTCCGATCTCTTTGCTCCCGTCGCTGGCGAGATTGTCGCAGTGAACGAGGGCCTGGAGGATGACCCCGCACTGGTCAACTCCGATCCCTACGGCGAGGGCTGGATCATTGAGATTCGCCCCGAGAACGCTGATGACCTGGCAAACCTGCTGGATGCAGAGGCATACAAGGCTGAGCTGGACAAGCTCTAAGTCGATAGACTCTAAGACCTTCTATAGGCCTCGGATAAGAGGTATGTAGTGGTGAGACGGCGAGACCGATTGGTCTCGCCGTTTTTCTTTTAAAATGCACATAAACGCAAATAGTTGGGCGTATTTAAGGTTCGTCTTGAAGGTGTAGGAATTCACTAAAAGGGCTTGAAGGATGACTAAACCCCTAGTGGGAGCCTCTTTCAAGTTAAATGTGATGAAAACTTCAACTATCGCGAGAAGATAAAATTTTCCTCGTAAAGCAGTCCAATATGAGATGCATGTGTTCGAAGTATTGGAATTTTGCTAAAATTGGTACTGTCTCTACTGGATAGTGTTTGAATGTGTGGCTATTTTTGGGTTCAAAAAGCCCCTAAAAAGGGCGAACTAAATAGCAAAATGCCTTGTGAGGCTATAAGATTGTCTCGAAGGTTTGCGGTTTATCATTTCGTGATAAACAACTAAACTTATCTATCACACTCTCAACACTAAGCAAAGATGTTCGGCACGAAGCGAGACCCCCGACCGGGGGAACGAGCCACTCACTCAAACTTCGGCTCGTATCGACATCGGCTGAACAAAGTACCCGAAAGACATAGATGACCTCACGCATCGATGAAAACCTCACTAACGCTGAGGTTCAACTAGAGGACGTGGAGAACGGCGACTCTGACCGTAACCCGCGTGACGTTAAGAGTCGGACCATCGGTCAGGTTCTTAGTCAGCTTGACCTGGAGTTCCCCGGAATTAGCGCATCCAAGATTCGTTTCCTGGAGGAGCGCGGTCTGGTGCACCCCAGCCGTACCGAAACCGGTTACCGCAAGTACTCCCAGACTGACATTGAGCGCCTGCGCTATATCCTCACTATGCAGCGCGACCACTACATGCCGCTCAAGGTAATCCGTCAGCATCTGGAGGACCTGGAAGCCGGACGCGTACTGAACTCCATGCCCACCACCGTAAGTGAAGACGTCCTGGATACCGTCCTCGGACCGGACGAGCAGGAAGGCCGAACCTACAGCCTCCGCGAGCTGGCAGAATACGCTAACACCACTCCCGAACTGATTCGCGAGCTGATTGACTTTGGATTGCTCGAAGACGGCTCGGATGTGGAGTACACCGATTACGACGTGCTGATCGCCCGCGTGAGCGCAGAGCTGACCCAGCACGGCATTCAGCCCCGTCACCTGCGCGCATTCAAGTCTGCGGCAGACCGCGAAATCTCCCTCGTGGAAATTGCGGTAGCTCCGCTGGCTTCGCGCCGCGACGCAGCCTCCCAGGCTCAGGCACAGGAACGAGCTGACAAGATTCGCAAGTTGTGCCTGCAGTTGCACGCAACTCTCGTCGAATCGGCAATGCCTACCTACGAGTAGGCAGTGAAGGGGCAGACGACCGGACTGTCTACCCTTCAAACCCCATGCGGTTCCACCGCACCCCAAACGGGGATTTCCCTCGGGAAACACCACTGACCACGGTGATTCCCTCTATAGTCCCTACCTGCACCAACGGGTAGCGGCCTCTAGACTTGGACGAAGCCGACGCTGGCACGCTCGGAATTTCTACCCCTTCGTCCAACACGAAGAGCTTTCTCACCAGGGGGCTCCCGGCCTGCCAAGGCTATTCACTCAACTCAGCGGTAAATGCGTACGGACTACCAGCCCGTACGCATTTACTTTTTAAACTCCCCCCTGTATAAACTCCCCTGTGGGATGGGCATCCCGAAGAGCGAAGGGAACAGTGGGGGAGGAGTGCCCCTATAGGGTGTTAATGAGGCAAGGACGAATCTGAAAAGATCATTCGCTTCGGTGGGTTCAATTTTAAGTAGAGCCCTCTATCAGTTAAAATAGATTGAACAACCGCGCCTATCGCGCATCGGTCGCGCTATCGAGTCGTGTTCTACGAACCGAATAGTCGAGCCAATGTGTAGTATTGAAAACCGCGTAGCCAACCTCACAGGGGGAAGTTACGCGAATCATAGATGCAGATTCTAAGGTGTAACCCTAGAATCTCACCCCGAAAATCGGGGCTGCACCGGAACGAAGTCGACCGCATTTGATAGGGCGCGGTGAATCGCATTAAACGGGTTAATGAAAAGGAGGGACCGTGCTAGAGCAGCAGGTAGCCGAAAATGCAGGCGAGGCCGCAAGCACTCATGAGGCACCCCAGGGCTTCGACCAGCCCCTGGATGGCTTCGACACCCTCTTCCCCGTAGCACCGCCTCCGCGCGGTGAACAGGGCGTACTCTTCACCGACCCTGTCTCTGTCGTCGAGGAAAACCTCGGATACCGCGGTGCTGTCGCCTGCAAGGCAGCCGGCATCACCTACCGCCAGCTCGACTACTGGGCACGCACCGATCTGGTCGTACCCACCGTGCGTGGTGCCTCCGGATCCGGTACCCAGCGCCTCTACAGCTTCCGCGACGTGCTCGTGCTCAAGATTGTGAAGCGACTGCTTGACACCGGCGTGTCCCTGCAGCAGATTCGCACCTCCATCGAGCACCTGCGTACCCGCGGCATTGACGACCTCGCGAACATTACCCTCATGAGTGACGGCACCACCGTCTACGAATGCACCTCCCCGAGCGAGGTTATCGACCTTGTACAGGCCGGTCAGGGCGTCTTCGGTATCGCTATCGGTCGCGTCTGGCGCGAAATCGAAATGAACCTCAACGGTCAGCCCGGCGAAGAAATGCACGAAAACTTCGAAGGCGACGAACTCGCCGCCCGCCGTGCCCGCCGCGCACAGGCATAAAACACAAAACGTGAATCAGCCCGCGCTCACTACCTATCGGGTAGCGAGCGCGGGCTGAAGCTTTAAATGCGAGGGAATATTCAATGCTCACTTGAGAAAAAACTCAAGATACACCCCTGTCAGAGCCAGAAGAAAAGCGAAGATTCGCTAAAATAAAGGGGCATTACACCTCACTCATAAAAGGGACCTGCATGCCCCGCATCGTCAGTATCAGCAGCCTCAAGGGTGGCGTTGGCAAAACGTCCATCACTTTGGGGCTCGCCTCCGCGGCATTACACAGCGGACTCTCCACACTTGTTATTGACCTCGACCCCCACGGCGACGCCAGCACCGGCCTGGCAGTGGATGAAACCATCCCCGACGTCGCCTCCCTGATTGCCAGCTCCAATGAACGCGCCTTCGCGGAGGAAGCCGGTAGCTCCTCCTGGAACGCGCTCGTCGGCAAACCCACCCTGCTGACCAATAACCCCGTGACCACCGGTAGCGTGAAGGTGGCGCGAGGCTCGGCGCGCTCCACCCTCGTGGACCGGCAGGAAGCCGCGCCGTTCATCCGCCGATTCAAGCGCATGGTGGAGGCGGCAGCGGACGCCTACGACGTGATTCTGATTGACTGCCCGCCGTTCCTCGGAACCCTGTCTTCGATGGGCTGGGCGGTGAGTGAGCGTATCCTCTCGGTAGCAGAGCCCTCCCTCTTCTCCGTGGCGGGCACCGAACGAACCCTGCGTGCCATCGTGCGCTTTCAGCAGGAAAGCGGCATCAGCATTGACGGTGCGGGAGTAGTTATCAACAAGATGCGCCCCAACGACAGCGAACACCGCTACCGACGCGACGAAATGCGCTCCCTCTTCGGCGAGCTCGTGGCAGATCCTGTGCTCGCTGAAAGCCCCGTGCTGCAACGCGCCCAGGGTGCGGCGTACCCGATTCATTTTTGGCCCGACGAAGAGTCGGTTGATCCCGCCATTGACTTCACCCGCCTACTGGCGGGGCTCATGGCAGACCTCTAAACGCAGACATCTACGCGTCACTAATCCGCGGGCTCACATAGTTTCAACGCTTGAGGTCTCAACGCTTGAGTGCGTCTTCTCAAAGAACCTCTGTATTTTCAGCGCTGTGTTCTCAGCCCTGTGTTCTCAGTGCTGTGTTCTTTGGGACGGCGCACTTTCGTATATCCGTCAACATTGACACCAGATAGTGGGAATAGCCGGTAGCCTCCACGCGTTATAGTGGCAGTAACAGAAATAACCCCGCCATCGAGGGGCACGCTGGGAACGAGCCCAGCCTCAACACCAACAACGAGAGGACCACATGAGCATCGAGAACGTAGAACGCATTGACGGCGTAGCACAATACGACCTCATCGTCATCGGCTCCGGATCCGGCAACACCCTCATCGGCCCCGAATGGGATGACAAGAAGGTCGCCCTCATCGACGGCGGTATCTTCGGTGGCACCTGCCTGAACGTTGGCTGCATCCCCACCAAGATGTACGTCTACCCGGCGACTATCGCGCAGAAGACCCGCGAGGTCAAGCACCTGGGCGTCGACGCACACGTAGACGCCGTGCACTGGGCACAGATTCGTGACCGCATCTTTGCCTCTCGCATTGACCAGATTGTTGAAGGCGGCCGCGAATGGCGTGCCGGCCTGCCCAACGTCGACTTCTACGACCAGTACGCACGCTTTGTAGGCTCCCACACCGTCGAGCTGACCGACGGCACCCGCCTGCAGGGCCGCCAGATTGTCATTGCGGCAGGTTCGCGCGCCGTGCTGCCTCCCGTGCCCGGTATCGACTCCTCCAAGGTCTACACCAACGACAACGTCATGCGCCTGGACGAACTGCCCGCCCGCATGGTCGTCATCGGCGGCGGTGTGATTGCGGCAGAATTCTCCCACGTTTTCTCCGCATTCGGCACCGAAGTAACCCAGCTGAACCGCTCCTCCCGCCTGTTGCGCGGCGTGGACGAAGAGGTCGTGGCACGCTTCGAAGAAGCCGCAAGCAAGCAGTGGAACATCGTCAAGGATGCGTCCCTCTCCGAAATCCGTGAGAACGCCGACGGCAGCGTAACCGTCGTAGCGAAGCGCACCACCGAGAACGGTGAAGAACTGCTCGAAATCCCGGCAGACGCTGTGCTCGTAGCAACCGGTCGCCGCCCCAACACCGACACCCTCAACGCGAAGAACTACTTCGACGTGCAGGACGGCGGTCAGCTCAGCGTCGATAAGTACCAGCGCGTGCTCTACAACGGTGCACCCGTACCCGGCGTCTACGCCCTCGGGGACGTGTCCAGCAGCTACCAGCTCAAGCACGTGGCAAACCACGAGGCCCGCGTGGTGCAGCACAACCTCAGCCACCCCGAGGACCTGCGCGCCAGCGACCACCGCTACGTACCCGGCGCGGTCTTCAGCAACCCGCAAATCGCCGTGGTCGGCATGACTGAAGAGCAGGCGCGCCAGGCCGCTGAGCGTGAAGGCTTTGAGATTACCGTCAAGGCACAGAACTTTGGCGACACCGCCTACGGCTGGGCAATGGAAGACAAGATCGGCCTGTGCAAGCTGATTGCCCGCAAGGACAACGGCGAGCTGCTCGGTGCGCACCTGGTCGGTGAAGAATCCTCCGTGCTCATCCAGCCGCTACTGCAGGCAATGAGCTTCGGCATGGATGCGCGCACCCTCGCACGCGGCCAGTACTGGATCCACCCGGCACTGACCGAAATCATTGAGAACGCGCTGCTCGGCCTGGAATTCGACGAGCCCGCAAACTAAGGATCCGCCAGCTAACGACGGCTAGATAACGCTCGGAAGCCGAGGCATCTAGCGAACAAACAGAGAGGAGGGGGTCGTACCTAAGCGGTACGACCTCCTCCTCTCGTGTATGGCCTCTCGTTAATGGTGGCCAGAGCCGGTTATGCCTTGTCGGTGTCAGACTTCTGAGGGCTCTGCTCTGTAGCAGCCTTCTTCTCAGCCTGTGCGGGCTTCTCGGCGGGAGCCGCTGCGGAAGAAACCTCAGCGGAGGAGTCCTCAGCCTTTTCTTCCTCGGCCTTCTCTTCATGAGGCTTCTGCATCATTTCGGCGGTTTGCTCACGCAGCTCCTCAAACTTCTCAGCCGCCTGCTCACGCAGCTCGGCAAGACGCTCTGCCTGGTGGTCAGCATACTCGTGCAGACGCTCGGCCGCCTGCTCACGCAGCTCAGCGAACTTCTCAGACTGCTCCGCAGCGTACTCCTGCAAGCGAGCCAAAGAATCCGAGGTGCTATCGGAAACCTTGCCGTACATCTCATCCACGTAGGAGGAGAAGTCCTGCAGAATCTTCGCGCGGCGCAACTTCTGCGAAGGAGTCAGGTAGCCATCTTCCTCGGTCAGGTCACGGTTCATGATGCGGAACTCGCGAATACCCTCGGCGCGGGAAACCAGCTGGTTCGCCTCATCCACGAGCTTCTGAATTGCGGCACGAACCGCCGGGTGAACGGCAGCCTCCGGAATGGAGAGCGAACGCGGCAGACCCAGGTGCTCGAGCTGCTCGGGCAGGGTATCCGGATCCAGGGTCACGAGGGCCGCGATGAAGGGCTTCTCATCCCCCACCAGCATGGCCTGGGAGACCAGGGGAGAGGTGCGCAGATGGTTCTCCGCAATGCCCGGAATGACGTTCTTGCCGCCGGCGGTGACGATGATTTCCTTCTTGCGTCCCACAATCTTCAGGTAGCCGCGCTCATCGAAATGAGCCAGGTCACCGGTACGGAACCAGCCGTCCTCAGTGAACGCCTGAGCGTCCTCTTCGGGGTTCTTGTAGTAGCTGCTAATCACGCCCACGCCACGAACCAGAAGCTCGCCGTCCTCAGCAATATAGCCTTCGGAACCGGGGATGAGCGGGCCAATCATGCCAATCTGGTACGGGTTGATGCGGCCAGCCGCAATCGGGGCGCAGGTCTCGGTCAGGCCGTAACCCTCAACCACCTGCACACCCACCGCGTGGAAGAAGTGCGCCAGGCGCTCGCCGAGGGGACCGCCGCCGGAGACCGCGTAACGTAGCTCGCCGCCCAGAGCCGCACGCAGCTTCGAGTAGACCAGCTTGTCGTACAGAGCGTACTGCGCCGCCAGCTTCAGCGGGACACGGCCCTCAACCTTCGCCTGTGACCAGCGCACCGCAATATCGGTGGAACGCTCAAAGAGCGACTTATTGAACTTGCCACCCTTAGCCGCCTTCGCCATGGCACCCTCGTACACCTTCTCGAAGACTCGGGGGACCACCAGCAGCATGGTCGGCTTGAAGCTATCAAGATCGGCCGCGAGGTTCTTAATGTTCGGGGAGTGGCCGATAACCACACCGGCGTCCAGGGCCAGCACCTGAATCAGGCGTGCCAGAACGTGCGCCAACGGCAAGAAGAGGATCGACGAGTTGCGGGGGTTCGCAATCTCGCTTTCCACGAAGCGCGTGTTGGCGCTCAGGTTCAGGAAATTGCCGTGGGTGAGCGGGCAACCCTTGGGGCGGCCGGTCGTGCCGGAGGTGTACACAATGGTCGCGATGTCATCGCAGGTGGCGCGGGTGCGTGCCTGCTCAAGCTGTTCGTCGCTGACCTCGGAAGCACGGGCGCTCAGCTCATCCAGGTCGCCGTTCTCGATGACCCAGCGGTGCTTCAGCTGCATGGGCTCTTCGGTGGACGCGGAAAGCTCCTCGGCCTCGGCAATGCGTGCCAGAAGCTTCTCATCCTCAACGAAGATGGCGGTAGCCTCCGAATGGGCGAGCGCCCACGCCGCCTGTGCGGGTGCGTTGGTCTCGTACACAGGCACAGAGATGGCGCCCGCGTACCAAATCGCGAAGTCAATGACGGTCCACTCGAAGCGGGTGCGGCTCATAATGCCCACACGGTCACCCGGGCGGATACCCGCGGCAATCATGCCCTTCGCCAGGTCGGTCACCATCTGGTGGAACTGCTGGGCACGAACCGGCTGCCAGTTACCCGGAGACATCTGACGGCGGTACAGCAATGGGTTAGAGCTATCGGCTCGGTGGCGCTCAACAATGCTCGTCAGATTCAGCGAGGGGTCGACGAGAACCTCAGCGGGAGCGGAGAAGACTTTCATAATGCGCCTTTCGAATCAGGGCGTAAGCTCGGGCGGTCCGGTGCCGCGGGCTGTCCTCGATTTCTCGAGGTGCCGTGATGGCTTTCTGAGTGTTCTGCGCACCGCGGCGGGTGATGCATGCGCCGGCTGGTGCGTGGAACCTTCAGAATTTAGTGGTTTAGGGAAGTGACAAAAGCTTGAACGGTGGAGAGAAGATACTCGGCGTCGTAGTCGAGCGTTGCCACATGGTAGCTGCGGGTCAGCCACCTAAATTCTACAGGAACTGAACAATGTTCGAGAAAATATTTATGGGAGCTATCCGACACAGTATGATCGCCCAATGAACGCGCATACAGAACCGGCGACTTCAACTGCGGAATCAACGCACGCGTCTCAGCACCCAAAAGATGCAGCTGATGCACCGCCGCCGTCGGAACGATAGAATACGCGCCCTCGCTCACACCAGGAACCGCAATATCGGAGCCAATCGCCTTGAGCATCGGCAGAACCTTAGAGACCTTGCCCGCATGGCGCATCATCGGGTTCACATCCACCATGTAGGGGTTAATCAGCACCGTACCCGCCACCGGCAGACGCGCTGACAGGTGAGTTGCCACCGTGCCACCCATCGACATGCCAATGACCACCACACGCAGACCCTGATCGGTCAGGCGGCGGTACCCCTGCTCGGCAGAATCCAGCCACTGCTGGTACGTGCTATCACGCAAATCCTGCCAGCGAGTGCCGTGACCGGTCAGCAACGGCATCTCTACCGCATAACCAAGCTTCATGAAACGCTGAGCCAACGGGCGCATGCTGTGCGGCGAACCCGTAAAACCGTGCACCAGCAAAATACCCACAGAATGCTGCGCCGAATCAGGGGTAAAAGAAACGGGGGAGTGATCGAACGTCTCCTGCTCCTCCCCGAGGTGACGCGCCAGGGAGTCCTTAACATTTTGGGTCGCAAGAAGCCTGCGCTCGCGAGCCTTGCGGCGCATCCGCTTGAGCGGCTCCAACGAGTTATCAAAAATGCTCATGGTCCTCCTTCGCCAACCTGCGCGAATATGAACGCAGGTGCAGGCTCTATAGCGTACCCCGGTGGGGCGCCGCAGATACAGCACCGATGCCGGTATATCGCCTCCAGCGCACCCGATACACCGGTGCGCAGAAAAATCGTTCTCTTTTCTTTAATTATCGCGCGTTCCCTTGCGCCTCTCCAGACACGCTAGAATTGAGCCGGGAACATTCAGAGAGGAGACCCCATGCCTAACACCGCCCTCTATTCAACGCTCAAGATTCTTGGCTCCCCCCTGCTGCAGGGACTGTACCACCATGACGTGGTGGGCCTTGAGAATCTGCCCGAGGGTCCCTACATTGTCGCCAGCAACCACCTGGCGTTCTGCGACTCCATTTTTATTCCTCTCGCCATGCCTCGCACCGTGAACTTCCTCGCCAAGAGCGACTACTTCACCACCCCCGGCGTGAAGGGCCGTGCCATGGCGGCGTTCTTCCGCGGCGTCGGTCAGCTGCCCATGGACCGCTCCGGTGGCCAGAAGAGCCAGGAATCCCTCAACGCTGGCGCGCAGGTCCTCAAGGACGGCGGCGTTATTGGCATCTACCCCGAGGGTACCCGCAGCCCCGACGGACGCGGCTACCGCCCCAAGGTCGGTGTCGCCCGCCTCGCCCTGGAAACCGGCGCGCCCGTGGTACCCGTTGGCCAGATCGGCACCGACCTGATTCAGCCCTCCGGCTCTAACCGTATCCGCCTGCGCCACGACGGTAAGCCCATTCAGGTGCGCACCATCATCGGCAAGCCTCTCACCTTCGAGGAGTACACCGACGGCTCAGATCTGAGCCACCGCGTTCAGCGTGAAATCGCCGACCGTATCGGCTCCGAAATTCGCGCCCTGAGCGGTCAGGAATACGTGGACGTGTACGCCGACCGCGTCAAGAAGCTCATGGCTGATAAGAACATGAGCGCTGACGAAGCTGTCGCGCACCTGCAGCACTAAACCTGCAGCACTAAACATTGAGACAGCACCCCAAACGGGTGCGCACATACGCCAGAGGGCGGGATGCGGTAGACGCCGCATCCCGCCCTTTCGTATGCCCTTCTGCAACGGCGCTCATCAACCCGCTTATCGCCGATACCGGGTGGCGCCATCTAAACATATGAGATGTACCTGACTGCGGGGTTAGGTGTTGAAGCAAGCAAGAGTACAATTAGTCTATTCATCCCTGAGAACCACGTGCACGCACGCCGAACACGGCGCATCGGGCACCGAACCAGGGTCGAATCAGAAAACGCACAAGACCATCCCGATGGAGTGAAGATGAGCAACCAAAACCTCAGCACCTCGCAGGCCCCCGACCACGGCCTGGACACCTGGCGCGAGCTGCACATTGACCAGCAGCCCACCTGGAGCGAGCACGAAGATTTTGAAAGCACCATCGCCGAACTGAACTCGGTACCGCCGCTCGTCTTCGCCGGTGAGGTCGATGCCATGCGTCAGGCACTTGGCGAGGTTGCTGAAGGCCGCGCATTCCTCCTGCAGGGCGGCGACTGCGCAGAAACCTTCGCGGGCGCAACCGCCGACAAGATTTCCGGCCGCGTCAAGACCATCCTGCAGATGTCCGCAGTGCTCACCTACGGTGCGTCCATGCCCGTGGTGAAGATGGGCCGCATGGCGGGCCAGTTCTCCAAGCCGCGTTCGGCAGACATGGAAACCCGCGGCGATGTCACCCTGCCCTCCTTCCGCGGTGAGACCGTCAACGGCTTCGACTTCACCCCCGAAGCACGCGTACACGACCCCAAGCGCATGCTGCGCGGCTACCACACCAGCGCCTCCACCCTGAACCTGGTGCGCGCATTCACCAAGGGCGGCTTCGCAGACCTGCGCGCCGTGCACCAGTGGAACCGCGGCTTCACCTCCAACCCCGCGCACGAGCGTTACGAGAAGACCGCTAACGAAATCGGTCGCGCCCTCAAGTTCATGGAAGCCTGCGGCGTGAACTTCGAAGCTCTCAAGACTACCGACTTGTACGTCGGCCACGAGGCACTGGTTCTGGACTACGAGCGTGCTCTGACCCGCATCGACTCCCGTACTCAGCTGCCCTACGACACCTCCGCACACTTCCTGTGGATTGGCGAGCGCACCCGCGGTGTCGACGATGCACACGTGGACTTCCTCTCCAAGGTCCGCAACCCCATCGGCGTGAAGCTGGGCCCGACCACCACCGCAGAGGACGCACTCGCACTGATCGACAAGCTCGACCCGAACCGCGAGCCCGGCCGCCTGACCTTCATCACCCGCATGGGCGCGAAGAACATTCGCGAGAAGCTGCCCTCGATCGTTGAGGGCGTGCAGGCTGAAGGCGCGAAGGTTGTTTGGGTAACCGACCCGATGCACGGCAACACCATCTCCGTGCCCTCCGGCTACAAGACCCGCCGCTTCGACGACGTGCTCGACGAGGTTCGCGGCTTCTTCGAGGTGCACGAGGCTCTGGGTTCGTTCCCCGGCGGTATCCACGTGGAAATGACCGGCGACGACGTGACCGAGTGCCTGGGTGGCTCCGACGCCATCGACGAGGCAGCACTGGCTGACCGCTACGAGTCCCTGTGCGACCCGCGCCTGAACCACTCGCAGTCCCTGGAAATCGCGTTCCTGGTCTCCGAGTACCTCAAGAACCGCGCATAAAACGCTCACGCTTTTCACCGCGATAGTTGGCGGAGAGTAGCAGACGCGACAATGCCCGGGTCTTCACTCACACTGAGTGAAGACCCGGGCAATTGCTTTTAACCTGCGCGCGGTATGTAGCGCGAAGACAAAGTTTAGAAGGTCAGGAACGCCTCAATATTGCGCCACCACTGCGACTGCACGAGCGAGGTCGCAAGCCACCAGCCGGTGAAGCTCGACCCCATACCCAGCAGAATGAGCGCCAGAGCCCAGCCGCCCACCGCCATACCAGAGGGCGGAGTCCTAAACTGCTTAGCGGGCAGGCGAGGATCCTTCTGCGAAGACTGCTCGGATTCCTGTGAAGAAACGGTCTCCTCATCCGGTGAAGCCTCAGCGGCGCTCGCCGACCCCTTAGACTTCGGGCGGCGCGCACCCGAGGGGTTCAAGGAACGCTCCGCGTGAATCGGGGCGTACTCGCCGTTAGCCGAGATGAACTCCTGCTCCGTCTGCGGACCAATGCCGACGGACTGAGTCAGCGGGCCCTTCGCCGCGGAGGCACGGCGGCCCATAAACGACCCTATGCCGCGCTTACCGGACTTGCCCTTTGCACCATCGTGCTCCTGGTCACCGTCAGATTCGACACCGTCAGATTCGTCATCATCGGAGGCGGAACTCACCAGAGGCGGAATGCCCTGGCGGTTCAGCACGGAGTCCTCAGCATCCACGTCGGCAAGGTGCACGCCCTGACCCGCCGTCGAGGCATCGTACACGAGGCTGTCGGGGGAGTAGACATCGTAGGCGAGCAGATCGCGGGCATCGCTAAAAGCACTAATCGGGGTGTTACGCACCATCTGCGCGGCACCGCTACGCTCCGCAATATCGGCAACAGCCTCCCATAGAGGAAGCTCCGGCTCCGGGCACGAGGGGGCACGCCAAGCACGCTCAGACTCACCCAACGACTCAGAAATCTCCAGCAGGGCCGTAAACAGCTCGGTCGCATCCTCCGGGCGGGCGTGAGGCTGCTTGCGGGTACACCACGAAATCAGCCCCGCAATATCGCGGTCCGCACCCGGCGCGACATCGGTCAGCGCGGGCATCTCAATGTTGGCGTTGTGATAGAGCACTTGCTGGTCATTCTCCAGACCCACAAAGGGCAGACGACCTGAAAGCATGCGGTACATCATCACGCCGAGCGCAAAAATATCAGCCTGCGCGCCGACCTTCACCTTCGGATCCAGAACCTCCGGCGCCACGTAGGCGGGGGTGCCCATGGGGGCGCCCGCATCCACCTGATCGTCACGGCGGGAAAGACCAAAGTCCGTGAGCTTCACCTGGCCGTTAGCGTCGAGAAGAATATTGCCCGGCTTGATATCGCCGTGCAGGTAGCGGTTCGCGTGAACCTCGGAGAGCGCCTCCACCACCGGAATGAGGATGTCCAGCGCCTCACCCAGCGAAAGCGCGTTACGCACACGCAACAGCTGGCTCAGGGTACAACCGTGCACGTACTCGAGCACGATATACATGACCATCTGACCCGAAAAATACTCGGTACCCGAAGAAATCACGCCCACCGTATGCCCGCCGCCGCCCACCTGGCGCATCGAACGCTCTTCACGGTGGAACTTCTGGCGGTTTGCCGCATCCTCAGCGAGGGCGGGGGAGAGGACCTTGAGCGCGACCGGGTTATTCGACCACAGGTCCAGCGCGTAATACACCTCGCTCATGCCGCCGCGGCCAATGAGCGAACCCACCTGGTAGTGCCCCTCAATAATGGCGCCACTGAGCCACTGCGAAGAACCAATAGCGGTATCCGGGGCAGCGGGACGAGTGGCGGGAGGAACAGAAGTATTAGAAGAACGGGGGGTCACGGGAGAAATCCGGCGTGGGCTGGGAGTATTCATACGTCTCAACATTTTAGCCCGCCCACCTGGGCAGACGCGATGCCAAAGAGCACCGAGCAGGTGAACACTCAGCGAACTCTTAAGAAGCGCTGCGGTTCCGACCCCAACGCATGAACAGCGGGCAGCACGCAAGAACGAAAGAATCCGGGAGGGGCGCCGAACTTGCGGCGGGTCAAAAGTGGTAAATACGTGCCAGCTCTGGCACTCTTAAAAGGTGACTAACGAAAATATTGTTCAGACCTTCGCCCTCGTTGGCGATTGGGTAACTATCCCCGAAATTGCGCAGGCCCTCGACCTGAAGGTGACCCGCGTTCACAACCTGATTTCTGACGGTACGCTCATCGCTCTGCGCGACCCGGAAACCAACGTGCGCAAGGTTCCCGCGCTGTTCCTGAACGGCTCGCGCGTGCTCGAATCCCTCAAGGGCACCCTCGTGGTCCTGAAGGATTCCGGCTTCAGCGATGAAGAAGCCATCGTGTGGCTGTACACCAACGACGAATCCCTGCCCGGCCGCCCGATCGACGCACTGATCGACGGTCGCAAGACTGAGATTCGTCGCCGCGCGCAGGCACTGGCTTGGTAATACCGGCTTGGTAATACTAGCCCGGTAATACCGGCTCGGTACTATAACTCAAGAGTTGAGGCGGCATACTTCGGTATGCCGCCTCAACTTATTTAACGTTTATAACTGTGCTGAACCTCTAGGCCTTGCGCCGCAGTGCACGACCTACAATATCGGTCAGAGCCGCATGCACCAGCTCGTCCAGGTTCATCGCCTCCAGCGTCTCAAACACCGCCTGAGACTTCTGCTCAATCAGCTGCTCGTGCTTGGCGAAAGCACCCGAAGAAATCATCAACTCACGGATGCGCTCCACCTGCTCATCGCTCAGGTCAGGGTTGCCCAGGCTATCGTGCAGGAGCGCTGCCTCGCCCTCAGAAATAGCGGCGGAGGTGAGCGCCACCAGCACGGTACGCTTACCCTCGCGCAGGTCATCGCCGGCAGGCTTGCCGGTCACCTCGGGCTGACCGAACACACCCAGCTCGTCATCGCGCAGCTGGAATCCCTCACCGAGCGGCAGGCCGAAGGCACGGTAGCTAGCCAGCACCGGGTGCTGCTCGCTCACTGCACCGGTGCTGTTCTCCAGTGCGGCAGCTTGCAAAGCCAGAGCGCCACCAATCGTGAAGGGGTGCTCGCAGGAGTACTTGGCGGACTTGAAGCGAATCACGTTTAGGGCACGCTGCAGAGCCGCCTGGGCGTCCTCGGTTTCGAGAACCTCGGAGTAGACGTCCAGGTACTGACCCGCCAGAACCTCGGTGCGCATCCGGTCAAAAATGGTGCGCGCCGGAGCGCCATAGATTGCGCCCTCACCCAGGGACGCGAAAACCTCGGCAGACCACGCCAGGGTCAGATCGCCGGCAAGAATACCGCCGGTCAGACCGTAGTTGAAAGCATCACCGCGCCAACCATTCTGCTCGTGCGCCGCCTCGAAACGCTTGTGCACGGAGGGAGCGCCGCGGCGGGTATCGGAGCGGTCGATAATGTCGTCGTGAATCAGTGCGGAGGTCTGGAACAGCTCCACCGCCATGCCGGCCTTCACAATAGACCAGGATGCGCGGTTCTCGGTTACGGGTGCGCCGCCGGCACCTCGCCAACCCCAGTAGCTCAACAGGGCACGCAGGCGCTTGCCGCCGGTGGAGAGGGACTCAATAGCCTCCAGCAGGGGTAGAGTCTCAGATGAAATGCCCTCGAGCAGCTCACGCTGGCGGGTAAAAAACTCAGCCATGAGAGTGTCAAAAGCGTGCAGGTAGGCTCGCTGCTCTTCAGCAATACGCTCAGCGAGGTGCGCAGAAGTCGCCGGGATATTCGGTGCCGCTACGGTGAGGCTCTCGGTCGCCTGGGGAGTGGGTGCTCCGGAAGGAGAAGGGGGAGTCATACTATCCTCGCTGATGGTCGCTATGTACGGTCCTGATGCCGTGCGGTGTGCACTTCTTCTAGCTTAGTGGAGAAAAGCCCAAGAGAACGCATTTGCGAACACGTTTACGATATATTGCCCCTATTGTTCGTAGAAATGTGCTATATTTTCGGTAGGCGGGCGTAGAAGCTATGAGAGGAGGCGACATGGGGCAGACGCGAACCGGCAAGAACAGCGGCGCAAGGAGGGGCCGCGTCATTATGCACCTGGACATGGACGCCTTCTTCGTCAACGTCGAACTCCTCGAAAACCCCGCTCTGCGCGGTGAGCCCATTATCGTGGCGCCCCTGGGTCCCCGCTCGGTCGTATGCTCCGCCTCTTACGAGGCGCGCGCCCACGGAGTGCGCTCCGGCATGCCGCTCAGTGGCGCCCGGAACCTCAGCCCCAACGCCACCGTCCTGCCGCTGCGCGGCGACTACCGCCACTACTCCCGCGCCGTCATGGCAATCCTTCACGACCTGAGCCCCTACGTTGAGCAGGTCAGCGTGGATGAAGCCTTCGTAGACCTCACCGGCGCCTACCTGCACGGCCAAGACCCCGTCGCCCTGGCGCAGCGCGCTCGCGACCGCATCGCGCAGGAGCTCTCCCTGCCCTCCTCCGCGGGGGTGGCACCCAATAAACTACTCGCCAAAATGGCGTCCACCGGTAGTAAACCGAATGGGCTGTGGGTCATTCCACCCGAACGCGTTCAAGAATTTCTTGACCCGAGAAAAGTCTCCGACCTGTGGGGAGTGGGCGCCAAAAGTACCGAGCAGCTCTCCCGATACGGTATTCACACCATCGCCCAGATGAGGTCCATGAGCCTGGATTGGCTCAAAGAACGCTTCGGCACCGCCCAGGGTGAGCACCTCTGGGCCATGGCACGCGGCATTGACGAACGCCCCGTGATCACCGAGCGCGAAGAGAAAAGCATGGGTGGCGAGCACACCTTCGAGACGGATACGACCGATGCCCAGGAGGTGAGCGCTGCTATTCGGGAGCTGAGTCTCAAGCTGGGAAAGCGCCTGCGATCCGCGGGGAAACTCGCCGGAGGGCTCACCCTCAAAATCCGCTACAGCACCTTCGAAACGCACACCCGCGCTATCCCACTAAACGTGCCCGTGGACTCCGGCATACAGATCGCCTCCCTGGCGTTGGAAGCCCTGCGAGCAGATGAAATTCTGGTGGGTCAGGAGGCGCCACGCGCCCTGCGACTCATCGGAGTGCGCGCTGAAAAGCTCGCCCGCGCAGAAGACGGGGTACAACAAACTCTCTTCGACTCCATCGAGAGCGGGGCAAACTCACGGTCCGCACAAACTGCCTCCTCGCAAAACGCCTCCGCACAACGAGGCGGCGGGGGAGCGGGCAATAGCCCGGAGAACGGTGCCCGCTCGAGACCTGGTGCCCGCCTCGTGAAGAGCGGCAGATGGTCCGAGGTTGAGCACGTCATGGACGCGATTCACCGCAAATACTCGCAGGAAAGCCTCAAACCCGCTTCCGGAGTTACCGCACCCGAGAAGAGCATTGATGAAAAGAGCATTGACGAAAAGAGGTCATAAAGAGCTTCTGCCCGAAAAAAGCATGCGCCAACCCCACTCCGCGCGGTACGATGGGAAGCATACGACCGGAAATATACGACGGGAAGAGGCGCGCCCAGCGCCAGCTGATGCACTAGCTAACCCGGCTGATACCGACGTCATCTTGAGTAGCGACACCTCAAAGGAGAAAACGATGGCACTGTCCGAGCGTGAACAGAAGGTTCTGGACCAGCTCGAAGAACTCATGAGCAATGAGGACCCGCACTTTGCCTCCTCCATGTCTTCGACCGGTAACACCGCGCCGGTTTTCAGCGCTCGCCACCTGGCTCTCGGTATTCTCTTCGTCCTCATTGGCCTGGGCATCATTATTGGTGCGGTCGCGTCCAATATGATTTGGCTGGGTGTATTCGGCTTCCTCTTCGCGGCAGGTGGCGTGTACTTCGCAACCACCAGCAAGAAGACCCCCGTGGATTCCTTCCTGGGTGGTAAGGCAGAGGGTGCAGCGCGTGTGCGTCAGCGTGAGCAGAAGGAGCGTTCCTCCTTCATGAACCGTCTGGAGGACCGCTGGGACGAGCGCAATAACGGTCAGTTCTAATACTGCTTTGTTGCAATAGTTTTCTCGCGGCTGAGCATCCGTGCTCTCTAGGGTCTTAAGACTTCAACAAGACTTCACAAGCGGAAGGTAAGAATTCTCTTGCCTTCCGCTTTTTCTATGCCCGAACTAGTGATAGACGGGTGCTTTAGAGGTTGGTGGACTGAGCTGCTGATTGCCGCGATCGACCTCGCCATTGAGTCTGTAGCCATTGAGTCTGTAGTTGAGCCAGTGCGTGGCAAGCATGATGAGGGTACAGCGCTGAGCGCCTGCACGCTCGAAGCTGTGCAGAAGCTGTGCGCCAGCGTTAAAAATGCAGAAGAGAGCATAAAAACACTAAAAGATACTCTGCCGGGTGGGGTAGGTGGTGGAAAGTGGGGTAAAGTGGAGAGGAAAGCTGAAAGTCAGTCCTATCGCCGTGCCCTCAAGCAAACGACGAAGGTGCGGGGCTCGGCACATCCGCCCCCACCCGCACCTCCAAGGACCGTGGAGCAACCCCGCTCCCGCAGACTTTCAGTACAACGGCACACATCGGGGAGGTGAAGTGAATGTTCTTAGGTACCTACTCACCACGAATGGATGCCAAAGGACGCATCATCCTTCCCGCAAAATTCCGTGAGGAACTCTCTGCAGGCCTCGTTCTGACCCGCGGTCAAGAACGATGCCTGTACGTTTTCCCCGCCGCAGAATTTGAACGCATCCACGAGCGGATGCGCACCGCGCCCCTGCCCGGACGAGCCGCCCGAGACTTCCTGCGAGTCTTCCTCTCAGGAGCCTCAGACGAACTGCCTGACAAGCAGGGACGCATCACCATCCCGCCGATACTGCGCGAATACGCAGGGCTGAGCGACAACCTCGTCGTCATCGGATCCGGAACCCGCGCAGAAATCTGGGATGCAGCCGCTTGGGAGGAATACCTTGCCCGCACCGAAGCTGAATTCGCTGCCCTCGACGAGGACCCGTTCAGCCCGCTGCTCTAGTCGGCATCCCCGCCGGCGTGACGGCTACCGCCCGGCTTCTCTCTATCACCACCGCACTACTCTTCCGTAAGCCACCCCGCAGGACAAACTCTCACAGGAGCACCCATGAGCGTAGACCACGCCCCCGAAACCGGTACGACCGCATCCGGCTCTGCCGCTAAGGTGACCGGCGCATCCATTGAGAACCTCTCCCAGCGTGAAGCCAGCGAACGTCACGTGCCCGTGATGCTGGACCGCTGCATTAACCTGCTGGCACCCGGTATTGAACGCGCCG
The DNA here is from genome assembly GCF_964210535.1 of Rothia mucilaginosa. GTDB lineage: Bacteria > Actinomycetota > Actinomycetes > Actinomycetales > Micrococcaceae > Rothia > Rothia mucilaginosa_F. The sequence continues at coordinate 72,993 of NZ_CAXOMR010000003.1, forward strand.
TTGAGGAGCGCGGCACCGCCTACGTTATTGACGGTACCCTCGGCATGGGCGGTCACTCCGAGGCGCTGCTTGAACGCTTCGAAAACCTTGTACTCATCGGCATTGACCGCGACCTGCAGGCGCACGCCATCGCCGGTGAGCGTCTGGCACGCTTCGGTGACCGCTTCGTACCCGTCCACGCCGTCTACGACGAAATTGACCGCGCCATGGAAACCGCCGGCGTGCAGGGAATTGATGGCATCCTGATGGACCTGGGCGTCTCCTCCATGCAGCTGGACGAACGCACCCGCGGCTTCGCCTACTCCTACGATGCGCCCCTAGACATGCGCATGAACTCCGAAGACGAGCTCACCGCCCGCATCGTCGTCAACGAATACAGCGAAGACCAGCTGCGCCGCATTATCCGCAACTGGGGCGAAGAGAAGTTCGCGTCGCGTATTGCCCGCGCCATCTGCACCGCCCGCGCCAACGCACCCCTGGAAACTACCGGTGAGCTCGTGCGCATTATCCAGAAGGCTGTGCCAGTCGCCGCGCAGCGTACCGGCGGCCACCCCGCCAAGCGTACCTTCCAGGCGTTGCGTATCGAAGTGAACCACGAACTGGAAGCCCTCGAACGCGCCGTACCGGCAGCCCTGGAGGCGCTCAACCTCGGCGGCCGATTCGTCGCCATGAGCTACCACAGCCTCGAAGACAAAATCGTCAAGAGGGCACTGACCGCAGAGGCAACCTCCAAGGCACCCAAGGGCTTCCCGGTAGAGCTTGAAGAGCACAAGCCCACCGTCAAAATCATTACCCGCGGCGCCGAACCGCCTACCGACGAGGAAATCGAACAGAACTCTCGCGCCGCCAGTGCCAAGCTGCGCGCCGCCGAGAAGATCCGCATCCCCGCCAAGTAGAAGACAGAAAGCGAAGAAGAGTGAGCACCCAGCACGCATCCCCGCGCCCCACCCGCACCCAGGGCGCCCCGCGGAGTCGACGCGCCGGTTCCTCGCGCCCTGCCGCCGGTACCCCCGGCGCCGTTGGCTCTACCCGTGCATCCTCTACTGGCGCATCGACCGGGGCGAGCCGCGCCTCCACCCGAGCTCACTCCGGTCGTACCCGCACCGCGCGTCTGGAGCCGGTCACCGCAACCCAGCCGGTGGTTCGTCCCGCCAGCACCGCGGCTTCACACGGTGGTAAGCGCACCTCGACGAATGCGAGCCGCGTGCCCTCGAGCGTTCGTGCGGCAGCCCGTACCGAGGAGACCCGCGAGGAGAAGCCGAAGTCGCGTCACCCACTGTCGACGGTGCGTCGTCGAGCCCGTAAGCTCAGCCCGCCGACCATGCTCGCTGTTTTTGCGGCAATCCCGCTGACCCTGGTCTTTATTCTGCTGCTCAATGTGCTGATTGTGACCCGCCAGTACGACATGGTGGATTTGCGCGCGCAAGAACAGCGCCTCGTGCAGGAGAACCAGGCGCTGCAGCAGGAGATTGGTTTCAAGGAAGCCCCGCAGGATTTGGCGATACGCGCCAGTACCCTGGGCATGTTTGTGAGCTCTTCGCAGGCGACCCTGAACCTGCAGACTTCCACGATTGAGGGCACCCCCGCCCCGGCTGCAAGCCCCACCGGTATTGAAGGATCCAAGCAGGAGAACCTGATTTCGCCGCCGGCAGCGGGTTCGGAAGAAAGCTACGCCAAGGGCATTGTGGATGCTGACAAGTCTGTTCAGCAGCGACACAGCCAGGCGAGCGCTACGGCAAAGGCATCTGCAAGCGCCTCGGCAAGCCCCGCGCAGCAGGCTAACCCCGCTCAGCAGGCCAACCCCGCACCGGCGAATAGCGCCCCTGCTAGCCCGGCTGCTTCCGCCGCACCGAGCGCCGCTCAGCAGCCCGCAGCTAGCCCCGCGGCAAGCCAGCCCGCACGATAAACAACACTGACCACAGGATGCGTAGCATCACCGATAGACTAGACCAGCGAAAGGACCACCGCATGAGCTCCGACGCGCGTAAGAACGCGAACGAATCGGCATCCGGTCAGCCGGACCTGACCCGCCGTGGCTTTGTCGCCGGCGCCGCTGCCACCTGTGCTCTGGGCGTCATTGGTGCGAATCTGTTTATCCGCCAGGGCTTTGATCCCGGTGCGGTGGCGAATGCGTCCCGTCAGAAGCGTTTGCGCTCCCAGGTGCTGCCTGCTGTGCGCGGCCAGATTCTGGATATCAACGGCAATGTCATGGCGCGTACTGTGCAGCGCTATAACCTGACCGCTGATCAGAGTGCCGTGGCGACCTTCAAGCGTTACAACGAGGACCGCACCCAGAAGATTGAGGTCACCCCCAACCAGCTGGTGTACGAGATGGTCGATATTCTCAAGACCGTTGACCCGGGCATTACCGACGAGTTCATCAAGTCCAAGCTGGACGGCACCTCAAAGTACTCGGTGATCAAAGCAAATATCACCCCGGAAATTTTCAATAAGATTGATGCCCTGGGTGCGCCCTTCATCTACGGTGAGGCGTTCTCTCAGCGCCTGTACCCCAACGGTAGTGTGGGCGGTTCCGTGGTCGGTAAGTACAACATTGTTGAAGAGGCAGACGGCAACGGTACGGGCGGTACGGTGTCCCGTAACTACTCCGTGGGCATTGAGCGTGTCTTTGAGAAGGAGCTTGCCGGTACCCCCGGTGAGCGCACCTACGAGATTAGCGCTGATGGCGTGCGTATCCCCGTAGCGAAGGAAGAGCAGCGCCTGGCGGTGGACGGTAAGAATATTCGCCTAACCATTAACCGTGATGTGCAGTATTTTGCGCAGCAGGTGGTGCGTGCCCGCGCCGAGGAGCTGAAAGCTGAATGGTGTACCGCCATTGTTATGGATGTGCGTGACGGCTCCATTTTGGCTCTTGCTGATTCCTCCACGATGGACCCGGGCGCGGCAACCATTGAGGACGCGGCGGACATGACCCCGCGCGCTATTTCGCAGAGCGTGGAGCCCGGTTCGACCGAGAAGATGCTAACTGCTTCGGCGCTGATTGAGCAGGGCCTGACCACCCCGACGAGCGTGTATGACGTGCCCGCGACCCTCACGATTGACGGCCAGACTTTCAAGGATGCGTTTGAGCACGGGGCGCAGCGGCGTACTTTCTCGGGCATTATTCATGACTCGATGAACACCGGTACGGTGCTGGTCGGTCAGAAGCTCAGCAAGGAAGAGCGCTACAACTGGTTGAAGAAGTACGGCGTCGGCGAGTTTACCGGCATTGAGCTGACCGGTGAGGAGCAGGGTATAATCGCTGATTGGCGTGATTGGGATGGCCGTCAGCAGTACACTGTGCTGTTCGGTCAGGGTGTTGCGCAGACTCCTTTGCAGACCGCCATGATTTTCCAGGCGCTGGGCAATAAGGGCGTTCGTCTGAAGCCGCGCATTGTGGACGCGATCATTGACGCCGACGGTACCGAACATAAGCGTGCCGTAGAGCCTGGCGAACGCATGGTCAGCGAGGAGACTGCCGCTTCCTGCCTGACTCTCATGGAGAATGTGGTGGAGCAAGGCCACGCCCGTCCGGCGAAGGTGACCGGCTACCGCGTGGGCGGTAAGACCGGTACTGCGGAAACTCCGAGTGAGAAGGGCGGCTACGACGGCAACACGACGTCCTTTATTGGTGTGGCGCCGATTGAGAACCCGCAGTTCTTGGTGGCGGTGACCATGCAGCGTCCTGAGGGTAGCGTGGGTGCGAACGGTACGACGGCTGAGTTCTCCAAGATTATGGAGAAGACCCTGCACACCTATAATGTGCCGCGTTCTACCGGTGAACCGGAGTTGATTCCGCTTTTTGCTGAGGATAGCCCCAATAAGACGAGCTAAAGGTGAGCGGGGGAGAGGCGCCCGGTAGCTGATTCGTGATGAAGAAGCCCCGGTACTGAACACCTGTCGAACCCTAAAGCCCGTAGAATATTGAATGACCCTGTGTGCCTTGAGCGCATTGACCATACAGAGCTCACCGCTTCGGACAGCGGAGAGGAAAGAAGGACGATGGATACCGCATCTCACGCACCCGGCCAGAACCTGCTGGGCGGCGACGCTCAGACTCTGCGCCCGAATGCTGTGCGCCCGGTGAGTTTGGCGCACCTTCGCGAACATCTGCAGGGATTGGGTGCTCAGGTGAGTGCCCAGCCGGCTAGTGGCGTTCAGGGTTCTGAATCCGGTGATTCTGTTGAGGTCACAGGTATCAGCATGGACTCCCGAGGTGTTCGCCCGCAGGACCTGTACGTGGCTCTGCCCGGTGCGAAGGTGCACGGTGCGCAGTTTGCTGATGCTGCGTTGAAGCTGGGTGCTTCCGCTATTTTGACGGATGCTGCCGGTGCGCAACTGCTGGGTGAGGCGCCGGTGCCTGTCCTGGTGACTGAGAACCTGCGCGAGTACGTTGGTCCGTTGGCTGCGCTGATTTATGGTTCGGCGTCGTTCCCCGCTACCCACCGTTACGCGGTGACCGGTACGAATGGTAAGACCACTTCCACGTACATGCTGGAGTCGGTGTTCCGCACCGGCCTGGGTGTGAAGACCGGTCTGATTGGCACGATTCAGATTCTGGTTGATGGCGTGTCTGTTCCTTCGAAGATGACCACCCCGGAATCTCCCCACGTGCATTCGCTGCTGACGATCATGGGCCAGCAGCAGGTGCGTTGCGCGGCGATGGAGGTGTCCTCGCACGCGATTGATTACCACCGTGTGGACGGCGTGAAGTATGCGGTTGCTGGCTTCACGAACCTGACCCAGGATCACCTGGATCTGCACGGCACCATGGAGCACTACTTCGACTCGAAGGCTCAGCTGTTCACCCCCGAACGCGCAGAGCTTGCGGTGATTACTGCTGATGATGAGTGGGGCGAGAAGATGTTCGCCGCCGCTTGCGAGCAGATGGGTGCTGAGCAGGTTCACCGTCTGGTGACTGCCCGCGGTGCCGGTCTGGATGAGGTGCCCGCAGAGTTCGGTCCCCGCGACTGGGCTGTGGTGAAGGTCCAGCGTGAGGGCCTGGGCCACCGCTTCCACGTGGCGAATGGCGCCGGTGAGAGCGTTGAATGCTACACCGGTCTGCCCGCTGACTTTAACGTTTCGAATGCTGCGCTGGCGGCTCTCATGGCGTACCTGGACACTGACTCCGCTGAGCGTGAGCGTCTGCTGCCCGAGCTGGCGTCCGGTTCGGCTCTGACTCCGGTGGTTCCGGGCCGTATGCAGCTGATTTCTTTGGCTCCGCACGCGATTGTGGACTTTGCGCACAACCCGGACGGCCTGACCCGCGCCCTGGAAGCGATGGATCGCCCCGGCGACGGTAAGGTCATGATTGTGTTTGGTGCGACCGGTGAGCGTGACCAGCTGAAGCGCCCGATTATGGGTGCGATTGCTGCGCAGAATGCCGACATTGTCATCGTGACTGATGACGACCCGCACGGTGAGGACCCGGCTCCGATTCGTGCCGCCGTTGAGGAGGGCGCGCAGAAGGCTGAGAACCGCCGTGCCACCCAGATTCTGAATATTTCTCCGCGTGCGGCTGCTATTGATGCGGCGATTGCCCTGGCGGGCGAGCACGACGCCATCCTGATTGCTGGCCGCGGTCACGAGACCGAGCAGGATGTTGCCGGCGTGGACATCGCCCTGGACGACCGCGTTGAAACCGCCCGTGCCCTGCGTGCGCACGGTTTCGAGATTCTGCCTGACTACCAGCGCATGCTCGATGAAAGTGACTCTAAGACCGCTGAAGGTATGGTGAAGAATGATTAAGCTCAGCGCCGCCCAGATTATTGAGGCAACCGGCGGCACCGCTATCGGCCTGGAGGGCCGTGAGGAGCAGGTGTACGCAGACTTCGCCACCACCGACTCCCGTGAGGTGCAGACCGGTACCCTGTTCGTGGCGAAGCCCGGCGCGGTCACTGACGGCCACAGGTTCATCCCCATGGCGTTTGAGAGGGGCGCGACCCTGGCGCTGGTCGAGCGTGAAGTACTCGACGAGCAGGGCGTGCCCTATCCGAGCATCCAAGTGCCCGATGTGGTGCTGGCGATGGGCGATTTGGCACGCTATTCCATTGAGCAGATGCGCGCTCAGGGTGAGCTGACCGTTATCGGTATTACCGGTTCAGCCGGTAAGACCACCACCAAGGACCTTCTTGCCGCCATTTTCACCCCGGAGGGCCCGACCGTTGCCCCGGTTGGCTCCTACAACAGTGAAGTGGGCGTGCCCCTGACCGTTTTCCGTGCGGATGAGTCTACCCGCTACCTGGTCATTGAGATGGGTGCCGACCACGTGGGCAACATCGAGTACCTGGCGAATATTGCGCATCCCGATCACGGTGCAATCTTGAAGGTTGGTACCGCGCATGCTGGCGAGTTCGGCGGCGTGGATAATATTGAGCGCACCAAGGGCGAGCTGGCTGAGGGTGTTCAGCCGACCGGTTCCCTGGCGCTGAACGCTGACGATGAGCGCGTGCTGCGCATGGCGTCGCGTTCGGTTGCCCCCATTACTTACTTCGGCGTGGGTGAGAAGACCGGCGCGAACGGCCAGCCCTACGAACGCTACGTGGCGGCGCTGAACCTGCGCACCACCGACGCAGGCTGCCCCGAGTTCACTCTGCGCCTGCCCGACGGTAGCGAGTACGAGATTTCCTCGCAGCTGATTGGTGAGCACCACGTGCACAACCTGCTGGCTGCGGCGACTGTCGCCTACAACAGCGGTATTTCCGGTGAGAAGATTGCGCGCGCGCTCAATAAGGCAGCGGCAGCTTCGAAGTGGCGTATGGCGCGCACCGACCGCGCTGATGGCGTGACCGTCATTAACGACGCCTACAACGCGAACCCCGAGTCGATGGCGGCTGCACTGCGCACTCTGGCGCAGCTGGGCCGCACCGTTGACCCTGCGACTGGTCAGCCGCACCGCACCTGGGCTGTTCTGGGCGCCATGCTGGAGCTCGGTGACGCCTCCGTGGAGGAGCACGACCGCATCGGACGCCTCGTGGTGCGCATGAACATTTCCAAGCTGATTGCTGTGGGCGACGAGACGAAGCCCATCTACAATGCGGCTCACCTGGAAGGCTCCTGGGGTAACGAGGCGACCTGGGTGAAGACCCCGGAAGAGGCAGAGCAGATTCTGCGCGCCGAGGTTCGCCCCGGTGACATTGTGCTTTTCAAGTCCTCGAACGGCGCGAAGCTGGGCATTCTGGGTGACCAGGTTGCTTTCGCCGAGTACACCTTCGGTGCTGAGGAAGAGCAGGCACCGACCTGGCTTTCTGCCGGTGACTTTGTTGAAACCACCGATTTGAGCGACCACCTTGCCGCTCACCTGGACGGCACCGCTAACGGCGACCGTACTTCGACCGAACAGACCACGAACGAAGGGTAGCGCTTTATGATTACCGTGCTGATTGCTGGAATCTTCGGATTCCTCATCTCCCTCACCGCGCTGCCGGTGTTCATCAAGAAGATGAAGTCTCTGAAGCTTGGCCAGCTCATCCGTGAGGAAGGCCCGGCAGCCCACCAGCATAAGGCGGGCACCCCCACCATGGCGGGTCTGATTTTCATCCCCGCGGCGATTCTCGCCTACTTCTTGACCCTGGCGGTGAGCGCGCTGCTCTTCGGTACCGCGCCGGTACCGACCGCTACCGCGTGGCTGACCATCGCCTTCACCCTGGGCATGCTCGGTGTGGGCGCGGCGGACGACATCATGAAGTTCCGCAATAAGGGCAACGAGGGCCTGACCGAGAAGCAGAAGACCATTGGTCTTCTGGGCGTGACCCTGCCCTTTGCGTACCTGGCGTTCCAGTTCCCGAATGAGTCGGGTGCTCGTCCGGCGTCGACCGCCATCTCTTTCGTACGTGACCTGCCCATTGACCTGTTCGCGGCGGGCGCGGTCTTCGGCTCCATCCTGCTGGTTGGTTGGATTACCCTCATCTCCCTGTCCGGTACGAACGCGGTGAACTTCACCGATGGTCTGGATGGCCTGGCTGGCGGCATCATGATGACCATCTTCTCCGGCTACCTGACCATCAGCATCTGGCAGTACGTACACGCCTGCTCCGCTGGCGCTGGCACCGCCTGCTACGATGTGCGCGACCCCGGTTCACTGGCGCTGATTGCCGCATCCCTGGTGGGTTCGCTGGCTGGCTTCCTCTGGTGGAACGTGTCGAAGGCACAGATCTTCATGGGCGACTCCGGTTCCCTGGCGCTCGGTGGCGCAATGGTTGCTTTCGCGCTGTTCACCCGCACCGAGCTGCTTCTGCTGGTCATCGCTCTGATTCCCGTGCTGGAAGTGTTCTCTGTGATTGTGCAGAAGTTCGTGTTCAAGACCAGCCGTAAGCGTTCGGTCGCAGCGGGGGAGAAGCCCCTGCACGCGCACCGTTACTTCCGTATGACCCCCTTCCACCACCACATGGAGAAGGTCGGCGTCAACGGCAAATACTCAATTGATAAGCGAGGCATTGCCCCCGGTACCGTCAGCAGCGGCGAAGTGAACTCCGTGTTCCGCCTCTGGGTTGTTAACGCCCTCTGCGTGCTCGTTGCCCTGGCGCTGTTCTTCGGTGACTGGTTCTCGCAGACTTCTGGAGTGATTCACTAATGTCAACTAATGAACAGCCGGATACAGCTCGCATTGAAGCGAACGCCGCCGCTATTGCGGTGAACCCGGTGTATGAGAACGAGCGCCTCGCGGAGCTGACTCACTGGGGTGCGCCCTGGGCTAACCTGCGCGTGGTCGTGGTGGGCATGGGTACCAGCGGCGACGCTGTGACCGATGTGCTCGCCCAGCTGGGTGCGAAGATCGTTGTCATCGACGGGGCTGATACCCCGGAGAAGCGTGAACGCATCGACCTGTACGCTAACGCCTACGGCAACGTTGAGGGCCTGTTCGGTCCCGAGCACATGCGCGCACTGCCCCCGGTGGACGGTCAGGAACCCGAGCTTGTGGTGACCTCCCCGGGCGTGCGTCCCGACCACCCGGTCATGCTGGACGCGTATGAGCGTCGCATCCAGATTTGGGGCGATGTGGAGCTGGCGTGGCGCCTGAATGAGCGCAACGACCGCCCGACTCCCAAGTGGCTGTGCCTGACCGGTACGAACGGTAAGACCACCACCGTGGGCATGGTCGATTCCATCCTGAAGGCTGCCGGTAAGAAGTCTATTCAGGTGGGTAACGTGGGCATGCCCATCGTGTACGCCATTGCAGACGATGAGCCCTATGAATTCTTCGCGGTGGAGCTGTCCAGCTTCCAGCTGCACTGGACCTACTCGATGTCCCCGTACGCTTCGGTGGTTCTGAACATCGCTGAGGATCACGTGGACTGGCACGGCTCCTTCGACGGCTACAAGGCTGATAAGGCTCGCGTGTACGAACACACTCAGGTCGCCTGCATCTTCAACACCGACCACGTAGACACCCTGCGCATGGTTGAGAACGCGGACGTTATTGAGGGCGCTCGCGCGATTGGCTTCAGCTCCACTGAGATGCCCTCCGTGTCGATGCTCGGCCTGGCTGAGGACATCATGGTGGACCGTGCCTTCCTGAAGAACCGTTACAACGAGGCGTATGAGCTGGCGGTTCTGGAGGATCTCGCTCCGGCACCCGGTAAGATGCCCGCAAAGCACACCGTGGAGAATGCCCTGGCGGCTGCGGCGCTGTGCCGTGCGGCTGATATTGACCCGAAGGCTGTGGGCGCTGGCCTGCGTTCCTTCAAGACCGGTGCGCACCGCAATCAGCTGGTGGGCTACGCGAACGACATCATGTGGGTGAACGATTCGAAGGCTACGAATCCTCACGCCGCGAATGCTTCGATGAGCGGTTACCCCTCGCTGGTGTGGATTGCTGGTGGCCTGTCGAAGGGCGTTGAGTACGATGAGCTGATTGCTGCTCACGCTCAGCGTCTGAAGGCTGTGCTGATTATCGGTACCGATACTGCGGCGTTGAAGTCGGCGTTGGCTAACCACGCTCCGCAGGTTCCGACCTACAATATGACCGCCGCTGTGGCTGATTCTTCGGATGGTGTTGCCGTGATGAACGCGGCTGTTGCGAAGGCTGCTGAGCTAGCGCATCCGGGGGATACCGTGCTGATGGCTCCCGCGTCTGCGTCGATGGACCAGTTCAAGAATTATGCGGTGCGCGGTGATGCGTTTGCGAACGCTGTCGCCGCCCAGCTGGCAGACTCTTAGGACGTTGCCTACAGAGGGTGCTTCGGGTGACCGGGGTGCTTTCTGCGGGTTCTTCTCGGGGGTGGGATGGTAATGGTGTCCCACCCCTGAACCTTTTTCGTGTATTCGCCACGACGGATTCGTGGCAGTTGAGGCCTATAGGAGGGCATGTGAGTACCAGCGCATCTTCGGAGCGTTCGGCTTCTTCGGCGCGTTCGACTACGAGTGGCCGTTGGGCGTCTTCGCGAGCCGGTTTGGAGGATTTCTCTGCGCCGTTCCGTGCTCGTGCCGGTAGGCTGTACCGTCGTGGTTTGAAGGCTGACCTGTGGGATGTACCTGTGATGCTGCTGGTGACGACCCTTGGTCTGGCTATTTTTGGCTGCATCATGGTGCTGTCGGCTTCGAGCGTCACGATGATTTCGCAGGGCCAGTCGCCGTTCTCGCAGGTTTCTTTCCAGATCATGTTCTTGGTCATGGGCGTTCTCGCAATGGCGGGTATTACGCGTATCCCGGTGGGGTGGTACCACAAGGAGTTTGTGGTGAACGCGATGCTCATTGCCGCTTTGGTCATGCAGCTTGCTGTGGTGGTTGTCGGCGTTGAGGTGAACGGTAACCGTAACTGGTTGAAGCTCGGCCCAGTACAGATTCAGCCGTCGGAGTTTTCGAAGCTGGCGATTATTATGTGGCTGGCGTGGGTGTACAGCCGCCACGGCGATATTTCTCGCAGTATTTGGCGTACGCTGTTCCCTTCGATTTATGGTGTGGGCGCCCTGGTTCTGCTGATTATGCTCGGCGGTGACATGGGTACCGCCATGGTGTATGGCTTCATCTTTGTGGGCATGATGTGGCTGGCGGGTGCTTCTCGTAGCTCGTTGCTGAGGATTGGCGGCGCGTTTGCGGTGTTGGCGCTGGTGGGTGTGCTCAGTAGCGCGAACCGTGTGGCTCGTATTTTCGGTATTTGGGGTTCGTGTACGAACGCTAACTGTGACCAGGCGAATTCTGGTGAGGTGGCGTTGGCGACCGGTGGTTTCCTGGGTGTTGGTCTGGGTCAGTCGCGTCAGAAGTACAACTACCTGGCTGAGGCTCATAACGACTACATTTTCGCCATTATTGGTGAGGAGCTGGGTCTGCTGGGTACGCTGGCGGTTCTGCTGCTGTACGTGGGTCTGGTGTATTGCGCGGTCCGGATTATGCTGCGCACTACTGATCCGCTGGTGCGTTTGGCGACGGGCGGCATCATGATTTGGCTGACCTCTCAGGCGATTATCAATATGGGCATGGTGTCCCGTCTTTTGCCGGTGATTGGTGTGCCTCTGCCGTTTGTTTCGTACGGTGGTTCGTCGCTGTTGTCGTCGTTGTTTGCGGCGGGTTTGTTGTTGGCGTTTGCGCGGCAGACTCCGTTGCGTGGCGCGACGGCACCGTCGAATATTGAGAATCAGAGCGCGCGTGAGGTTCGTCGTGCGAATGCTGATTGGAAGCGTCGTATTCCGTTGCAGGATGTACTGGATCAGGAGGAAGCGGCTCGTGCGGCTGCCGGTGGCCACCTGTTGAAGGAACATAATCCTTTGAAGATTGTTTTTGGCCCGGAGAGCGCATTGCACCGCTGGTTGGGTTTTGCCCCGGATCAGCAGCGTGAGCTGGCTCGTATGGCTCGTGAACAGCAGAAGGAGCAGGAACGCCAGGCTCGGGAGCAGGAGCGTCAGGAACAGGAGCAGGCTCGCCGTGAGGCGGCTCAGGCTCGTGAAGAGGCTCGTCGTGCTCGCGAGGAGGCGCGTCTGGCTCGTGAAGAAACTGCCCGCGTGAAGGCGGCTCAGGACAAGGTAGCTCAGGATAAGGCAGCTCAGGATAAGGCAGCTCAGCAGAAGAGTGCTCCGAAGAGGTCGGCTCAGAAGCCTGTATCTTCGGCTGATGCTCCCGCGAAGAAGCCTGCTTCGAAGCAGGCACCCGCTCAGGCTCGTGCTTCTCAGTCGCGTACCGGTCAGGGTAAGCCCGCTCAGGCTCGCCCCGCCCAGAAGGCACCTGCCCAGAAGCCCGCGGCTCCGAAGCAACCCGCGCAGAAGCGCGCCGCGCAGCCGCGTAATGCTCAGCAGCCTGCTGCTCAGAAGCGAGCAACCCAACCTCGTACCGCGCAGCACCGTCCGTCGGGTTCGTTGCCTGCGGGCTTGCAGCCGTTGCATCCGGAGGACCGTCAGCGTCGCGCCCAGCGACAGGGTGCTCAGCGTCAGGCAACGCCGCGACAGAGTGCTCAGGTAAAGGGTGCTCAGGCAAAGGCCGCGCAGAAGAACGGCGCTCAGCAGCGTCCGGCTCAGGGCGCGGCTCGGAACTCAGCTCAGCGGGGCACCCGTAAGCAGGGCTAAACCCAGCGGAACCCACCCTGTGTAGCCGGCATCGTGAGAGCTGGCGTTCGGGGGAGCGGGGCTGTGGGTTGCGCTTCCGCCGGTGATGAATATGCGCTGAATAAGAGATAACGCCCTCGCCGTTGAGTCATAGCTCAATGGCGGGGGCGCTCTATTGAACAGGTGCGATAGCGTAAAATGATGCTGTACCGATGTATTGGGAGAGAGACCTATGACGAAGAAGGCACCCTCTATAGTCTTCGCCGGTGGTGGCACCGCCGGTCACATTAATCCGATGCTTGCGATTGCCCGCGCCGTTCGCGACCTTGAACCGAACGCCAAGATTCTGATGCTGGGCACCGCCGACAAGATGGAAGCCGACCTGGTTCCGGCGGCCGGCTTCGATATTGAGTTTATTCCTCGCGCGGCGTTCCCTCGTAGCATTAACCGTGCCGCTTTTGCTTTCCCCGCTAAGTTCTTTGGTGGCCTGTCGAAGACCCGCCGCATCCTCAAGGAAGCAGATGCAGATGTGGTTGTTGGCGTGGGCGGCTACGTGTGCCCGCCGGCGTATCTGTCGGCGTTGAGCGCTAAGATTCCCGTGGTGATTCATGAGGCGAATGCGAAGCCCGGTTTGGCGAACCGCCTGGGTGGTTCGTTCGCGAAGTTCACCGGTGTGGCGTTCCCTAATACTCCGTTCCCGCGCGCAACCCTGGTGGGCATGCCCATGAAGGACGAGATTGCCTACCTGAACCGCGACGCGCACCGTTCGAAGGCTCGCCGTAACCTGGGCTTGGACCCGCAGAAGCCGACCGTGATTGTGACCGGCGGTTCGCTGGGTGCGTTGAGCCTGAATAATGCGGTGGCGGCGTGCCGTGACCACTTTGCGGAGTGGGATTTCCAGATTCTGCACATTACCGGTAAGGGTAAGGCTGTTCTGGATGAGAACGGTGAGCTGTTGAGCGCCCCGAATTACCGTCAGATTGAGTTCAGCAATGGCATGCAGGATGTGTATGCTGCCGCTGATCTTCTGCTGGTGCGTTCGGGCGCGGCGACCGTGAGTGAGGTTGCTGCGGTGGGTGTTCCCGCGATTTTTGTGCCGCTTCCCATTGGTAACGGTGAGCAGGCTCTGAATGCTCGTTCTCTGGTGGAGGCGTCTGCGGCTCTGCTGGTGAAGGATGCAGAAGTCACCGGTGAGTGGTTTGCCCGTGAGATTCCGGCTCTTATGGCGAACCCGGAGGAGCTGGAGCGCATGGGCGCTGCGGCGTATGAACTTGGTATCCGTGACGCGGCGCGCGTTATGGCTGAAGCAGTATTGAAGGCAGCTGAGAAGTAATGACTGAATTGATGAATCTTGAGATGGTGTTGCCGGCACCGCTGAACCCGCCGTTCCCTGAGCGTGCGAAGATGAGCGAGTTGGGCCGTGTACACTTCATCGGTATTGGTGGCGCGGGTATGAGCGCTATTGCCGCTCTGATGCTGCAGGCTGGTGTGACGGTGAGCGGTTCGGATCGTGCCGAGTCGGCTACTGTTGAGTCTTTGCGTGCTGCGGGTGCTCGTGTGGGTGTTCCTCAGCAGGCTGAGAACATTGTGGACGTTGATACCGTGGTGATTTCTACTGCGATTCGTGAGGATAACCCGGAGCTTGTTGCCGCTCGTGCGCAGGGTCTGCCTGTACTGCATCGTTCTGAGGCGCTTGCCGCTGTGATGGGTGAGTCTCAGGTGGTTGCTGTTGCCGGTACTCACGGTAAGAGCACGACTAGCTCCATGATTTCTGTGATGTTTGATCAGCTGGGTGCTGACCCGTCGTTTGCGGTGGGCACCGTGATTGCTGGTCGCGGCACGAACGCTCACCTGGGCGCTCAGGGTCCGGAGTCGATTTTTGTGGCTGAGGCTGATGAGTCGGACGGCTCGTTTGTTCGTTACCGCCCGGCGATTGCTGTGGTGACGAACGTTGAGCCGGACCACCTGGATTTCTATGAGACGGATGAGCGTGTCTTTGAGGCGTTCAACCGTTTTGTGGGTTCGCTGGCTCCTAACGGCGTTGTGGTGACCTGCGCTGATGATGCGGGCGCGGCTACTCTTGCGGCTCGTTCTCGTGCGGCGGGTGTGCCTGTGGTGACTTACGGTGAGTCTGCGGATGCTGACCTGCGCATTAGCGAGATTACCAGCGCTGGTTCTTCCTCGTCGTCGCACCTGTCCTGGTCTTTTGAGTGCCGTGGCGTGCGTTATGAGGGTGAGCAGGATATCGCTCTGAAGGTGCCCGGTATTCACAACCAGCTGAATGCTTCTGCGGCTTTTGCTTCGGCGTTGATTTCTGGTTACGAGGCTGCCGATATTGCTCCCGCTCTGGCTGAGTTTGTGGGTGCTGACCGCCGCTTCACCCTGCGCGGTGAGGTTGCCGGCGTGAAGGTCTTTGATGATTATGCGCATCACCCGACCGAGGTGTTCCGTGCCTTGGAGACCGGTCGTACCGTGGCTGATGGCCACAACCTGTACGTGATTTTCCAGCCTCACCTGTTCTCGCGTACTCGCGAGTTCGCGAAGGAGTTCGCGCAGGCTCTGTCGATGGCTGACCGCGCTCATGTGCTGGATATTTACCCGGCTCGTGAGCTGCCGATTGAGGGCGTGACCAGTGAGCTGATTACCGGTGCTGGTTTCTCTGAGGTTCGTTACGCTACCGCTGAGGGCGCTATTGAGGACATCGTGGCGTGCGCTCAGAGCGGCGATATTGTGATGACCGTTGGCGCCGGTGACGTGACCGCTTTGGGTGCTCGTCTGCTGGAGTCCCTGCAGATTCGTCACGGTGGCGAGTCGAAGAAGTCGGAGGCTTAGGCTGTGCCGATGAGTTCTGGTCTCTCTTCGGAGGGGCATTCCTCCTCGCGCGTGCCGAAGGCCCCGCGTTCGCGTGCTCGTTTGCGTGCCCAGCAGGTAGCTGAGAATGCGCAGGTTGAGGCTAAGCATGCCGAATCCGCGCAGGCTGAGTCTGCTCAGTCTCAGGTGGCAAAGACGACCAAGGCTGCGGAGGCTACGAAGTCTGCGGAGGCGGTGAAGCCCGCCAAGGCGACCGCTTCCGAGGGCTCGGCCCAGGCAGCCGCTACTCAGTCTTCGAGCCCTGTTCGCCATGCGCCGCGTAAGCCGGTGGTGCATAAGTCGCACGCCCAGAACGGTGCTGATTCTTCTACTCAGAAGAGCGCTGCGGCGGTGCATTCTTCGGCGCAGTCTCTGAAGGATTCGGTGCGTTCGGCGCTGATGACCGGTCGCACCGTGTCTGAGGTTGAGCATGCCCCTGAGCTGTTTGATGTTGAGGCGTTTGAGGATTATTCGTCGAAGACTTCATCCGCCAAGGGTGCCTCTGCTCAGGCTGCATCCGTGCAGGCTGAGAAGAGCGCCGGCAAGGACAGCGATAAGGGCTCTGACAAGAAGCCTGGCTCCTCCAAGGCCTCTGCTGAGTCTCGCGAAGAGTCTGCCGCCCAGAAGTCTGAGGAAAACGCCGACAAGAGCACTGATAAGGCGGGGGAGAATACAGCTGAAGAGCCTCGCCCCACGAGCCGTTTCGGTCGTTGGCGTGCCGAGCGTGAGCAGCAGCGTGCCGCGGAGATTGAGAAGGAGCGCGAGCGTGCGAGCCGCCAGGCTCAGCGTGAGCGTCTGCGTCAGGATCCGGGCCTGGACGGTCTGCGTGCTGAGGAACGCCCCCGTAAGGAGCGTGCGCCTCTGACCCGTGCCCGCAAGCTGCTGTACACTGCTTCGGCGCTGGCTATTATTGCGGTGCTGTACGTGGTGCTGGTCTTCTTCTCGCCCCTGTTGGCGACTCAGAAGATTACGGTGCGCGGCGCATCCCTGCTGGAGACCACTCAGGTGGAGCAGAAGCTGGAGCCCCTGCGCGGTGTTCCGCTCACTCGCATCGACGAGAAGAAGGTGCGTGAGCTGATCGGGCAGGATAACGTGATTCGTAGCGTGCAGGTGGAGAGCCGCCCACCGCATGAGCTGGTGGTGACTCTGAAGGAGCGTACCGCGGTTGCGGTTGTGAAGCAGGGCGATACGTACCATACTGTTGATAGTGATGGTGTGAGCCTGCTGGAGTCGGCAACTCAGCCCGATACCTCGGTGCCGCTGGTGCGTTTCAGCGGTGATGACCCGCAGACTTCGGCTGAATTCCACACCATTTCTACGGCGCTTTCGGCGATGCCCTCTGAACTTCTAGCTCAGGTTAAGGAAGCCAGCGCTACCTCAACCTCAAGTATCACTCTAACTTTGAGGGATAATACTACGGTGCAGTGGGGAACCGCTGAAGAGAGCGAGTTGAAGGCTAAGGTTCTTCTCTCCCTGCGCCAGGCTATTGCCAAGCGTGCCCAGGAGGAGAAATCTTCCGAAGCACAGACGCAGAAGGTGACCGTCTACGATGTGTCTGCCCCGCGCGTACCGGTGACCCGCTAGGGGAACCATTCAGGCGCTTTATCCTCCCTTTTTGTGTGAAATCCGCAAAAAGAGGGGGTAATTGCGCTGTGTGACTAGGAACCAACAAAAACAGTTTGGTATCCTAGCAGATAAAGTCATTCTTTAGAGGAAACCTTCAGGCTTAGATTAAGCTGCGGGTCTTCCGAAGCTGGAACACGGAACAATCGAGGAATACATGGACGCTGGAACTCCCCAGAACTACTTGGCAGTCATCAAGGTCGTTGGTATCGGCGGCGGTGGCGTCAACGCAGTCAACCGCATGATTGAGGTTGGTCTGCGCGGCGTTGAGTTCATTGCTATCAACACTGACGCTCAGGCTCTGCTGATGTCCGATGCAGACGTTAAGCTGGACGTTGGTCGTGAGCTGACCCGCGGTCTTGGCGCGGGCGCAAACCCCGAGGTTGGCCGTCAGGCAGCCGAGGATCACGCGCAGGAAATTGAGGAAGTCCTCAAGGGCGCAGACATGGTCTTTGTGACCGCAGGTGAGGGCGGTGGCACCGGTACCGGTGGCGCGCCCGTCGTGGCACGTATTGCCCGCTCCCTCGGCGCCCTGACCATTGGTGTGGTGACCCGCCCCTTCACCTTCGAGGGTCGTCGCCGCTCCAACCAGGCTGAGACCGGTATCGCTGCTCTGCGCGATGAGGTTGATACCCTGATCGTTATTCCGAACGACCGACTGCTGTCGATTTCGGATCGCAACGTCTCCATGCTGGACGCATTCAAGTCCGCTGACCAGGTTCTGCTCTCCGGTGTGCAGGGCATTACCGACCTGATCACCACCCCCGGCCTGATCAACCTTGACTTCGCTGACGTTAAGTCCGTCATGCAGGGTGCAGGTTCGGCTCTGATGGGTATCGGCTCGGCATCCGGTGAGGACCGCGCAGTGAAGGCAGCTGAGCTGGCTATCGCTTCGCCGCTGCTGGAAGCATCCATCGACGGTGCACACGGCGTTCTGCTGTCCATTCAGGGTGGCTCCGACCTGGGTCTGTTCGAGATCAACGAGGCTGCACGCCTGGTTCAGGAAGTGGCTCACCCCGACGCAAACATCATCTTCGGTGCTGTTATTGACGACGCACTGGGCGATGAGGCTCGCGTGACCGTGATTGCTGCTGGCTTCGACGCAGTGAACCCGGAGACCAACTCCAACGCTTCCACTGCTGCGGCTACTCAGGCTCAGCGCACCCAGGCATCCTTCGGCGGTTCCACCGCTCCGGCTGCTAACGGCTACGGCTACAACGCACCCGCTGCTGCTCCGGCTTCCACCGGCGCTGCTGGCTTCGACGTTGACCTTCCCCCGGTTGTGGAGGAAGCTCCGGCTCGCCGCGACACCCTGGATGTCCCTGACTTCCTGAAGTAGTCTGCCCGGCTGTGAACGCCTAGGCGTTGCACGGCTGAGAGTCTTATGAAGCTATAGGGGAGCTGAGAAACACGCACATTGTGCTGTTCTCGGCTCCCCTTTGCTATACCCGCCGTTATACCTGCTGACACCTGATGAAGGAATAGATGATGAGCGACGCTCCCAAAACTCCGCTACTTGCTGCTGCCGATACCCGCACCTTGGGCCCCTGGCGTGTGCGGGTGGGTTTCACCTCCCGCGCGGCGGGCAACCTGGGCTTGCACGTGGACGATGAGCTCGGCGGCGGTATGGACGCCTCCCTGGTGCGCACCCTCAACCACCGTGCCGCCCTGGAGGAGGCGCTGGGTACCGAGCCGTTCTTCTACCTGAACCAGGTGCACGGCGTGCAGATTGCCTACCCGGAAGACTACGCGGTGGAATCCTACGCACCCGGTGCCCCGCAGGAGCGTACGGTTGAGCGTGCCCGCGCGGTGCTGGAGAATTCCCCGGTCGCCGATGCGGCGATTAGCAGTGAGGGCGTGCCCTTGGCGATTATGGTGGCGGACTGCATTCCCGTGGTGCTGGTGGGTGAGCGGGTCGCGAACTGGCAACCGATCCTGGCGGTGGCTCATGCTGGCCGCCGCGGCCTGCTTGACGGCGTGCTTCAGCAGACCGTGCAACGGATGCGTCAGCTCGGTGCGGAGAAAATTACCGCCTGGCTGGGTCCGAGCATTTGCGGTAGCTGCTACGAGGTGCCCGAGGCGATGCGCACCGAATCCACCGAGCTGATTCCGCAGGTGCATTCGGTGACCAGCCAGCAGACTCCCGGTCTTGATCTGCCCGCCGGCGCCCGCGCCGTGCTGGAGGAGGCGGGCGTGCGGGTGAGCATGGACTGTGCGCAGTGCACGTTTGAGGAGCCCGAGGTGTATTCGCATCGCGGGTTCACGAACCGCGGTGAGAAGCCGGGCCGTATTGCGGGTCTGGTGTGGATTGAGAAGGTGGCAGAGCCTGCCGCCTAGAGCTGCTAAAGATAGGGCCGCTAAAGAGATAGAGCCGCTGAAGGAGAGAAGATGTCTGAAATGAACGTAGAAGAGAACCTGCACTACACTCCCGAACGTGCCGAGCAGCTGCTGCAGAACTACCGCCGCGTGCTTGAGCGTATCCGCGCCGCGGAGCAGGACCACAGCGCCGTGCGTACCGAGGCGAGCGCCCCGGTGCAGCTGGTGACGGTCACGAAGTTCTTCCCCGCCTCCGACGCGGCGGCACTGCTGGATGGGGGAGTGACCCTCTTCGGTGAGAACCGCGACCAGGAAGCGAGCGCGAAGGCTCGCGAGCTCGCCGCATACTGCGCCCAGCGTGAGGTGCAGCCCCCGCACTGGGCGTTTATTGGCCAGTTGCAGACGAACAAGGCGAAGTCTGTGGTCAAGTACGCCTCCAGCGTGCATTCGGTGGACCGCCCCTCCCTGGCGGATGCGCTGGCGAAGGCGTACGCAAACCAGCTCTCCCGCTTTGAGGCGGGGGAGGCGCCCGCACCCGCGGCGGCGGAGCATGGTGCGCTGACCTGCCTGGTGCAGGTGTCCCTGGCGGAGGTCGCGACCGCTGGCCACGCTGCCGAGGGCGCACGCGGTGGTACGAGCGCCTCCGAGCTGCTGGAGCTGGTGGAGCGCATCGAGAATCACGAGCATCTGCGCTGCGGCGGTGTGATGGCGGTGGCGCCGCTGGGCATGAACCCGGATGCGGCGTTCGAGAAGCTTTACGGTTTGGCGTCGCTGGTGCGTGAGCAGGTGCCGCACGCGACCGAGATTTCCGCCGGCATGAGCGGGGATTTGGAGGCGGCGGTGCGTTGGGGTTCGACCTGCGTGCGCGTGGGTAGCGACATCATGGGTAAGCGTCCGGCGCTCTAGGCCCTTTAGCCGTTAGTCTTTTCAGCTGATGGGTCTGCTGGCGGCGGCATAATCATCGGTGCCCTGACCGCCCGCGCGGGGTGGGCGCTGGTAATATATACATGCCGGTGCATGACGTACCGTCACGCGCACACCTTCTGACGAAGCACCACGGCAGACCCTGTACACCACAAGCAAAGAACAGCGAGAGAATCATGGCGAAGCAAAGCCGTCTGGCGGGTTTCCTCGGCCTGGAACGATACCAGGACGCCGAGGCGACGCCGGAAGAATCCCCGCAGGCTGTGCAGGCTGACACCCGCAAGGAGGCGAACGCCTCCGCAGGGCAGGCTGCTACAGCGCAGAAGACCGATAGCGCCAACAGGCTCTCAGCACTGCCCGGCTCGGCACAGTACAGCGATGCCGAGTCGCAGAGCGAAACCTACCATCTGCAGGACGAACCCGCCTATACTGAACAGGAAGAGTACCTGCAGGCTGATAGCTACGATGACGGTACAGAAACCGAGTATCTGGACGCAGAAGAACCTGCCGACGGACGAGCAGCCGTAGATGCAGCGGCACACGCCACCGCTCATACACCTGAAACCACAGCTGATCTGGCGGAAACCGAACAGACTTGGGACGATGCCAGCGCAGACAATTGGGAGGACACCCCGGTGCCGAATACCGAATACACCGAGCAGTACGCCGATACGTACTCCAACGACGGCTACTACGAACAGGGCTACGAGCCCGAAGAAACCAACGGATACACCTACGGTTACGAGGAAGAAGAGGACGAATTGCGTCGCATCACCACTATCCACCCCCGCTCCTACAATGACGCAAAGATCATTGGTGAGGCATTCCGCGAGAACATTCCCGTGATTATGAACGTGGAAGAAATGCCTGACGCAGACGCAAAGCGCCTGGTGGACTTCGCATCCGGTCTGGCATTCGCACTGGAGGGCCGCATTGAGCGCGTCACCGCTAAGGTGTTCCTGCTGACCCCCTCCAACCTGGAGGTTCTGGGTGTGGCTAACTCTGAGGTTCCCGCCGGCTTTGAGACCGACGGCGAATTCCCCTTCGACCAGGGCTAAGGACTGATAGATGGGTTATATTTTCGCCCTCATTACGATCGTTGTCTACGTTCTCTACATTGCGATGCTACTGCGCATGCTCTTTGACTGGGTGCGCATGTTCGCACCGGAGTGGCGACCCAAGGGCATTGTGTTGCTCTTCGCCAGCGGCGTGTACGCGGTGACTGACTGGCCGATGAACCAGTTGCGCCGCCTGATCCCGCCGGTTCGTGTGGGTAACGTTGCATTGGACACCGGCTTCCTGATTCTGATTGTTCTGTTGTCTTTGCTGCTGAGCATCATGATGCGGATGACCGCGGCCTTCTCGTAAGCGCCTGCCCGCTAAGAGACGACAGCTGACGAGCACAAACGATAGACCCCCGCCTGCCTGACCCGTTCACGGGTTGAGTGCAGAGCGGGGGTTTTCTGTGCTTAGGTTTTGGGCTTGGGTTCTGCGCCTGTGTTCTGTGCCTGGGTTCTACCTGGATTCTGTGCCTGGGCTCTGCCAGGGGAGCGTCACAATGCCTTCTCGAAAACCTTCTCAAAATGCACCGCAGGGCAGAAAACATAAGGGGGATAGCAGGGACTAGGGCGGATACGTCACGTGGTGAATCCCACCCTTGCGCAGAGCGAATATTTTACGATTCAACCGACGTATAACCGGGCACAGAAACCAAAGAATAGTAGAATTGGTGCCAACGACTGCATCGCGGCATAACCATGCCCTGAATCATCGGGACCCTAAAATATTGGGGCCACGCCCTATCTGGCTGGTGAATCCGCGGCACTCAACATCACCACCAAACCCCGTAGGGATACCCAGAGGAGAAGCCCATGGCAATCACCCCCGAAGACCTGATCACTAAGAGCTTCAAGATTGTAACCGAAGAGTCCGGTTACGACCGCAACGAGGTCGACGACTTCCTGGACGAGCTCGTTGTCGAACTGCGCGCACTCTACTCCGATCGTGATGCCCTGGAGCGTCAGGTTGAGCAGCTCTCCGCAAATGCTCCCGATTCCCCCGCAGCGGCTGTGGCACCCGCACAGTCCTCGGCTGCATCGGCTGCACCTCAGGACGCGGCGGCACTGCTCGCTATGGCACAGAAGGTTCACGACGACTACGTGGCACAGGGCGAGAAGGCTAAGGCTGAACTGATTGAAGAGGCAGAGAGGAAGGCAGACGCTATGGTGAGCGAAGCTCAGCAGCAGCGCGAAGAGGTTCTCTCTCGCCTCACCGACGAGAAGGAAGAGCTGGAGATCGCTGTTGAGGCTCTGCGCGGCTTCGAGAGCCGTTACCGCTCCAAGCTGCTGCAGCACCTGGATGCACAGGTTCAGGAGCTGAAGAACCTCAAGTCTATCGAGGCTTCTGCATAAAGCAGTTCGCTTGAATAAGCTCACGACGCTTTGAGGCGTATGCCGCCCGGATTCTTTCTCTTCCGCCGCTATTCACCGGGGAAGATGGAGAGAACCGGGCGGTATTCTCATACCCGCCCGGCACGGTGCAATAACCCAGCGTGAGAAGCGGGGGAGAGTACCCGCCACATCACCGCCGGATACTCGATGGTCTACCCCGATTTGCTAAGCTAGAGGGGCACTATCGAACGCGAGCGCACTCCGCCTCCGTAACAGGGGCCTCCGTACCATGGGGCCTCCGCGCCGTAGGGCCGCCGCACCGTAGGCGCAATAACCGGCACAGACCGCAGCAACCGGCACAGACTAGAGGAGAGCTATGACCAACACCCCCAAGACTGCTGAATCCTCAGTCGCACAGGTAGCCGATAACGCCGCCGAAGAAGCTACTGGTCGCCGCGTGCGCATCCTTTCGGCTCGCTCCGCAGGGATCCTCGCGCTCGTGCTCGCCGCCGTCGTATTCGCTATCGACCAGGGCACCAAATACCTGGTCGTTACCCAGATGCAGTTGGGGGAGCGCATCACCGTCATCGACGGGTTGCTGTGGTGGTACTCGATTCGTAACTCCGGTGCCGCATTCAGCATGGGTGAGAACGTCACCTGGATCTTCACGCTCGTCATGATTGCCGCCGCAGCCGTGGTGCTCTACCTGTTGCGCCGCACCCGCGCCCTGTCCTGGACCCTCGCGCTGGGCGGTCTGCTCGGCGGTATCTGCGGCAACCTCTTCGACCGCCTCTTCCGTGAGCCCGGCTTCGGCTCCGGCCACGTGGTCGACTTTATTTCCGTGCCGAACTTCGCAATTTTCAATATTGCAGACTCCGCAATCTGCGTGTGCATGGCATTCATCGTGCTACTGAACTTCAAGGGCCTGAACCTCAACGGAACCCGTGTGCAGGCTGAGGATAAGAGCACCGACGAAAAGAGCTCCGAGTAGCGCCCCGCCCCGGCTATGTTGCCGATACACGTGGCTACAGACGCGCTTACAGACGTTTTCACACAGACACCCCAGATAACACCACCCGAAGGAGAGCCGCATGAGCGAAACCACCAACGCCGCAGAAGATACGGCACGCATCCGCGCCGAATTCACCGTTGAAGGCGCGCTTGCCGGTATGCGCCTGGACGCCGCGCTCGCCGGCGCACTCGACGCGCCCCGAACCCGCACCTCCGGGTGGATTCGTGACGGCCACGTGACCGTCACCAACAACGGCAAGGCCGTGAAGATCGGCAAGTCCTACAAGCTTTCCGCGGGCGATGAGGTCGTCGTGGACGCACCCGCACCGCGCGATTTGGCGGACATTCGCCCCGAAAAGGTGGACGGCTTCCGCATCGTGCACCTGGACGACGATATCGTCGTGGTGGACAAGCCCGCAGGCGTGGCGGCGCACCCCTCGCCCGGCTGGCACGGCCCCACCGTCATCTCCGCGCTCATGGGCGAGGGCATTTCGGTTGCTACCTCCGGCGCGGCAGAGCGCCAGGGCATTGTGCACCGCCTGGACGTAGGCACCAGCGGCCTGATGGTCGTAGCCCGCAGCGAACGCGCCTACACCGAACTCAAGCGAGCCTTCAAGGAACGCACCGTGGACAAGGTCTACCACACGCTCGTGCAGGGTCTGCCCGACCCGCTGCGCGGCACTATCGACGCGCCCATCGGCCGCCACCCCGGCAACGAGTGGAAGTTCGCCGTGGTCGAGGACGGCCGTAACTCCATCACCCACTACGATGTGCTCGAAGCCTTCGGCCCCGCATCCCTGGTGGAGGTGCACCTGGAAACCGGTCGCACCCACCAGATTCGTGTGCACTTCTCCGCGCTGCGCCACCCCTGCTGCGGTGACCTGACCTACGGCGCCGATCCGCGCTTTAGCGCCGAACTGGGTCTGACCCGTCAGTGGCTGCACGCGCACCGTCTGGGCTTCGACCACCCCGGCACCGGCGAGCGCGTGACCTTCACCAGCGAGTACCCGCTCGACCTGTCCTACGCGCTGACCGCTCTGCGCGAGGGCAAGGTTCAGCTCGGCTAGCTATAGCCGCCCGCGGGCTAATACCCCGCCGCACACAGCTTCACATTCACCGCCCATCCTCCAGCCCACACCTCCAGGAGATATCCGTGGCAACCAAAGAATTTACGCACCTGCACGTGCACACCGAGTACTCCATGCTTGACGGTGCCGCGCGCCTGGGTGACCTGTTCACCCACGCTAAAGAACTCGGCATGAAGTCCATGGCGACCAGTGACCACGGCTTCCTCTTTGGTGCCTTCGACTTCTGGCGCCAGGCTAAAGCACACGACATCAAGCCCATCATTGGTGTGGAGGCGTACTTGACCCCCGGCACGCACCGCACCGACCGTTCGCGTGTGCGCTGGGGTGACGGCTCCCGCGACGACGTGTCCGGCGGTGGCGCGTACACCCACATGACCATGTGGGCTGAAACTACCGAGGGCATGCACAACCTGTTCCGTGCCTCCTCGATTGCGTCGCTGGAAGGTCAGCTGTACAAGCCGCGTATGGACCGTGAGGTGCTGCAGACCTACTCGAAGGGTCTGATTGCGACCACCGGCTGCCCCTCCGGTGAGGTTCAGACGCGCCTGCGCCTGGGACAGTTTGACGAGGCGGTCCAGGCGGCGAGCGAATTCCGCGATATTTTCGGCAAGGACAACTTCTACTGCGAGGTCATGGACCACGGCCTGGACATTGAACGCAATGTTCAGGAGGATTTGCACCGTCTCGCCAAGAAGCTGAACCTGCCCTTCGTCGCCACCAACGACCTGCACTACACCCGCCAGGAAGACCACACCGCCCACGCGGCGCTGCTGTGCGTGCAGTCCGGCTCGACCCTCACCGACCCCAAGCGCTTCAAGTTCGACGCGGATAACTTCTACCTGCGCTCGGCAGAAGAAATGTACGCCCTGTTTGGCGACATTCCCGGCGCGTGCGAGAACACCCTCGAAATCGCTGAACGTTGCAACGTGGAGTTCAACACCAAGGCGAACTACATGCCGAACTTCCCCGTGCCCGAGGGCGAAAACGAGGAATCCTGGTTCGTGAAGGAGGTCGAGAAGGGACTGCACTACCGCTTCCCGGACGGCGTGCCCGACAAGGTGCGTAAGCAGGCTGAGTACGAGGTGGGGGTTATTACCTCCATGGGTTTCCCCGGCTACTTCCTCGTGGTCGCCGACTTTATTAACTGGGCTAAGCGCAACGGTATTCGCGTGGGTCCGGGCCGTGGTTCCGGTGCAGGTTCCATGGTCGCGTACGCGATGCGTATTACCGACCTGAACCCGCTCGACCACGACCTGATCTTTGAGCGATTCCTCAACCCCGACCGCGTCTCCATGCCCGACTTCGATGTGGACTTTGACGATCGTCGCCGCGGCGAAGTCATCGACTACGTGACCGAAAAGTACGGTGAAGAGAAGGTCGCACAGATTGTCACCTTCGGCACCATTAAGGCGAAGCAGGCGCTCAAGGACGCCTCCCGCGTGATGGATCAGCCGTACTCGGTCGGCGAGCGCCTCACCAAGGCGATGCCGCCGGACGTCATGGGTAAGAACATCGCCCTGGCGAACGTGTACAACGAAGAGGATAAGCGTTACGCCGAGGCGGCAGATTTGCGCGCCCTCATTGAGGACCCGGTCGATAAGATTTACGGCCAGGTGTTCGAAACCGCGAAGGGCCTGGAGGGTCTGAAGCGTCAGTGGGGTGTGCACGCCGCGGGCGTGATCATGTCCAGCAAGAATCTGGTGGATGTGATTCCCGTGATGCGCCGCGAGGCTGACGGCCAGGTCATTACCCAGTTCGATTACCCCACCTGTGAGGGCCTGGGCCTGATCAAGATGGACTTCTTGGGTCTGCGTAACCTCACCATCATCTCCGATGCGGTGGAGAACATTAAGGTCAACCGAGGCATCGACCTGGACCTGGAATCCCTGTCTTTGGACGATCCGGAATCGTACCGTCTGCTGGCGCGCGGTGACACCCTCGGCGTGTTCCAGCTCGATGGCGGCCCGATGCGCTCGCTGCTCAAGCTCATGGAGCCCGAGGAGTTCGAGCACATTTCGGCAGTGTTGGCGCTGTACCGTCCGGGCCCGATGGGCGCGAACTCGCACACCAACTACGCTCTGCGTAAGAACGGTAAGCAGGAGATCGAGCCGATTCACCCCGAGCTGGAAGAGCCGCTGAAGGACATCCTGGACACCACCTACGGCCTGATTGTGTATCAGGAGCAGGTTATGGCGATTGCTCAGAAGGTCGCGAACTACACTCTGGGTGAGGCAGACCTGCTGCGCCGTGCGATGGGTAAGAAGAAGAAGGCGGAGCTGGATAAGCAGTACGCTACCTTCCACGACGGCATGATTTCTAACGGCTACTCTGAGGGCGCTATTAAGGCGCTCTGGGATATTCTGCTGCCGTTCTCTGACTACGCGTTCAACAAGGCGCACACGGCTGCGTACGGTCTGGTGTCGTACTGGACGGCGTACCTGAAGGCGCATTACCCGCAGGAGTACATGGCTGCGCTGCTGACCAGCGTGGGCGATAACAAGGACAAGCTCGCGCTGTACCTGAATGAGTGCCGCGCCATGGGCATTACCGTGCTCGCACCGGACGTGAACGAGTCCACCCTGACCTTCGCCCCCGTCGGTGACGATATCCGCTTCGGTATGGGCGCGATTCGTAACGTGGGCGCGAACGTGGTCGAGGGTATGATTGCCGCCCGCGAGGAGAAGGGCCGTTACGAGTCCTTCAACGACTTCCTGAAGAAGGTGCCGCTGCAGGTGTGCAATAAGCGCACCATCGAGTCGCTCATTAAGGCGGGCGCTTTCGACGATCTGGGTCATACGCGCCGTTCCCTGTCCCTCATTCACGAGGCGGCAGTGGACGCTGCCGTGGCGGTCAAGCGTAAGGAGGCGGCGGGCCAGTTCGACCTCTTCGGCTCCCTCGGCATGGACGACGCCCTCGGCGACGAACTGACCGTGACCATCCCGGACGTGCCCGATTGGGACCGCCGCGAGAAGCTGAACTTTGAGCGTGACATGCTGGGCCTGTACGTTTCGGACCACCCGCTGCGCGGTCTGGAACGTGCGCTCTCGGACGCCGCAACCCACTCGGTGCACGACATCATCGGTGAAGACTCGCACGTGCGCGACGGCGAAACCGTCACCATCGCGGGTATGCTCACCGGCGTTTCGCGCCGTATCGCCAAGTCCAGCGGCAACCAGTACGCCTCCGTGGAGCTGGAAGACCCCTCGGGTGCAACCATCACGGTCATGTTCTTCTCCCGCGCCTACGAGACGATGGGCGCCGCCCTGGCGGACGACCTCATCTGCTCGATTCGTGGCCGCGTGCAGCGCCGCGACGACGGCAGCGTGAACATGAGCGCCCAGGAACTGCAGATTCTGGAAATCAGCGATGACGGCCGCGCCGCACCCATCACCATCGTGGTACCCGAGTACCTGGTGACCGAGGCGAACCTGAAGGAGCTGAAGGAGACCCTGCGCGACCACAAGGGCACCGCGGATGTGCGCATGCTCATCCGCACCCGCGATAAGGAGCAGCTGGTGCTGCTGGACCCGAGTGTGCGCGTGGAACCGAACCCGAGCCTCTTCGGTGAAATCAAGACGATTTTCGGTCCGAGCTGCATTCGACGCTAACAACGCACGCTAACAATGCACCCCCATGAGGGGAATGACAGGGTGGATTCTGCATAGCAGAGTCCACCCTGAGCGTATATTCACTCACAACATACGGTGTACCCGCTGTATATCACGGTAGAATAGGTATAAATATTCTTGAGCGCTGTATACGCGGGCGCTAGCGCCCAGCCAAGGAGAAACGAATGTACTGCCCCTATTGCAAGCACACCGACTCGCGCGTGGTGGATTCCCGCACCACCGATGACGGCGCCGCAATTCGCCGCCGCCGCCAGTGCACCTCCTGCGCTCGCCGTTTCACGACCGTTGAAACCACCACCATTTCGGTGATTAAGCGTTCCGGTGTGACCGAGCCCTTCGACCGTTCGAAGATTGCCGCCGGCGTGCGTAAGGCATGCCAGGGCCGCCCCGTGGGTGAGGACGATTTGGCGAAGCTCGCCCAGGAAGTTGAAGAGCTGATTCGTGCCCGCGGTCTGGCGGAGATTAACGCGCACGAGGTGGGTCTGACCATCCTGGAGCCGCTGTCGAAGCTGGATGCGGTCGCCTACCTGCGTTTTGCGAGCGTGTACCAGGCGTTTGAGAACCTTGAAGACTTTGAGGAGGCGATTGCGCGTCTGCGTGAGGACCGCATCGCCCAGTAAATGGCTAGTACAGTAACTAGCTAGCCCAGTAGCTAATGAGCTCAGCCGCCGCTACATGCGCGGCGGCATACAGAAAGGGGCTGTTCCCGAGATAACCATCTCAGGAACAGCCCCTTTAGCTGTATCTACGCTTTACGCTTCGCCGCGGCGCTGACGCGGCCGCGGGTCAAGCGGGTTCAGGAAAACCTTACGCTTCGCCGCGGCGCTGACGTTCCGGCAGCATGCCGCCAGCCCACAGTGCCGCACCCACGATACCCGCGTTGTTACGCAGGGCAGCCATGACCATGGGGGTACGAATCTGATCCTCAAAGTAGGGCATGAACTTCTCGGGGTTCTTGGAGATGCCGCCGCCAATGATGAACAGGTCGGGGGAGAAGAGCATCTGGACGTGCTCGAAGTAGCGGTACAGGCGCTTGCCGTACTTCTTCCAGGACAGCTCGTGTACCTCGCGGGCACGAGCGGAAGCCTGAGACTCGGCGTTGTGGCCGTCAATCTCCAGGTGGCCCAGCTCGGTGTTCGGGATCAGCACACCGTCGTTGATGAGGGCGGAGCCAATGCCGGTGCCCAGGGTGATGACAGCAATCAGACCGTCACGGTTACGGCCCTGACCGTAGGTTGCCTCAGCCAGACCGGCTGCGTCAGCGTCGTTGAGGCCGTAGACGGTGCGGCCGCCCAGAGCCTCGCTCATGACCTGCTCCAGGTCGGTGTTAATCCAGGAGTCGTCCACGTTCGCTGCGGAGAAGACCATGCCGTTCTTCACCACTGCGGGGAAGTCAATGCCGACAGCCGACTCGGGGTCCGGCGCCAGGTCGCGGCCCTGCAGCTCATCAACTACGCGGCGTACAACCTCAGCCACAGCGGCGGGGGTTGCGGGCTTGGGGGTATCGATGCGGAAGCGGTCGGACACGAGGTTGCCGGTGCGCAGGTCGACGATGCCGCCCTTAATGCCGGTGCCTCCAATGTCCACACCAATCTGCAGGTCCTTGGGGGTGGGGGCAGGCAGCTCGTTGATGACGCCGGGTTCTGCGTAATCGCTCATGGTTTTCTCTCTCTTTCACCCCGCCTACTGCCGTATAACCGGGGAGCGGGCGGGCTTGTCAGTGGGTGAATTGATATAAAAAGTGAGGTGCTGGGCTTGAACCTGTACAAGCAGGAAACCCAGAGGGCTGCGGATTAGGGCAGGGTGAGGATGTCCGCGCCGTCAGCGGTCACCACGAGGGTGTGCTCGAACTGTGCGGTGCGCTTGCGGTCGCGGGTGACCACGGTCCAGTCGTCATCCCACAGATCCCATTCGATGGTGCCGAGGGTCAGCATGGGCTCGATGGTGAAAATCATGCCCTCGCGAATCTCGGTGTCGTAGGCGGGTGCCGCATCGTAGTGGGGGATGATGAGGCCCGAGTGGAACTCACGACCCACGCCGTGGCCGGTGTAGTCGCGGACCACACCGTAGCCGAAGCGTGCCGCATACTTCTCAATGACGCGACCAATCACGTTGATCTGGCGGCCCGGCTTCACAGCCTTAATCGCGCGGTTGAGGGACTCCTCGGTGCGCTCAACCAGCAGGCGGGACTCTTCGTCCACGTTGCCGATGAGCAGGGTCTTGTTGGTGTCGCCGTGCATGCCGTCAAGGTATGCGGTGACGTCCAGGTTGAGGATGTCGCCGTCCTCCAGCACGGTGGTGTCCGGAATACCGTGGCAGATGACCTCGTTCAGGGAGGTGCACACGGACTTGGGATAGCCGCGGTAATCCACGGTGGAGGGGTACGCGCCGTGGTCGCAAATGTATTCGTGGACCAGCACGTCAATCTCGCCGGTGGTGGTGCCGGGCACACAAATCTTGGATGCTTCAACGATGGCGCCTGCCGCAATCTTGCCGGCTGCGCGAACTCGCTCAACTTCCTCGGGGGTGTACATGTTCGAGTCGTTACCCTCGTTGGCGGTGGGCTTACCCACGTACTCCGGGCGAACAATGTGCGAGGGGACCGGGCGCATGGGGCTGACGCGTCCGGGGGTCAGGCAACCGACGGGTGCGCGACCGGGCTCTGCGGGAAGATTATGCGAAGTATTCGTTTTGGTTGAAGACATAGTTTCATCTTACCGGGCGTGGGCGGTTTGTGTCCCTTGCGCAGGCGCTAAAAAGCGGCGGATACACAAGCCGTACCTTTTTCCCAGATTGTGAATAAAATTCCATACACCCTAGCGGCAAAACCGCGCGGCGGGAAGCGGAGGAGAAGACATGAGAAAAGGGGAGGAACACCGCGAGAAGCTTCGCCCGCCTCATTGCCACGAACCTGGGCGCGTGAGAAGCTAGAAACACCAACCCCTCACCGTCGAAGGAGAACCCATGAGTGAGAAGAAAAGCCACCTGAGCGAAGCCATCGAATCGGCGGTCGAAAAGACCCTGAACGCCGCAGCTGACGCAACCAGCCCGCACGCTGACGAATACTGGTACAACCTCGCCACCGGTGAGGTTGAGCGAGGCCAGCAGAGCGCCGTCACCTCCCTGTGGGGCCCCTTCAAGACCTACGAGGAGGCGGCACACGCCATGGAACGCGCTCGCGAACGCAACGACGCCTGGGAGAAGGACGGCGGCTGGCTCTAAAGACCCAGCATCCTCAGCCTTGCCCAACGCCCTCAGCCACGCTCAAGGCGCACACCGCTCGATAGGCATGCAACCTGAGACGCGAAGACCCCCGAACCCGGAACACCGGATACGGGGGTCTTCGCTTTGTCTAAAGCTACCGTCTAAACCTAAAGCCTATTCAAAGGTGTGCTCAGCCGCCGGGAACTCGCCCGAACGAACCTGCTCACGGTAGGCGCGCGCGGCGTCCTCCATGACCTGACCGACCTGCGCGAACTGCTTCACGAAGCGCGGCACGCGGCCGGAACGAACACCCATCATGTCCTGCCAGACCAGCACCTGACCGGTCGTCACATTCGAAGCACCAATACCGATAGTCGGCACAGTACCCACCGCCTCATCCACACGGCGTGCGGTCTCGGTAGTTACCATCTCCATGAGCACGCAGAACGCACCAGCCTCAGCCAGAGCCACCGCATCCTCACGAACACGCTCGGCAGCCTCGCCACGACCCTGCACACGGAAACCACCCAGGGCATGCTCCGACTGCGGGGTGAAACCAACATGCGCCACCACCGGAATACCGGTACGCACCAGGGCACGAACCCACTCGGTCATCGACGCATCTGCCTCAATCTTGACCGCGTGCGCGCCGCCCTCCTTCATCAGGTGAACAGCGCTCGCAACCGCCTGCTGCGGCGACTGCTCATAGGAGCCAAACGGCAGGTCAGCAACCACCATGGCGCGGGACGCACCGCGAGAAACCGCCGCCACCATCGGAATCATCTCATCCAGGGTAATGGTCAGGGTCGACTCGTAACCGAGTACCACGTTCGCCGCTGAATCGCCCACCAGCAGCATGTCGATGCCCGCGCGATCAAAAATCTGCGCGGTCAGAGCGTCATAGCAGGTCAGCATGGAGAACTTCTGCCCGGTCGCCTTAGCCTGCGCCAGGTGAACGGTACGCACCTTCTTGACGGTATCCAGGTCAAAAGGCTTCGAAGCAGAAGCAGGCGCGGGAGCAGCCGCGGAGGTAGCGGCAGGCTGCGCCGCGTAGGGCGAAGAGATCTCGGAAGAACGCTCAGTAGTCATGCTGACTATTCTAACCCTGCACGGCTCCAACGTGGCGTACCGCTCACCACGGGGGAACTACACCTAGTTCCAGATGAGGTTAATGTAGTAGGTCGGGAACGACGCAGCAGCGTTCTTATTCATCATCTCCGGAATGGCGAGGGACGCATCCTCAAACTCACGCGGCAAATCGCGCTGAATGAGTGCCTGCTGCACCAGGGCATCCCAGTAGACCTGGGTGACCGAGTAGGTGCAGACTTCCTTCACGACGTCCTCCGCGTAGGACTCCCACGCCTTACGCGCCGCATCATCAGAGCCGAAGAAACCCTCATAACCCTGAGACAGGCCCGTATCGCAGGCGCTCACCGCGTTCTTCGAGTACTGCAACCAGTAGCTGCGGCTCAACTCATCCGAAGTGTTGAACGTGAACGCCTCATAGTCTGCCTTCAGCAGGGCGTAGGACGCCTGGATGGAACCGGCAAGCGGGGCGTGCGAGGAGAAAACAATGACGTCCAGAAGAGCGGCAATGTACTCCATCTGCGCCTTCTCGTACGCAATGCCGGAGGGCTGAGCCGTGCCCGAATGCATCTGCACCAGCCCCTCCACCGCGTTGATGAAACGCTCAACGTCGGCGGTTGCCTTCACCATCAGATTCAGCAGACGCTGAACGCGCTGATAATCTTCAGAAATCTGCGAGAACAGACCGTAGGACAGGATGCCGCGCTCCGAAGCTGCCGCCGCCAGAACCTGGCTCGTCAGACGCTGGCTTTCCGCTTCAGCCTTTGCCACGCTCAGCAGTAGGGCACCGCAATACGCCAGGGCACGGCGGTCCACCAGCTGAGGCTGCTGCTGATGTAGCGGCAGCAGACGCTCATGAATCTGACGGAAAATTGCGCTCTGTGCCAGAGTCTTCTTGCCCAGCTCCTCAGTCTTCAGAAGCACCGTATCCGCCGAGAAATCACGCGGAACAAAACGGCGCGCATCGTCAGCGGTAAACGGCGAATAGGGGCGACCCATCAGCGGCTGCAACAGCGCCATCGTGGTAAACAGCGAAAAACGAGCCGACACCGGGTACAGCGAATCCGGGTAGTTCGGCGCATCCACCGCATTCACGCGCTCCGTGCACAGCGTCAGCCAGGTCTGCTCCACCGCCCGATCAGACCTAACGCCAAGACCCATACCCAGGATGCCCTCGCCGAACGCCTCCGAAGGGAGCTTGCCGGGGTTCATCTGACGCACCTGCATCTGCGCCAACGCCAGCTCCACCGTATAGTTCGCGCGGCGCTTCTTGCCCGCCTCATCAAGGTGCTGGAACGGACGCATACCCGCGATCTTCTGAGCGCGCACCTGCGTATGCAACTCCTTGCTCATCGCGAACTGCTGCGGGTTACGCTGCATCATCTTCGACACCTCGTACGCGCTCTTACGGTTCAGCTTCTCACGGCGCTGAGCGCCCTCAGCCGACAGTGCATCATACTTGCCGCGGGTTGCGTGCACATACCAGGCACGAATCAGCTGAAGCGGCAGGAAGAAGAACGCGAACTTCCACGACCACGTAAACAGAAGAATCGGAATGACCGCAATAGAGCCCACACGACCCGTATAACCGAGCCAAATAAGCTCCACAAACGCACCCACCAGCGCAAAGAGCGCCACGGTGCGAGTCCTAAACGCCACGCGGGAGGGGCGGTCCAGCAGGTAAGTCGTGCCGCCAGACTTGTTGTTCCTCATGACCAGCGGGCCAAACGCCGCAATCGCCATAATGCACGCCAGATAAACAACGCAGAAAACAACCGGTGCCGCAATGAGTAGCAGCCACTCTAAACCGGTGGGGTCGGCAGCCACGATGCTGGTCGCCAACGGAAGCTGCGCCAGCGGAAGCTGTACGGTCGAGGGAAGAAGAATGGAATGTAGCATACCCCCATTATCGCAAGGCGGCCCCGAACACGCCCCGCGAGCCGTCATCTGCTAGGTATCTGGGCGCATCCTACACTCACACAGCGGAAAAGCGGGGGAGAGGTCACCCCCCCTCCGGTACCGCCCAGAACCTGAGCTACCGAGGTGCAAGAGCGAGAATTTACACAAACGAAACCTTCCACCCGCCCGACGCACAGCAGAACCCGATAGGCTAGATAACAACAGGACACACGCCGGGGCAAGGAGGCGCCAGCACCGCTGGTACGCCGCCCGCCGGAACGACGGTGAAAACCGCTGAAAGTTCAGCGGAACCCACCGGGTCGCTCCCGCACTATATATCCTCGTCGCGGCACACAATTCAGCGCGCCTCCGCCGCCCGCAGACGGGTACCACGCGGATGCACGCCCGCACCGAGAGGGCAACTTATGGACCGCCAACAGGAATTCGTACTGCGCACCATCGAAGAGCGCGACATCCGCTTCATCCGCCTCTGGTTCACCGACGTGGTCGGCACCCTCAAATCCGTTGCGCTCGCACCGGCTGAAGTAGAAAGCGCCTTCGATGAGGGCCTAGGCTTTGACGGCTCCTCGATTGAGGGTTTCTCCCGCATCTACGAATCCGACATGTTGCTGCAGCCGGACCCCTCCACATTCCAGATCCTGCCCTGGCGTGGCGAGGAAGACTACACCTCCCGCATGTTCTGTGACGTGCTCACCCCCGACGGCGAGATTAGCGCCTCTGACACCCGCGGCGTGCTCAAGCGCGTGCTCAACAAGGCCGCGGAGATGGGCTTCACCTGCTACACCTCGCCTGAAATTGAGTTCTACCTGCTCGAATCCTCCAAGCTCGGCGCCGACGGATTCCCCGTGCCCGTGGACCACGAATCCTACTTCGACCACACCCCCGGCGGCATCGTGCAGGACTTCCGCCGCAAGGCAGTGACCATGCTCGAAGAGGTCGGCATCTCGGTCGAATTCAGCCACCACGAAACCGGCCCCGGCCAGAACGAAATCGACCTGCGCCACGCCGACGCCCTGCAGACCGCGGACAACGTCATGACCTTCCGCACCGTCATCAAGGAAGTCGCCTACTCGCTCGGCATGTACGCAACCTTCATGCCCAAGCCCTTCACCAAGTACGCCGGTAGCGGCATGCACACCCACTTCTCCCTCTTCGAAGGCGACACCAACGCATTCTTCGAAGCCGGCGCCGAATACCAGCTGTCCAAGACCGCACGTCACTTCATCGCCGGTGTGCTCAAGCACGCCCCCGAATTCACCTCGGTCACCAACCAGTTCATCAACTCCTACAAGCGCCTCTGGGGCGGCGGCGAAGCACCCTCCTACGTCTCCTGGGGCCACAACAACCGCTCCGCCCTCGTGCGTGTGCCCCTGTACAAGCCGAACAAGATGCAGTCTGCCCGCATCGAGTACCGTGGCCTGGACTCGGCATCGAACCCGTACCTCGCCTACGCGGTGATTCTCGCCGCCGGCCTGAAGGGCATCGAGAACGAGTACCCGCTCATGCCCGCCGTGACCGAGGACCTCGCCGCCATGACCAACGCCGAACGCCGCGCGATGGGCTACAACCCGCTGCCCGCGTCCCTGCGTGAAGCTATTAACATCACCGAGGAATCCGAGTTCATGGCGGAGGTTCTGGGCGAGCAGGTCTTCGAGCAGTTCCTGCGCAATAAGCGCGCCGACTGGGACCAGTACCAGGCTCAGGTGACCCCCTACGAGCTTAAGCACAACCTCGGAATCCTCTAACGGCTGGATCCTCTCACCTCCTCATAGGATGAGTGAGCGCTGACAGCCTCAGGGCGGTATCCGCTACCGGTAACACGCCGGCGGGTACCGCCCACAGGTGTATCAGCATCGCTTTTTATCCCGCCGAAATTTATACTCTCTACCCACGGTTCTACCCACAGTTCTCACGCTATGACTGACAGCTCTCACTACCCGGCCACCGGGCTCATCCGCATTGTTGACCCCGCCAAAGAACCCAAGCCGCTGACCGACATCGCCCCCGATGCGCTCGACGACGAACAGCGCGCCGAAGCCGAACGCAAAGCACAGCTGCGCCTGCACACCCGCATGATTGCCACCGGCTTCCACGACCCGTCCAAGGCAGAACGCTGGCTCAACGCACCCGAACTGAAGCACGTCTCGCAGGATGCGCTCTTTGCCGGGCTGCGCCTCGCACCCTCACCGGATATTGCCCTGCCCGCCCTCGTGCGTCTCATCGAGAAGCACCCGGCGGTCGCCGAACGCGCCAACCGCGGCGACAAAGAATTCGGCATGTACCGACTGCTCGGCGCATCCCAGGCGATTGGCGATTTTCTCTACCGCCGCCCCGAGCACATTGACCCGCTCTTCGACACGCAGGTGTACCCGGCTGAGAGCGCGCTGATTCGCTCCCAGCACCCGGCGTCAATCCTGCCGGAAACCGACGGGGAATTCCTGACCCCCATCGCACCGCTGGACACCCCCTACCGCCGCGATATCCTCACCGCCCTCGGCGCCGACCCCCACGCAGAGCGTCCGCGCGCTGCCGCCGAGCAGACCGGCAAAGACGGCTACGTGACCCTGCGCGTCGCCTACCGCGCCGCCCTGGCGCGCATCGCCCTGCTCGACGTGTGCTGTGAAGACCCGGTCGAAATGATGCCCACCATCGGTCGTCACCTCGCCGATTTGGCTGCCGCCGCGCTGGAGGGCGCGCTCGCCATTGCGCGCACCGAAGTGGCGGAGGGGCTGGGCCCCGGACTGGCGGCTCCTCGCCGAGGCGAAGCCGTAGACGCCCTGGACTTGGCAATTATCGGCATGGGCAAGTGCGGTGCTCGCGAGCTGAACTATATCTCTGACGTTGACGTGGTGTACGTGGTTGCGCCCGTAGAACCCGCCGCCGCTGGCGCCGCGCCTCATGCCGGGGCAGAGGGGGAGAGCGCCCCGCTCAAGCTCACCGAGAACGAATGTTCCACCATCGGCACGGAGCTCGTGCACGCCCTCACCCGCGCCATCATGGGCCCCGCACCCGAACCCGCCCTCTGGGAGGTCGACGCGAACCTGCGCCCCGAAGGTAAGGACGGCCCGCTCGTTCGCACCGTCGAATCCTACGTTCAGTACTACAAGCGCTGGGCGGAAAACTGGGAGTTCCAGGCGCTGCTCAAGGCGCGCCCCATCTCCGGTTCGGCGCAGCTGGGCGCCCGCTACGCCCGCGCCATTGACCCCTTCGTGTGGGAGTCCGCCGCCCGCGAATCCTTCGTGGAATCCGTGCAGGCGATGCGCGCCCGCGTGACCGACAACATTCCCTCGCACCAGGTGGACCGCCAGATTAAGCTGGGCCCGGGCGGCCTGCGCGATATTGAGTTCACCGTGCAGCTACTGCAGCTCGTGCACGGTCGAACCGACCTCGCCGTGCGCACCAAGTCCACCGTGGACTCGCTCGCGGCGCTGACCGCCGTCAGCTACATTAGCCGCACCGACGCCGAAGCGTTCAGCCGCGACTACAAGAAGCTGCGCGTGCTCGAGCACCGCATCCAGCTGCAGCAGCTGCGCCGCACCCACCTGATGCCCGAGAAGGATGCCGAACAGCGCGCCCTCGCCCGCTCGATCCTGTCCCCGGAACGCAACGGCACGCTCTCCGCCGAGCAGATGCTCAAGGCATGGCAGAAAATTAAACGGAACGTCCGTTCACTGCACGAGCGAATCTTCTTCCGCCCGCTGCTCGCCGCCGTCTCCACGCTCAGCCGCGACGAAGTGGTGCTCAGCGAACAGGCAGCACAGGACCGCCTCGCCGCCCTCGGCTACCGCGACCCGCGCGGCGCCATGCGCCACATCAAGGCACTCACCACGGGACTTTCCCGCAGTGCAGACATTCAGCGGCACCTCATGCCCGTGCTGCTGGGCTGGTTCGCCCGCGGCGTGGACGCAGACGCCGGACTGCTCGGCTTCCGCATCGTTTCCGAGTCGCTCGGTAGCACCAGCTGGTACCTGCGCATGCTCCGCGACTCGCCCGCAGCCGCCGAGCGCCTGAGCCAGCTACTCTCCAGCTCGCGCCCCATGACCGACCTGCTTGAGGATGCCTCTGCCTCCATCGCCTGGCTGGACAAGGTCGCCGACCTCAAACCGCTGGGGGAGGAAGCACTCGCCTCAGAGATTTCCTCCCTGCTGGCACGCCACGCTGATGCGGCTGAGGCGATGCGCGCCGTGCGCTACCTGCGCCGCCGCGAAACCCTGCGCACCGCCATGGGCTGGACCCTGGGCATCGTCGACATTGAAGACACCTGCGCCGGTCTTGCCGCCATTGACGAGTGCACAATCGGTGCGGCGCTGCAGATTGCCCTGCGTGAACTCCAAGCGGCACCGGAAGGCGCCGAGGGTACGGAAGCTGAGGAGGCAACGGGGGAGAAGCTGCTCACCCGCATCGCCATCATCGGCATGGGCCGCCTGGGCGGGGCCGAGAACGGCTTCGGCTCCGACGCGGACGTCATGTTCGTCCACGAACCCCTCGAAGGGGTCGACGAGGACGCCGCGCAGGAACAGGCCGCGCGCATCGTGAACCGCACCCTCGCCCTGCTCAAGCAGCCCGTCAAGCCCCCGATTCGCGCCGAACGTCCCCTCGAAGTGGACGCCGACCTGCGCCCCGAAGGCAAGCAGGGCGCCATCGTGCGATCGCTGGACTCCTACCGCTCCTACTACGAACGCTGGGCCGAAACCTGGGAGTTCCAGGCGCTCACCCGCGCCCGGCCCATCGGCGGCGACCCCCAGCTCGGCGAGGCCTTCGTGGGGCTCATCGACCCGTACCGCTACCCGGCAACCTTCACGCCCGAGCAGGTGCAGCAGATTCGTCGCATGAAGGCGCGTGTTGAAAATGAACGCATGCCTCACGGTGCCGACCGCACCCGCCAGCTCAAGCTCGGCCGCGGCGGCCTCTCCGACGTGGAATGGCTGGTCCAGCTCGTACAGCTGCGCCACGCACACGCCGTGCCGGGGCTGCGCACCACCTCCACGCTGAAGGCGTTGAATGCGGCGGTCGAAGCGGGCCTGATTGACGCTGCGGATGCGGAAATCCTCAGCGGTGCCTGGCTGCTCGCCACCAAGATCCGCGGCGGCAACGTGCTACGCGGCGTGCGCCAATCCGACACCCTGCCCTCGGGTCGTGCCGACCTGGAGGCCATCGCCCGCTGGTGCGGATACCCCGCCGGCAGCGCACGCGCCCTCGAAGAGGACTACCTGCGCCAAACCCGCAACGCCCGCAAGGTTTACGAGCGACTCTTCTTCGAAGAACTCTAAAAAATTCGCAGGCGCGGATTTCATAGGGGAGGGGCGGGGAACCAATTGTGGCTCCCCGCCCCTCTTTCTGCGTTTTTCTGTGTTCTCTGAAATTTTCCTGCGGACTTTACTCTCCCAACTCTTGCGGCAACCAGAACAGTATTCGCCTAAAAACCCGAAAATGTGACCGGTACCATGAAAATAAATTTTGCCAACATGTCCCAAAAAAGAGACAAAATACCCCGTTCTGCCCCGGAAACACGCGGAACACCGGGTGTCTAACAAAGGATTTGGCAAACACTTAAAAACCCCGTATAGTATTTACCTGTCAGCACGACGGAGCGAAAAACTCCATCGGAATGATTCAAATTGAATACGCTGATATGCGGTTGTAGCTCAGTTGGTAGAGCACCACCTTGCCAAGGTGGATGTCGCGAGTTCAAGTCTCGTCAACCGCTCGTAAGGACTCCAAGAGTTCGAACGCGTTCCCTTGTGGAGCGTATGCGGTGAGGTGGTCGAGTGGTTAGGCAGCGGCCTGCAAAGCCGTGTACGCGGGTTCGAATCCCGTCCTCACCTCGCAACAAAACAACTGTTTTGTGAGCGCGATTGGCGCAGCGGTAGCGCGCTTCCCTGACACGGAAGAGGTCACTGGTTCGATCCCAGTATCGCGCACAAATGAAGCCCTGATTCTTCGGAATCAGGGCTTTTGTATTTAACTTTTTGGTTTTGGTTTAGGAGGGAATGGTGCTCCTCTGCTGACTTGTGTTTCTTCTGGAGACGGTGCTCCGTATATTTCCTCCGCGCCGTCGCAGGGGACCCGCCCTCGCTTCGCTTCGGGCACCCTGAGGGCGCTTCCGGAAAATACGCACG
The DNA here is from genome assembly GCF_964210535.1 of Rothia mucilaginosa. Taxonomy (GTDB): domain Bacteria; phylum Actinomycetota; class Actinomycetes; order Actinomycetales; family Micrococcaceae; genus Rothia; species Rothia mucilaginosa_F. The sequence goes on from NZ_CAXOMR010000003.1 coordinate 113,626, forward strand.
CACCGCGCTCCGCACCCTGATGTCACTGCGGAGGACACCACCCCTCCGCCTCGTAGGTGAACACTCAGCCCTGGTTTAGTAAGCGCGGGACTTGGGGGCGCGATACAGGCATAACGAACTTAAGGGGGAGGGGCTGTCGCCTTCTAAACCTTTTGCTGGCTCCGCCAAGCCTGATTGGTGACGCACGCACCGCTCCGTATCTCCGATGTCATGGCGGAGGACACCCCTCCCGCTCCCTGCGTAAAACACTCAGCTCCAGTTCCGTAAGTGCGGGGCTTGTGTGCGCGATACCGGCATAACGAACTGGAGGGGGAGGGGGGCTGTCGCCTTCTCAATCTTTCGCCGGCTTCGCCGGATAGATGAGCTGAAATTTTAGCCTAGTGCCGCACCTTCCGGAAGCGACATCAGGGTGCCCGCCCGGGCGCTCTCCGCAACGAAGCAAGGAAGAGCGGAGCGTCCGGGCGTGGCGGGTTCCCCTGCAGGAGCGCAGGAAGGGAGCAGCGCGAGGCGGCCAAGAGCTCCCATACCGTGCTCAAGCCAGGGATTTATGTTAAAGCTGAGGTTCAGGGTATTCTTTTCCTCGGCGCTGATTTTCTTTCCACAGCAAGCAAATTGAGGCTTGTTTGGAGCCAAATAAAGTCGCGCCACAAACACATCACCCCACCTGAATAAAGGGCATACCATGTCTTCATCCCTGACCCGCCGCAAGCTCGTCGCTGGTGCAGCCTGGGCGGCACCCGTCGTCGCAGCCTCCGCAACCATCCCCTCCTACGCGGCATCCGTCGCCGCAACCAACGACTGCATCCTGGCAGCCAACCCGGCGTACAACATCTCCGGTACCGACGAAGGCGCCAAGACCGTGCAGAGCTTCGCCGTGCCCAACAACGTCTACAAGCTCCGCTTCGAGCTGGTCGGCGGCGCGGGTGGCACCAACAACCGCATGACCCAGGCGGGCTCCGGCGCGAAGGTCACCGGCATCATCCCCGTAACCCCCGGCTCCACCGTGCAGATCATCGCCGCGGCAGGCGGTATTGGCGACGGTTCGCTCACCCCCACCGCCGGCGGTGAAGGCTACGGCAACGGCGGCTCCGTACCCGCCTACACCATCCCCGCCAACGTCACTGCGCAGGTCGACGCAAAGTACGCTGACCCGGCAAACTCCAAGAGCCAGGTCTACGCCGCATCCGGAGGCGGCTCCTCCGCACTGCTCATCGACGGCACCGTGGTTGCTGTCGCAGGCGGCGGCGGTGGCGCGGGCATGACCAGCTCCGGCGTGTCCTACGCAGACCCCTGGTACTCCAACCTTGACGGCCAGATCGACGCCGGCGTGGCGGCACTCGGCTCGGACGCATCCCCGCAGTTCGATGCGGCGGGTAGCGCCTCCGCAGCGGCAGGCTCCAACGGCACCCCCGGCTACGAAGTCTACAACGCTGAACGCTCCAAGGTCCTGACTTATAACTCCGGTTTCGGTGGCGCAGCGGGCGTTGGCGGTGCAGGCGGCGCGGCAGGCACCCTGCCGGCAAACGGCCCCATCATCGGCTTTGAAACCACCAACAACCAGGTGCTATTCAGCCAGTTTGTTGCCGGTAACGCGGGCACGAGCGGCTTCGCGGGCAACGGCGGCGACGGCGCGGGCGCATACTCCTACCAGCTGGATGAGAACCCCGCCAGCGTGCACGAGAAGGGCACCTACGAGGACCGCAGCTGGGACCTGGACATCTACAACGACGAGGGTGCGTACGCGCAGAACTTCAACGGCTACCAGTCCGTGGTGTCCGGTGGCGGCGGCGCAGGCTACGGAGGCGGCGGTTCCGGCGCGGCACAGTCCGTCTCCTCGATTGTGCTGACCCAGAAGTGGCTGAACAGCCCGACCGGCGTGCGTCAGGGCATCGGCTACACGATGCAGGGCGGCGCAGGCGGCGCGGGCGGCTCGTACATCGCACCGTCCGTGAGCGACGGCATGATTGTTTCGGCTGAGAACGCGCCGCAGTGGATGCGCGAGCGCGGCAACGGCTCCGTGAAGGTGACCTTCTGCGAGGCGGTAGCCTAACCGTTTCTTACGCTGAGGCGTTTGGGCGGTGCGCCGCATGTTTCCTCCGCGCCTACGCAGGGGCACCCGTCACCCGGACGCTCCGCCCCTCCTTGCTTCGCTGCGGAGAGCGTCCGTGTGACACCCTGAGGGCGCTTCCGGAAAACACGGCTGCACCTGCAACGCAAGCAAAGAACCCCCACACGAGGTAATCGTGTGGGGGCTCTTTGCCGTTCACAGTGCAAGCTGAGCCGGGAACCTAGCGCGGAAAGGCGGTGTCGTCCGTAGCGACATCAGGGTGCCCGAGCTCTGCGAGGGCGGGTGCCCCTGTAGGAGCGAGGACGAACACCGCCATCCGCGCAAGCCGCAGACAACCCGCAAGCTCACAATCTAACGCTTGATGGCGTCCAGCGCCTCACGCTGAGCCTTCGCAATGCGCTTCTCAGATACCGTGTAGGCGGTGCCGAGCTCCTGGGCGAAGAAGCTCACGCGCAGCTCCTCAATCATCCAGTTCACGCGGCGGAGCGCATCCGGCACGATGGTGCCTGCCGGTAGTGACTTGACCGCGTTATCGTAGGAGTCTTCCAGGTCCTGCACGGTGAGCATGAGCTGGTTGTCGCGGTGCAGGTTCGGGCCGAGCTTCGTCAGGCGCACCTGGGCGGCCTTGAGGTAGCGCGGCAGGTGAACCAGCTGGTCGTAGCCGGTTTGTGCCACGAATCCGGGGTAGACCAGATTTTCCATCTGTGCCTTCACGTCGGAGACGGCGTGCATGGTCGTCAGCGAGGTTGCCTTCTTGATTGCCTTCTTCAGCGCGGTGGCTTCGGAGAGGATTTCGGCGACGAGCTTGGTCACGTCGAAGACCGTTTCGATGAGTTCGGCGCGCACGTGCTCGTAGAGTTCGCTGTATTCGGCGTGCGTGAAGATGGGCGTGTGCGGCACCAGGTGGTCGAGCGCCGCGACGGTGCAGTCGCGAATGAGCTCGTCGATGGAGCCGTGCGGGTTCTGCGTGAAGACGATTTTCTCCTTGTGGGAGAGGTGTTCGCTCACGTAGCGCACGGGCGAGGGCACCTGCAGCTGCAGTAGGCGGATGATGCCGCGGCGCTGTGCGTGCAGCTGCTCTGCCTCGGTGGGGAAGATGCGCAGGCCTACGCTGGTTTCTTCGTCGACGAGGGCGGGGTAGCCGTTGACCGCCTGGGTCGCGATGACGCGCTGTACCTTGCGGGGGATGGCTCCGTCGGGGAACATATCGGCGGGGAATTCGGTGAGGCCGCTGATTTCGCGTACTCCGCCGGATGCATCCGCGTTGGCAGGGGTACCCGGGTTTTTTGCGCCCTTCTTCGCAGAAGCCGCGGAGCCGCCCGAGTTGTTCGAGCCGCCTGAGCTACTTGAGCCGCTCTGTGCGAGCGCCACCATTTTTGCCATGGTGTCGTCGGATGCGCCGAGCGAGTCGGCGAGGGCGCTGCGAATCTCCTTGTGCAGCTGCTGCTGCAGGGCTCGCAGGTCCTTGCCTTCGCCCAGGATCTTGTTGCGGGCGTTGCGCACCTGGAAGCCCATCTTTAGGTGCTCGGGCACGGCGTCCCAGTTGAAGGCTTCGGGTTCGACGACCACGCCGCGCAGGCGGCGCAGCACGAGCGCGAGGGAGGGGAGCAGCTCGTCGGTTGCGGGGGAGTAGTCCTCTTCCAGGGTGGCGCAGGCGGCGCGTGCCACGTCGGGTGCGGGCACGAAGTTGCGTCGGATCGCCTTGGGCAGCGACTTGATGAGCGCGGTCACGAGCTCGTGGCGCAGGCCGGGAATCTGCCAGCGGAACGGTTCGGGGCTCAGCTGGTTGAGGAAGAGAATCGGCACCTGCACGGCCACGCCGTCGCGCTTGGCGGCTTCGGTGCGGGCGCCTCCCACACCGGCGGTGGGGGCGTATTCGTAGCGCAGGTCCAGGGTGAGTTCGCCGCTGTCGGTGCGCTGCACCCACTGGCGCGGGAACTGGGAGTCGTCGTAGTCGGCGGCTTCCTCGTTGATGAGCTTCTCGGGGTTGAAGTCCAGGAAGTTGTCGTCTTCGAGGCGTGCCTGCTTCCACCACTTGTCGAAGGCGCGCACATCCGTCACGTGGGCGGGGATGCGTGCATCGTAGAAGGCGAAGAGCACGGAATCGTCCACACGCAGGTCGCGGCGGCGCAGGCGTGCCTCAAGCTCTTCGACCTCGGCGAGGGCGCGCTGGTTGCGCAGGTAGAACTTGTGCTGGGTGTGCCACTGGCCTTCGACGAGGGCGGACTGGATGAAGATTTCGCGGGCCGCGGCGGCGTCCACGCGGGCGTACTGCACGGGGCGGTCGGCGTAGATGGTTAGGCCGAACAGGGTGCCCTTGGCGTAGGCGACGGCCGCGCCGGAGCTGAGGGACCAGTGCGGTTCGGAGTATTGCACGCTGATGAGGTGCTTGCCGACCTCTTCGATCCACTGCGGTTCGATGGCGGCGTTGGTGCGCGCCCACAGGCGGGAGGTTTCGACGAGTTCGGCGGAGAGCACCCAGTCGGGGCCCTTCTTGAACAGACCGGAGCCGGGGAAAATCGCGAACTTGGTGCCGCGCGCGCCGAGGTATTCGCGGGGGCCGCGGGTGCGCCCCTTGGAGTCCTTTTCGCGTTCTTCCTTGACGCCCACGTGTGAGAGCAGGCCGGTGAGCAGGCTCTTGTGGATGTCTACCTCGTGCGCGGAGGCGTTAATATCGCGGCCGCCGCTGGCATGAATGTTGGCGGTGCGGCCCATTTCGCGCAGCTGGGCGAAGAGGTCCTGCCACTCGCGGACGCGCAGGTAGTTGATGAACTCGCGGTGGCACATCTTGCGCAGCTGCGAGGAGGACAGTGCCGCCTGCTGCTCGTTGATGTAGTCCCAGAGCAGCAGGAAGGAGGAGAAGTCGGAGGTGTCGTCGACGAAGCGGGCGTGCATCGCGTCGGCTTCTGCGCGCACATCGGCGGGGCGTTCGCGCGGGTCCTGGATGGTCAGGGCGGCGGCGAGCACCATCATTTCCTTGGCGCAGTTGCGGCGGCCACCCTCGATAATCATGCGGGCCAGGCGCGGGTCCACGGGGAACGCCGCCATGGCTCGGCCGATGGCGGTGAGGGTTGCGCTGTTGCCGCGGCCCTTGCGGGGTCCGCGGGGGCGTTCGGTGAGCGCGCCGAGTTCGCGCAGCAGGTTCACGCCGTCGTTGATGGCGCGGGAAGCGGGCGGCTGCACGAACGGGAAGCGGGAGATGTCGCCGGGTTCGCGCACAACGCCGATGGCAATCATCTGCAGGATGACGGCGGCGAGGTTAGTGCGCAGAATTTCGGGGTCGGTGAACTCGGGGCGCGAGTTGAAGTCTTCCTCGGAGTAGAGGCGGATGGCGATACCGTCGCTGACGCGGCCGCATCGACCGGAACGCTGGTTGGCGCTTGCCTGCGAGATACGTTCGATGGGCAGGCGCTGAACCTTGGTGCGCGCCGAGTAGCGCGAGATGCGGGCGGTGCCGGTGTCGATGACGTACTTGATGCCGGGCACGGTCAGCGAGGTTTCGGCGACGTTCGTGGCGAGCACGATGCGCGGGCGGGAGCCGGGGGAGAACACGCGGTGCTGCTCGGCGAGCGAGAGACGCGCGTACAGGGGTAGCACTTCGTAGTTCAGGCGCGGCGACTTGGCGACCATCGCCTCGATGGCGTCCTTGGCGTCGCGGATTTCGCGCTCGCCGGAGAAGAAGATGAGGATGTCGCCGGGCGCTTCCTTGGAGAGCTCCTTGATGGCGTCGAGGATGCCGTCGGTGGGGTCGTGGTCGTCTTCGATTTCGTCGTCGCTGAGGTAGTCTTCCTCGTCGAGCGGACGGTAGCGGATTTCCACGGGGTAGGTTCGGCCGGACACCTCGATAATGGGCGGCGCGTCGTCGGGCAGGATTGCTTCGGCGATTTCGCGTTCTTCGGCGCTGAGGTTTTCGTCGACGATGCCCTTGCCCGGCACGTAGCTGGGGGAGAAGTGGCGCGCGAAACGTTCCGGGTCGATGGTCGCGGAGGTAATAATGACCTTCAGATCCGGGCGCTGCGGCAGGATGCGCTTGAGGTAGCCGAGGATGAAGTCAATGTTCAGGCTGCGTTCGTGCGCCTCGTCAATGATGAGTGTGGAGTAGCGGCGCAGTAGCTTGTCGTTCTGAATTTCGGCGAGCAGAATGCCGTCAGTCATGAGCTTGATGGCGCTGTGTTCGCCGACCTCGGAGGTGAATCGCACCTGGTAGCCGACGGTTTCACCGATTTTCTGACCGAGTTCTTCGGCGATGCGTTCGGCGACGGAACGCGCGGCGAGGCGGCGCGGCTGGGTGTGGCCGATAAGGCCCTTCGCACCCAGACCCAGGTCGAGGCACATTTTGGGAATCTGGGTGGTCTTACCGGAGCCGGTTTCACCCGCGATGATGACGACCTGGTTGTCACGAATCGCGTTCATGATGTCTTCGCGGCGTTCGCTGACGGGCAGCTCTTCGGGGTAGGTGATGACCTCGGGAATGAACGGCTCGTAGCGGCGCGGTGCCGGGCGGTTCTGCTGCTCGCCCTGGCGGTTACCGTTGTTGCAGCCCTGCTGGTTGCCCTTGCCATCGCCCTGCTTGCGGGCACGATTGTTGGCGCCTCCGCGTCGGTTGGAGCGGGAGGCGTTGGAGTTACGTTCGGATGCGCCGCGGGAGGAGTTCTTGCGGTCTGCGTTATTCTTCTGGGCGCTGTTCTTCTGTGCACCCTGCTTCGGGGCGCCGTTTTTTACCGCGTTGTTCTCAGTAGTTTTATCTGCGGTTTTTTCAGCGGTCTTTTCAGAGGATCGTACCTTTGCCGCGTGGATTGCGGCTGCCATGCTCGCCATGGTGGGGGCGGTGCGGGGCTTAGCCGAGGAGGGGCGCTGGGACTTGGAAGTATCTGCGTGTTTCTTCGTGGATTTCTGCTCAGACATATCCTATCCAGTGTACTCGCCTTGCCCACGGTGGGCTTGGGCTGTGCTTTGTTTGTCATATTTGGGTTTGTTCGCGGGTAACCAGAGCGGGCGGCGGCGGAATACCGACCCTAAACGAGCAATTAAGCTACAATAAATAGCATCAAATACTATCTAAAAAGCTAATAATTATTCATTTATATTTTAGGTACCGCAGATGCGAATTAACTGCGCTTCTTAGCTTTCTTTCGATAGTTTCGTTCAACTGCTACAGTGGTGAATAACACAGTAACGAAGGAGTGACTATGCCATCACCAAAGACGTACCCGGCAACGCGTGCTGCAGTGTTGGATTGCTGCGAAGACGGACAGCACGAAGAAATTCACCACCGCTGCGAAGAACTCTTCCAAGCCCTCGTTCACGCGAGTCTGCGCACCCACTTCGACCGCCTCAGCGCCGAAGAAACCCTCTACCTGGTCACCGGCGACGGTGAGCGCGTACAGATTTCCCCCGAAATGTACGGACCCCTCACCTCCGTGGCGCGCGCATTCGCCGACCGCAAGGATGTTTGCGTGGTTCGCCAGGACCGCCTCATGACCACGCAGGAGGCGGCAGACTACCTGGGCGTATCCCGCCCGACCGTTGTTCGACTGCTGGAACGCGGAGATATTCCGTTCGAGCGCATTAACACGCACCGTCGCGTTGCTTTTGACGACCTCGAACGCTACCGCCTCGAGCACGAATACGTGAACCGCCGCGTTCGCTAAACCCGCATCTGGTCGATTACTTTCTGATCAATCACTCAGATCAGACAATACAGTTCAGACAGCGCAGTTGAGCTATACAGCGCGGTTGAAGAATCGCAGCATCTGCTGAACAATATCGGGGCTAAAACAGCGCGAATCCCCGTGTTCAGCATCCGGAACCAGCACCAAATCGGTAGGCACCTGCCGCGTGCGCAGCGCCTGATACACCCGCACCGATTGCTGGTACGGCACACACGAATCACTAATACCGTGCACGAGCATCAGGGGAGTGACATCGCCGCTCACTCCCGGTTCAGAGGCACTTTCGATCTTATTCACTCGTTTCTGGGGGCGTACCGCATCAATGGGATGCGCACGCTCCCAGTTCTTTTGGGCGCGCTCGATGCAAACACCCGGAACCGCCCGCTCACCCGCGGAAATATCGATAGTAGACATGTCTGCGGGGACCGGGTAGGTGCTTCCCAACAGTCGCCATTCAGCCCCGTCATCCTCGGGATGGTCGAGGGCATAGCCAGCCAGAGGGCGATCGGTGAAGATGGTCCTCAAATCGCTGACCCCGTAAAACGAAGCCGCCGCTGACACCCGTGAACTATGGGATGGGTAGGCGCTTGCCGCCCTGCCCTCGAAGTATTCGTTGTGCTCGGGCGTGCTCGCATGATTTTCGGCGGCGGAATTCTCAACGGCGGAATCTCCCGTGTGCGCAACCAGCATGCTCAGGTGACCGCCGGCGCTTCCGCCCGCTACTGCAATACGCTGCGGGTCAATGCCGAACTCGTGCGCGCGGGCGCGGAAGAAGCGCACGGCCTCCTTCACATCGTGCAGGGCACCGGGGAAGAGCGCCTGATGCGAATACCGGTAGTTGATGGAGGCGACCGTCCAGCCTGCCTGCTGGAAAGCGGCGCGCATGAGCGCCTGGGTGTTGGGTTGCTCCCCGTCAGGAGTGCGCAGGAGGGTGTCTCGTAGTGCCTGGTTGGTGCCGAAGCGCCAGGCACCGCCGTGAACCCACACCAGCAGCGGCGCGGGGGAGGAGGTATCCTCGGTCGCGGGGAAGAAATCGTAGGCGAACGCCTCGCGAGTTACCGGCGACTGTGCACCGTAGTCGGGTAGTGAGTGGGCATCGTAAAAGCCCGCCTCACGGTAAAAACCGGAGCGGTACTCGCTGCTCTCAACGGCGCGTGCACTCTCAATGTTCGGCACGTTCCCAGCGTTCGGTGCACCCTCAGTAGCCAGTGCGCTCTCAGAAGTCTGCATGAATCAGCGCCGCGCTAGGGAACCAGAACGATCTTGCCGCGGGTGCGACCCGTCGCCACCAGGGTGTGAGCCTGCGCAGCCTGCGAGAAATCAAGCACCTGATCCACGTGCACCTTCAGCAGACCCAGGGACATGAGGCGGGCAATCTCCTGCATCTGGACACGGTCCGGGTGAACCGTCAGCCACTGCGCCTCAAAGCCACGCTCACGCGCCACATCCAGCGGGTCGGGGCTGGTCAGGGTGACAATACGGCCGCCGGGGACCAACACCTCCAGCGAATCGAGGAAGGTCTGCTTGCCGGTGGAATTGAGCACCACATCCATGGTCTGACCCAGTACGGCACGGAAATCCTCGGTGCGGTAATCGATGGGCTGAGCGCCCAGCGAGCGCACAAACTCGTGGTTCGCCTCAGAGGCGGTCGCAAAAACCTGAGCGCCAGCATGCGCCGCCAGCTGAACGGCGAGGTGACCGACGCCTCCGGCACCGGCGTGAATGAGCACGCGCTCGCCCTCCTTCAGTCGCGCCACCTCGAAGAGCGCCTGGTATGCGGTCAGTGCCGCCAGGGGAGCGCCGCCCAACTGTGCGCAGGGAACATCGGCGGGCACCTTCACTAGCTGGTGCGCCGGGGCAAGCACATACTCCGCGTACGCACCTGCGGGAGCGGGGAAAGACACCAGACCAAATACACCGTCGCCCACCTTGAAGCCCGTGTAGTCACCAGCGGTGGCAACCACGGTGCCGGCAACATCCCAGCCGGGCACGAAGGGCTTGTACGACGGATCTGCCAGCTGAGCGGCGGGACCCAGACCCTTGCGGGTGGTTAGGTCAATCGGGTTGACACCGGCGGCAACCGTCTTGATGAGCACGTGACCGCGCACCGGCGAGGGGATGGGCACGTTTGCTTCGTGCAGAACGCTTTCGTCGCCCCATTCGGTGAGCTGAATCTGGCGCATGGTGGTCATCGGGTTACCTCCGCTGTCGTGGCTTAAAGTTCGGGTTGAGTTGAACAGTGTGCGCGTTTCCCCCATTCTCTCAAGGCGGTTAGCGTTGCCACAACAGGGCGGAGGGTAGTGTCCACGCTCTGACGTTGAAAAGTGGGGGGCAGTATGGCAGTTAAATAAAAAGGAGCCGATACCCGAACAATACGCCTCGGATATCGGCTCCCGTGTTCCCTCTCGAATAAGAACATCGTGCCCCTGAAAGGATTCGAACCTTCGACCCCCAGTACCGGAAACTGGTGCTCTAATCCGCTGAGCTACAGAGGCAACCCACCTATGGTATCAGATAAGCACTAGATAAACGGTCAGGCACCAGCCAAGGCTTGCTAGAATAGTTTGTTATGACTCCTGAAGAACTCTCCGAAGCCATTGCGCTTGCCCTTGAAGAAACCATTTCCTCCGGCCAGCTGACCCTCGTGGAGGGCGCTGAACTGCCCGCCGTCCGAGTGGAGCGCCCCAAGTCCCGCGAACACGGTGACTGGGCAACCAACATCGCTCTGCAGCTCGCCAAGAAGGTGGGCAAGAACCCGCGTGAGGTAGCAGCTCTTCTGGCAGAGAAGATTGGCGCCATCGCCGGTGTTGCATCCGTAGATATTGCTGGCCCCGGCTTCCTGAACATCACCCTGGACGCCGCAGCTGCTGGTGAGCTTGCCGCCACCATCGTTGAGGCTGGCGAAGCATACGGCCGTAGCGACAAGTTCGCTGGTAAGACCATTAACCTTGAGTTCGTTTCCGCGAACCCCACCGGCCCCATCCACCTGGGTGGCACCCGCTGGGCTGCCGTCGGTGATGCGCTCGCCCGTGTCCTTGAGGCCGAGGGTGCTAACGTCGTGCGTGAATACTACTTCAACGACCACGGCACCCAGATTGACCGTTTCGTGCGCTCCCTGATTGCCGCTGCTCGCGGCGAGGAGACCCCTGAGGACGGCTACGCTGGCGCGTACATTGTTGACATTAAGGACCAGATTCTGGCTCAGCGCCCCGACGCGCTTGAGGCTGAGAACCCCGAAGAGATTTTCCGCGAAATCGGTACTCACCTGATGTTCGATCAGATCAAGGAGTCCCTGGCGGCATTCGGCACCCACTTCGACGTGTTCTTCCACGAGAACTCCGTGTTCGAAGGCGGCAAGGTGGACGCCCTGCTTGAGACCATGCGTGAGAACGGTCAGCTCTTCGAAGCTGACGGTGCATGGTGGATGCGCACCACCGACTACGGCGATGATAAGGACCGCGTGGTCATCAAGTCTGACGGCAACCACGCCTACGTGGCGGGCGATATCGCCTACTACCAGGACAAGATGACCCGTGCAGTAAACCCCGCTGACGTGGCGATTTATATGCTCGGCGCTGACCACAGCGGCTACGTGGGCCGTCTGAAGGCTATCGCCCAGATTCTTGGTTACCGCGCCGACCAGATTGAGGTCATGATCGGTCAGCTGGTGAACCTGGTCAAGGACGGCAAGCCCGTCCGTATGTCCAAGCGTGCCGGCACCGTGGTCACCCTCGAGGACCTGGTCGAAGCTGTTGGCGTTGACGCAGCCCGCTACGAGCTGACCCGCTACTCGGTGGACACCCCCATCGACATTGACCTGGGCCTGCTGACTTCCAAGAGCAACGAGAACCCGGTCTACTACGTGCAGTACGCTCACGCACGTACCGCCGCTGTGGCACGTAACGCCGCGGAGGCTGGCGTGAAGGTTGAGGACGGCGTGGACACCTCCCTGCTCGACTCCGCCGCTGACGGTGAGCTGCTGGCTGTACTCGGCCAGTTCCCGGCTGCTGTGCGTGACGCCGCGAAGTTCTACGAGCCGCACCGCGTGAACCGCTACCTGGAGCAGCTCGCTTCGGCGTACCACAGCTGGTACGGTGTCTCCCGCGTCGCCCCCAAGGCGGGTGAAGAGGTCACCGATCTGCACCGTACCCGCCTGCTGCTGAACAACGCGGCACAGCAGGTGCTGGCTAACGGCCTGAACCTGCTGGGTGTGAGCGCACCCGAGCGCATGTAATACTCTCGTTTCAACCCCCGACCCGGTGCTACCGGGGCGGGGGTTGAGCGTATGCCGGCAAGATAGCTAAGAAAGAGACACGATGAGCGAAGCCCGCGCCCTCTACGCCCCCGAATGGATCACCTACCCCGAGCACCCCGAGGCCCTGTCCCGTACCATCTGGACTGATTCTTTCACCCGCAATGAGCAGGGTGAGCTCTGCATTGACGGCGTGACCGTCAGCGACCTGGCGACTGAGCACGGCACCCCGCAGTACGTCTTCTCCGAGACGACTTTCCGTGCCCGTGCCCGCGCCTACCGCACCGCTTTTGAGCAGGCTTTTGCCGCGCACGGTGCGAAGGTGAGCGTCTACTACGCCGGCAAATCCTTCCTGTCCACCGCGGTGGCACGCTGGGCAACCGAGGAGGGCCTGTGCCTGGATACCGCCTCCGGTGGTGAGCTGGCGTTGGCTCTGCGCGCGCAGGTTCCCGGTGAGAATATCGCCCTGCACGGTAACAATAAGTCTGAGGCTGAGATTGCCCGCGCGATCCGTAACGGCCTGGGCCGCGTGGTGGCTGACTCGGTGGACGAGCTCAAGCTCATTGAGCGCGTGTACGCGGAGCTTGCTGCCGAGCGCGTGGCGGAGGGCGAGGAGCCGTACGCCCCGGTTCCGGTGCTGATTCGCATCACTCCCGGCGTGCACGCCTCCACCCACGAGTCCATTGCGACCGCGCACGAGGACCAGAAATTCGGAATGTCCCTGCAGCCCGGTACCGCCGCGCTCGCCGGTCTGGACGAGGAAGAGCTGGAGCACTGGGGCGTGGAGGCCTCCGACTCCTACGCTGCGCTGGCGGCGGCAATCCTGAATGCGACCGACTCCCTGGATTTCCGCGGTATTCACTGCCACATCGGTTCGCAGATTTTTGAGGCGGAGGGCTTCGAGCAGGCGGCAACCACCGCTCTGGAATTCATGAACCGCCTCAACCGTGACCTGGACGTGACCCTGCCGGAGCTGGACCTGGGCGGCGGCTACGGCATCGCCTACACCGAGGCGGACCACCCCCGCTCCATCGCCGAGGTGACCGAATCCATCGCCGCTTCGGTTGCGGCGACCTGCGAGCGCCTGGGCATGGCGATTCCGCACATGTCGTTCGAACCTGGTCGCTCGATTTCGGGCCCCTCGGGTGCGACCCTGTACACGGTCGGCACCATCAAGAACGTGAGCATTGAGGACGAAAACGGCGAGATTCGCGTGCGCCGCTACGTCTCTGTGGACGGCGGCATGAGCGATAACGCCCGCCCGGTGCTGTACGAATCGGATTATTCGGTGACCCTGGCGAATCGTGCCCCGGCGGGGGAGCAGGTGCTCTCTCGCGTGGTGGGTAAGCACTGCGAGTCCGGCGATGTGGTGGTGCGCTACTGCTACCTGCCCGCTGATCTGCAGGCCGGCGATATTCTGGCGGTTCCTGCGACCGGCGCGTACTGCTACGTGCTGGGGTCGAACTACAACTTCCTGACCCGCCCGCCGGTGATTGCGACTGCTGAGGGTCTGCCTTCGCGCGTGATGATTCGCCGCCAGCGCGAGGAGGACATGCTGGCGCTGGATATGGGTTCGGATATCTAGAGTCCGCCCCAGAATCTATGAAGCCGTGGAGTTCTCGTCTCTACCATGTGCGACGTGAGGCAGTGGTTACTGGCGGGGCTTCACGGTTTTGCGTGTTCAAAACTCTGCAGACACTAAGGTTCACCTCATAACTGTGAGGGATACCTCATCTCAGAGAGTAAAAGTCGCAGCTTGAGGCTGCTGAGCCGTCCCCGGCTCTTGATAAAGTGGTTGTTGAGTGCGTGCTCTGCACCGCATCCACGCCTAGCCCGAAGATATACCGGGGCGAACCCGGAACAGACCGTAGAAAGAGACTATCGTGGCTGAAAAGATCAAAGTAGCACTGCTTGGTGCCGGTAATGTCGGTTCCCAGGCTGCTCGCATCCTGGTCGAGGATAACGCTGTCCTTGAGAAGCGCATTGGCGCCCCCGTGGAGTTGATCGGTATTGCTGTGCGCGATACTAATGCATCCCGCCACTGGAATGCGGACCCCTCGCTGTACACCACCGACGCTGAATCCCTGATTGATGCGGCGGATGTGGTCATCGAGCTGACCGGCGGTATTGAGCCGGCTCGCACCCGCATTCTGCGTGCTCTGAAGGCGGGCAAGTCCGTTGTCTCCGGTAACAAGGCTCTGCTTGCTAAGCACGGTGTGGAGTTGCAGGCTGCCGCTGATGAGTCCGGCGCTCAGCTCTCTTACGAGGCTGCTGTTGCGGGTGCTATCCCGATTCTGCGCCCGCTGCGTGACTCCCTGGCTGGTGACCGTGTGACCCGCGTTCTGGGCATCATGAACGGCACCACCAACTACATTCTTGATCAGATGGACACCACCGGCGCTTCCTTCGCGGATGCACTGGCTGAGGCTCAGAAGCTCGGCTACGCGGAGGCTGACCCGACCGCTGACGTTGAGGGCCACGATGCCGCGTCGAAGGCTGCGATTGTTGCTTCGCTGGCGTTCCACTCTGACTTCACTATTGATGATGTGCACACCGAGGGCATCACCTCCATCACCGCTGATGACGTTGCTGCCGCGGATGCTGACGGTTACGTCATCAAGCTGCTGGCTATCTGCGAGCGCGAGGGTGAGAACGGCGCGAACATTCGCGTGAACCCGACTCTGATTCCTCGTCAGCACCCGCTGGCTGGTGTGCACGGTGCGTTCAACGCTGTGTTCGTTGAGGCGGAGAACGCCGGCGAGCTGATGTTCTACGGCCCCGGTGCAGGTGGCGCTCCGACTGCTTCGGCTGTTCTGGGTGACTTCGTGTCCCTGGCTCGTCGTCTGGTGTTGGGCGGTCCCGGTGTTCCGGAGACTTCTCACGCTCAGTTGCACGCAACCAGCCTGGATAACGTGGTGTCTCGCTACTCGGTGGGTGTTCTGGTAGAGGATCGCCTGGGTGTTCTGGCGAACATTACCCGCATCCTGACTGAGCACGGTATTTCTATTGATTCTCTGCGTCAGTCCGCCCCGAAGGAGGGTGCGGCTCAGATTCGTATGGTCACCCACTCGGCCAAGGATTCCGATTTGCGCCGTGCGATTGCTGTGATTGATGCTCTGGACACTGTGCGTGAGGTGAACTCGGTCATCCGCGTGGAGTCTGAGAAGTACTAAAGCTCGAATCGTTATCTAAGCGCGGCACGCGCCGCTCACTAAACGTGCGATGTTCGCCTGCGGGCGCATCGCTCACTAACTAACCCGCGTACCCGCTACCGCGCCGAACCTATGGGAGGTCCGGCGGGCGGGACGCCAAGATTGAAGGAGAAGCCAATGGCACACGTGTGGCAGGGCGTTATCAATGAGTACCGTGACCGTCTGCCTTTTGCAGATGATGTGAAGGCTGTGACCCTGGGTGAGGGTGGTACCCCGCTGATTCACGCGCCGGCACTGTCTGCTGAGACCGGTAACACCGTTTACCTGAAGTTTGAGGGTATGAACCCGACCGGTTCGTTCAAGGACCGCGGTATGACCAGCGCTATGACCGCTGCTAAGCGTGACGGTGCGAAGGCTGTTGTGTGCGCTTCGACCGGTAACACTTCCGCTTCGGCTGCTGCATACGCGCTGCAGGCTGGTATGCGCTGTGCAGTGCTGGTTCCGGACGGCAAGATTTCTATGGGTAAGCTGTCCCAGGCGATTGCTCACGGCGCTGACATCATTCAGATTGACGGCAACTTCGACAACTGCCTGGAGATTGCTCGCAAGCTCAGCGAGAACTACCCGGTGTTCCTTGTGAACTCGGTGAACCCGTACCGTATTGAGGGTCAGAAGACCGGTTCGTTCGAGGTCGTTGATACCCTGGGTGACGCTCCCGATTACCACCTGCTGCCGGTTGGCAACGCGGGTAACATCACCGCGTACTGGAAGGGCTACAAGGAGTACTCGGAGCCCTACACCAACCGTGACGGTAAGGTTCTGGAGCCTGTTGCGACTAAGCGTCCGATTATGTGGGGCTTCCAGGCTGCTGGTGCTGCTCCGATCGTTGCTGGCCACCCGATTGAGGCTCCTGAGACCATTGCGACCGCTATCCGTATCGGTAATCCTGCGTCGTGGGAGAAGGCTGAGGCTGCTCGTGACGAGTCCGGCGGCGTGATTGAGGCTGTGACCGATGAGGAGATTCTGGAGGCGCACCGCTGGCTGTCTGCCCGCGAGGGTGTCTTCGTGGAGCCGGCTTCGGCCGCCGGTGTTGCGGGTCTGTTGAAGAAGCACCGCGCCGGTGAAGCTCCCGAGGGTAAGACCATCGTGATTACTGTGACCGGTCACGGTCTGAAGGACCCGCAGTGGGCTCTTGAGGCTGTGAACGGTGTGAAGGTTGAGCCGACTAAGGCTCCCTTCGACGTGGTTGCTGTGGCAGATATTCTTGATTTGAACTAGTCTGTTCATACTACGATGTGCACTCCGTCCCGGTTTTCGGGGCGGGGTGCACCTGCATGACAGCCCCTTTTTGTATCTTTCACCTATTCACTCATTACGTCACCGATCGCGAGGTTCTTCTCATGTCTTCCCTGCATATTTCTGATATTCCGGTGGGCGCGTCCGTTAAGGTTCGTGTTCCCGCTACGAGCGCTAACCTGGGTCCCGGCTATGACAGCATGGGTTTGGGTCTTGGCTTTTATGATGAGCTGGTTGTTGAGCGTATTGAGTCTGGCCTGGAGTTTGAGCTCAGCGGTGAGGGCAGCGCGGATGTTCCTCGCGATGAGAGCCACCTGGTTTTGCAGGCGATGAAGGCTGGTTTCGCGGCGGCTGGTTTGGATGAGCTGCCTCCGGTGAAGCTGATTGCTGATAATAAGATTCCGCATTCTCGCGGTATGGGTTCTTCGGCGTCGGCTATTGTGGCGGGCGTGGCTGCGGCGAGCGGCCTGCTGCCGGAAGAGTACCGCCTGAGCCGTGAGCAGATGTTGCAGGTCGCCTCCGATATGGAGGGCCACCCGGATAACGTGGCTCCGGCGATTTACGGCAACCTGTCGGTGTCCTGGGGTGAGCTGGGTCATTGGAAGTCCCTGATTATTCCGGTGCATCCTGATGTTCACCCGGTGGTGGCTGTGCCCGATTATGAGGTATCGACGAAGCTTGCTCGTTCGCTGATTCCTTCGCAGATGCCCCATGTTGAGGCAGTGGCGAACTCGGCTCGTGCGGCGTTGCTGGTGCGTACTCTCTCTGACGCTCCCGAGCATCTGATGGATGCAACCGTGGACTACCTGCATCAGGGGTACCGTGTGACCGCGATGGAGCCGTCGGCTGCGCTGGTGGCGTACCTGCGCGGTCAGGGTTTTGCTGCGGTGATTTCTGGTGCCGGCCCGACCGTTTTGACCTTTGCCCACGGCGATGAGCAGGTGCGACAGGTTCAGGAGGCGATTGCCGAGTTTGAGGCGACCCACCCCTGCAGCGCTATTGTGGATCGCCGCCTGAACTGGCGAGTGCTTCCCCTTGAAATTGATACTGAAGGTGTTATAGTTACTCAGTAGGACGTTATTAGTTCGTCCTATGTTGAGGTTCGCCCGTCGTTCAATGTAGACCGTCGATACTATCCTTCGTAACGTACTTCCGTTTCCCCTGATGCCTCAGATACTTTTGTATCTGGGTGGGAGCCGGTAGGGTTCGGGGGAGTGCCTTTGGGATTCACGTCTTTCTTTATTTCTGACGCATAGGGGAAGACTTTTCTGGGGGTTCGGTTTCGCGGCGGGTGCCCTTCCAAAGTGACCAATCCATCCTCTTCATCTCGTGCAGATGGTTCTTATAGATGATGGTTTGGGCTTGCCCACATTTGTGATAGAGCGCCTTATCTTCCGTGTGTGCTCGCTGTGTCTGAATCAGCGGGTACGGTAAGAGACACGAACCGCCTCCAGCGCGGTTCGAGGGAGTCGAAGGTGCAGACTGCTGTTTTCTTTCGGCAGTGTCTAAGCCTTTGACCGCGCTATAGCGCCCGCCCGATCTTTATTCTGAAGATTTTCAGGGCTTATAACCAAAGGAATTGTAGTTGGCAAAGAATATTGTTGTCACCGATGAGTACGGTACGGCGGCTGCCGCACCGGAACTTGCGAACTTGAAGGTCGCGCAGCTGCGTGTCCTCGCCCAGCAGCTTGGTATCCGCGGCTACCTGAAGTTGAAGAAGGCTGAGCTGGTTCAGGCTCTTGAGGAGCATCAGCGTGGCGGCGCCGTAGCCGCTCCTGCTGCGCCCAAGACCGAATCCACCAAGGCTGAAGAATCCAAGCCTGAAGCACCCGCTGAGGCTGCCGCTGAATCCGCTGATGCCTCCGCTGCTGAGAAGACTGAGGAGTCTAAGCCTCGCCGTACTCGCCGTACCCGCGCCCAGAAGGACGCCGAGGCTAAGGCTGAGAAGGCTGCTGAGAAGACCGAAAACTCTGAGTCTGCTGAGGCTTCCGCTGAGAGCGCTGAGAAGAGCGAGAAGGCTGAGAAGCGTACCCGTTCTTCCCGCTATGAGACTCCCGCTCAGAAGCGTGCGCGCGCTCGCCGTGCCGCTGAGGGTGAGGACGCATCGGCGGAGAAGTCTGAGAAGACTGAAAAGGCTGAGAAGGCTGAGAAGCGTACTCGCCGCACCCGCACCCGTAAGGACGAGAAGCCGGTTGAGCTTCCTCCGCTGGATGTGCGCGCTGAGCTGGCTGCTGAGCGTATTGGTGAGCGTTCGGAGCAGGTTGACCTGCCCGGTAACTCGGCTGAGCTGAAGGCTGCTACCGCTGATGGCACCGCTAGCCTGGACAGCCTGAACGCTGCCCTGGACATGACTTTTGGCACCCCCGATGGTGAGAAGAGCTCGAAGCGTACCCGCACCCGTGAACGTCGCCGCGACCAGGATGGTGAGCGTACCGAGCGCCGCACTAAGCGTGACCGCCAGGCGGAGCGTGCAGAGCGCAATGCTGAGCGTAGCGAACGTGCCGAGCGTAAGGCTGCTGAGCGTGCAGAACGCGCAGAGCGTGCCGAGCGTACTGAGCGCCGTTCCAAGCGTGACCGCCAGGCGGAGCGTGCTGAGAAGCAGGCTCGCCGCCGCGAGGAGAACGAGCCTCGCCTGAGCGAAGACGATGTGCTGGCACCGATTTCGGGTGTGCTGGATATCCTCGATAACTACGCTTTCGTGCGCACCACCGGCTACCTGCCCGGCACCAATGACGTGTACGTTTCCCTGGCCCAGGTGAAGAAGTACAACCTACGTAAGGGCGACCACGTGCTCGGCGCGATTCGCGTGCCGCGCGAGGGTGAGTCGAACAACCGCCAGCGCTTCAACGCCCTGGTTCAGGTTGAGGCTATCAACGGTCAGAGCGTTGAAGAGGCCGCTAACCGCCGCGTGTTCTCCAAGCTGACCCCGCTGTACCCCAAGGAGCGTCTGCGCCTGGAGACCACCCCCAAGAAGCTGGGTACCCGCGTGGTGGACCTGGTGTCCCCGATCGGTAAGGGTCAGCGCGGTCTGATTGTGTCCCCGCCGAAGGCGGGTAAGACCCTCATGCTGCAGTCCATTGCGAACGCGATTACCGTGAACAACCCGGACGTGTACCTGATGATGGTCCTGGTGGACGAGCGTCCTGAAGAAGTGACCGACATGCAGCGCACCGTCAAGGGTGAGGTTATTGCCTCGACCTTCGACCGCCCCGCTGAGGATCACACCACTGTTGCTGAGCTGGCTATTGAGCGTGCAAAGCGTATGGTGGAGCTCGGCTACGATGTGGTCGTGCTGCTGGACTCCATGACCCGCCTGGGCCGCGCATACAACCTGGCTGCTCCGGCATCCGGTCGTATCCTGTCCGGTGGTGTGGATTCTGCCGCATTGTACCCGCCGAAGAAGTTCTTCGGTGCTGCCCGCAACATTGAAGAGGGCGGCTCGCTGACCATTCTTGCTACCGCCCTGGTTGAGACCGGCTCGAAGATGGACGAAGTGATCTTCGAAGAGTTCAAGGGCACCGGTAACATGGAGCTGCGCCTGTCTCGTCAGCTGGCGGATAAGCGTATCTTCCCGGCGGTTGATATTAATGCTTCTGGTACTCGCCGTGAGGAGAACCTGCTTTCCCCGGATGAGATCAAGATTATGTGGGGTCTGCGCCGTGCCCTGGCGGGTATGGAGCCCGAGCAGGCTCTGGGTGTTCTGACCAACCAGCTGCGTAAGACTGAAAGCAACGTGGAGTTCCTTCTGACGGTTCAGAAGAACGGTCTGCGTCTGGTCGACTAAGGCTCGTATCTCACGCGCCCCACCTCCTCATGTGGGTGGGGCGCGTGAGCCGTTCGTTTTGTGCATCCCGCTGTGAGGGATGAGAAATCTAGTGCCTGCCCGTGCGGCGTAAAGTGCGGGAGATGGAAGAGAGAACAGAATGTTTGAATCTATTCAGGTTCTGCTGGATGAGCACGCTGACCTGCAGAATCAGCTGGCGGACCCCGCCGTGCAGGCGAACCAGGGTAAGGCACGCCGTGTGGGCCGCCGTTACGCGGAGCTGACCGGTATTGTGACTGCGTACAACAAGTACACTTCGCTGAAAGATGACCTTGAGGCTGCTCGCGAGATGGCTGATGAGGATCCGGATTTCGCGGCGGAGATTCCCGGTCTGGAGGAGGAGCTGGAGGTTGCTCAGGAGAAGCTGCGCCGCCTGCTGATTCCGCGTGACCCGGATGATGGCCGTAACGTCATTCTTGAGGTGAAGGCTGGTGCTGGTGGCGACGAGGCGGCTCTGTTCGCTGGTGACCTGCTGCGCATGTACATGCGTTATGCCGAGAACAAGGGCTGGAAGACTGAGATTATTTCTTCGACCAGCACCGATGTTGGCGGTTACAAGGACGCACAGATCGCTATTAAGGGTTCCTCGAATGAGCCTGCTGAGGGCGTGTGGGCGCACCTGAAGTACGAGGGCGGCGTGCACCGCGTGCAGCGCGTTCCGGCGACCGAGTCTCAGGGCCGTATCCACACCTCCGCTGCTGGCGTGCTGGTGTTCCCCGAGGTGGACGAGCCCGAGGAAATCGAGATTAACCAGAACGACCTGAAGATTGACGTGTACCGTTCTTCGGGTCCCGGTGGTCAGTCGGTGAACACCACCGACTCGGCGGTGCGTATTACCCACCTGCCCACCGGTATTGTCGTGGCGATGCAGAATGAGAAGTCTCAGCTGCAGAACCGTGAAGCTGCAATGCGCGTTCTGCGTGCGCGACTGCTGGCTCACCAGCAGGAGCAGATTGACGCTGAGAACGCGGCACACCGTGCATCCCAGGTGCGTACCATGGACCGTTCGGAGCGTATCCGTACCTACAACTTCCCGGAGAACCGCATTGCGGATCACCGTACCGGCTACAAGGCGTACAACCTGGATGCTGTGCTGAATGGTGACCTGGAGCCCGTGGTTCAGTCCGCTATTGAGATGGACGAGGCGCACCGCCTCGCTCAGGTGGGCCAGGAACAGAAGTAATTCTGTACAGAAGTAACGCTGCATAGAAGTAGTTCTGTGCAGACGTTAGGTCTGCGTTAGCAGACCGGTAAAGGCGCGTGAGTTTAGCTTGATTGCTGAACTCGCGCGCCTTTTTTTGCACCCTATCGCCGGGGGTCGAGTGGTGAATGACCAAACGCCGCGCGCGTTTGAAAGCTTCACCCTAGACTGGAGGTGTAGCTAGCGTTGGCGGGGTTTATTGCGGGTGATAGCCCCCGGTAGCGGTGTTCTTTGAAAAATGAATAGAGAAAAGATGGAAGCCACTTTAGGGGTGTCGGGCAGTGTAGCCCGGCACCGGTAATTTTTGATATTTCGAGACTGGTGATTTTTGGTTAGCTACTTTTGGGTAGCTACTGAGCGAAAGGCAGAAAAATGGGCGTTATTGTTGACCTTCAACCGGGTGATGGAATTCTTGTCGAATTTAGAGACGGTAATGATGGTAAGGACGGCAGGGGACTAGTGGTTTTGGAAGTTGCTGCGGTTGAGGGCTCGAAGTTCTCGGCACGCTTGCTGAACCGTTCTCGTCTTGGTCGGACTGCCGATTATTGGGATGATCGGTATGTCTTTACCGGTGAGGTGAGGGAAGATGATCCCCTGAAAATTTGGTTGAAGTGTTACGACTGGGAAGGCAAGGAATTTGATGATTATATGTCGCTCAGGTATGCGTTCTATTTGGGGGCGCCCCTTGACCAGACTACTGTCACAATGATGACGCGGGACGGAATCGGCCGAGAAATTGTGTGTAGGGCCGGAGATAACGTGCTGACCTCTGACGGCCCGCGTGTTGTGAAAGCTGTCTACGAGAACGTGGTTGTGGTGAAGGACCATAACTATGTTTATCTCGGTAGGTATCTGCAGAAGAAGCTGGGTTCTGACCACTGGCCTGATGCCCGGCATCGGCAGACATGGAACTTTGGTGGTGCGGTAGCGTACATCGTACCTATTACCTCTGAGGTGGCGGAGTCTCTGAACACTCTCAAATATTCAAAAGAATATGCGGAGCTTCAAGAGGACCATCCGGAGCTTTTTGAAGGAATATACAGTGCTGGGAGCTACTGGTTCCGCTCGTATTTTCCGCCGCTGGCTGATGAACCGTATCCTTCTGAGCTTCTGAATGCTACTGCGCCTCAGATGCTGTTGGCGCTGGTGGATTCGGGGTACTTCTTCTACAAGCACACCGATCTTTCTGCCCCTGATAGCGTTCAGCCGGTTGACCCGTATAAGGTTTACCCGTCCTGGTACGAGGAACGAAACGCATGGAAAAGCCTGAGGCGTAGAGCAGCCCGCGTAGTGGCAGATTGGATAGAATCGCTAGCTAATGTACTTCGCGAGAAGACTGGGGAAGCTACTTCGTTTGAGGCTCGGCTATGGGAGGAACTGTCTTATCTGCAGGGAACATACGAATACCAGTCGACCGGGGTTCCCGGTGAAAAGTGTGATGTGGACTGTGACGCCAAATGCTCGCGTTGTGCTGGAGGCGACCCGAACTATCGGGGTGAGAACCGCTGGTACTAGAGCAGAGCGTCTATGGGGTATTCGCGTAGACGCATAGCGTAGGGGAGGGGCGGTCGTGACAGGTCGTTGCGGCTGCCCCTCCGACTGCCTCCAGTACAGGGGGATGACGCCTCTCTCCTATCGGGGGGGGGAGAGAGACCCGGGAAGCGGGAACGCGGACGAGAACAAAATTACAGAGTGTGCAGCTGAGAAAGCTGGGAGAGAAGGGCAGACGACATGGGAATTATCGTAGATCCTCAACCGGGAGACGGATTTCTTATCAAGGTTAGCGATTCCAATGATGGCAAGGGCGGCACGGAACTACTCGTTTTGGAAGTAGCTGCGGTTGAGGGCTCTTTGTTTTCTGCGAGGCTGTTGAATTCGGCTCGGCTGGATCTTGACTGGAAACGAGGCGAGGAGTATGAGGTTTTTATCGGCAAGATTATTGAAGATGACCCCCTCCGCCTCGAGCTTAAATACTATGATTCGGCGGGTGAATTAGTGCCCGATAGGCTTGAGAGTTATTCTGCGATTTACCTCGGGGCACCTGTCAAACAGACCCGAGTCACTCTGACGACGGAGGATGGG